>JANOBM010000191.1:0-4340 GCA_031411655.1 Planctomycetaceae bacterium
CTCGACCGGCTCGTCGTCGACGGCTATCTCCGTGGCCAGGACCTGCACCCGCGCTTCGGTCAGCCCACGACCTGTATGGGTGAAACGTTTGCCTACGGCAGATGTTTTTAGAGGCTAGAGGCTAGAGGCTAGAATCTAGAAGCTAGAGGCTAGAATCGTAGGCGTGCCATACGCGCGGCAGGCGTACGCGTTCTAAGATCGTGGCGCTGCCATCGATGATGGCGGTGATGCTGTATTATTGGTTGCGATGTTGCCATGGATCGACGCTCATTGAATTGCGATCCATCGCTGGAAGGCGCCTTCGTCCGCATTGCGACCGCTGAGAATCACAACAATGTCGCCTTTTCCGGTAAGGTTCACCGTCCCGCTAAGCAACGCGGCAACACCGATCGCTCCCGAGGGTTCTGATTTCAATCCGTGGCGTTCATATAGCCAACGCATCGCTTGGCATGTTGTCGCGTCTGGAATTGCAAACGACTCTCGAACCAAGCGCTGGAGTATCGGCCAGTTGTGCTCACCCACATCATAGGACAATAGACCGTCGCAGATGCTTGTAGGACGGTCGAGGCGAATTCTCTCTCCCGCAGAAAGTGATCTTCGAAAGTCATCCGCTTCAGCTGGTTCGACGCCGATGATTTGCGCGTTGGGATATCCATCGGCGATCGCGAGAGCATGCCCCGCCATCAAACCACCACCACTGACCGGACAGATAAAATGGGATAGGTCCCGTTCGCCACGCCGAAGTTCATGAACGATCTCCAGCCCTCCAACACCATTTCCTGCAATCACATAAGGATCATCGTAGGGAGATGCTTGGACGCCGTGTTCACGCTTAGCGATGTCTTGTGTGATTCGATCTCGATCTCCCGTTTCGTGGTCACGACTGATGTCATACGTACGAATCTCGGCGCCGAACGATCGCGTTAATTCAAATTTGACTCGAGGTGCCGTTTCTGGCATGACTACAATTACCCGCTTGCCATACCGCATGCCGGCGAATGCGATTCCGGATGCGAAATTACCCGATGAATGAGCAGCGACGGGACGGTCGCCGATGCTGCCTACATGGTTCGCCATCCAATTCAGTCCGCCTAAAAGCTTGAACGACCCTGACGGTGTCCAACCATAATCTTTGAGCCACACTCGCCTTCCGCCAGACAACCCAAGTTCCTTCTCTAACGCGTACGACCGAATGAGCGGCACAGGCGAGAGATGCTCACGAATCACTTGCTCCGCGGCGATGACGTCGGAATAGGTGGGAATCCGAATGGACATTGCAGCGATGCTCCTAAAACACAAGTAATTTTTTACGCGCAAACGTGGCGGTCACGCGGCATACCAAGCGTTCGAATCGTTGTGTGTACCACAAAGTTCTATCTTACGGTCTTCCCGCACTTTAGTTTTCTAATCCGGAACGAAACAATGCATGGAAGCAGGGAGTCATCATTCCAGACCGGCATTGCGCCTCGAAGTGGAGCACCTTCCCGTTATCAATCAAACCAACGCGATTGAATACGGCTCTTCACTACGCCGTTTGAAACTCTATCGCCTGTAATGTGCAGATTCAACAGGCTTGACTTTGACTGCTAGGGGTACGGCAACTTCCACCGCCTACAATGGTGCAATGTTTCGAATGAGGTAGGCCCGCAACTTTTCAACGGTAGGGAACCGAATAAGCATCAAGCCGATACTGGCAAGTACGAATCCCCAATGGATCATTGAGCCACCAAGTAACCATAGAAGAGCGTTAAGCATCGCTCCAGCCTCAAGCACTGCACCTACGACGACGGACTCCGTGGTAAAAGACCGTAACAGTGTGCGAAGTTCTCTCGGCAAGTTCTCATTTGGATCAACATGGGAGATGGCCTCTACCAGTTCTTCACTGGCGGCATGGGATACTTTTTGCGCAATGACACTTGGTACAACCCATGACGCAATGACGGTGCCCAGCCAAGTCGCGATGCCGATCATAAACAGCATGTTCAAAGATGCGTTGTCCACTTGATCTTTTCGCAGAAACACAAAGATCGCCGCGATCACAACGATCCCCTGTATCAATACCCCGCGGATCAACTGATTGCCTCGAACTGTCGCTCGCAAACTTTTGGGGAGGCTTAACGAGTCTGCAGTCGCGGGCGAATCGTTGGTAATAGGTGATCCGCCTGAAGGGATATCCGATGAGCGATCAGGGTTCATTTTCAGGCTTACCGATCCAATTAGGTTTAGCGAGGAGCAACGCGTGGGGAATGGTACGCCGATCTTGCTTCCGGCTGCCGCACGTTGGGAACGGATTATGATTGAGTTGTAAACCGAGCAGTGGCAATCAACATCGTGATTTGACAACAGCGAGGACACTTTTCGAAAAAACTTTAGAAAACACCCTAAGAAACTGTCTCGTACCGAGTCTTACCTTCTGAGACGATGAATCGGTCGTGATTCCCCATCGCCATGCTTATCGAACCGAATTCATGTTGCAACGGACTCCTCGAGTAAAACAGCCGATTGCCCTAGGCGAGCGCTCGCAGTCGCTTCGGGCGTTGTTTGATACGGAAGAGTCGCCGCTTTTGCGATATGCATTCTCATTGACAGGACGCCGCGCCGTGGCCGAGGAGATCGTACAAGAGGTTTTTTTGCAATTGCACTCTCACTGGGATGAAGTCGAAGCTCCTAAGGCTTGGTTAAAACGCAGCGTTCGAAATAAAGCTTTTAACTATCTCCGCGACAACAAACGCGAAGTTCTTGATACGGACGAGCAGCACCCGTCGCAGTCCCGCGAGACGGACGAAACACCTGAAGAAACCCTAGTCCGCATGGAAGCGACTTGCGCGCTGCGTCAAATTATCGCCGAACTTGGTGAATCGGATCAGCAGCTCTTGAAATTGAAATATTTTGGTGACCTTACGTACAGCGACATTAGCGGTCAAACGGGACTGAGCATCGGCAATGTGGGATACCGCTTGCACCACATTCTGAAACAGGTAGCCGGAAAACTGAGGCAACTTGGAATCGACGGAAAGTCATGAAAGAAGCATTCAATCCTCGCGGAATCGATCCAGAACTCGAAGCTCGCATTGTCGCGATGGTACTAGGTGAAGCGTCGGACGTCGAGCAAGAGCAACTGCGTCGACTAATCGATGTAAATCCAGAGCTTTCTGAGTTTAAGAACGAGATCCAAGCCGCGAATTCATTGTTGAGGGACATTGGGTCATGCGAATGGCCCGTGGCGGAAGGTGAGTGGGGATTGTCGTCCGAGAAGCGTGATTTGGTTCTAGCGACGATTGACGGCGAGCCTATAGAGCCCACTACGGCATCCGACCTTAAGCCGTTGATTTTTCCTTTTCTTGCAAAGGATAAAGTTTGGTGGAACTTCGGCAGGATTGCGGCGGTAGTTTGTGGTGCGGCAGTTTGTGGACTGCTGGCCATGGCTACCTTCCTCTACGGTCGTGCTACTCGGATGGCTCGTAACCAGTCGGCTGTCCAGTGGAGCGATGGGGAGGCTTTCTCGAACAGTTTCACCACATCCCCACCTGATATGTCTGTGTCAGCGACAGGACCGGTGGTGAGGTACGATGGTGAACCTGCTTCATTTGGCTCCGAGCGTGACATCGAGCGAGGTGTCGCCGACAGCGGAGTAACTTCTGCGCCCATCGTTGTGACTGGACCGAAGTCAGCTTTATCGGAAATTCAGAAGACTCTCGGTGCATCGGAAAGTTTATCGGGCGAGGAATATCTTCAGGCTGATGTTGAAAACGTCCCGTCCAGTGTCGGTTCCAAGGCGGGCACCAACGTTTACACGTTCCGTGATGATTTTTCGCCCGATCGAACACCATCTGATAGCGACTTTACGTATGACTCCAATAGTTTGAATGAAAGTCGCGAAAGTGCGTTAGCTGGGAGTGGTGAGCGAATGGAACGCGACACCGTAATGACCCCGGTCGAGAAACGTGAAGGTGAATCTATCGAACTGGGATATGGTGATTCGGCCGTAACGGACTCCAAGGCTGAAACTGCGGCGCCGTCGGAGCCCGTAGCACGACTATTTCGACGCGGCGAATCGGTTCCGCCGCAGGTCACCGACGCACCGGAACCAACGGCGCACGGAGGTTCGAGATTCAGCGGTAGGGAACTCCAAAGCAGTAGAGAAGCGATCGACTTGGGGAACCATGATGACAATGCCAACGTGCCGGCCAATCTTGATGGCAGAGTCGATGGCTTACCGGGAGTAGCAACTGAGAAAGGGTCTATACAACGGGAGTACGCTTCTTTGGGAAAAGAAGTCGAAGCGGAATCAAGAAAACCTTTTGATCAGAAAGCCACGGAAGGTTTTGCAGACGAAGGCA
>JANOBM010000192.1:0-135639 GCA_031411655.1 Planctomycetaceae bacterium
CAGCCTGCGCTTCGCTCGTTCTAGCTCAACCCATCGTTGGAGATTCTGTGGACGTGTGAGATCTGGCACGACAGTTGTAAATTTGCACCAACTGCACAGTGCCTTCTGTTCAGAAATGAAAGAATTACAAGCTAGTTGGTCGCGGTGATTGCAGGGATAGGAGGCAGCTTTGCAGGCAGTGCAGATAAAGTGTCCATCTTTCGCCTGGTCAAACCCGGTAAGGGCCGAACACTTGCCGCATCGCCCGGCAAAACGACTGCACTTAAGGCAACTAAAGTTGCCAAAGAATAGGCGATTGCCGCATTTGCACCTTCCAGTTTTCATTTAATGGGTTCGCTGGGGCGGTTGGATAGGTTGTATTCTGACGTCGTCTATTTTTTCAGCTTCGCTGAGCGATGGTGAATTCGACGGACCAACCATCATGCGAATAGCTTTTGGAACAACCTCAAACCTGGTCGGATACTCGTCCACAACTTCCCCGTCGACTGTGAACCGCATGTCAGGAATGGAACTTAAAGTTATCTTTTTCACTTGCCGGAAAATCACCTGGTCGGACTCTAAGACATTGCTGAGGAGCGTTTTTGTCACGATCTCAACCATGTCGATGACGCCGCCGTCACGGATGATGATTACATCGATGAGGCCGTCATTGGGAGATGCCTGGGGAGCGACCGGGATTCGACCAGCATTGGTTTTACCGTTGGCCACGAGCACAGCCCATGTATCGACTTCGATGCGCTCGTCATCACAATCAGCAATGACTCTAAAGGTTTGCATATCGCTAAGCACGCCAACCGCTCCGCGAATGTAGCACAAAGCGCCCCATTTTTGTTTGATTTCGTCAGTTAATTCTTCGCTAACACGAGTGCAGTTTCCTCCGGCGGCCACATTGGCGTAATACCGCTCAAAATTCGGCGCCGTCATCTGAACGACATCGATCAGTCGGCTTTCTCCGTCGAAAGCAATCGCTATTGCCCTTTCAATATCATCCGGAATCTCCAGGGTGCCTGCAAAGTCGTTTGCGGTTCCGAGTGGGACGATTGCGAGGGCTGGACGTTTCATCTGATCGATTCTCATCATCGCATTGACGACAGCATTCACAGTGCCATCTCCCCCGGCTGCAATCACACGATCGCATCCGTTGTCCACGGCTTCGGCTATCACTTTCCGAATATCGATATGATCCGTGATTTCAATCGCTCGCGTATCAACCAAGCGTTGCATAAGCTCGCTGATTGAATCCGCTTTGCCAGACCCTCCATTCCACAATAGCAGACGCGTTGACATCAAATGAATCTTTAGAGATGCGTGATAGAGGAAACGTTTGAGAGTAAACTTTCTACGCCAACTTTCGTCGGCGTACCAACGCTAAAAAAAGCGGGATGGTTCACCGACTGCCTAATCTTGGGAGTAAATCAGGCACGCATACGCGCCTATGGACAGCGGCGCCGACGCTTCGAATTGGTCACGTGGTTGCGACACAGCATCCACATCAGCGGAGACAGTGCCGTCCATCTTGTCGCTATAGCATAGCGCATCGCTGTTGAAGCGGAGCACCCACTTCCCGGTGTTGGGGAAGCCGATTTGATAGTTGTCTTTACGTCCTTCTGCAAAGTTAAACACGACAATTGTATCGTCGCCTCGCCCCCAATCTTTCCATCGCCGCATAGCAATCACGTTGTCTGCATCATTGACGTGATAGACGTGGACATGTTGGCCCGTCAAGCCGGCGGTGATGCCGCCTTTATTCAAGCGGAGTGACAGAAGGTCTGTGTACATGTTCACGATCCCCGCGAATTTTTCGCATCGTGCCCAGTCGATGGGACGACCGTCGTCGAACCACTTATCTCGTAAAAATTCCTGGCCTTGAAGCAGCATGGGTATCCCTGGAGAGGTGAGAACTAATGCTGCACCGAGTGTGGAACGCTTGATCGCGTATCGATTTGGATCTTCACTTGGATCGATCTCTGAAACAACTCGTTGCTTGCCATTGGCGACTTCGTCATGTGATTCCGTGTAGATAACACGCTCAAACGCATCAAGGTTGTAGCGGTTCTCAATCGACTTTCGAACGACTTCCATCGATCGATTGGCATCGTCGATCTCAATCACCACACCACGTATCGGGTGGACGAACGAGGCATCCCACTGTGAACCGAAATTTGCACCTCCCTGTTCGTCGCTTGCAGTGAGAAGCCTATTGTTGCGAAGATCCTCGGCTATAGTGATTTTACCAGGATAACGTTGTTGAACCTCCCGATTAATCCACTGTGCGAGACTGAAGCCTTCCCATATTTGATTGCTTTCATCTCCATCCACGCTACGCATGTAAAGGGTCATGTCATAGCGTAGTCCGTCGGCCCGGTATTCGTCTAACCACATCATTGCGTTGTCAAAAATGTACTGGCGGACCTCGCCGCGGCCATAGTCAGGGCGTGTATCGCCCCAAGGTGTTGATGAACGCCAATCGTTATAGAAATAGATGCCCCCCTTATCGTTTTCACTCCAACCGTCGAATTGCCATAAGCCTAAATCCGATGGTCCAAAATGGTTGTAGACCACGTCAACAATCACTGCGATGCCGTGCTTATGCGCTTCTCGAACAAATCGTTTGAAACCCTGTGGGCCCCCGTAGGCAGTTTCAATAGCGAATGGATGGGCGGGGTTGTAGCCCCAAGAGTAGTCGCCGGCAAATTCAGCAATCGGCATGATCTCGACAGCGTTGATACCTAGCTGTTTCAAGTAGGGAAGGCGTTCGATCGCACTATCGAACGTACCGACCTTACCATCAACCGCGTTGAAGGTGCCGATATGCATTTCATAAATGGCCAATTCATTCCATGAGGGCATTTGGAAGCTGTCGCCTTCCCAGTCAAAGTTTGCGTCGGATACGACGGCATTCCCCACGGAGTTCGTCACCTCACGCGCACGAGGATCCGGTCGCTTGAGCGTTTGCTCACCATTCCGAATGAGGTACTGGTATTCGTCGCCGACGCTTGCCTCAGGTACTTCGACGAACCAGTTACCATCCGGTTCTTTTTCGCACGGATGGACCGTTTCGTTCCAATCGTTAAAGGTGCCGATCACTGAAACATTTTCCGCGTGTGGAGCCCAAACACGGAACGCAACGCCATTCGCCTGCGGTAGACAGCCCATGCCGGCGATCCTGGATTGATTGACGACTGCAGACATGTTCCGGTGGTCCTTAAGGCGAGCGTTGCAAATTGATCTTCGATTCGGCAGACCCACATAGCACGATATGTGCCATCGCCGGAAATTATTGGCACGCGGTCAATTGCACGTCCTTAAAGTCGGAGAAACGGCGACGGTGACATTGCAACTAGCAAAAGCTTGATCGCTGCGGAGTCACTTTGGTTGCTAATCAGTCAATCTACGGCAAGCACGCGTCTAGGCATCGAAGACATGCCCCCCATCCAACGAGAGGCCGTTGCTAAAGCGGCCAGCGTTTCCCAGGCTGATGCAAAACCGGTGGATCCAATTGGCATCAAGAATGGTCTCTATGATTGTTCTGACACAAGTAATGCCGCTTTCGACTCCGTCGGTGGATGTCGCGGGACCACCAACCAAAGTGAATGAATCGGCTTCGAAAAGTCGTCCTTTTCTCTCAAGAACGCTTGCCGCAAGAATACTTGTTACCGATCACCCTCTCAGTAACGCGTCCTCGTGCTCGGGAGCCTGATCGTTGGGTTGCACTTTGGGCAGGTCGCAGCATAGGTTGGCGCCGCAAGCCGTTCATCCAGTGGCGGTCAATGTAATTGATATTCCATTAGCCTATTGTCAACGATTATCCATGTCCGATCTTCCATTGTCGGTCTGATCGCATGCGTTCCAGTGAACTCCCCGACCGCGGGAAAGACGAGACAATTTTTTGACAACCAGAAGCAGGGTAATTTGCCAATCGAATTGCAAGGCGAGCGGATTCGAATCGCAGGGTGAACGTGGCCGCAAAAAAGGACATCAGAGCCTATCGGTACCTTCATGGGATGGTGGGATATTGCGATAGGTCCAAATGTTTGTTGGTGTTCAATGATCTCCACTGGCCACGCGGAGGGAAGTTGGCCAACGTGGGCGTCGTGATTCCCACGGACAAGCATCAGTCTGATGTGGTTGTGAAGGCCGAAAAACTCTTCCATCGCGAGACATACTTGGAGTGATAACGATGATCGTGCGTGGAACATGTCACCGAGAATGACTAGCCGAGTGGCAGAGGTGGCACCTAGCATCTTCGAGAGCTTATTCAGCGTCGCGGCCGTACTACCACTTGGGACGGGGATGCCATAGCGACGAAAGGTAGCTTCCTTTCCAAAGTGTGTGTCGGCGACAAAGAGGGTGCGTTGTTGAGCCCAATACAAACCTTTATCGGCGAGTAATTGAAACTCCAATCCGTTGATTTCAATTTTAATCTCCCGCACTGCAACAGTCATTGCTTCCTACGCCTGGCCTCGTCTTATGCGGTCTAAGAGATTTTTCGATTTGCACTGGTTCGGCAAGTTCGATTGGTCCCTAGTAAGAACTTATCCGAAAACCGAAGAGACCCGCGGCTAGCGCCAAAGCGGCTAATGATTTTCGGATAGGCGCTAAGTGTCTGCGGCATTCTCTAGTTGTCTTTGCAGCCTAGCTACTTGTTCCGACAAAGTTTCGCTGCTTACCCTTTCTCGTAGTTTGTCGACTAAGAGAGGAAAGGAAAGGGGGGTAACCTTTGGGGGTTGCGTGATGACAACACGACTATGTTGTATGCGTTCGAGAGCATTAAACATTCTCGATGCTTCAAGTTGAAGTTCCATAACCTCCCGGCGACTTTGCTCCAACAGCATATTGGTAGGGTCGTACTCGCAAAAAACGTCAAAGAATAGGTTGCTACTTGCCTGGACATGGCTGGCGTTTTTTCGTTGCCCCGGGAATCCAGATTGAATCAGACCAGCCACTCTCGCGATTTGCCTGAACTGACGTTTCGCCATTTCAGTGGAATTCATGCTGTCCAGTAAGTCGGATGCCAGACAATCGGTACTGAAGATTCCGTTGTCGCGAGCATTGTCGAGGTCGATCGGGTGAGGCGATTGAAGCACTATGCCATAGTCGTTGCAGGCCATGGTGAACGACGTCTTTTGCAAGCGTGCGATACGATGGGCAAACAAGGCCGCCAACCCCTCATGGACCAACCGACCTTCGAAGGGGAAAATGAAAGTCTGGTGCCCCCCTCGTGTTTTAATTTGTTCGACTAGAAGTTCATCATGATGCGGTAGGGCGCTCCAACGACTCTGGATTTCGAATAGTCTTTGCAGAGATTTCATCTCGCGCCCGATCAACTTCCCATCGGCTGCTTCACCAAGCTTTATTCGGAGTGCTTGGCTCAGTTCGCTTGATAACGGCATTCGTCCGCCCATCCAACGGGGTACGGTATCTGGCTCGCCTTTGGCGCGGCGTACGTAAGCAACGTTGTCTTTGATGCGGACGAGTGCAACGAGCCGACCGCCGAATAAAAATCGGTCTCCCGGCCTCAACTTGGAGAGAAATTGTTCCTCCACCGTTCCGAGAGTCGTGCCTTTTAAGAACTTAACCGTCATCGAAGCATCGGAAACGATGGTACCGATGTTCATACGGTGAGTGGATATGGTTCGACGCACGTCGACGCAGTATCTTGCTCCATCAAAAACCACACGATGGTACTCGGGGTACGCAGTGAGTGAACTACCACCACGGACGACGAAATCGATCACCCATCGCCATTCCGAATCGCTGAGTGATTGATAGGCAGACGTGGTGCGCACTTCATTCAGCAGTCCGTCGCTAGTAAAGCCGCCGCCAATCGCTATCGTGACTGCATGCTGTGCAAGGACGTCAAGCGGTTTCTTCAGCAGTGGCCGCGATTCAAGATGCCCTGCGGCAATAGCGTCTTGTGCTGCGGCAAGCTCAATCAGTTCGATGGAGTTAGTGGGTACTAAAGCAAGGCGGCTTTCTGCATCAGGTTGGTGGCCACTGCGCCCCGCACGCTGAAGCAATCTTGCTGCGCCTTTCGGACTGCCGATTTGAATCACTAAATCAACGGCGGTGAAGTCAACGCCAAGGTCGAGGCTGCTAGTGCAGACGACTGCTTTCAGACGTCCCTCTCGCAATCCGTTTTCGACCCAACATCGTACGCTGGTATCGAGCGATCCGTGATGCAGAGCAATCTGCCCGGCCCAATCCGGACGGTGTTTAAGCAGTTGTTGGTACCAGATTTCGGTTTGCGATCGTGTGTTAGCAAAGATCAACGTACTGTTGACCTGATCCACTAAATCGGCAACCTGTGGAACCATTTGGACACCGATGTGACCTGTCCATGGAAAGCGGTCCATTCTTTCGGGAATGATCGATTCGAATCGAAGGCGTTTTTTCGTGTATCCCTTGACGATTCGCACTTCACCGGTTGGTTCGATGCCAACGAGCGATTCCGGAGCTTGTTCGAGATTGCCAAGAGTTGCCGAGACGCCCCAGGTCCGGAGTCCTGAATTGAGTGATCGAAGTCGGGCGAGAGCCAATTCCGTTTGAATGCCTCGCTTCGTTCCCAGCAATTCGTGCCACTCATCTACAATGACTGCCTCCATGCCAGCGAGTTGTGACAGTAAACTTTCGTGGCTTAGCATTAACGAGAGACTTTCGGGCGTTGTGACTAACGCAGTCGGCAGTTGTTTTAATTGTCGAGCCTTGATGCTCCCTTTGCTGTCGCCAGTTCGCGATTCAAGCTTCCAAGGCAACCCGAGATAATCAAGCGGCGCACGAAGTGAGTTGACTGTATCACCAGCCAGCGCACGCAGCGGTGTAATCCAAATCACTCGCAGAGGTGAAGGACGTTTGGAATTCCACTTCGACCGGTCTTTGTTCTCTGTAAGCCATTTCAAGATTGGACCCATCCAAACGGCCAACGTTTTTCCGGTACCGGTTGCCGAATGAACCAGGCCACTATGGCCATCAAGATAGGCTCGCCAAACAGATCGCTGGAAACGAAACGGCTTCCATCCAAGCGATCCGAAATATCGATCGACAGAACGGGCAGGCGTTTCCTTTTTTATCGGAGACTCAAGCATCTCATCTCTCATGAGGCATCACTGCCATCGACCGAATTCATAAGCTTTAAAGGGCTAAGGCTCAACGACACATATCGCTTCACGGCACGATTCGTTGTGTGCTTGGAGGTGAATTATCCACAGGCAAGAGTTCCATTAATTCATACAAGGTGTTTGCGTCTTCCGGCTTTTTGTCATGACGCCATCGGATGATTCGAGGGAATCGTGTGGCGATACCGCTCTTATGTCGAGTCGATCGTTGCAAGCCTTCGAAGGCGAGTTCCATAACAAGGGCTGGCGTTACGCTGCGGACGGGTCCGAAAGACTCCCTGGTGTTTTGACGCACGAAGCGATCGACTTGTTGGATCTCATTGTCATTGAGACCACTGTAAGCTTTGGCTACCGGGACCAACGCCCCGTCATCCCACAGCGCAAACGTGTAATCCGTAAATAGGCTTGCTCTTTTACCATGTCCTTTTTGAGCATAGATGAGTACCGCATCGATCGTGTAGGGCGTGACCTTCCACTTCCACCAAGTTCCGCGAACACGGCCGACATCGTAAGGTGCATCTTTGCGTTTGATCATGAGACCTTCGGCATTCTTCTCGCGACTCGTATCCCGAATCTCGCCCAGGTGATCCCATGAATTACCGTCAACCAATTGAGTAATCTTTAAATTCGGATGTTCAACTGCCGCTAGTACCTGTTCCAGTCGATCGCGTCGATCTTGAAACGGCATCGAACGAATATCGATTCCTTCATGCTCAAGCAAGTCGAAAGCAAAGAAAACGACTGGTACCTCACTGAGCAGCTTTTTTCCGATGGTTTTGCGATTGATGCGCCGCTGAAGTTGAGCGAATGGCAGTATTTCCCCCGAGTCCAAGGACGCGAGGATTTCCCCATCCAATACGGTCCCCTCGGGCAGCCTTTGCGCAGCCGACTCTATTTCTGGCCAACGGTTCTCCATTAACTCCTCACCTCGCGACCAAATGAATGTTTCCCTTGCTCGCCGGATCAGTTGACCTCGAATTCCATCCCACTTCCATTCGGCCACGTAATCTTCGTGTGGGCCGAGAGACTCAGGGCCGAGGCCTTCCATGGAATGGGCTAGACAGAAGGGATAAGGTTGACTTGCAGTTGTGTCATGAATATTCGGATCGATCAATCGTTGATAGGACGCTTCGGTAGGTTTCCAGTTACCCATCAATCGGTGTGAAATGACCTCTGGCGAAATACCCGAGTGTTCCGCGATTGCTCTAGTTACCAGACGTCTGCTCACGCCAACGCGGAATGCGCCAGTGATCAATTTCATGATCACTAGGCGCATGGCGACCGATGTATTTCGCCAAGTGTCAATTACCAGGGCATGTTGCCCGGGCTCATCCATCGTCCGAAGTGGAATCAGTCGTTCTTCAATCCATTGAGATAGCGAAAGATCGTCCGCCGGGTTCCCTGGTGGAACGATCAACGACAGCGTTTCTGCTAAATCGCCAACCGAGTGATACGACTCCTCGAGCAGCCAGAGCGAGATGCCGGCTTCTTCTGCTGCCCACTGGCGAAGAAGTTTTGTCGGTATCAGTTGCCTAAGTTTATTGCCCGAAAGGAAAAAGGTTGCCCACGCTGAATCGGTCAGGGACGCGTGAGCGTAATAATTCGCGATTGCGGAAACCTTGTCGTTCGTTTTGGTTGTCGAATCGAGTGCGGTAAAGAGTTCTGCAAAGCGTATCATTCTTGCACTTTGTCAGTTGCAGGGATGGCGTCTTCCTCGTCCTCGCTTCGAGCGCGTGAATCGATCGCAATTGCATCGCGGCCCTGTTCCTGTAGGTAGCGAGCGACCACGGCGGAATAGCCATGCGTCACCCAAACCGTTTCGGGATCGCAAAGATGCACCGCTTGTAAGAGCGAAGGCCAGTCAACATGATCGCTCATGACGAATCCGCGATCGACGGAGCGTCTTCGTCGGGCGCCTCGCACCGCCATCCACCCGCTTGCCATGGCCGTACTGACAGGCCCAAACTTTCTTATCCATGCAGTTCCATGCACACTAGGGACGGCTACCACCATCGCACCTCGCCAATCGTTCTTCCCAGCGATGGACCCAACGTAAGTGGTCATGGGCAAATTAACTCCGGTCATTCGGTACGCCTCGTTTCCCTTCTCAACTGCCCCGTGGGTGAAGATGGGGCCGATGCTCGGATCGAGTCCAGCGAGTAGACGCTGACTTTTTCCGACAGCATATCCGTAAAGTACACTGCACTTGCCGCTTTCGCGGTTTCCTCGCCACCAGTGGTTAATCGACTCAACGATTGCCTGCTCGGCTTGCCATCGATAAACAGGAAGTCCAAACGTGGATTCGGTCACGAGCAAGTGACAACGTAGCGGTTGCCAACTTTCGCACGTTGGATCTTGGCCAAGTTTGTAGTCGCCCGTGACAACCGCGATTCGACCGCGATATTCGAGCCGAATTTGGGCCGAACCGAGCATATGGCCAGCAGGGTGGAAGCTAACATCGACACCGCCGATTTGGATTGATTCTCCATAGCGGAGAAACTGAAACTCTGCGTCTTCGCTCATCCGCATTCGCAAAAGGTGTTCACTGGGGCGCGCCGCCAAGTAATGCCGGCATCCCCATCGCGCATGATCGGAGTGGGCGTGCGTGACCACGGCGCGATCGACCGGTCGCCGAGGGTCGATGTAGAAACCACCCGCAGAGCAATACAAGCCGCGTTCAGTCGTTTTGAGCAGAGCCTCCACCATTTTTAACGTCTTGCAGAGGTTTTATCTCCGCCTACTTTCACTCAAGCAGGATAGATCCGATTGAATGCTTTCCAATGCTGCCGGACCGGAAGGTTGCATGCTCACTCGCGGTTACGCAGGGAAATTGTCTTGCAAACGGCCTTGTTGGTCGAAATGCGACCAGCGGCGGAATACGAACTCGATTGTTGAACGCGTATCGTTTGCTAATCGTAGTTAACCGGAAAATAACGAAGCTCGTAACCTCATCTGCCCGTTTTGGATAATTTCGAAAAGAGACCAAAAGAGTAAATCTTTGCCCCCTTCCAGAACCAGCGCGAGGGAGCAAATCACGCGCCGTACAAGGCGCGTCTGGCATGAGGGCGGTTGCCGTGTATTGACGCCGATTCTGGTAGGATGCTGAACTTAAACGATCGGCACACAAACGCGACGCAAGGGGATATCTTTGCCAAACTCCATCCCCCGCGATTCGGCCGAGGTCTTCTATGACGGGGCGGTGCCGCTTCAGTATTGGAGTTTGCCATCCGACAAACTACTGACCGAACTGCGTTCTTCGAGTGACGGATTACGGCAAGAGGATGCCGATGGGCGGTTGCAGCGATTCGGGCCAAACTCGATCAAGGCGGGCAGCGATTCATCGGCGTTTCGTTTGCTCCTGAACCAGTTTAAGAGTCCATTGGTACTGATTCTGGTCGTCGCCTCGATGATTTCGGCCATCGCGGGAGAATGGCCCGATGCAATCATTGTGCTGGCGGTTGTTCTCGGAAGCACGATGCTGGGCTTTGTCCAAGAGTATCGCGCGAGCGACGCAATCGAAAAGCTGCGTTCAAAGGTTACGATCAAGTCCACGGTTTTACGCGACGGAATTCCTCTTGAGTTGCTCTCCAAAAACGTTGTTCCGGGCGACGTGGTTCTATTGTCAGCAGGCAGCCTCATTCCGGCGGATGGAGTGGTACTGGAAGCAAACGATCTGTTCGTCAGTCAGGCGGTCCTCACCGGTGAAGTTTTTCCGGTAGAAAAGAAGGCAGGCAAAGTGGAGCCTCATGCGAGCCTCATGGAACGCACCCAGTGCGTGTTCATGGGAACCAGCGTTCGAAGTGGTACCGCTCGTGTACTCATCGTACAGACCGCGAAGTCAACGGTGTTTGGACAGATTGCTGAACGATTGAAGTTGCGTCCCGAAGATACTGAATTTGAGCGGGGCGTACAGCGATTCGGGTATCTTCTCACCCGAGTGATGTTGGTCATGGTTGTGGTCGTCTTGTTGATCAACATCCTCCGCGATAAGCCAGCATTAGATTCCCTTTTATTTGCACTCGCACTTGCGGTTGGCCTAACTCCGGAACTCCTACCTGCCATCATCAGCATCACGCTCGCTCATGGAGCACAGCGAATGGCGAAGCGAGGTGTCATCGTTAGAAAGCTGAATGCCATCGAAAACTTTGGCAGCATGGACGTACTCTGTACCGACAAGACGGGGACGTTGACCGAGGGAGTTGTTTTACTCAAGGATGCGCTGGACACCCAAGGTAAACCTTCGGGATCGGTACTTCGCTATGCATGCCTCAACTCGTGTCATCAAACTGGATTGAATAATCCGCTCGATGAGGCGATCAGCGTTGCTGGCAAGCAAGCTGGCATCGAACTCAGCCCTGAGACGAAGGTCGGCGAGATCCCTTATGACTTTATCCGTAAGCGACTGAGTGTGATCGTTGCCGACAAGCAAGGGCTAGGAACGCTCATCACGAAAGGAGCGATGGCGAATGTTCTGGAAGTTTGTACTTCGGTGATGGAAGGTGGTACCAGCGGTGCCTTAAATGACACCCGACGAGGCGAACTGAATGAGCAGTTTCGCCAGTGGAGCGCCCAGGGCTTCCGTGTATTAGGCGTAGCAACGAAACCGATGGTCCAGAGGGCAGCATCCTTTTCGCGAGTCGACGAGGAATCGCTTCAGTTTGCAGGATTCTTGCTGTTTTTTGATCCCCCCAAAGCGGACGTTGTACAGACGATAGTCGACCTCAACCGATTGGGCATCCAATTGAAAATCATCACGGGTGATAATCAACTCGTGGCCCGTCACGTTGCTGAGGCCGTCAATTTGCCCACTGGCGGATTGCTGACTGGCAATGACCTCAACGGTATGGGAGACGAGGCGCTTTGGCACGCTGCAGAACGGACATCGATTTTTGCCGAGGTGGACCCCAATCAGAAAGAACGCATTATTCTCGCATTGCGGAAGACCGGACACGTTGTGGGATATATGGGTGATGGAATCAATGATGCGCCGGCATTGCATGCTGCTGATGTTGGGATCTCGGTCAATACGGCTGTGGACGTTGCAAAGGACGCGTCTGACTTGGTTCTTCTTGAACAAAACTTAGACATCTTGCGCGAAGGCATCGAAGAAGGACGCCGAACGTTTGCCAATACGCATAAATACATACTAACGACGATAAGCGCCAACTTCGGCAATATGTTTAGCATGGCGGTAGCATCGCTTTTTTTGCCGTTTCTGCCACTGCTCGCATCACAGATTTTACTCAACAATTTCTTGTCCGATATTCCTGGAACGATGATTGCCGGCGACAACGTCGATCCGGAATGGGTTGCAAAACCACGTCGATGGGATAACAAGTTCATTAGTCGTTACATGGTGCTGTTCGGATTGGTCAGCTCACTCTTCGACTTTTTAACTTTTGGCACGTTGTTGTACGTTTTCAGTACAACTGAAGAGGAGTTTCGCACGGGATGGTTTATCGAGTCACTGTTGACGGAATTAGTCATCGCACTAGTCGTACGAACTCGCCGTGTGTTTTTTCGCAGCCGTCCTGGGACACTTTTGCTGTCGAGTACCGTCATCGTGATCGGTATCACTCTCGTACTGCCATATCTTCCCATCAATTCTTTGTTGGGTTTCGTGCCATTGCCTGCACCGCTGATGCTGATGTTGATCGGACTGACTGTCCTCTATGTGGTCGTCGCCGAGATTGCGAAGAACTATTTCTACGGTCGGACGGAGAATTCGATTTTTCTTGACTCAGATCGTCTAACGGATCAAGCCCATCAAAGCTCGCCTTGAAGATTGAGTTGACCTTCTCGAGGAAAAGTTTGACTGAAGGTCGACTCCGCTAAAAGACCTGCGGGATCGGCTTGCATTCATCAATGCGCAGCATGGGAGGGTACCAGGTCATCTTTCGTTACAGGAAAAAATCGGCACAAGGAATGCGTAAGTGCTGCGACCGCTAACGCTGCTGTGCTCAAACCAACCACCTCGTCTCCTTCTAAGCCAATGTTTCGCTTTTTACCCTGGAAATTGATCGCAAAACGCGCAGCGCGGGCCTATGGTCTAGCGGACCCAGCGATATGGCTTCGGCGAATACGAGGTTTTGCGCAACCATCGGAAATCGGCGAACCAATTGAGTTGCTCCGTGCGGGCGTGCTGTTTCACGCTCGCGGGATCGTCAACACCCGCGCCGTTCAGCACAACTTGGACTGGATATGGCCTTACTGGGTGGTTCGACAGTTCGACCCAACGGATGTGTCCTTCATACCGCGAGCGTTTTCGTTCAGTCATGTGAATTTGACGCATCGTAACTGGACCGCTGTGGGGTTGCCGGAGCTGTCGGTTTATCCCATTGTCGATCCGCGCGGCTTGGTAACGCCTCTGACCGACGGGTGGTCAATCGACTGTTGGATCGTCGACGACGCTGGCAACTCTCTTACACCCAGTCGACTGCCTGATTCATCGATTGTGCAAACGTTGGACATCGATGATGGCCTTGCTGTGACGACATCCTCTCAGCATGGCGATTTCGCATTGCGAAAAGCGGTTCGTGTTGTAGTAGAGGGGGACGATCCGGTACTAAAAATCGACATTGTGGCCAAGTCAGTGAGTGAGGCCAAATTGGTTGTATCCGTGCGACCGTACAACCCGGAGGGTGTGCAGTTTGTCGATTCCATCGAAGTAAATGAGGGTCGTAGTGGCTGGCTGGTGAATGGTAAAACCGAAATTCAACTTGGACGACCGGCCGATCAATTGCTAGTTTCTGATTATGCCGACGGGGATGTGTACAGTTTGCTCCGTGGGCGCGAGGGCCGTAGTGGCGGCGATCACGAACGAATGCGAGTTGTCTGCAAGGTGGGCATGGCAACAGCGGCCGCAATCTTTTCAATGAATCAAGAAGCATCGCTCTCCATCCGAGTCCCACTGAAAAAGGAATTGGAGACGAACGGTAATATTGCCCGTTTTCGTACGAAGGCAACTTGGCAATCGGTGCGAGACCGAGTCGCAAAGTTGCAAATACCCGATGCTCGCAAGCAGTTTTTGTATGACGCTGCGGTACAAACACTTATCCTTTTATCGGCCGATGAGGTTGTACCTGGACCGTATACGTATCGACGTTTTTGGTTTCGCGATGCCTGCGTGATGATGAATTCGCTACTGGCCATTGGGCTCACTGAGCGATGTCGACAAACGATGGATAGCTTCGCTTCGCGACAACTTCGCAACGGATATTTCCGATCACAAGATGGAGAATGGGACTCAAACGGTCAGGTGTTATGGATTTTCAATCGCTATGAAAAATTGTTAGGCGATAGACTTCCGGATGCATTGATCGCAACCATTCCCAAGGCTATCGAGTGGATCGAGCAAAAACGAGTGCTAGATAGTACTGACCCACTTCACATTGGCTTACTACCAGCAGGTTTTAGTGCCGAGCACCTCGGCCCCAACGACCACTATTACTGGGATGACTTTTGGGCAGAAGCAGGATTACGTGGCGCCGCGGAACTGCTTGATCGCCACGGGCGACCCACTGAAGCGGTGGATGCTCGATTGAAAGCTGACGATTTACGCAGGGCGATTGATCGGAGTATTCAGCGGACCCCGGCGTGGCGATCGCTTGGGGGAGTTCCCGCGTCGCCTCATCGCCGTATCGACGCGGGTGCAGTCGGGTCGATGGTTGCCGACTATCCGTTGCAACTATTTCCTCCTGGGTCTCCAGCCATGATGGCAACGGTTGACAAGTTGTTGGAGCGTTGTTTCCTCCAAGGCGGTTTCTTTCAAGACGTGATTCACTCCGGAGTGAATGCTTATCTGACGCTTGATATAGCGCAGACACTCCTACGCGCGGGCGACCTCCGCTATCTCGCATTGGTTGATGCCGTTGCAAAACTTGCCTCGCCGACTGGCCAATGGCCCGAGGCGATTCACCCACAGACAGGAGGCGGTTGTATGGGCGACGGCCAACATGGTTGGGCAGCTGCCGAGTGGGTCATGATGCTTCGCAATATGTTTGTGCGTGAAGAGTCGGATCGATTGATCATCGGGTCGGGAATCCTCCCCGGTTGGTTTGACTCTGAGAACGATGTTACGTTTGGTCCGACCCTAACGCCTTGGGGGCACGTAACAGTCAGCATCGTTCATCCGCGTAAAGAACCGGCTGTCATTATCGATGCAAAGTGGTATCACACCCAACCAATGCTTATTGTGGCAATTCCCGGGTTCCGAACTGTCCATCGGCCCGATATTTGCCAGCCTATTGCTCTTCAACGGGAGATTCAGGATCCCGCCCCGCTTTATAAAGTTCCTGACTCCCCAGCCGACTCTTTTGTAGCCCTCTCCGAGGAAGGATGAACGCGATGAAAATTGCCATGTTTACCAACACTTATCTGCCGCATGTCGGAGGTGTTGCTCGGTCGGTGAATACTTATGAAGAGGAGTTTCGTCGCCGCGGACATGACGTGAGAATCATCGCCCCAGAGTTTGCAGGGGCTGAAGAATCGAGCGACCAGGTCTTGCGAGTCCCTGCAATACAGAATTTCAACGGAAGCGACTTTTCGGTACGACTACCACAGCCACTTTTGATCGATCAGTACCTTGACGAATTTCAACCCGATCTTCTTCACAGTCATCATCCCTTTTTGTTAGGGGATTCTGCTCTCCGTGCAGCATGGACGCGTAAGGTGCCGTTGGTCTTCACGCACCATACGCTCTACGAACAGTACACCCATTACGTGCCTTTCGACTCAGAGGCGATGCAGCGAGTCGCAATTCAGATGGCTACCGAGTATTGCAATCTATGCACTCATGTGATTGCTCCTAGCCAAAGTATCGCTGAACTGCTGGTGCAACGAGAAGTTAAAACCCCTATCACCGCGATTCCAACGGGAATCGATCTTGAATTTTTTGGGAGTGGTGACGGTAAACCGATTCGCAAACAACACAAGATTCCAAACGATGCGTTAGTAATCGGCCACGTCGGACGTTTGGCGGAGGAAAAAAATCTTGGTTTTCTTGCAAATGCCGTTGCCCAGTTTCTTAAGGCGAATCCGAAGGCGTACTGGTTGGTGGTAGGCACTGGCGAATCAACTGAATCGATTGAACGAACTGTCGCCGAGATCGCCAGTCCCAAGCAATTGATCATGACCGGCTGCTTGACGGGTCAAGAGTTGGTCGATGCGTACACCGCGATGGATATATTTGTATTCAGTTCGAAATCGGAGACGCAAGGCTTAGTTATCGCGGAAGCGATGGCTGCACGGACTCCCGTGGTGGCGATCGATGGGCCCGGCGTACGTGATGTACGAATTGGCGACAGCGGAAAAATGCTCGATGGCGATGCGACCGCAGAGGAATTTGCAGAATCGATTCGTAGTATCACAGGAGACCGCGCGGAGCTTGCACGCCGCGGGGAGCGGGCCCGCAACTCGGTCAGGGATTTTGGACTCGATGTATGCGCCGATCGAGTGCTTGAGCTGTATCAACAGCTTGTCGACAGCAATGCAGAACGAGTTGATGCCGATACTGGGCTATGGGAAGGTTTTCTCAGTCGTATGGAAATTGAGTGGTCTTTACTGGTCGCCAAAACGACCGCCTTGTCCGCTGCTGTGGTTGAAACGGAAGCTACGAGGAGTCAACTTGTTTAATCGAATCATTCAGTTTAAACGCCGAATTCGCCGTGCTTTCAGCCGCACCCGGTGGGTCGCACGGCTGCTCAACCGCGACATTTCGGCGGCGCATAGTGACAATCCTGGATTAGTCATTATCCAGATCGATGGGCTTGCTCGTAAGCAGCTTGAGGCAGCAATCGCGAAGGGGCGAATGCCTTTCATTAGCAAGCTGCTCAGGCAAAATCACTATGACAAGTTAAGTTTCTATTCTGGTCTTCCGTCGACCACGCCTGCGGTACAGGCGGAGGTGATGTTCGGCGCTCGCTGTGCGGTGCCCGCATTCCAGTTCTTTCATCGTGAGTCCGGTAAGACCGCGATGATGTATGAGCAAGAATGGGCTCATCGAGTTGGAGAGCAATTATCAAAGACACACCAGCCGTTGCTGGAGGGAGGCCGGTCGTATTCAAACATTTATGCGGCTGGGGCTTCGGAAGCGCGTCTTTGTGCGGAGACGATGGATCTTGCCAGCATTCGCGAAATGACCAGCGGTTGGAAGCTCGCGATCGTTTTCTTGCTTTACGGATTCACAATCCTCCGTGTCATTGGTCTGTCGCTTTTGGAACTATTCATTGCGTTGTTCGATATGATTCGTGGTCTGGCAGGGCAACAAAGTTGGCGGGCCGAGTTGCATTGCATTCCATCGCGCGTGATCGTGTCGATTGCGATGCGAGAGTGGCTTCGCATCATGATTAAGCTTGCCATTGCGGAAGGTTCGCCAATCGTTTTTGGTAACTTCCTTGGCTATGACGAACAATCCCATCGTCGTGGCCCAGGAAGTCTGTTTGCTCACTGGGGCTTAAAGGGCATCGACGGAGTGATTCGGGACATCTACCGTGCTGCTCACACGTCGGATGTCCGCGATTACGAGGTCGTTATTTACTCGGATCACGGCCAGCAGCACACGCAAATCTATGAAACGAAGACGGGGCTTTCAATTCATGACGCGGTGGTCCGCGCGTTTACCGAAGGACCGCTACGCGATCGCAGGGTACGGCACCTCGATAAGCGATTGACTCGGCGCGATCAAGTGGATCAACGCTGGCGTCGATTGCTTCGAACCAAGCGGGGAGATCAAAAAGCGACGGGTTCCAGCGAAGAAGAATTGAAAGACGATATCGTCGTGACCGCGCTGGGGCCCATCGGCCATGTTTATCTCCCGATCAAGCTGAGTGATGGTGAGAAAGAAACCTATGCGAGAAGTTTAGTTGGCAAGGAGCAGGTACCGCTGGTGTTATACTACGACTCGCAAGGACATTTGAGGGCTCATAATTCGTCCGGCGAGTGGCGTCTTCCCGAGGACGCCCGGCACGTCCTTGGTAACGGCCATCTCTTTATAGATGAAGTGTCACATGACCTCGTCCGTCTCGCCAAACATCCCGATTCCGGAGATCTGATCATCAGCGGCTGGAATCCACTTCAGGATGCGGTGACGTTTGTCGACGAGAACGGCGCTCACGGAAGCATCGGCTCCGATGAGACTCGAGGCTTTGCATTGATGCCCCATTCCATTCAATTACACCATCGAAGGGCGAAGAGTGAAGAACGATACATTCGCGGTGTTGATCTCTATCGTGCCGCATGGCATTTCGTACATCGAGATCGCCCACTGAAGATGCTAAGTGATCATGAAGGCGGGCGGGCGGCACCCTACTACAAACGGCAGGGGGAGCATTCACCGAGCGGTTCGTTTCAAGTCATGACCTACAACATCCACAGCTGCGTTGGGATTGATGATAAGGTGAGGCCCGAACGGATCGTTTCAGTAATCAAGTCGTGCAATGCGGATATCATCGCGTTGCAGGAAGTAGATTCTAATCGCTATCAGACGAAGGGACACGAGCAGGCAAAGTTGATTGCTGACGTACTTTCCATGAGTCATCATTTCTATGCGATTTCGGACTGGAGCGGAGAACAGTATGGCCTAGCGATCCTCAGCCGCTTTCCAATCATGCATGTGAAGTCAGCGCACCTTACGCCCAGCAACCACGCCCTCCGCAGCGAAGCTCGCGGAGCGATGTGGATACAGGTTGAAACTTCGGCGGGGCTTGTCAATGTAATCAATACCCACTTCGGCCTTCGGCAGGAGGAAAGACAGCGACAAGCAGAGATCCTGCTCAGTGAAAATTGGATTGGCGGCATTCCACAACACGAACCAGTCATTTTGTGTGGTGATTTTAACGCCGGGCCGCGGTCCGCCGTCTATCATGCGTTCACTAAGAGCCTGGTCGATGTGCAGTTACACTCACGGAAAGTTCGGCCCAAGGCAACTTTTGCCTCGATACTCCCGGTCGTGCGAATCGATCACATTTTCGCGAGTGGCCACTTCAATATTCGATCTGTGAGTCAACCGCGAACGCCAACGGCGAAAGTTGCCTCGGATCACCTTCCCGTTTGCGCAGAGCTGTCGTTGCCTCCGAAAAGTGTTCGCGACGTTTCGATGCCAGAGAAGACATCGCACACGGTCCCGGTGCAAGCCATTTGAGTGAAGCCGAGCCTGCCCAAAGGTGGGCTGAACGCGAAGCGATAGCGGGAGCATCACCTGAACATTGCGTTGCATGCTGAGTCTGTCGTGTTGAGCATTGTAAAACTGTGAATTTCGTATTCGATTGAGGACACTCACCCTGGTGCCATCGAGGTCGTTGCCGAGTTTGCTGGGCTGGCAAGGTTTCGAGAGCGAAGAAGCATTGGGGGTACTGAGCGTAGGTTGAGCGCGCGATGCAGGCCATGAGGCAATTCCACTGTCCGAGACGCTCGACAGCCGGCATCCACATCCGACATCCATGTGGGGCTGTGAGAATTGTTCAAAAGCGAGTAGGACTGCTCGTTTAGACGGTGGGGCACCATTGAATTCCGTGTTTTTCGCATGGTGGCGGCCACTGTGCGGCTTCAACAAACGATCAGCAACCGGCGAGTAGATCACCGCAGAAACGACAAAACCCCGTGAATCACGGGGTTTTGTTGAATGCGGTCGAGAGGACTTGAACCTCCAAGGGGTTGCCCCCACTAGGCCCTCAACCTAGCGCGTCTGCCAGTTTCGCCACGACCGCGTCGTGGTCGAGGCTTGCACAGCTTTTCAGAAATCTCGTGACTCGTCAACGCCGGGTCTGCCAACAGGGCCCCACATCGCCGAATTCGTTCAAGAAGCCAATAAAACCTCATCTGGCAAGAACCTGGATTTCGGTGCGCCGTGGCGTTTGGATTCGATTTCGTGCGAAATTCGTCTCATTTCTCACTGTGGAAAACGCAGAGGCATTGGAAGAACTCGTTTGAAAGGGGCCCGAGTCCCCATCGCAGTTAACTTGCCATCGAGCCTATAGTTGCCATGACGCTAGGGGAAACATGTCCTTCCACCAATCAGAGTATTTGATCCGATGTCGAGAAAGAGAATGATCTATGTGGTTACGGTCCTGGGCTTGGTCATCTGTGGGTCTTTTGCCCTGAACCTGACCGCGAGAGCAGCCTATGAAACCGCCTCTTACGATGTGGTTGAGTCGGATGGAGCCTTCGAAACCCGCGAATATCCTGACCTGATGTTGGCATCCACCGCCATGCGGAAGGAGTCACAGGGTAACGACGGTAGCTTCATGAGATTGTTTCGCTACATCAGCGGCGCAAATGAGACTGAGCAGAAAGTCGCCATGACGACTCCAGTGTTTATGGAGCAAGGTGAATCAGGTACCGAGGGACGGATGGGATTCGTCATCCCCAAGGAAGTTGTTGCGAACGGGGCTCCGAAACCGGCTGCCGTCGACGTCAATCTTCGGAAGCGTGACGGTGGCCGCTTTGCTGTAATTCGCTTTTCGGGGCGAATGGACTCGGCAGATCTCAAGAAAGCTGAGGAGCGGTTACGGAAATGGATCGCAGACAAGCAGCTCGTCGCTGACATCGAGTCGGAATCAGCGGGTTATGATCCACCGTGGACGCCGGGCATGTTTCGCCGAAATGAAGTGCTAATCCGTTTAAAGAACGAGCAGGAATCGCCCGGCGCAAAGGTAGAATGACGCTCTCTGACCGTCGTCAATTCGCATAGCATGATTGGCCCGCTTCGATCATCGGATGGTTGAGATCGGATGGTTGGGCTCGGATTGGGCTCGGATTGGGCTCGTTGGTCTGCTAGAAATGTGACGAATCCAAAGGGTCAAGCTTTGAAGAAACAGGCGTATCCGATTTTTGTCTTGCTGTTGGCGATGTGGTTGGTTCGAATCGTGGACTCGATCGTTCCGATTGACTTAAAACAGTTTGGACTTCTACCCCGAACATTTCGAGGATTGATTGGGGTCGGTTCGATGCCGTTCTTGCACGCTGGTTGGGGGCACCTGATTTCAAACACGATTCCACTAGCGATTCTACTTGGCTTGACGATTGCGTCGCGGCATCGCGCTTGGCCCGTCATTGTCGCGATCATTGTCGGCAACGGCGCGCTGCTTTGGTGCCTTGGGCGAAACGCGTTCCATATCGGCGCCAGCGGGTTAGTGTTTGGATTGATTGCATATCTGATCACGGTCGGGATTCGCGAAAGACAGATCACGTCGCTTGGCATTGCCTTGTTGGCAGGTTTCCTTTTTGGAGGAACTTTGCTTACTGGCATGCTTCCTACCTATGGCTCCGCCATGTCTTGGGACGGCCACCTTTGCGGTGCGGTCAGTGGTCTGATCGTAGGAATGGGAACCACGCGAAGAAGCGTGGGTTAAGAGAAAGCTATCTCGATGCAATCCACAAACTCCGCCTTTGCGAAAGAGGCGTGTTTACGAGGTCTTTTGTGTTGTGGCAACTCAAGTTTTGATTTGCATGAGAGAGCGAACCTTTGCGTGTACGCCGATGTTTAGATTACAGGATGAACGATCGGGTTGGCAGTCGAGCAGGACGATCACCAATCAAGCAAGCTTTGCGTTGAGTGAGCTGAAAACGAGGTTCGCGACGGGCCCATTGTCAGCATGGGTTTATGCGGTTGGGATAAATCTATTGGGTCAGCGAATACCTAACGTATGGGCCAAATTGCTGAGTAGGCCGTGTGCGACACCGGGACCGTTTAACGGGAGTGAAATTCCGAGCACGTCGCGCGCAAGGGAATCGATGTCGGCAAGAGCTTTTGATCTTGGAAAGCTAGTGCGCAGGGGCGTGCCGCAATTGACGGACGACATGATCGCGTCATGGTCCAGTGCGACGGTCCGTATTTCATCGATTGACAGGGCTTTTTGAATCCGGGCTCGATCCAAGGCTTGAACATTAGGATCGAAGCGGTTGATGACGACCCAGGGTGAATGAGTTCTAATTCCAAGTCGCAGGCTTTCGACGGTGAGCTGTAAAGATGGCACAGTCTGATCCGCCACAAGCACCACTTCATCCGCGGCGTCCAACGCGATCAGTTGTGCCTCATCTAAGGTGCTAGGCACATCAAGAATCACCACTTCCGCGAGTTGTCGAAGGCTGTGAATCAGATGCGAAATGGCTAACGGCTTCACACTAGGCGACGTCGCCGCGTGAGACGGGCCTGCCAAAATCGACAAGCGATCTCCGAAGGGATAGAGAGCTTTCTTGATCGCGTAGATATCGACCTCATGGCCACGCTGGAAAAGCTCCTGAGTTGTGAACTGCGGCTCAATGTTGAGATAGGAAGCAAGCACGCCACAATTGAGGGACAACTCTGCGATAACGGTGTCAAGCTGAAAGGTCTGAGCCAGTTCGTAGGCCAAGTTAACAGCGATCGTAGTTGCCCCTACTCCACCATGCGCTCCTGAAATAGCGATCACTCTGGACTTGCTGGCGGAATGTCCAAATTGCAATGCAACACTTGTAATCGCTTCACGGAAGTCATCCACGTCCAAAGGCAACATCACAACCTGGGCCGCCCCGTCGCGCATTGCATGTACAACCGACATGGAATTCGAGCTTTCGCCAACCAATGCTACGATTGGTCGACCAGCAAAAGCACCACTCAGTCGCCTCAACGAATCGTGTTGATTCTTGCTTTCGATATGGCAAACAAACAATCTGCTTTCGTCATAGGGAAGTCGCAAGTTTTCCGTTGCCGACAAAACAGTAGGAAACACATGGTCTATCTCAACGCCTTGATTCAATAGTTCCCGCCTTACGACGGGCAATAGCAGGTCATCACTACAGATAAGGATTGCTTTGAGCGGCTACATATCGTTTTCAGTAAACAGTGTGCCGGAGACTTTACCCAGGATGGATTGCCTCGTCGAAGTAATCCATTGCGATCAAAGCTAGGTTGTGACGAGGGTCCGTCTCGAAAACTCGACTCAAACTTTTTGATTTAAGCACGCATCTCCGGTTTTGTTGACGTAATCGGAATATCCTGACGTATTGGTCGTTTCACGATCTTGTTCCTATCGATAGACGAGCGAACAAGTGGGGCCATTCGGTTGATCCGTTTATGCCGTGGGTCCGTGGCCAAAAGGATTCATTGCATGCAATGTCTCGCTTTCGCTTTCCACGGCTCCATGCTGGAATGCGAGGCAATTTCTTTATCGCATTGAAGTTTTTCGGGTTCGTTGCTGGCCCCTCGAAGGGCGGGCACGTCGCCTCCACCGTCACCTACGCGGGATGTCAACCGTGTCATTTTCAGGACTTCAGCCGCAGACGCAGCCATCCTGTGAGGGCAGTCTGGGTAACCCATTTCCATTTGATTCGATTGTTTTTGGTGGCCCTCAGAAACAGAGACCGAAAGTTATTCGTAGGCTGTGACCAGACGTGTCACAGGCGGTGCCAATAATAACGCTACCAAGACAGTCATAACCATCTCGCCCAGGGCCCGACCAGTCAGTCGGGTCCAGAACTCAATTGATTCTCGCGAAAACCGAGTTTCGAAATCGACGGACGAAATGCTGATGGTCGATTGCGATGGAGAATACCGTCCGATACTATAAGCATGTCCACCGGCTCAGTTGGCGAGCCACTGGATACCACGGGAATGCCAACAGCAATTGCGAGTACGGGAGACTAGGGAATGGCCAAGAAAAAGACGATTGCAACCGAAGCCGCCTCAAAGGGTGTGCGACTAGATCCGGGCATGAAAGCGATTTTGGATCGCGAGCCGGGCCTGAAGACGACGTTGCAGCAGATTGAGAAGACGTTTGGCGACGGAGCGATCATGCCGTTAGGTGCGTCACATAAGCTGACGATCGACGGAATCTCTACCGGTAGCTTGAGCCTGGACATGGCATTGGGTGGGTATGGATTGCCTCGCGGTCGCGTCATTGAGATTTATGGTCCGGAGTCGAGCGGTAAGACGACTCTTGCATTGCATGTTTGTGCCGAAGCTCAAAAGCCTGGCGGAATTGCTGCGATCATCGATGCGGAGCACGCCTTTGACCCCAGTTGGGCGAAGAAGCTAGGTGTGCAGCTGGATACCCTTTTGGTGAGCCAGCCCAGCAGCGGTGAGGAGGCAATGCAAATTTGCGAAATGTTGGTCAAGAGCAACGCCGTGGACGTGATCGTGATCGACTCCGTTGCCGCACTTGTTCCGCGAGCCGAATTGGAAGGCGAGATTGGCGACAGTCACGTGGGTTTGCAGGCGAGATTGATGAGTCAATCCCTTCGCAAGCTCACCGGGGCCATTGCCAAAAGCAAGTGCTGTGTCATCTTCATCAATCAAATCCGTGAAAAGATTGGAGTGATGTTTGGCAGCCCAGAAACCACGCCGGGTGGCCGTGCTCTGAAGTTCTATTGCTCGTGCCGAATCGACGTTCGCCGGATCGGAGCGTTGAAGGACGGTGAAGAGCAAGTTGGGCAAAGGGTTCGCACCAAGATCGTTAAGAACAAGGTCGCTCCTCCATTCCGGGTTGCCGAGTTCGACATGATGCACGCAAACGGAATTAGCTACGAAGGTGACTTGCTTGATTTGGGGACGACCCACAAGGTTGTTACCCGTAGCGGTGCGTGGTTCAAGTATGGCGAAGTGTACCTAGGGCAAGGCAAAGAAAAGGCGAGGAACTTCTTGATCGAAAACCCCGAGGTTGCCGAAGAGATCAAGCAAGGCGTTCTCGCAACGGGCGGCTATGCAGCGCCAGTCTCGGAGGACGCAGGTGATTCGGCGGTGGAGGAGTCGGAAGACGAGGAAGCACTCCACAACAGCTAGACCGCCAAACGGCGAGGGTCAAAAGCATTCAAGGCGTCATGAAGTCATAGCGCTCGTGACGCCTTGAATCTGTTTCAAGAACAACTCCATTGAAGCCGTTCGTTCTTCAAGCTTTGGATTCATCGCTTGCATGATCGCACGGGACAATCGTGGGTCCACATCGGGGCGCACCGCAAGTAAATCTTTGGGGGGCGACGTGTCATGGTACAACGCCGCTCTTCCGTTGGTCTGAGACGTTTGCCATGGAAACTCAAAGGAGCAAAGGCAATAGCAACTCACGCCAAATGAGAAAATGTCAACTCGTTTATCGGTGGGTCTGCGGCGCACGATCTCTGGGGACATGTAAAGCGGAGTGCCAGTACGATTGCCTGCAGCCATAAACGGCGGAGTCGCGGGTACGGTTAAGCCAAAGTCGATCAACTTGAGGCCCGAAACATCGGGCAAACAAATGAAGTTTCGAGGGCAGATGTCTCGGTGGATGAACTCTCTTTGGTGAACGTAGAGAATGGACTCTGCCATATTGCGAATCAAGTTGAGCCGCGAATGCTTTACGGCTTCCTCATTGCGATCCGCGATTACTTTCTGAAGCGCTGGCCCCTCGACGTATTCGATGACTAAGAACGGTTCATCTTTCGTTGACATCCCATATTCGTAGGTCTCGGCGATCAACGGGTGGACCATGCTCATCGCGATCTCACCCTCTGTCGGTTTGTTCAAGCCTTTGAAGCGGCTTTCGAAAAAAGCGACTTTTTCGGGATCGCACAACTTTACTCCGACGATTCTTCCCAGTTCTCGATCACGAGCAACGAAGAAATTGCTCATCGTGCCGCTGACGCTTGATCGCAAACGTTCAAAACGGCTTTCAATGTTGACCTTCCCGCGTGAGGCACCTTTTGCTGCCCCGCGCCCGCCGAGCATCGATTTGAAAGAATCAAGAAGGCTCATTCATTGACCTTCGATCTATTTACCGCAGTAGTCGATCGAACGAGCGATCTCGCTCTTGAGGTTGTCACGCGTAACGATTCGATCGATGTAACCATGTTCAAGCAGAAATTCGCTCGTTTGAAAGCCCTCGGGTAATTCGATTCCAATGGTCGCTTTAATCGTTCTGGGCCCTGCAAATCCAATCAGAGCTTTGGGTTCGGCGAATACCAAGTCGCCAAGGGACGCGAAACTCGCTGCGACCCCACCCATCGTCGGATTAGTCAGGACGCTGATAAACAGACCACCCGCTTCATGGTACTTGGCCAACGCCGCCGAAACCTTGGCCATTTGCATCAATGACAAGATTCCTTCGTGCATTCGGGCGCCACCACCACTACCACTTATGATAATCAGCGCCAAATTCTGTTCCGTCGCCCGCTCGATCAGTCTCGCTAACCTTTCTCCGACCACCGAACCCATACTACCCATGATAAATGCTGAATCGGTGACGGCAAACGCGACTCGCCGGGCGCGAATCATCCCAGTACCGGTCAAAACAGCATCTGTCAGGCCGGTTCGCTGTTGCTCCTCGATAAGCCGTTTCGCATAAGGGCGACGATCGGAGAACTGAAGAGGGTCCGTCGGTCGCAGATGTTCATTCATCGGCTCGAAAGTGCCCTCATCCAATACCTGCGCGACACGATCGATCGCGGGAACATAAAAGTGATATTCGCACTTTGGACAGACATTCAATCGGCCGGCAACCTCTTTGCGATAAACCGAAGCGCTACAACCTGGACATTTCAGCCAAAGCCCCTCGGGGACTCCCCGTTTCTTGGATGCTGGTTGGCCGTTACCGGTCGGCGACGTGGATGGTTCAGATTCGACAGAAGACATGTTGGTCGGGAAAACGAGTGGAACAGATCCATAAGTCAACATTGTGACCCAAAATCCGCAGGTCGGAACACCCCTTATCCTACCCAGTGAGCGAGCCGAAGGCTCTACCAAATTTGAGTTGGTGGGCGTTCGCCAGCTACAAAGCGATGCGATCCGCCGTGAATCCCGTGGAGTTGGCACTTTTTTTTGCTTCTGCTTGTGACGGATGCTCGTATACCATGGGCAAATTCGCGTCGAGATCTGTTGGTAGCGAGTCCGGGGCCACTTTGAGAATTGACAGCGGATTCTTGGCGGCGGATTGTGAATGGGCCCGCCGGACACGGATTCAGCCAGGGTTGGGAATGGGGCAATCGGTGGTCGGATTGCCGTGAAAGCGAAGTGGCCTGGTGCTTTTCGGCTGCATAGGGTGGGGGGACGCCACCGCGAAATCGGATTGTCCCGCGGGCGGGGCCTTCAAGCGACACTCGGCCAACTGGACACCTAAGTGGCCGAAACAGGGACACGGATACCGCCCTGGTCGGCGCTGGATCGGCAAGCGTCTAGCACTCGCTGAGTCTTCAGGGCAATGTCCGGCCAATGATCGACGAACTTGCCGCTCAACACGATTTCATTCATCGTACGAATCATGTTGACTTCCTGTGAGTTGGCTTCGCCACTGGCGTACTCATGGACAGCCAATCGCCTTTCGTGACGGCGCATGTTCCAGCGGCAATTGTCGATTTCGAGAATATTTTGACTCTCTGAAAATTCCAGTTCGGCGCCATAGAATGGCAAAACGAAATCGTCGACGGTGATATATCCGTGACGACCGGAGATTGTGGCAAGTTGCTGGTTCTCGGCGAGAAACGAACAGAAAAAGCCAGCCGAGACGCCATCTTCGAAAAACAATTCCGCACTGAACTCACCTGGTACAGGGCCCAGGCTTCCCTTTCCTTGTAGATTACGATGGGAATGCGCGATGACAGACAACGGCATTTGGTAGTTCATCACCCAAAGCGAGAATCGAAGCGTGTACCAGCCGAGATCCCCAAGGCAACCATGGGGTTCGAGTTGGCTCATCACTCGAATGTTTTCGCGTTCAAAGGCGTCCCCACCACAAAACGAAAAGTGAGAAGCAATGCGGCGGACTTGACCGATACCTCCCTCTCGCGTTAGTTCAGCGCGGATGGCTGCAAGTCGAGAGCTATGATTGAACATCACTCCATCCATGAATTGCACACCATGCGACTTGCAGGCGGCAATCATCTCCGCAGCATCGGTGGCAGTATGAGCGATCGGCTTTTCACACAGGACATGCTTGCCAGCTGCGGCCGCTTTCATTACCCAATCCTTGCGGATGGCGGTCGGCAATGCGATGTAGACCGCGTCGACGTCCGATCGTGCCAGCAGTTCTTCGTAGCTTCCCAGGGCAGTAGGCCCCGGAATGATCGGCACTTCTGCTGAACACTCGGCGATAAACTGTTGCGCTTTCTTCAGGTCCCGGCTGGCAACGGCAGTAAGCGTGCCTGTTCCACTCAATGCGATCGATTTCCAGTTCTTGCGGCTGATCGCGGCGGTGCTAAGAAAGCCCCAGCGGCACTTCGATGTCGTCATGTTGAGTCTCAATAATCATTTACTTGAAGGGGTGAGATGCGAGAGTAAGTCGCAGTCATCAATCGGTGGAGCGAAGCAGTTTACTCGGTTTCGATGGCTCCACATCCACCCAGACCAAGCGATGGTCGCTGGCATGGATCCAGTCACTACCCTTTGCACCTTTCGCTGGCCAAAAAACCTTCGCTTCACGCACTTTCATGTCCGCACTAGGAAGAACGTAGTCGACGCGAATTTCTCCAACGGTACCGAAGTCTGCCGTGTCCATCGCGTCGTTTTTGGGGGTCGTCGCGGTGTTGGAGGTTCGTTGAGGCTTTGGATCTTGCACTCGTGGATGATGGAGAAGGGCGACAATGGCTTGTGCCCGGCTACTCCCTTCGTTTGCATCGCTATTGAGGTCTCCCATGATGACGAACGAGTCGCTGCTCGAGAGTCCACCAATCTTGCCGGAGTCGTCGACAAGTGCTTCCGATCCATCGAGGTAATGATTCCAGAAGGCAATCTCGTCATGGTTGCGACAACCATTGCGATCTTCGGGGCCATCAAAAACGGGCGGTGTCGGATGAGAAGCGAGAATGTGGATAAACTTTCCATTCAGGTTGATAGGGACATCCACATGGTTTTTGCTTGACAATCGCAATGCGTTCCAGGTGCTATCCGAGTAATAAGTTTCTTGGGATTGCGGATCGATCGGCCGCAGTGCATTCGGAAGTCTCGCCCAGTTGTACGACTGGAATGTCCGGATGGAGTTCGATTCGATGGGGAAGCGACTCAATATGGCAAATGCATACTGTCCCGGGTAAAGTCCGAAGCCCCACGCATCTTCGGGATCATCGCGGCGTCCATTGCCGTTGAGATCGATTTGCGACGCGATGCCAGTATTGGAGGGCGCGGAGTAGACGTATGGAAACTCAATCCCTACACGATCGTCCCTTCCGACGGCAAAATATTGGTCTCGCAATAGTTTGGCGGTGTGAGCGTCGTCGTCATGATCAATCTCGTTAAGGAGCAAAATGTCGGGACGGATCGTTTGAACGATCGCGGCGATAGCCCTCGCCTGCTTATCGGTGCCTTGCCGCAACCTTTCTGCGACCTCGCCAGTCTTTTTGCCGTAAAGGGATACGTTGTAGGTGGCAATGCGAACGACAGAGCTTGTCGCAGCGGATCGATTCTCGTCGCTGCTTGCTAAGTTCGTGATCATGAAACTAAGTGTGATGAGGGCGTACAGTCTGGGCGATGCAACTGATCGCAATCGTTCCCAATCCATTGAATTCAGTTCGCTTAGCATTCGCTTTGTCCTTTTGGATTCTCGGCAATCGTCGTGATCCGTATCAAGGGTGATCTTGGCGAGCGGCACCTCGCACCGATCTGCAATATCGATCTGCAATATACAGGGCCGAGGAGACTTTTTGCATTTCGGTGAATAGTCTCTCACGCGAAATGTTGTTCCGGTAGGCGTGGGGGTGAAGGTGAAGGAGTACGGCAAGTGGCACTTTGAAACCGACCGAGTCGATTTTCCCGGATCGTAATCGCTCCGCCAATAGCTTCGGCGTGGACCGGCCAGCGCCTTGCTTGCAGCGGGTGGTTTTTATTCGACCGTCCGCCTTGGCGAATCGATGTCGTTGAAGACGGTGGACGCGTAGTATAAGCGTTAAAGCCGCTGCAATCCGCATAGCCAGCGAAGTGGAATCGCAATTTGTCATGCGCCGTCTGGAATCGTGACCTAGGGTTTCAGGTTGAGGTGACGAGCACTTTTGGAATTCCGTTGCCATTCATCCGTTATCAAGCCCCAGCGCATCATCGAATTGCAATGACGACTCAAGCCACGCCGATTCCTTGGAAGCATTTACGGTACATCCTCATCCTGTTCGCGCCCCTTTGGTGTGGGACGATGATGCTATTCGCAATCATCGGCGGATTGTATTCACTTGTATCGCGTGACTACTGGACGGCAAGTCAGCCCATGGTGTTGCGAGACGAAGCAAACGGCGCGGTTGATCGTTTGGGGCGTTTCAGCAGCCAAACCGACCTTAAGGCCGCTCAGGAAACGACGTTGGAGATGGCGAGGAATTTGGAAGTCGTTAAGACTGCCTTGCGTCTGATCGGTCCGCCGGGTGGTGGTGAAGACGCGAGCTGGCCCTCGAACGAAATCGCCGCTGCGATCGCGAAGAAGCGTGTTAACATTCGGGCACCCCAGGGTGGCGAATTCGGCGGAAGCGAAATGATCTATCTTCAAGTTGAAGATTCATCTCCCGAACGCGCTAAAGCATTCTGCGAATCGCTCTATGCCTCCTTGTCACAGCAGATGCGAGAAGTTCGTCGTGTTCGTGCGGACAGTATGATTGATGAGTTGACACACGCTCGGGATTTGGCCAAAAAGAATCTCGACGAAGCGTCAGGCCGGATGAGAGAGATTGAGGTGACGTTTGGCAGTGACCTCGGCGAACTCCGTACCCTGAGCGAATCGCTCAACGGAGATGGTGCGAATCGACGCGCGCTGGATGAAACGGTCCGTGATCTCCAAGTGGCTGAACTGGAGTTGGAGAAACTCGAATCGCTCCACCAATTGCTGTCACAGGGTCTTCGTGATCCGAACCATTTATTGGTGAGCGGAGGTGAGCTTCTCAATCGACAACCGTCACTGCAGCGCCTTAAGGACGGCTTTATTGATTCACAAATTCAACGTGCCGAGTTGGCCGGTCGCCTCACACCGGAGCATCCAAGGATGCAGGCCGCCATTGCTGCGGAGGATGAAATCCGAGTTGCCATGCAGTCCGAAGCTGCCTCGGCGATACGTTCGATGCAACCGGTACTGGACGTGGAGCGAGATCGAGTCGCGCGTCTTCAAGTGAAACAGCAAAACCTACTTCGACGCCTGGATCGACTAGCAGAAGCAAGGACCACCTATTCCAAGGTAGCGTCGGAGGTAAAGCACCGTACCACGTTACTCGAAAATGCTCAGCGTGTTTTGGCAGATGCCGAAGCAAGTCGCTCCGCTTCGCTTTCAACAAACCTTCTGGCGAAGTTAGGGCCGGTTAACACCGGCGATTCACCTAATGGCGTGTCGACAACCATGATGACGGTCGGCAGTGGGAGCGCAGGCCTGATCTTTGGTCTTGGCATGGTGTTCCTCGTTTCACCAGGCCCGAATCAATCTCGATTCGGTCGCCGTTGGAGCGACATGCTGGGTGGACGTCGCGCGAGCGATCAAAGTGAGCGACGTCGTCAGGCCTGATCACACCTATAGGTGCGAGTCTCACGACGGCAACGAAATCCGTTTGACCATATTCTTCAATTCCATTTTGAAACGACTCGGTGGATAGTCGTTGTGCCCACGGCCAGGGCTCTCGATAAACAACTTGCGCGCTGAGCCGATCGCATCAAAAAGTTTTTGGCCACATGCAATCGGTACGATCGTGTCGGCATCACCATGCCACATCAGGACGTCTCCCTGATAATCTACCAGTCGAGTTGCAGACGGGTAGCGATTGCGCATGAGATAACTCACCGGTAACCAGCGGATGTGGCGTGAAGCGACATTCGTTAGCGAGTCGAAAGTGCACTCGAGGATCATCGCTTTGGGTTGAATGGATTGGCACATCCCTGCCGCCACGCCACCGCCGATCGACCGCCCCCAAAGGATTAACTCGCTTGGCGAAATCCCCTCGCGATTGGCAAGCCAGTTCGCCGCGAGGATGCCATCGGAAATCAGATCTGTTTCTAACGGCTTGCCGCTGCTTTTGCCATACCCACGATAGTCCATCACAAGAATGCTTGTTTGCAGTGAGTCACGCCACGTTGACAATTCCGGCCCACAGCTGGAAACATCTTCACCATTGCCGTGAAAATACAACGCGAATGCTAACGGCTTTGCCGCCGGTAAGAACCATCCATGCAGCCGGTGCCCATCGGCCGTATCTAGCCAGACGTCTTCAAAATGGATGCCTGAGGGAGCCCAATCGCCTGCCTGCGAATCGGGTATCGGGTAAATTAACCGCCTCTCAATTGACATTAACATGATCACCGCTACTAAATAGGCGATAAGTGCCGCTCTAAACAATCGCCAGATCGGTTGACGACCAACCGTTTTCCCTGCCGGTTGCGCCTCATTGCATTCCATATCACGCTCCGCACTTCCAAAAGACGTCTGTGATCTCAGCTCGGTGGTGATAGTCATGATAACGACAACGAACGGCCCACGCATCGCTTACCTTATCGCTTGGACACTTACGTTGATGATTAGTTCGGCGGCGTTTGCGGAACGCCCCAAAGTCGTCGCCTATGTTCCGAACTGGGTAAATACGGAGCAATTGTCAACGAGAATCGACTACGGCAAAATCACCCACATCAACATCGCTTTTGAAAACCCGATCGATGACGACGGCACATTATCCTTTCACAAGAGTAACGAAGTCCTGATAGCAGAAGCAAATCGCCACAGCGTGAAGGTGTTGGTATCGATCGGGGGTGGCTTGGCGTCGAGCGACCTCGTATTAAAGGCACGATACCTTCGTCTGCTTGCGGCGCCGCGGCGCAAGCACTTTGTACGGATGATATCTGAGTACTTGGTCGAGCATCGTTTCGACGGTCTTGATGTCGATATCGAAGGCGATTCAATTACCGATGACTTCGGGCCCCTGATCGACGATTTAGCGATCCAGTTGAAGCCGCAGGGGAAGCTTTTGACGGCAGCGTTTTCTCATGGCTACGGTGGCAGGAATGTGCCCGAAACCTCGCTTGCTCATTTTGATTTCGTCAACGTCATGGCGTACGATGCGGCTGGACCATGGAATCCGAATGAACCTGGTCAGCACGCTTCGATCGACTTCGCCAAATCGAGCGTGCAATACTGGCTTGATCGGGGCTTGCCGACTTCAAAGGTGATTCTCGGTTTGCCGTTCTACGGATACGGTTTTGGGGAAGCATTTCGGCCCAGCGGATATGGTTATGCAGACATCGTTGCCAAATATCCAGGGGCTGAGTTTGCCGACCAAGCCGGAAAGACAATTTGGTACAACGGGATCGAAACCATTCGCGAAAAGTCTCGTTACGCTGTCCGAGAGCATCTTGGGGGTGTGATGATTTGGTCGCTCGACAACGATGCGACTGGCGAGCAGTCATTGCTACGGGTGATCGACCAAGCTTTACGACCATCCGATTAATCGATCGCGAATTCGACGCAAACGTTAAGACGTTCGTTCGTCGGCGTTTTCCATCGTCTCGACAGCAAGTTTCAGTTGATAGCGAGCGCGGCTGAGTCGGCTGCGCACCGTTCCGATCGAGATCTCCAGAATCTCCGCGATCGTTTCGTAGGAATAATCTTCCATTTCGCGAAGCACCAAAATCGCACGATGCTCTTCGCTAAGTTGCTCCATGGCGTTACGGACCAATGCAACCCGCTCCCGCCGCATCATCGGCTCGTCGGGGGCGTCGGAGTCGTCGATCGGCTCAAGGCCCGTCGTCTCTCTGGTTTGTTCGAGCGACACGCGATGGCGCCGACGACGATGGCGGCTCAATGCCGTATTGAAGGCGATGCGATAAAGCCATGTGAAAAACTGGCTGGATTGTTGAAAACTGTCGAGTTTGACGAAGGCTCGCACGAATGCGTCCTGGACAACGTCCTCGGCTTCTTCCGCTGAACCAGTGACGCCCAGCATGGACGAATACAAACGGTCTTGATGCCGTCTTACCAAATCGCTAAACGCGGACCGGTCGCCCGACAACGTTCGTTCGATTAATAGAGAGTCGTCATCCACCAGGACAGGCCAACGGGGCGGGAGTGAGACGCGATTAGGACAATTACGATCGGCTTGCGAACCGACCGAATGTGGATACGGCGGCTTGGCAATTCGACATTCTAGCAGGTGTCTCGGTTTGCTCTAGCGATTCTATCACGATGAAGTACTTTTCGTCTTTGGTGTGACCGCGAGCGTCGGTCGTGGGTCAAACGTTGTCCTGTGGCGAATTGCTTTATTGGAAAAACGCTTGCTTTCGGCAGGAAGCCTTGCGGACGAATCCATGTCCCCAAGTCCAAAGTGTCGCGGGTACGCACGACACTCGTTTGTATTCAGGGTTATCGCTACCGATTCAGGACGCATCAAAACGAAAAAATCAAGTTAAACGCTGGCGACGTCATCGGAGCTGCCCGAAACGCCATCTTGTCGGTCCACACCGCACCTTGGACGGAGCGAAATGGTCCTGTCTCCTTTCCGGAGATACCATACGGAACCAGAATGGAAACGATTACTGATAGGATTCGATCAGTAATTTCTCGCACCGCTGTGGCGATGTCTTGATGCTGGTTCCCAGAGGCTGCGCGAAGAGGCTGACTCGCAGTTCTTCGACCGTCCAGCGAAATTCACTCTCCGCTTGCCTTCCCGGTAATCGATCGGGTTCGAGTTGCAGGTTGAGCCATCGGTTCCATAGATCGCGTATGAGTTTCGTCGATTCATCATCTCGGCCCGCGGCACCGGACCGGATCTTTTCGAGGCGATAGGCGATGGCTTGAAAATACCGAGGGTATTGCTTGAGCCAACGCCAGGGCACCACCGACAAGAACGCCGGCGGAGTGAGCCATTCGACTTGCGACCGAATATCTGCAACGACCGCACCCGCTTTTGGGCCGCTGAACGACTCCCACGAACGTCTCGCCGATTGGTATGCCTCGGCCATCGGCATCAGCCACGGGGCGATTTCCTGCGCCGCCATTGCAATTCTTTTTCCACGCTCCGATGCGCGTCGTTCAAAGGCTTCACGTGTCCTTATGACATTTTCCCCTTCAACGAAAGCGCGTCTAGCGAAAAGGTCAACCAACGCATCCTCCAGCTGCGATGAAGGCACAATTGCCGCTAGACGAATTTTCGCATCCGCCAGCGACGGGATCCAGCGCACTTGAGAACGCAGCTCTTTGCGTTCCGTGATCGCAAACAATCGCATCAGCCCTTGTTGAGTTGCGTTTTGAGCGGCGCGCTCATCCGAAAAGAGTCGCGTCGTGACATGATCGCCTGCATCGACAATGCCGGGGAACTGCGCCACTTGGACTCCACCTCGCTGTCGAATCACTTGGGCAGGTAACTCGTCGATGTCGAACGTTTGCATGGAGTCGCGAGCCCACGCCGAATCATCGGTATTAGCAACGTTTTCGGCATGGTGGTGAGTCTCCGATGCAGCATATTGTTTGAGCTCCTTTGTGCTTCGGCTCTCGGCAATGGTACTGCCATCATCGTCGATGACTTGAATCAAGAATTCGAGATGGTCGTCAACTTTCTCGTCCGTGAAGTCGGCCTCGCTTATTGGCATCTCGGCGCGCCGCGACATGGCGGCGCAAACTGCGGGCATGAAGGCGACCTTGCCGTATTGGGGCGTTAGCTCTTTCGCGATCAATCTTGCAACATCAGCCGCAGGTACCAGATTTCGACGAATTCGCTTGGGCAAGGCCTTGATCAAGGCGATGAGTTTTGACTCAAGGAGTCCAGGGACGAGCCAACCAAGCCGTTCGTCACTCACTTGCGATAAGGCCGACTTATGAATCGTGACTGACACTCCATCACGAGGCGAACCAGGCTCGAAGCGATAAGCGAGCGGAAGCCGAGTTTCGCCGATGACGAGTTCATCGGGAAACGCATCGGGAGCAAGCGCGCTTCCGGTTGACTTAATCAAGTCCTCCGGTCGCATGAATAGACCTGCATTGGCTCCTTCCATTTCCGGCGGACTCTCGATCCACCTCGCGACGCTTTCGGCGTCGGTCAATAATTTTACCCATTCAGGCGGGGGACTTTCTCGGTCCAGCTTTTCCAGTCGCACACGATCGTAGACAGTGGAGGGCAGACGCGTGACATAGAAATCGCGGACATCGTAGGGATCGACCACAAACTCTCGTCGCCTGGTCTTTGCGGCAAGCTCAGCGATTGAAGTTGCAAGTCGACGGTTATGTACCACCGAGCGTGCCGTCGTGATGAGTTCCTCTTCGACAAGGCCGTGTTCGACCATCAAGTCTCTTGCGGTGGCCGGGTCGATCGGTGCAAGGGGCATCCGTCGACGGGTGACGATGGGTAGGCCGAAAAGAGAGACTTGCTCGTAGCAAAAAGCCGCACCCGACTTTCGGCTCCAGTGGGGGTCGGTGTGATTGCGTTTGACAAGGTGACCTGCGAGCGATTCGATCCATTGCGGCTGAATCGCGGCAACGGTACGGGCATACTGCTTCGTAGTTTCAATCAGCTCACCGGCGACGATCCATTTGGGTTTCGCCCCGAATACGCCGCTTCCGGGCCATAGAAAAAGTTTCAATCCAGCGGCGCCGGTGTACTCATTTTTGTCGCCAGCCATCGCGATGCCCGAAAGGACTCCAGTCAAGATGGCTTGGTGGATCGTTGCGTAACGATCTTCTGAAACCGTTTTTTCTGGATCGTCATCAAATCGAATCGCTCCGATGGAAATCCGTTTACGCGGCGTTGAAAACGCGCTAGACGTCATCTCGCGTAGCTGCCGATGGACATCCGCCCATTCACGCATTCGCTGCGGCGAAAGAAAGTGCGATCGGCAGACTCGATCAAGCTTCGAGCGGCTTACGTCTTCGCGACGAGCTTGATAAAACCGCCAAAGCTTCAGATAGCTCAAAAAATCGCTTCGCGAATCTTGGAATTGAGCGTGTACCTCGTCCGCCGCTTGCCGCTTGTCGGGCGGACGTTCTCGTGGATCTTGAATTTCAATCGCCGCTGCGATCACGAGCACTTCAGGCAACACCCCAAATTGATTCGCTGCGATGATCATTCGCCCGACACGAGGATCCACTGGCATTCGGCCGAGGCTGCGTCCTATGTCGGTCAGTTTTTCTTCACGATCAATCGCGCCGATTTCTCTTAGGGTTCGCATACCCTCTCGAATCGCTTCCGGTCGTGGAGGATCTAAGAACGGAAACGATTCGATTTCACCCAGTCTCAGCGTTTTAGTTTGAAGGATGACCGATGCCAAATTTGTACGACGGATTTCAGGAGTGGTGAACGCATCGCGAGAAGCGTAGTCGGCCTCGTCGTACAGCCGGACGCAAATGCCTGGCGCGACGCGCCCACACCGACCGGCGCGTTGGTCGGCACTCGCGCGGCTGACCGGCTCAATCGGTAAACGCTGTACTTTGCTACGCGGGCTGTAGCGGCTGATTCTCGCAGTACCTGAGTCGACGACGTAGCGAATACCGGGAACCGTGAGCGACGATTCGGCAACGTTGGTCGCAAAGACGATCCGACGTTTATCGCCGGTGGGATGGAAGATTCGTTGCTGTTCGGGCTGGGGCAATCTTGCATAAAGCGGCAACGTGTCGACGCGCGATGCCAACCCAAGCCTTTTGAAGTGCCCTGCCGCTTGATGAGAGACCTCACGAATGTCTCGTTCGGTCGGAAGAAACACAAGCACATCGCCGCTTCCGGCACGTGACACTTCATCAAGTCCTGCAATCACATGGCGCGCTAAGTCATAATCATCGCCCGAGTCATCGTTCGAATCGGATACCTTGGACCATGGTAGGTATCTTGTCTCGACGGGATAACCACGTCCTTCTACCGTCACGATTGGGGCCGGCTGGTTATCGACGCCGAAGTGTTCAGCGAATCGTTCAGCGTCGATCGTCGCAGAAGTGATAATCAATCGCAGGTCGCGACGGCGGTCGAGAACGCCACGCAAGTAGCCTAGTAGGAAATCGATATTGAGGGATCGTTCGTGGGCCTCATCGATGATGATCACGCTATAAGCGTTTAGATAACGGTCCGATTGAGTCTCGGCCAACAGAATGCCATCGGTCATCAGCTTGATAAGGGTTTGTGGCGAGGTCTCGTCGCCGAACCGGATTTTGTAGGCAACGCGACTATCACCCGTGGTTGCCAACTCTTCGGCGATCCTTGCGGCGATACTTCGAGCGGCGAGCCGTCTGGGTTGGGTGTGTCCGATCATGCCGGCAGAGGCCAAGCCTGCCTCTAAACAGAACTTCGGCAATTGCGTGCTTTTGCCGCTGCCGGTCTCACCACAGACAATGATTACCTGATGTTCACGAAGCATCGCCACCAGGCGGTCTCGCTGCGCCGTAATCGGTAGGTCCGCTGGATACACAAGCGGCGGAAGGTCGATCGGGCGGGTCAGTTCTTCACCACGGGCAACGAGATAGAAATCGTCGCAGGCGACACGTCGGACTTTTGATCCGGGTCACGATATCGCGTCGCGTCAAAGTGTCGGCTATAGGCACCAAAATCATTGAACGCGTACTTCTTGGCCCATCGATAGACAAAGCTACGTTCAGGGATTTCATCACCTGGCTGATATTGGCTTCGTCGCGGAACGGTTTTTTCAAGTTCACTGATCACAGTCTGTCTGGCTGTCGTGTCCCGCGCGCCATGGCGCTTGGCCAAGTCGACAAGCAGGTCGGGGCGTTCCATGATGACACAGCCGCGAGTTTGCCCGGCCGTCAGTTCACGGAACTCTCGAAGGAACTCCGATTCATTGAACTGCTCGGCAAGCGGCTTGCTGTCGTGAATGGATTCGGTGGCGAGCTGAATGACGGGACACGGCTCGATGTCACCCCAGGGTCCAATATGGTGAGTAAAGCCGGTGACGGCAGGGCACAACGCATTACCTGCATCGTCGTGATAGGCATCGATCACAACGATTGGCTTGTTGACTCGTGTGTCGACGACGAACTGCCGGACTCGCCGTTGTTCGGTGCTGGAAAGCGCAAGTTCCGGATTCGCGTCGGGACCTACGGGCCGGAAAATATGGAACCAGCAATACATGACTCCCATTTCGATCAACCGATCCACCCAGGCATCGGAGACCAGGTCATCAATGTTGGTTTTACAAACGCTTGTGCAAACACCGACCATCAATTTATTTCGCAGCGCCGCTTCCAAGCCTTGCATGGTGGCACTGTATACGCCATCGCGACCGCGACGTGTGTTGCTAACAATTTCGGTACCTTCGACGGAGATCAGCGGCGTCACGTTGCCAAGTTCTCTCAGCCGCGCCGCGATTTCATCAGTGATAAAGTGTCCGTTGGTGAAGACTTGGAAATAGGCATCGGGATGCGATTCAAAGATTCGCAACAGATCTTTGTGCATGAATGGTTCGCCACCAAGGATCCCGAAGAATCGGTTCCCCATCGCTTTGGCTTGGTCGATCGTTCGATTTGCTGCATCGACTTCGATGCGGTGCTGCTTCGCCGAGACATCGACCCAACACCCCTGGCAACGGAGATTGCAGCTATTGATGACCGACAAATACAAAAACGGTGGAAAGAACTCCCCCTTGCGCAGGCGGCGTTTATGCTTCGCGACGCTGCGGAGACCTCCCCAGCCAAGCGTCCACATCGCTTTCCAGAGTAATCTTTTATCGGTTTCGGTGAGCAGGCGTCGCGCCATGCGAAGATACATCGATCATTCTTTTCTGAAGGGGACGGCCAGCGACCGGCAACGCCAGAGTGGTTGGGAGACCATCAAACATCGCAGATCCGTCGTTACGTGCTATTATGACCAGATGTCGAGTCGTTGGTATACCGCAATAAGCAGTCCGGCACGGTATAACTACTGCCCCCTCAGTCGGTACGGCTCCTTTTGCGACCGCGTCACCCCAACAGGGCCCTGGAAAAAGTGCTGGATTTCGAGAATGCCCTCGAGGCGATGCTTTAGGTTTGATCAATGGAAGAGTTTTTGCAAGGGATCTCCGTCACCTGCTTCGTCGGTTGCTACGCGGTAGCGTTGCTGCTGGAGCTTTCTCGTACCTTCGTTCGAGTTCCCGGCCGCGGTCTGCTTACGATTGTATTTACGGTCGCGGGGCTGTTTGCACACTTGGCATACTTGCTTTTCCGAGCCTATTCCCTCCGACCCGGCGGTGAATCAGGTCTATTTGCCGGGTGGTACGATTGGTCGTTGCTGGTTGCGTGGGGCTTGGCGACCTGCTACTTGGTGCTTTACCTCCGACGCCCCGACACGATTGTGGGCTATTTTTTGCTCCCGACCATTCTCGGTTTGGTGGGACTTGCCATTCTGACTCGGAATTGGGCGCCATTTACACGAGTCGAGGCAGTGGGCGTATGGCGGAGTGTCCATGCATTGGCGATGACCGTCGGTGCTTCCGCTGTGCTGATGGGATTCATTGCCGGGCTCATGTATCTCACCAAAGCGTGGAGATTGAAAGCGAAGCAGGCGGGTGGGTCGACATTCCGATTGCCGACGCTTGAACGACTTCAATTGATGAACCGCCAGTGCCTGGTGATCAGTACGATCGCCGTCGGCGTGGGGTTGTTCTCCGGCGTCGTGATGAACGTCAATCGCTGGGGTTACGTCGGCTGGAATGAGGGCGGTGTGATCCTTTCTGGATTGCTCTTTGTTTGGTTGTTGGTCGCGACTGCGGTTGAGTTTTTCTACAAACCCGCGATGCAGGGACGAAAAGTTGTCTATTTGACGCTTGCTAGTTTCGGCTTTTTGGTGGTGACGATGATCGGTATTCTTTCGAGCGACCATGGTCGTCGTGCGCCTGAGGCAACTTCTGCAGTTCAAGCTTGGTTTCTCTCCGCAGGTGAAGCATCGTGAAGCTGCAAATGATCGGTTGCAGCCATCAAAATGCTGCTGTCGAATTTCGCGAACAACTGTCATTCACGACTGAACAAGCTCGAGCTGCAATCGATGCTTTTCGTCGTCGGTTTCCGGCTTCAGAGATGGTGCTGCTCAGTACGTGTAATCGAGTTGAGTTGTATACAGCAGCAGCCGAAGGTAAGGACGAAGCGACCATCGCGACCGCCGACTCCTCCGCGCTGGCTCCTAATCGAGATGACGTGATTCACTTCCTCGCGGACCAAAGGCAGTTGTCGCCACATCGGTTGTTAGAATCGATGATTCATCGCACAGGCATCGAGGCCGTGACGCACCTGTTTACCGTTGCAGCAAGTCTTGACAGTATGGTCGTCGGCGAGACGCAAATCCTGTCTCAGGTGAAAGAAGCTTACGATCTCGCCTGTGAGTCGGGCTCAACAGGCCCATTGACGCACGCCGCGTTTCAAGCCGCAAGCCGCGTTGCCAGGCGCGTTCAGCGCGAGACGATGATCCATCGCAAGCGAGTAAGTGTGCCGAGCGTAGCGGTAGGAGAAATCCTTCCGGAATTCTTTGATTCATTGGCTGACAAGACGGTCGTCTTGATGGGTGCCGGTGAGATGGGACGAGAAACGTTGCGGTATCTCGTCGATGCTGGCGCGACAGATATTCGAATTGCCAATCGCCATCGCGAACGTGCCGAAGCATTGGTTGCCGAATTCGGCGGCCGTGTGATCGATTGGGCGACGCTCGATTCGGCTTTAATCGAAGCGGATGTGCTGGTTGGAACGACGTCGTCATCCGAGCCTATCATCACCAAGGAGCGGTTTATAAAGATTCAAGCCAAACGCCAGCAACGCGTGTTGCTGGTTTTGGATTTAGCCGTGCCTCGCGATGTCGATCCGTCTGTGGGCGAATACAACGACGTCTATCTCTATTCAGTCGACGATCTTCAGGCAGCTTGCGAACGCAATCGACAGGAACGTAAACGCGAGTGGCCTAAGGCGAAGCGAATCATTGATGAGGAGACCAATCGATTCATCGGGGACTTGCAACATCGAGCGACGGGGCCCGTGATTCAGCGGCTACGCGACCATGCAACCGAAATGAAGCGTGAGGAATGGACGAGGCTCGAGAATCGCCTGAAGCAGATGAACATCACCGATGAAGCTCGCCGGGAAATCGAGAACACTCTCGATCGTTTGGTCAATAAATTGCTCCATCCGCCGCTAGCCTCGTTACGAGACGATGCCGCCGCTGGGCATCAACGTGGCCTTCTCGAGGCGCTCAAGCAACTGTTTTCGCTCGGTGACTAACTGAACAGCGCCAACGGGCTGCCAATACTAGCCCGAAGCGCAAGCGAGTGAATCAGTTCCGTAAAAACCACTCCCTTGCACTTCGGGCGAGTAGAAAACGACCACTAACTCGTTAAATGGCGCTGGCCAGCTAAACAGCAGATATGACCAGCGTGATGGGCAGGAGTGCCCATGTCATTGCTTGGTCGAAAGCGGCTGTCACACTCAACGAACCGCAGTACGGCGCATCTCCGCAATGGCCAATTCGCGAAGTGGCGATTGGAGGACTGAAATCGCCATTTCGTAGGCATCGCGAGCCTCTCGGTAGCGACCGCGCTGAATCTGAGTCCTCGCATAACGAACCAGCGACTTGCCCTCCTCGCTACGGTCGGCAGCCTCTGTACCCCTGGCCTGTCGAGTTCTATCGGCCTCCATTTGATGATGTCGCGCGACGATCTGGGCAGGCGTTCCGCCAAGGACCTGGCGATCCCATTCGTCATGATCAATTATCGTAGCGTGCACGCTGGCACCACTCGCGGCGACGATGCCGGAACGCGCCACAGGTCCCGGAAAAAAACCGCCTCGTTGGGATCGACCCGATGCCGCGTAACGGTTTCCACCAAGGCTGATCGCGCGTCCATCGGGTACTTCGACCGTGCCGGAGTAGGAAAACACATGCAACGACGGCAGCGCGACGGTCTGCGCCGACGCAGTCGAAACGGCGACGACAAGCCAAAACGTGATTCCATTGGCGAGCCTCATCAGGCTAGTCCTTCTTCACCTTGTCGCCGAAAGTTCGTTGAAACTTGCGAACTTTGTTCTTGACGACCGCTTGGCAATAGCCCGCATTCGGGTTTTTGCGAAAGTAATCTTGGTGATACTCTTCGGCCGCATAAAATTCGGTGGCGGGCTCCAGCGTTGTAACGATAGGTCGATCAAACTCTTTCGAGGCGTTCAATTTGGCGATGTACGCCTCGGCCTTTTGTTTCTCTGCATCGTCATGATAGAAGATCGCACTTCGATATTGTGTCCCTTCGTCCGCACCCTGTTTGTTAAGCGTTGTCGGGTCGTGAGTTTTGAAAAAGACTTCGAGTATCTCCTCGTAGGTTGTAATCGTCGGGTCGTAATAAATCTCCACCGCTTCTGCATGTCCTGTGGTGCCAGTGCAAACCGCTTTGTAATCAGGGTTCTTGACCGTCCCACCGATGTATCCTGAGACAACGTCGTTGATGCCCTTCATTTGTTCATAAACGGCCTCGGTACACCAAAAACAGCCACCGGCCAGTGTCACAACGGCTTCATCCGTTTGCGATGTTGAATTCACAGCTTTTCCGTTCGGTTGGGTCTGGGGAGTAATCGCCAATACTGTGGATTGTAGTACGCAGACGAGCGATGCCACCGCAACCGCCGAGTACACGTTCAGAAATGGTCGCCGCGAATGGATAGTTCGACGTTCAAGTGATTCGCTCATTTAGGTCTACCCGGTTGGATACGATGGGGCGGTTCAATTACGATCACTCGATCAGGCTTCTCAACCAACACCGCCGGATCGAAATGAATTCAGTCTTCTATTATACGCACACGGTGACCCCTGAGGAGATCGACTCGCAGGAACACGTACATAACTTGCGTTATCTGCAGTGGACTCTCTGGGCTGCCCATGCGCACAGTTCAGCCGGCGGCTGGGATTCGGGCGAAGCATTAAGCCGTGGCATCGGTTGGGTGGTGCGGTCTCATGAAATCACCTACCGTGCTGCAGCATTTGCCGGTGATGAGATTACGGTGCAAACTTGGGTCAGCGAAGCCACGGGGATGACGATGAATCGACGTTATTTGATTTTACGACCGAAAAGTCAGGAGATTCTCGCCAAGGTGATGACCCGCTGGGCTTTCGTCGATCTTATCCAACGGAAAGCGATCTCCATCCCACGGGACGTGTCGGATCGCGTCGTCGTGTTCGGCGGAATGCCGCCGCTCCCTTGGTCAAACGACGGGACTATCGACACGCAATCTCAAGGTTTGGCATCGTGATTTCGGAAAAGTGGCTTCGACTTTATTTTCGCATGATCGGTTACCTGTCTCTGTTGGCTTTCGGGGCAGCCGTCATGCCGCAAAAGTGGATCGTTGAAATTGCGGAAGAACTTGGATTCGAGCCGTTTCCCTCCGCTCCGATAACTTTTTACCTGGCCAGGAATCTATCGCTTCTATACGGTTTCGTCGGGTGTACTTTACTGGTCATATCTTCGGATCTAGTCCGATACCGACCACTTGTCCGAAAAATCGCCATCGGGACGGTGCTCTTCGGCATCCTCCAGTGGATTGTGGACGCTCAAAGTGGAATGCCCATCTGGTGGACCGCGCAGGAATCACTTTTTGCCATTGCTGGCGGAACCGTGATTGCAATCCTCGATAAAAAGACGGAGTCGCCGCCTCTACAGTCAACGAAGCGCTGACTGCGTATCGCAAGCCGGCAGCCCTCTATTGCTGGAGTGCATAGAGAATCAAGTTGATGCAAATGCGGCTCGCATCGTTGGTGTCGTAGCCGGGACACTGAATGGAGTTCTGGCTTTCCAGCGCGCAGCTCAAATCAAGCGGCGAGAAGAATATGGTCTCCGCCCCGTCAACCGTTGCCGACTCCAGGAGGGGGCTGGCCTGACGTCGATTGATGGAGATGATTCCCGCGCCGCGCGAGGGAGTGCGGATAGTCACGTTGCCGAGATCATAGCCCCCGTACTGCGCCGTCATCGCCGGATGGTCGGAGGCCATCGGCTTGAGTGCCGATTGCGGGACAACGAGGTTAAGTTCTCGCCTTACCGCAGTGGTAAACTCCGGGCTGCCGCAGATCGAATCAATGATGAGCACTCCTCCGTGTTCGAGATAGGTCCGCAGGCCTTGACGTTGGTCGGCGTTGAGCTGAAAGTCGGTTCGCCCATGCATCCAAACAATGGTCTGATCGGCAAGCACATTCGCATCGAGCGGAAGTTCATCGGCAACCGCCTGCAAATGAATCGGCGTGCGTTCGGAAGCGATCGCAACCAAATTCGGGATTGCCCGCCGGGCATCGCGTGCACCCGCATTGAGCTGCAATCGGGCAATCTGTATCGCACCGCGATGGAGCGGCCGTTGGTCAACATCACGAATGACAAGTGGGGTATCGAGTTTGTTCTTCAGCTCACGGCCGGTGACATAAGCCAATAGGTTTTGCCCCAAACGAGCGGATGTCTCGAGTGAATCCTTGATTGCTTGAGGCGCATCCGTTGAATGATGGCGTCCCGTGGGATCGCTAAGTTCCCATCGACAGGTAAGGCTCTGTGGTGAAAAGAAGACGGCGGTCCGGCAACAAGCCTCCACACCAGAGAGCTGGTAATCGGATGCGATCAACGTGGGATTGACCTGCGCCTCGGCTGCATAAACCGGGTGAGTGGGCGCCAGTGGTGCCAGGGGCGCAGATGGGAACCAGTTGCTACATATTTGTCGTACGCTTTGCTCAAACTCGATCCCGGGTCCACACCCTGATCCGGCACTAGCGTCGAACAATAAGCTTCCTCCTTGATCAATAAAGTCCTTCAACAATTCGAGCTCTGCGGGGCTTAGTTGCAACGCTTCCTTTCCCGTAACGACAAGCAGTGGCGTTTGAAGAATGTCGTCTACTCTCGCGTTATCGGTTGTGACAGTTTGCCATGTCAAGTCGCGTCCCCAATTGCGTTCAAGTCGGAGAACCAATTGACGTGAAGCATCCGGATGGTCGTTCCACTGACCATCTTCACGCACTTTCTCTGCGCCGTGCCTTAGGCGACCGATCACCACTTGTCTCTTGCCTTTAGCAAGAAAGAGGATTGCAAAAGAAGTGGTTACATTCTTGTCTTCTTCACCAAAGCCAACTCCGGACCAAAACCCTTGAAAGCCGTCTTGCAAATCCACTAATCGCTGCGCACCTTCACGGTACCAATCATGTCCGCCAATGAAGCGTCGTCCGGTCAGGCGGCCAACTCGTTCCAAGGCATACAGGTAATAGTACAGTGTCGAGGACCCGCTGTTGCCTGGGTTGATCTGCACGCTGAAGCGTTCGCCTAACCAGTTCAACCCAGCTTCAACTGGGTCGCGCCCTTCCAATTGTCCACCGCAGCAGACAAGACTTCCCTTCTCGATTCGTGATGACGCTTCTCCGAGTCGTCCGCGACAAATCACGGTTGAAGCAATTCCGGCACAAGTCATGCCGCCCGTGGAAGTCGATGTCGCGCCGTAGCCCCAGGCGCCAGATCCGGTTTGGTGGTCTGCCCAATATTTGGCAGCAAGGGCGTAGACCTTTGAATTTACCTTGATGCCGCGTTGTTCAGCGGCGTCGAGGGCGAGCAGTGCGAACTGAGAATTGGATGGATCACCACCTCCGCGTCCACCACCGTAACCCCAACCACCCGATCGAATCCCTTCGGATTCACCATTTTGCGATTCCTCAAGCCATGCGACGTTTCGGCGAATGCGTACCAGGTCACCGGCAGCACCGATTTGACAGAAAACGAGCGTTTGGAGAGCGACTGAATAAGTTTCGTTTGGTTCCAAGCTTCGCAAGTAAGCAAGCGACTTTTGAATGGACGGATCATCTACCGGAACGCCCGCGGTCAGCAGCGAAAGCGTGCAAAGGCACGATAAACCGCCGTTTTGTCCGGTATACTCCTTCCAGCCACCTCGATTGCTTTGCGTGGCGCGCAGATAGGCGACGCCCCGGTCGATGGACTGCTGTACGGTGGCCGCGTCGATCGCCGCGCTCGCGGTATCGGCTGATATGGCTAAGGTAAACTGGCCCAAAACCAAGGCCAGCAAGCAGGTCGCCCGGTGAGATTTGTGACGTGGGGTCGGCATGGAGCAAGAACTCGTTACGTTGGATAGCGAAACAGGATCATTCTGAAATCATTAGCACAGACGCGAACATGACAGACAAGAACGCGAGAGAATCTTCCACGCCGCCGATGGGATCGCAACCGGCAAATACCATTCCTCCCACGAATTCCTCAACCAATCTCGCACCAACCCCGACCTCCCCCTCGCAGGCGGCAGCACCAAAGTCTCGCAACCTCGGCGATATGTTGCGAGAGTTCTCGCAACATCAACAAACGATGCGGACGGAACTTGCCAAAGTGATCGTCGGACAGCAGGACGTTATCGAACAACTGCTCGCCGCCATTTTCACACGAGGCCATTGTTTATTGGAGGGGGTGCCAGGACTGGCGAAGACGCTGATGGTCAGCACTCTCGCGAATATCCTGGATGTCCCGTTCAAACGTATTCAGTTTACACCTGACCTGATGCCATCGGATATCACCGGCACCCAAGTGTTAGAGGAAGACGAAGCAGGTCGGAGGAGTTTTCGCTTTGTCGAGGGACCGATCTTCACAAGTGTCTTGCTCGCCGACGAGATCAACCGGACGCCTCCGAAAACACAGGCATCCTTGCTGGAAGCGATGCAGGAACGGCAAGTCACCGTGGGTCGCACCACCTACGCGTTGCCGGACCCCTTCTTCACGATCGCCACTCAAAACCCAATCGAGCAAGAAGGAACTTACCCCCTTCCCGAAGCACAGCTTGACCGTTTTATGTTCAATATCAAGGTAGGCTACCCAACGGCAGATGAGGAGGAGCAGATTTTAACGACCACCACTCGCGGCGAAGTGGAACAGCCCAACAAAGTGCTCTCGGGACGCGCTATTTTGAACGTGCAACGATTGGTACAGAGTGTCGCAGTCAGTCCATTCGTGATCCGCTACGCGGCAAAACTGGTAAGAGCCACCCGGCCGTCGGACGAGTCGGCACCGGCCTACGTCAAACAGCTTGTGGACTGGGGCGCGGGCCCAAGGGCAGGCCAAAACCTTATCGCCGCCGGCAAGGCATTGGCCGCAATGGATGGACGCTTCGCAGTCGATCCGGGCGACATTCAAAAGATTGCCATGCCCGTGCTTCGGCACCGCATCGCAGCAAATTTTCAAGCCCAAGCCGAAGGCATGACCACCGACGATATTATCAAAAGGTTACTGAAAGATGTGGCAATCCCTAAGCCTGAGAAAATGACATAGCCCTTCGCGCGTCCTTCTCGATGCCGCTCTCCGGTTAAAGTGGCATCCCGCATCCGCTTTCTCAATTTACAGTGAAGAGTGAGGGAACCACGGTCCGGGCGGGAAGCAGTGCTCTCCCCTTTCGTCCATCGTCAGCTCATCCACAGCGCTGACTGCAGTCATGGGGAGTGGACCGTAAAGGTGTGGGAACAATGCTCCACCGCGAGACACTTCCCACCGTAAGGCGTCTCCCAGTCGATCGATTTCAATGGTGACAATCACAAGCTGGGACTGGCCGCGAAAATGTTTGCGCACCGTTTCGATGAGCTGGCCCGACGTCGATAGATGAATGTATCCGTCCGCGATATCGATGGCTGCACCAAGGAATTGACCGAGTGTCGTTGCTGCCTCCCAGGCCTCTCGTGACGTGACTTTAAAGACTTGCCGAGCATCGCAGGTCATGGATAGGTGTCCGTGAGCCAATGACTTCATTCCGCATGGGAGAGCCGTCAATTATTATTGTTGTTGCCAAGGTTAACCGAGATCCCTCCGAATGGAACAATCCCGTAGATTCCCTCGGTGAACGTTTGACGCACGAATGAGTTGAATCGTGTGATCGGTTTGCCCGGGACGATGATGACGTCACCATCCCTTAGCCAAATCTCATCGGTAGGTGTCGGGCGTTTCCCGTAGACTGCGCCTTGAAGGTCAAGCATGGTTGAGAGCAATCGCCAATCTTCGGCGCGTCGAAAGACGACTACTTGCCTCAAGTTTGCGCCAGGCGTGTTACCGCCAGCCGAAGCAATAGCGCTTAACACCGTTGTCGGCCCGTTGATTTGTACGCGATTGGGTGCTCGTACTTCACCGAGGACGTGAACAAAGTGAGGCGCTTGCTCCGTCAAGATCGGCTCGACATCCAACCCAACGACCGACTGTGCGTATCGCAGATTGATTTCGCTCTTCATTTCACTGAGCGAAAAACCTTGAACGCAGACTTCCCCAATTCCCGGTAGTCGTACCTTACCGTCGGGCATGACGACCGCGTCGATGGATTGTCGGTTTAGCCCACTGCGTCCGCCAACTGCGCTACGAATGTCTTCAGCTCGCGTGTTCGTCTTGACTGGTGTCACATCGATGGTTGGCGACTTGTAGTCTTTGGCATAAGCTGTTTCCAGCTGTTTGCGTAGCGCATCGACGGTCAATCCTGCAGCGTGGACGCGGCCGATAATGCGGAGCGTGATCGTTCCATCGGGCTGGATTTGTAAGCCGTTTTGGAGTGTTCCTCGTGTAAGGTCCGCATCATCAACCGATTCGATTAAAACCTCGTCGCCCACTTCAAGGCGGTAGGCGCCTCCAATTTGCCGGCGAGTGATCAGATAAACAATTTGAAGCCGATCACCGGGCCGTAGACGATATTGACTTAAATGCGCAAGACGCGAGGGGCCGGCATAACCACCTTGCGCGTACGAATTGAAATCGGACGGACGCATGTCGGTCCAACTTGCTTCGGCGCCGCACTGGTTCGCACAGTCGACGGCGCGGATACACGGTTGGCAGGCACCCGTGCATGGATAACCCCCAGCGGTACTTCGGCATCCACATGGATCGGTTTGGCTCCTCGACGGATCATTCATTTCCGTGCTTTCCAGCATCTCACCCTCGACGCCGGTCATAACGGGAGGTGACTGCCCATCGGCAATTCTTGCCAAGCCAGCGCACGCGGCAGCCATCAGCACGACAAGTATCGCACGAATCAGTCGTCTGGCTAACCGACGCAGATGAACCTGCTGTTGGTGAAGCGAAGCGAAATCGTTTTGATTGAGCATTGCGGACGGATCGATCATAGTATCTCCCTTAATGCCATGCCCGAGTCATTGCTTTGAACGCTCGGCTTACCGCATTGCCTTGAGTGGGCATTGCATCACCACGTTTCGGCGGAGATGCGGAATCGGTTTGACGATGCGTATCAGAAGTCGACTTTTGCCCAGCGCCTGCGTCGCTCAGAGATCCTATGTTGCCCGCAGATCCCGAGGGTCCGGCTTCAGGCCGGCTGATGGCCGCGAACGCATCCGGTGACAGTTGTTGAATTTGTATCGCGTGCTGTGTTGGTTCTAAACCGCCAGTGGTTTGAGTGCCGCTGACAATGGCGATCACGCCAGGTGTTGCTTCACCCATTCGGTTCGCCGATGGTGCAGGCATCCGCGAGAGCGTGGCAAGGACTTCTTGGGATTCACGATTGAGTTGCGCCTGCTGGAGAATTGCAGCAAACTCGTATGCCAACTCTCTATCTCCGCTCGCAACTTGCGTCGCGGCACGCATGAGGTGAACCGAGGTTGGAAGCGCGATCTCCGACTCACTCGCACGTTGGCGATACGCCTTGGACAGAAATTGTATTGCGCGAACCGCCAACGGATCGGCAACGGCCACCGCGGCAAGCCGCTGACGCGCCGAGTCAAGGTAGATGTCTGCTGCAACGATTCCTGTCAATTGCGACGTATCGAAATCCTTGAGGGCCTGTGTCTCATGCGAACGGACCATTCTTGCAATCGCAGCCGAGTCGACGACTCCATACCTTCCGACAAAGTCTTCCGCTTCGCGAATCGTCGTCAGCGCAGCCATCACTTCAGTGGTGGCTTGATCGTTGCCTCGCTGGATATCGATCGACTGCGCCACCAGCCGCAATGCCTCGGATGCCGAGGCACCAGCCGATAAGCTGGCGCGGTAGTTCAATCGATCCGCCGCATCGTCCAACGACTTCGCCGCAGTCTGGCGCAGTGACTGGGTACTGAAGCCAGGAAAGACAGTAGGGGCGGTCTCGGTGCGAAGTGTCGTAAAAAGCGCAGAGTCTAAAGAAGAAAGGCTCTGAGTTCGTGTAATGGGTCGAGAAGGTGCTGAAGACGGAAGACGCGATGACGTGAAACTCGCAGTTTGATTCGCCACACGCGTACGAGTCGAATCAGATTCGCTCTTTTGAGAAATCGCCCACGGCTTAGCTGTAACTGATTCGTCGACGGGCTCGCGAATGAACAGATTCTCCGCCGGTGTGTTTTCTCTCGATGCAAGTTGCTGTACCGGTGCAGGCAATCTTGCCGGCTGTCCTGCCAGTAGATCACTTGGTCCCATCGACAAAGGTGCAGCCGCGGCGGCTCCACATATCACAGCGATGAGGCTCGAGCGTTTAGCCGCATCAGCTCGATTCAGGCGAGCGTCCATGAATGAGCGAAATCCGAAAGGAGAAGTACGTTATGCAGGCTCTCGGTGACCCATCCGTGGGTACCACCCGCCGGATTGTCATCGACCGAAAGATCGTGCAAACACAAACATTCCGCACGCTAGGACCAGCTGCTTCGACCCCACCCTCGGAACCAGCGGAATGATCAGGATATTTTCACACCCTGAGACGGCCAATCGGCAAATGAGGGTGCGGGATGACCGAAATTTCCGATAATTCAGAGCAGCTTTAAGGCCGCTGCGACAATCGCTTCGGGTTCGCTCATCCTACCCGCTCCGCTTTGGCGGCAGCTCAGCCATCCCACGTCAGGTCCTACGAATCGGCAGCCATCGTCGGAAAGTTGTTTGATGTTTCGCTGAACGGATGCTTTGGACCACATCTGATTGCTCATCGCGGGAGCTAGCAAGACAGGGCAACCAACCTGCAAATAGAGGGTTGATACCAAATCGCTCGCCAATCCATTCGCGAATTGACCCAGCAGGTTTGCCGTGGCAGGTGCAACGACCAACAAGTCGGCGCCATCGGCAAACTCGATATGGGGTCCCAGTGGCCAGGTGGATGGATCGAAGCTGGATGTAGCCACCGGGTGGCCCGATAGGGCAGCAAACGTGGCGGCACCAACAAACTCAGCGGCCGAGGAAGTCATAACGACGCGTACGTCATGCCCGGCTTGCACGAGACGGCTGCAAACCGTCGCGGACTTGTAAGCGGCAATCCCACCGCCGACGGCAAGCACGATCGCTTTGCGGCGTGCGATGGGAGCCAAGTGGGACGTGGTTTCGCTTAACGTCATCACAAAAAGATCGAACGGACTTTCATCCGCTCGACTTTGAAGTAAGGTTCACGCCGGAGGGGACTACAAGTCCATCGCGCCCAAGTCAGGACCTTCAAACGCGGCAATCTGTTCATCAAGCGTTTGGACTTCGTTGTTCATGCCAAGAGAAATCTTGTCCTGCATGATTTCCGCCAAAACAATGCTCATCTTGTCGTGGGTATCGACATTAACCAAGGCGCGGCTGCCCTGATTCAGTTGAACCAAACGTTTCTGAATAAGAGTACTGAGCTTGAAACGACCGCCAACCTTGTTGACGATGACTTCTTCTTTTAGTTCTTCGAGCATGGCTTTGGTTCCGTGTGATCCTGCAGTATTTGACAAATCTCGGCGACCGCAACGGGCACCGTTTGATTGATAACTTCGTACTTGTAACGCGGCATGTACCGCATCTCGGCCGCAGCCGTTTCTAGTCTCGCCGTCAGCGATTCTTCCGTTTCCGATCCTCGCAATCGGAGCCTCTTTTCAAGCTCCTCCATTCCGCCAGGATGGATGAAAATCGTAATCGGGTGAAACCGGCCATCCTCAATGATCGCCATCGCTCCCAACACGTCGATCTCCAAGATTACCCACTTCCCGGCATTCAAGCCAGCGGCAACTTGGGAATGAAGCGTTCCGTACCAGTGTTGAAGGCCAAAGTTTTGCTTGCATTCCAGGAACGCTCCTTCGGCACGCAGTTCAGCGAACCGACATTCCGAAACAAAAAAGTAGTCGACCCCATCTTGCTCCGAATCGCGGGGTTTCCGGGTTGTTGCCGAAATGCTTATGGTCAATGGAAGAGGGCAGTTTGCCAGTAATTCTCGCACAACGGTTGATTTTCCCGCGCCACTGGGGCCGGAAACGATGATTAATTTGCCTTCTCCCGATTCGATCATGCTATCCACCTTTCATACGCCCCGTTTGCCACCTACCACGACCGCTCCGCACCTCAGCCAACCTTGCCCCACATCCGTTTCTGAACGATTACTGGATATTTTGTACAAGTTCGCGGATTCGCTCGATGGCGCACTTGATTTCAACGACTCGCATGCTGATTTCTACATCGCCAGACTTGCTTCCGATCGTGTTTGTTTCGCGAAACATTTCCTGAACGATGAAATCTAGCTTACGCCCGCTGGAATCGTTCCCGTGAAGCGTCTCGACGAACATTTTTAGGTGACTAGCAAGACGCGTCACCTCCTCGCTGATGTCCGAGCGGTCGGCGTACAACTGAATATCTCTGAGCAAGTCGTTGGGAGAAAATTCGAGGGAATGCTCCTCCAGCACGCGGCGGATCTTCACCTCCAGTCGCTGCCGGTAGCTGTCAACCACACGGGGGGCTAGGGAGGCGATCGATTCCAGGTTTCTTTGGACAGACTGAATTTCATTGCGAAGTTGGACGGCCATCGCTTCGCCCTCGGCAAGCTTCATCGCATCCATCGCATCGATCGCCTGGTTCGCGGCATCGACAAGGATGGGCCAAAGTAGCTCCGGATCCAGTAACTCGGAATTGCCTGCTAAGACAGCTCCGGGCAACTGAAGCAGCCCCGTCAATTCGATCGTTACACCTTCGCCGACCTGCTTCTGGACTTGTTTGAGTTGATTGGCGTAAGCGATGACGGCCGGTAGGTTGATTTGGCCTGCCGAAACAGTCGCAGACGGAGCGAACGTCGCGTTCGCATGGAGCGTGCCTCGTTGGATCCGTGAACGAAGCCATTGCTCGAAGCGAGATTCCAGCGGCGAAAGCGAATCGCTTAGACGCGGCGTTACCTTCAACCCACGTTGATTCACTGAACGCAGTTCGACTGTCGCGGTTCCTAGCGCCGCCTCACAGCGGCCAGTCCCTTGGCCGGTCATGCTGCGAACCTCGCCTACACCCTCGCCCATGCGAGTGGAGGAAGCCGCCGACAAATCAGATGCCACTTGCTCGACTTCGGATACCGGTGAACCTGCAGGAGAAGTCAACGCAAAACCAGTGGGTGAGAGCGGAACAAACGCGAATGCTGATGCAAAACGCATTCGAATGGGTTACGGAAGTGCCTGTTACTCGGCGTTTTCGACGGGCGCTGCATCGCTCGCCGGCGCTTCCGTGGCCGCGGGCGCGGGAACGGCACCACCTTCTGCCGCCGGTGTCGCACTCGCTGGAGCGTCGCCAGCTGGAGCGTCGGCAGCTGGAGCGTCGGCAGCCGGAGTTTCGGAAGCGGGAGTACTTGAATCAGTCGGAACGACCGAATCATTAGCCGGTGTCAATTCAACATCGTTCGCCTTCTTATCGGAATCACTGGTATCCGTCGGTACTGCAGATGGCTTGGTTAGGTCGATCAAGTCCTGGGAAGTCGTTTTTGTATCCGCAGGCGATGACGAGACCGCAGGAGCATCGACGGCTTTCGTGATCACATTGGGGCCTAGCAACCACATGACAAACGCACACAACACAATCCAGCCGAGGGCGACGAACGCAGTGACACGCGTAAACAAGTCGCCGGCTTTGGTACCGAAGGCGCTCTGCCCTCCGGGACCGCCCAGTGCACCCGTCAAACCACCACCACGGCCTCGCTGGACAAGAATCAGCAAAATCAAGAACAGCGAAACGATGAACATCGCGAAGCCGAGCATGCCGCTTACAAACGACGCGAGTAAGAAATTAGCGGTCATTGTCCGTCCGTTGGTTTCTGAAAGTACTTGATCTGAAATGGGAGGGGAGTGAATACCGCGGCTACATTGCCGCTTTGATGATCGCAAGGAAATCCGCTGCTTGCAGGCTCGCACCACCGACGAGGGCTCCGTCGATGTTCTCCTGTCCCAGCAATTCAGCGGCATTACTAGGCTTTACGCTGCCACCGTACTGAATCCGAATTTGAGCGGCAACGTCCGGCGAAAACATTTCCGCGAGCAGTTGTCGAATCATGGCATGTACTGCCTCGGCCTGAGCGGGCGTCGCGGTCAACCCGGTTCCAATCGCCCAAACGGGTTCGTACGCAAGGACGATCGACGCCGCACGGACGTCATCCAAGCCTGCTAACGATTCTCGTACCTGCGTCTCGACCACCGTCTCTGTCTTGCCGGCTTCTCGCTCGTCCTTCGTCTCACCGACGCAAACGATCGGAATCAGGTTCCCGGCCAGAGCCGACTGCATCTTTGTAGAGACAAGCGAATCCGTTTCACCCATCAATTGGCGGCGTTCGCTGTGACCCAAAATCACATAGCGGCAACCAACATCGGTCAGGATGCCAGCATTGACTTCTCCGGTATATGCCCCGTCGGCAGCGGCATACAAGTTCTGTGCGCCCAAGCCGACTGCTGAACCGGCAAGTACATCGGCTACCGACGACAAGTACACCGACGGCGGACAGACCGCGACTTCAACTCGCGAGCCATCCCCGGCCCCGGCAACGACGGCACGCGCCAAAGCGACCGCCGTCGATTTCCGCGTGTTCATCTTCCAATTACCAGCAATAAACGGTAAACGGGTCACGCCAACGCCTCAGGAAGTGGGGAAATGGATTTGCCAAGCAACTCAGCTAAGCGACGCATCTGCATACCGAGCTCATGGTACTGTGCCGGCAATAATGCTTGCGGACCATCGCTCTTGGCAACTTCAGGACAATCATGAACTTCAATATGAACACCGTCTGCACCCGCAGCGATACCCGCCAATGCACATGCCGGAATCAAATCGGGACGTCCGGTCGCATGCGACGGATCCACGATGATGGGAAGGTGTGTCAGGGTGTGAGCAAGCGGTACGGCTGCGACATCGAACAGATTGCGGGTCGCGGGATCAAAGCTCTTTATTCCGCGCTCACACAAAACGACGTTTGGATTCCCTTGGCTGAGAATGTACTCGGCACTCATCAGCAAATCGGTGATCGTGGCGCTCATGCCTCGCTTTAGTAACACAGGGCGATCGGTCTTGCCGACCTCTGTAAGCAAGACAAAGTTTTGCATGTTTCGAGCGCCAACTTGGATCATGTCGGCATATTTCGCTACGATTTCCACGCAGCGAACGTCGGTCACTTCGGTCACCACCGGCATGCCATGACGGTCGCCCACATCGCGAAGTAGCTTGAGACCGTCTTCACCTAATCCCTGGAAAGCGTAGGGGCTGGTCCGCGGCTTGTAAGCGCCGCCACGAAAGATATTGGCACCGCTGCTACGCACGCTCGCGGCGATGCGGTGCATGCGAGGCTCGTCTTCGACGCTGCAAGGCCCCGCAATCATCCCCAGGTGCCCGCCGCCAATTTTCACACCGGAAACATCAATGACGCTCGGCGCAGGATGAGCTTCAAGCGATGCCAGTTTGTATGGGGGAAGCACAGGAACAACCTCAGAGACACCCTCGATGGCTAGGAGCGGCTCTTCGCGAATTTTGTTTTCATCACCGATAATCCCGATGATGGTGCGATACGTGCCACGACTCAAATGCGCACGCATTCCAAGAGCTTCAACGCGTTCAATCACGTGGTCGATCTGTTTATCAGTCGCGCCACTTTTTAGGATGAGAATCACAGTTTGGACAACAGAAAATCGAGGTGAGGTAAAGGGAAACGGCTGCGAGCGAGTCATCCACGCCGCTCCGTCTGACCCTACCATCCTAATTGGACGCATTTTCGCAAGGGGAAGAATGTACCACTCACCCCCGCAAGTCGTCGAGACCGAATCAAAATCCCCGTCGACACGCCGCTTCACGGCCCGCTGGCCGACACCGGCACGCCTGCCCCGATGGGTGGATTGGTTGGATGCAGTCGTTTTGCAGCCTTCCCTTTTTGAATCGCGTGCAATTCATTAGTGAGACATCCACCCATCCGATTCTTGCCAAATGACGAGAAACGCACGGGAAAATCGTGTTTCTTACCGTTCGTTGATCCGGTGCCTGGCCTCGCAATGCCTGGCAGAAAGGAGAAAACGGTTGTCATGGCCCCACGCTTAGGCGACCAGGGTAACGACAAGGTCAAGTGTGAAGGCAGCGATCGGTGTGCCGCGATTCACTGCTCGTTTGCATGCTTGACATGGAGATCCGCGGTCAATGCGCGAAGCTTGGCCTCGGCATTTTCGTTTTGGGGCAGCTTTTCATTATGGAACGCCGGAAGCAGGTGGTCCCAAACGACGTTTAGCTCACCCTGCATGTCGCCGGTGTTCGCCGTGATGGCAATGACCGCGTCCAACTCCGGCAAGACAATGCAAAACTGTCCGTCCTTCCCATCGCCGCGATAGGCGTTGTGCCGGCATCTCCAAAACTGGAATCCGTACCCCTGTGTCCAATCTCGTGTAGGGTCAGTGCCATTGGACACCTGCCTCGACGTTGCTTGATCGATCCATTCCGCTGGAACCAGTTGCTTGCCGTCCCACGACCCCTTTTGAAGGTAGAGCTGGCCAAATTTCGCGATGTCTTCGGTACGGATCATCAATCCGTAGCCGCCCAAAGTAATCCCTTGCGGACTGGAGCCCCACTGAGGGTTCTCGATTCCAAGCGGTTCGAACAAGCGAGTGCGCAGGTATTCCAGAACGGTCTGTCCGGTCACTTTTTGAACAATTGCCGAGAGCATGTAAGTTGCGGGCGTGTTGTAAACAAAATGGGTCCCGGGCTCACGGGGTACTGGATGTGCAAGAAAACTTTGCGTCCAGGGGACGTTCGGTTCAAACCGTGGTTCGGACTCATGGCCCGTCGACATGGTCAGCAAGTCTCGGACTCGCATTGCCTTTAGGTTTTCAGATGGATCGGTTGGCATTTCATCCTCAAAGTATTTCATGATGACGTCGTCGATGCCTAGCTTTCCTTCAGCAACCGCGAGTCCGACGGCGGTGGACGTAAAGCTTTTGCTCAACGACCACATCACATGAGGTTTGTCGGCGGCTTCCGGCTTCCACCACGCTTCGGCGATGACATGGCCATGGCGAACAAGCATGAAGCTGTGCATGGTGTTGACTTGTTTATCTGCGGCTTCAATGAACTTCCTAATCTGATCGGAAGAAACGCCCTGCGCTTCGGGCGCACTGCGAGGCAGCTGTAGCGATTGTCCCCACGCGGATGCTGCGGCAACGAGCAACCATGAGACTGATAAAAACCCTGGTATCCTTGATGGGATCACGTTGATTCTTTGGAAGTGCGGGGAGAGGAATTTCGAAACCGAGGCATGGCTGACGGCTAAGCCCATCGTACAACATCAATGGTGCAAGGTCGCCGTGACAGGTAAGTGATCGGACAGCAATTCCGTTTGGGAGTCACGGATGATCGTCGCGGATTGGCAGCTACCTAACAGTGATGGTGAGACAAAGATGTAGTCTAGCCGGCGGTCCGTCCCATGGTCTTGATCGCTCACCAGTGCCGCCGGAAACGTCCCTTTGAAGGCCGCCTTTTCTCCACGGAAATGGTCAACAAGGTCGATGTAGCCTTGGGATAAAATCGCTTCGATCCCCCCATAGTCCATTCGACCGTGATTGAGGTTTCGAGCGTTCGAATCCCGTTGGTCGAGCGATTGAAAAAACGGAATGAGCTTTGGGTCGGTGTTGTAATGGGCTTTGTCGGCGGGAGAAAACCCATTGAAATCCCCTGCTAACACAATTTTCGGATCATTGCCTGGTAACGAAGCCACATCCGCTTTCAGCAGGCTCGCTTCCTCGATTCGTCGCGCGAAATTCGAAGGATGGAAATGAATGACGTAGAACCAAATGCCCTGAATGCGACATCGCAGCAGCCCATGATGCATGCCTTCCCGAACCCGCTTGATATCCGAAATGGGATAGCGGGACGTAACGCCAGTCGGAAAGCCATCCTCCTTCAATAAGGCCGAATAATCATGACCCCAGGCCTTCGCGTCCTCCGCTAGTTTTTCAGCGGTGTAACCATTTAGCTCCTGAAGCGAAACCACATCCGGTGATTGTGCTGCCATCCAGTTCCGCCACTCCGTATACCGTGGTTCCGGCTTTTGGGTGAACCCGTACCAAACATTATGAGTGATGATCTTCAGCACGGTGCCCTGGTCGTCTGCCAAAAGCAAAGAGTTGGTTGCGAAGACTATGAAGAATACAAAGGCACTGGGCAGCACCATCGTTAGTCTTAAACCAGTAATCGATTGGAGCATTTGGCTTGACACTGTTTCGTCGGCCCGAAAAAAAGATTGCATTGGTCGCAGAATCCAAATGAGAACGCCCGATTGTAACCGGTAAGAATCGAGGGAAACACATTTCCGATAGTGATTCGCTGCGTTCAATCAAAGGTTGATAGTTGAAGTCAACGCACGTTTTTGAATCAAGCGAAACAATAACGGCAGCACAAAAAGGTTGACCAAGGTTGAACCGCAAAGTCCGAAAAGGATAACTATCGCCATTGGATATTCGATTTCTTGACCGGGTAGGTCTCCAGTGTATACCAGTGGCGCGAGCGCGAGTGCTGCGGTCAACGCAGTCATGAGAATGGGTGATAACCGCTCCTCGGCACCCCGAAGGATCAGTTCGTTCCCAAGTTCGATACCTTCTTCAATACAAAGGTGACGATAGTGACTGATCAACATAATTGCATTGCGGGCCGCAATGCCGATCACCGTGACAAATCCGACAAGAGACCCGAGTGACATAACGCCGCCGCTAGCGAACACTCCCACTACCCCACCCAAGACCGCCAGCGGAAGCATCCCCAGCATTAATAAAACGATTTTCCAAGACTGGAAATCGACGTAAAGTATGACGGTGATCATCAGGATCGAACCGATAGAAAGCAATAAAAGACGTTGCCGCGAAGCGAGCGCTTCAGCGTACTCGCCGAGAAACTCGGGATGATAGCCAGTTCCAAATGTAACGTTTCGTTGAACCGCAGCTTCAATTTCTTTCGCAACGGAGGCTAAGTCTCGTCCAGCAACGTTGCACGTAACGTCCAGTCGCCTGGACGCGCCTTCCCGTTTGATCTCGTTTGGTGCCGGGACAATGGTGACACTTGCGACGCTGTTTAACGGTATTTGTGCGCCCGAGGGAGTGTCGATCATGAGGTGCTGAATCGCTGTCGGGTCGTGTTGAGCGTTGTCCGTGCCTCGCACAACCACTCCGTAAATTCCTTGATCGCGATAGATCTCACCGACCTGCAAGCCATTGACCAGCGTTGTAACGTTTCTCATTAATGTTGCTGCGGTTAACCCAAACTGAGCGGCGCTTTCAGGCCGCATTTCGATGGATATTTGCGGTACGAGCACTTGAGGTTCGATTTTGAGCGTAGTGACTCCTTCGATCGGCTTGATTTGTGATGAGACATCGGCGGCGATGGCTCTCAATCGATCCATGTCAGGGCCATAAATTCTCACGACGATTGCGGCGCTCGTCCCGGTGAGGACCTCCTTGATGCGTTCCTTGAGGTAGGTCAATAGATCTCGGTACAGCCCGGGGTATCCATCCACAACGCTCTGTACTCGGGCTACGGTCGTATCATAGTCCTCCGTGTCGTCGATGCTGATCCACAACTCGGTAAAGTTAGGACCGACGACCTCATCCGCAACGGTGGCGCGGCCGATGTGAGATCCAAAATTACGGACACCGGGAATCGTCATCAGTTCCTTGCTGGCGCGTGTGGTGATGCGGTCCATCGCATCAATGCCAATCCCAGGTTTCTCCACCCAGTGCATGAGGAAATCGGTTTCACGAAAGTTTGGCATTAATTCTTCGCCCAGCCAAGGAATGGTACAGGCGATGACCACAAATGACAGACCAAACGTGCTCAGCGTCAGTACTTGAAAGCGAAGCAGTCTCGCCAGGATTGCGCGGTACCATCGTTTGAGCACTCGTACGAGAGGACCTTCGCGGTGTCGCGAACGAGCCGCGGACGGCAAAAGTAAAAGCGACATTGCTGGCGTGACTGTCAATGCAACAATCAGTGATGCCAGGATCGCCAAAATGTAGGACGCCGCTAACGGCCGAAAGAATGCCCCCGATAGGCCTTCAAGAAAAAATACTGGTAAAAACGCGAGGATAACGATTATGGTGGCGTACACCACCGCACTTCGGACCTCCATGGACGCATCGAGAACAATTCGAAATGCTGGCAAGGGTCTTTCGGTTTTCGCGTTCGATCGGAGACGCCGCATGATATTTTCGACGTCAATGATCGCGTCATCGACGACTTCTCCAAGAGCGATGACAAGGCCTGCGAGGACCATCGTGTTTACCGTTCCGCCGCGCAGGTAAAGAACCATGACAGCGGCAAGCAGCGATAATGGGATTGCAGTCGCGCTGATCAATGCACAGCGCCAGTCAAAAAGAAAAACCAGGAGAACGCATACCACTAAGATGCATCCTAGTAACATTGAATGGCTAAGATTTTTAAGTGAGCGTTCAATGAAGGTTGCGGGCCGAAAGATGGTCGTATCGAACTGGACTTCGCCCATACCCGGCTTCAACTCCTCCATCGCTTCTTCGATTCCGCGCGTTACATCCAGTGTGTTCGCCCAAGGCTGTTTTTCGACGATGAGTAGCAACCCTGGTCGATTATTAACGATCGCATTTCCGATCGGCGGTGAGTAGTCGACCACAACGTCGGCTACATCGCGAATACGGATCGGACTTCCGCTTGAAGCGACGCTTGCGTTTGACGCTGGCGAAATAGAAGGACGCAGTCCATTACTTGCGATCGACCCATTCGTGGGCGGCCCACGAAATGTCAGGATCATTTCGCCCAGTTGCTCAGGCGTATAAACAGCTGGGACATGCCGCAGTGCGAGTCGTTGATTAGGAGTATCGACAAAGCCTCCCGCTCCGACAGCGGTTGCTTCTCGAACGGCCTGGATTAACGTGTCAAGCGTAACGCCATGAGCGCGCAAACGATCTGGGTCAGCGATTACTTGTAGTTGTGGATCCTTTTCTCCCCACACTGCGATGTTCGCGACGCCGCTTACCGACATCAGTCGAGGTCGGATCGTCCACTTTGTCAGGACGGTCATGTCCATTTGTGACTTGGACTTAGACCAGAGACCGATCTTCATGCAGCGACTCAGCGATGAAAGTGGCGGAAGAATCACTGGTGGTCGCGCCACCAACGGGAGTTGAGCTGTGACCAGTGTGATGCGTTCCTGAACCAGTTGTCGTGCCATTAACAAGTCGGTCCCGTCCGCGAAAATCAGGCGTACGCTCGATAAGCCCAAAACGGACTTGGAGCGTACGGCTGTGACGAAAGGAATGCCGTTTACCGCATTTTCAATTGGAACGCTGATGAGGCTCTCGACGTCTTCTGTCGAGATTCCTGGCGCCTCCGTTTGAATCTCAACTAGCGGTGGTGCGAACTCAGGGAATACATCGAGTGGGATTGAATCGGTCGTCCGCACTCCAACCACGATCAGCCCCAGGGCGATCATGATTACGATCACGCGAAACTGCAACGATGTTCGAATAAGCCAACTCATCGTTTGCGTTGCCTATTTACCAGGACCAAATTCCGTGCCAAATAATTCGGCAGCACCCTCGGTGACAACCATGGTTCCTGGGTCAGGTCCGCTGTGAAGGATGGCTTGCGTCCCATCAAACCAAAGTACAGCGACGCGTTCGCGCTCGTAGCGATGTTCTTTCTTTGATTTAAGCGTGTATACCCAAGTATTACCATAAATGTCGTAAAGAACCGAAGCTGCGGGGATGATCGTTGCATCCACTTCCCGGTTCATCGGTAGCTCGATGCCGATTCGCTGACCCGGCCGTAGGCCAGAATCTTCGTTAGAGACTTCAAAGTAGAGATCAGCGGTTGAGCTTCCCGCATCGGCGGTTGGCGGCGCATCGATAGCTGCAGCTCGCTTTGGCTTCCCTTCAATGTTTTCCGAATGTCGGTTGAGTCGCTTTCCGTCTAATGAAACGACTCGCCCTGAAACACCTGTAGGAATCGACGGAAGCAGGTCAACAAAGATAGGTACTCGAATCCAGACCGTGCTGGTATCAAGGACTTCTAGCAACGCGGCACCGGCAATGACTTGTTGTCCCTCGGAAACTGAAAGGTTACGAATGACACCGTTTACTGGGGCTCGCATAATGAGCTCGGTTGCGAGCTCTCGGCCCGGTTTCTCATTGAGTGTGTCAAGAAGTTTGGTCAGTTGAGCGTATCGCTCTTCCGCTGCAGCCAACACGGTGACAGCGACCTGCGATAAGGCCGTCGCATCATCGACGGCCCGCTGGCTACCAGCACGATCGGCAAGCAGTTTGTTCGCTCGGTCGAGGCTTATTTGAGTAGCGGTGACATCGGCCCGGCCGCGCTGTACGTCTCCTAACGCGGTCACTTGGGCGGCTACCAGTGACGCCTTTGCACCAGCCATTTGCACTTGTTCCGCTGGCGTTGGTACATCACGTTCCGGCGAGAGTATAGGCGCGAGTGTTAGAATTGCATCGCCAGCTTTGACCTTTGCGCCTGGTAGAGGAATGGGTGCTTCAATGGTCGACTTGATATTTCCGGCGACCGGGGCAGCAATCATGATCGACTTACCGGAAGGAATCACGACCTCTCCACCAAAGGTTCGATGCTGCTGGACGGAACGAATCTCCGCAGCGGTAGTGGTAATACCAAGTCGCTGTTCCGCTTCAGCTGTCAGCGTGATCGTGGCAAGCTCACTTTCACGGGGTACCATCTCTACCTTGGAAGGCGAGGCATTCGTTTGCTTGCTCGAAGATCGCGGTGTACATCCAAACGGAACCATCAGCGCAAGCAGAAAGCAGCAACGGACGAAATGAGTCATTTCCATGGAAGCGCGGTGCGTGGGCATGGCCCTTGTTGTTGATGAACGTCGGCGACACCCGGTTTAGTCTAATCGGCCTCAACCAAGGGCGATATGACAACCATCCAAGCACTAAAGAATTGCCGATGCTAAAGCGGGCTTCACTGGAAATCGTGGTGCTTGTTCGTCCGGGGCCGTTTTCGACAGCATTTCCTGTACATCCAGTGGCGCAGCGGTCACCGTGCGGCCAACGCTTCTTTCCAATTCGGCAACCGCTCTGCGAACTGCCGCACGCTGATCAAGAATCCGAGCCCGAGCGTCTAAGTACTGTGTGGTGGTTTGCAGCACGAGGAGATAGTCTGTTCCGCCGTCCTCAAAGCCCTTCTCGGCAATCGCAACGGCTTCAGAGAGATTGGGCAGCACCTCGGTTTCGAGTATGTGCAAGTTCGCTTGGGCTTGGGTGAGTTGTCGATAGGCGACCCTAACGTCCTGGTAGATCTGGTCGTGGATTGCATCGCGAGCATGCATCGCCGCGTTGAGTTCCCAGTCCGCCCTCAAAATGCCCCCTTGATTACGATTAAAGATCGGAAGATCAAATCGAATTCCGCTGCCGGTTTGAGTGTAATCAGACCCATGACGAACATCGACAACGCTATCCATCCTCCAGAATATCCACCGCGAAAGCGTCCGTCGTTCGTTTGCGGCTGCCACAGACCATCGCGCGGCATGATAATCAGGCCGACAAGCTAAGGCGGTCTCTAACAATTGGCTTTCTTCCATCAAGGGGACCTGAACGGTGTCTAGCTTGGTGGGAATAAGCGGTGTGACCGTCGAAGGGATACCGATGACGGACGCTAGTCTCGCATGGCTGATCGAAACGTTTTGATGCTGAACGCCACTTGTCGCTTTGGCATTCAATGCGTCCACCTTTGATGTAATCGTTTCCAACTCACTGATGTCACCATCATTAAATCGACGGCGCGTCAGTTCAGCGATGCTTTCACGAATCTGTACAGCTTCGGAGGCAAGTCCCGATTGGTCCGTTGCCAAAGCTAGGTCGATATACGCGAGCCGAATGTCGCGGGCCACGTTGAGTCCGTTTTGGACGAGTTGATCTCCAATTCGTCTGTATTCCCGGTTGGCAACTTTGACTCGCGTCGGTCTCAAAAAATAGGATTCGATGGGGGCGTAGAGTGTGTACTGGCCTTCTTTATTACCAGACGGGAAATAGATAAGCACTTGCGGGTTCGCGATAAGACTCGCTTGCACGGCATCGCCACCAGCCATTCCAAGTTGTGCTAAAGCTGCTTGAAACTGCGAATTGTTTGCCAATCCCGTAGCAACCGCTTCGGCCTCATCAAGTCCATCTTCGAGGGTTACCATCGCCGGAATGGTTTCTGTACACGGTGTGACCTGTTCTATCGTTATATCCGTCCTGCATCGCAGCGAACGGGACACATAGCTCGCGTTGCAGTTGGGTTGAGTCCCCTTACAGCCAGTTACGAAGGTGATTATGAGTACCAGTAGCCACAAGCCGCCGGCACCTAATGATATGGGTACTTCGGGCCACGAGGTGGTTCGGATTTTCGATTGGACCATGGCTACGCCCCACTGAACTTGCTTTCCGATGCGATCCATAGGACCGGCAACAGCAGATTCATCGGAACACTAGAACCGGTTCAATGACTCTCTTCGCCCGCGACATGAGTGTTCCGCTTAGTGGCATAATCGGACTTACAAATACAGGTGCGCGCATGCTCCCTCGGTAGGTTAACACTGTCGTGCGGAATGGATCGGTTTTACCGTTTGCGGCAATGGTTTGGGGATGACCCTTGGGTTGTAATCGACACTCGCCTCTAGAACCTCATGAGTCGATTCAAGAACCTAAACATGATCGGACAAAGAGTTGGCACCGGTTTGGGACAGCATGGGGGTGCGAGCAGGTTGCCGCCAATCGCGATAGAACGAAGCTCGCACGCAGGGTTTCTTGAGGTTTCTTGCAACGCCGATCCAAGAATCTCGAGTCTACTAAGACCGGCAATGTTTCATCCACTAGTCAGACGAGCGATGCAGAAACGATGAGAGCTCTCTTGCCAAGGCACTTCATTGTCGCTGGGCTCATTGAACTACAAACACGCTTTCTTATCTCGCTTGTTCCGAGACCAGTTCGCCACATTCGAGTAGAAATTGACTGAGAAAAGTTCGCATGAACTGTTCTCGCGACTTTGCGATCCGTTTTGCCGGAGCCGTGTTGAGTAATTCACAGAGCTTAAATAATTTCTCATGGAAGTGACCGACTCCGGTTTTGATCCCTTCCGATGTACCGTCAGGAAGATAAAAAGGTTGACCCATGACAGCGCCATACTCGATTGTTCTTACCACTCCAATCGCACCGAGGGCATCGAGTCGATCAGCATCCTGAACAATTTTTCCCTCCCATGACAACGCATTCTTATCGATAGCTTTGCGAAACGAAATTTTATCAACGATGTCGGCAACTTGCGTGCTCGTCTCGGTCGAGGCGCCAAGGTCAGAAAGAATCTCGACGGAATACTCTGCGCTCCGGTCGGCGCCCTGGTTGAACTTTGCATCGCCAATGTCATGAAGCAGCGCTGCTAATTCAATGATTAGGCGGTTGCCACCCACCTCATCCTGTATCTCACGAGCCAACTTTAGTACTCTCAAAACGTGATCGAACCCATGGCCAGCTTGTTGTCCCGCCATTCGCATCTGAACACAGCTAGCGACTCGTCTCACAAGTTGTCGCTCATCAATCCTCGTTATTGAACCCAGTTGTGTTGACTCATCCCCAGAAATCCCGCAGTCGCTCATCATCGCTCACTCCTAACGGTAGCTGTTTGCTAAATTCATGGCCTTCAATGCCCGCGTATTCCCTCAGCGCAAGATGAATATGCTCTGGACGTATGCGAACGCCTTTTTCTTTGTCGACAGCCAGGCTTTGTGGATTGATGGGCACGAGTTGCTGTTGTTCGTCAGTGGCTCCGATGACACGATTACCGGAGATGCCTGGACCGGTAAACATAATTGACCCGATCGACCAGTGGTCTTTCCCGTTTCCATCATTGTAGGTCGGCGTGCGGGCCATTTCACTTTGAATGATTACCACCATCTTCTCTCGGATCTGAAGGGCTTCGGATCTACGAAGTAAGAAATCGATCCCCGCCAAAAATTCAGGGATGAGTTTCATCTGGTCGGGATCATTGTTGTTATGACTGTCGAACTGGCCGATCGACAGGTTGGCAGAGATACAAACTCCAGCCTTAAAGCCAGCCAAAGCAATTTCAACTTGTTGTTCGAGCCTTTTTTTCGATGGCTCTTTGGGAATGAAAGGTACGATTCGCTGCAGCGATTTCGAGTTCACCTGAGCGGAGTAGAGCATGCTTTCGCTACGTTCAATTCGGGGCAGGCGTGCACGGCTCACCCGCGATTCAAATTGTTGCTCGAGCGCTTTCTCAATGCGATCAGAAGCAAAGGGATCGTGGTAAGGAGCTCGATCGTTTCCTTCAACGTAATCCGCTTTTGCGAGAAGGTTAAGTGACTGAAGGTAGGGGACTCGGGACATGGGGACGAGGTTGCCGGTGGCCGAGTAGTTACCAAACGTTAAGAAAGCAAGTGGCGCCTCTTTGCCGTAGCAAGCAGCCACCAACGCGGGAAACGTGGGATACGCAAGACTGTCGAGTTTGCCTGTGGCCATGTAACGCGCACAGGGAGTGTGGTTGTTTACCGACAGGTCGAAGCCATTGAATACTCGTAAGTCGGCTCCGTATCGGTGGAAGAAGTCCTCATTGCTCAGTCCTTGATCGATGTGTTTTGCCGTCGGTGCGAAATGATGTTCGCCAACGGTCTGAATCTCATCTTGCTTGTAGAGGCGATTGATGCCTTCGATCCCTTTCGGATCCATCAGATAGGTCGTGTCCCATCCACCCGATGCGTTGAAGACAACATAAAACGGACCAGGGTATCCTTCCTCGTTCGTGTTGGTATCGCCGGCGGCCTGCAGAGACCTTAATCCGATAGGCGCTGCGAAGCCGATTCCTGCTCCAATGCACTGCTTTAAAAAATGGCGGCGCGACATACGATCACTATGGTTTGGGTGGAGTGAAGAGAGTCATTCATAGAGAAACGCGTGTTGTCGCAGGAGGTACGTTACCACCGCTCGCCAAGCTCGAATGGAGTAATGTGGATCCTCGACGCGAAACTCTTCTCGTCCCCCACAGAAATACGTTTCTCGCGGCTCGAGATCTGGTTGCGATTGTGCATCTGAAAGAATATCAACAAACAATTGGAATGTACGATCCACTTCGGGGTCTGTCGTAGAATGCGTTATTCCCAATAGTTTTTGATGGAGGTAAACGATGGCGCCTCGGATCTGCTGGTTCGCCTCATGGGGGCCCGGCAACGTGTTTGGCTCGATGGCTGGAAACAATCGCCGTTGCGAAGCCTCACACTTAAAATCTCGTGCTACGTGGTAACAAGCGACATCATTGGCGATGATTCTCTGAATGGCTCCCATGGCGCCGCTTGGATCTGAATTTCTCTCGGTCACTGTGATCGAGTCGATGCCGCCATAGAGGATCTTCGTGTCGCCGTCCAATCGCTCCCAAGGTTTACCAAAAATCGCGGTCAACTTGCGATTGAGCTGTTCCGGCCCCAGCAATCGAACGACCCCAATGTCCTCCAGCATCGCCTGCTGTTCCGAGTTTTCGAGACCAGGCGATAGTCCATCGACGCGATAAAAATCGCTCGCGATGAGGTTCTTGAAAATCGATTTTAGATTGAAACCCGATTTCACAAACCGGGAGGCGGTATCTCCAATCATACGCCTCTGAAGCAGGTAAGCACGGCGTTTTAGACCAAAATGGGGATCATCAATATCCTCTGGGGCCTGCGAAGTCTTGCGTCCGAAAAGGATGTAATAGACATGCTCGGTCATCGCGATGGCAAAGCGAGGATCTTTAATCGCTTTCTGGGCGAGCCATTGAGGTGCCCGCCAGCGTTCGCTCGAAGGTAAGTCTTCACCTTCAAAGCCCGCGACAAACATGTCCTGATACCAGCCATCTTTCCGAGGCCCGATATGACCCTCAAAGTCGAAGTCCTGAAAAACACCTGCAACCGGATCAATGGTTTGATGACACACGACACAATCAGGAGCTTGCATGGTTGGGATTGCGTATTTCGAAGCGACTGCAGAGGCATCCGTCGATCGCGGCGCCAACTGCATGATGTCGATCCCCAAAAAGTGCTGATAGAACATCCTCGCTCGCAGGCGGTTGCGATTCGTCTCGGTCGATGGGTAGCGACGCAGGTAGTGAAACATGCTCAAAAAACCGGCGTGTGGGTACATACCGGTCGCGGATTCCTGAACTTGACCTGCACGATTTGTTAGTGCCTTGAGCCTTGCCGGAATGTATTCGAACGGGTCATCTGGGTTCTTAAACTGACCCTTGTACTCATCAAAAATACCATAGCCTCTCGCGGTGTAGGGAGAGACCATGATGTAGTCGGCGGTGGCGAGCTCGGTAAAAGAACGATCGTTTCGAGCGATGTAGGCAATCAACTCCAACGGCTCTCGCAGCAAAGCGTCCCGGTAAACATCGGCCAACTTCCATCTCGCTCGTTCTTGTTCGGCATCGGGGACAGGACGGAGGTCATGCGTTTGATACCATAGTCTCGTGTGCTCGAAATGGTCGTAGGAAAGCAGCGTTTCAGCATTGTCTTCGATACCAACGGTCAAGAAAATATCATTAAAGCCCTCTTTTAGACGCTCGTAGAAAGCATCCTCCTTCATCACCTCTTCGAGTATCGCATCCAGGGCCTTCAGACCGTTCTGGTCAATCGTTTGCGTCTCTGCGGCAGTCGGCAGTCGTCCGCAAAGCGATAGGGTTACGCGCCGCAATAATCGTGCGGGACTGAGCATGGTCACTCGTTCGAAAAGTTCTGGGGGCAAGGAACCCGTGGCGAACTCAGGAGGTAATCGCATGGCGGTTGAATCGATATTGGGTCTAAATGCGTCTGCAAAGAGCCTGAGTATTCGAAGGCCAGTGGAACCGTCCTTCAGTACTTCGCCACCTCCATGATCAAGCCCGCCGGTAACTTTGAGAATAAGGTCAGGATGCTCTCCATGATGTCGCCTCGCCATCGCCTCGAATGCACGTCGATTATGTTCTAACCAATGGCTCTGTGGCTTCAAGCTTTCATCGGTTACACCCTCGTCCGTTCGAAGAAGCAAAAATTCGCTTTCGGATGCGTCGCCTTGAGAGTGGTGGCACTTAACGCATGTCCGCTCGCCGACCTTGGCCCAGACTTCGTTCTCAATGAAGCGATCCCATTCGCCATTCGGTGATTCGGAAAGTGCGGGATCGGAAAGCGTTTGAGAGCGTAACATCTCATGAACGCACATCGTCCAGAGGAATGTAAGCATTACGGAAAGCAATGCATGTTTGGAACGTTGCCAGGATCGATCGGCTCTATGTCGAGCGATCAGCCCACGAAGCCAGGAGCAGCCGATCATGGAGATTCGATCGATAGTCCAAGTCATTGCCACTTTCCTTTCGACGACGACCATCATTCCCAGAAGGCTGATTCAGTTATGATGGAACGTTCAAATCGCGGCATGCCCTTTGGCGACAAAGTGCTTATCAGCCAGCAGCCTTACCAAGTCGATCGTCGTAACGATTCCGACAAGCGTATCGCCGTCCGTTACGGGAAGTCGATGCAATCGATGCTGCACGAATCGTTTCGCCAATTCGCTAATGGGAAGTCCGAGGGATACCGTCATCGGGTGTCGCGTCATTACATCGCTTACGCACAATTGCTCCATCCGTTCTCCGATGCGATCTGCAATGTCATTCGGCGAAGCGAGTGGCGCTTCGCGAAATCCGCTCTCATCAAAATAAAAGTCCGAGATCTTCTCGGCCACCTCTCGTTCGTTGCAGATCTGCGCAACGATATCGGATCGCGAGACCACGCCAACCATTTTTCCCGCGTCGACAACCGGAAAGCCGCCGACTCGTTCCTCGAGAAGTTTCTTTTCCAGTTCTTGAAGCGTCATTGTTGACGGGACAGACTTGACCGCCGGCCGCATCACATCCGCGACCGTCCAAATTTTTTCTGAATGATTCACGAGCGTCTTACCTTTCGACAAAAACCCACGGTGGGTGCTCGCACAAAATGATTTGTCATTGAACATTGAGCGGATCGCTGCTTTTACATCGCTGCTCACTACTTCCATCATACTAACCTGACCGGCGGCGTCTGCGTGGTCGAATGCCCGCATCGGTTTCATAATTCGTACGGACCGGTGGACTGTTGACAACTTCTTCGATTCGACGCCAATGCGTCAATTGCCCGAAGCACGCGTATTTTCCACCGTTAAGGGTTATGTGCGACAAGCAGTCGGTGGCGTAGCGGTCACGTAACTTTGCTCACTGCTGTTCGGAAGGCTTGGGGTTTGTCGCGAACGAATGAAGTCTTGAACGCTTGCTGACAACGCCCGTTCGGCTAATCGCCACCTTTCAAAGGGATTCGACTACAATCAGGCTCTTCGTCCACCCGAACTCATTCATCGATAGATATCTACCATGTCTTTGGAATCGCCGTCGAAGTCACGCCACGCCCGATGCGTGATACTCGTTTTCGCCGCGTTGGCTACGCCCCTCGCCTATTCAGCGGATCCTTACGTGGAACGCCCTGGTATTGAAGGTAACGGCAACCACGTGATCGGACCGGACTACAAGCTGGATCCTGATCTCACCGATCGTGGAAACCCAAAAGGGAAGCAATTCGAATTCACAATGCCGCTGGCGGAAAGCCAGTTGTTTCGGGGCGACGATGCGACTTTGTCACCCGATAAGCCGGTTCGCAAAGAGCGCAAGGTTTTTGTCTATGTTCCTGCGGCTTACAAAGACGGCTCCCCTGCTCCGATACTAGTAATGCACGATGGTCCCAGCAACCTGAACCTTGTCCGCAACGCTTTGGATAACTTGACGATTTCGAAAGATTCCAATCGCCGATTGCCGGGATTCATCGCAATCGCGGTGGAGAACGGAGGAAATGATAGTAAGGGCAGCGAGCGAGGCCTTGAATACGACACGATGTCAGATCGGTTTGCGAGATTCATCAACGACGAAGTCCTTCCCGCAGTGCTGGCCAACGCAGAGATAAAGAGCGCCTACCCGAAGATTAAGTTTACGAGTAACCCTTGGGGTAAGGCTGCAATGGGATGTAGTTCCGGTGGGGCCGCTGCTCTCACGATGGGTTGGTTTCGTCCGGATTATTTTCGTCGCTTGATCACTTACTCCGGGACGTTCGTTGACCAACAGGATGATGATGCGCCTGAAGAATCAAAGTATCCTCTCGGTGCCTGGGAATACCATTCAGGGATGAAATTGATTGAGAACAGCGATAAGAAACCGCTTCGGATCTTCACCCACGTTTCGGAGAACGACAACGGAGTAAATACGCCGGAAAGCGACTATCACAATTGGGTGATGGCGAATGAGCGTACTGCCGCAGCACTGAAGGCAAAAGGCTATGACTATCGCTATTTGTTCAGCCGTGCTACCCAGCACTGCGACCGCAAGGTTTTTGAAGCGACTTTGGCAGACACGTTGGTATGGATGTGGCGAGGTTATCGGCCCGAGTGATGGAATAGCTTACTGCGCCTTCCATAAAGAAACGCAAGGCCGTCGTCCTTGTCGGATGGAAGAGTAGCGATTGTACGCCACTCAACTCCATCAATCTGTCCATTGTCTTTTATTGAACTGACTCAACAGTCTCGAATCATCGAGCCAACCTCCATTCGTCGAGCCCGAAATGACTAGATTGTTTGCCCGCTTTCTCGTACTCATAGTGATCTTGCATTGCGTTAGGGACATTGCCTCGGCGCAGGAATCAGAGGTTAATCCGGTCTTTTCCGTTGCTATTACGGTTGACGCGTCCCGTCTGAACGGGGAGCACAAACCGATCTATCGATTCTTTGGCGCGGATGAACCCAATTACGCCTACATGAAGAATGGCAAAAAGCTACTGGGTGAACTCGGGCGGCTCGGTAAGGCACAAGTGTTTTTTCGAGCCCACCATTTATTGACCAGCGGCGATGGCGCCTTTGCATTGAAATTTGGTTCCACTAGTGCCTACAAAGAAGACGCAGCGGGCAATGCGGTTTACGATTGGACAATCAACGACAAAATCTTTGATACCTATCTCGAATGCGGCATTAAACCTTACGTGCAAATCGGCTTTATGCCTGAATCGCTTTCGACGCACCCGGAGGACTATCCTCACCATCCGTCTGTAAATCAGATGGTCAAAGTTGATGCGGGCCAGGCCTATCCACCGAAGGATTACGATAAGTGGCGGGAGCTTTGTTATCAGTGGACCAAGCACTGTGTGGACAGGTACGGAGTCGCGGAGGTTGAGCAATGGTATTGGGAGGTGTGGAACGAGCCGAACATTTTCTATTGGGTCGGGTCACGCGACGAGTTCTTCAAGCTCCATGACTATGCAGTGGACGGTGTTCGTCGAGCCTTGCCAAATGCGAAGGTAGGCGGTCCTGAAACAGCTGACGGACCCGGCGGTGAATTCCTTCGCAAGTTTCTTGAGCACTGCGCGCGGGGAAAAAACTATGCGACGGGAAAAATCGGAACGCCACTGGACTTTATTGCATTTCATGCAAAAGGTTCTCCGAAATTCATGGATGGTCATGTTCGTATGAACATGGCCCATCAACTAACAAACATTGACGATGCGTTTGAAGTAATCGCCTCCTTTCCAGAATTCAAACAAACTCCCATCGTTATCGGCGAGTCTGATCCGGAGGGGTGCGCTGCATGCCGAAGACCCGAAGATGCTTATCGCAATGGGACAATGTATTCGAGTTACACCGCAGCGAGCTTTCCTCGTGTCATCGAATTGGCTGATAAACACGGGGTGAATCTTGAGGGTGCATTGACCTGGGCATTTACGTTTGAAGGCCAACCACCGTTCGCTGGCTTTCGTCAGCTTGCGAGCGATGGCATCGATCATCCTGTGCTAAATATCTTTCGTATGTTTGGAAAGATGGGAGGCCAACGAATAGGCGTAACCAGTAGTTCGGGGTTCAATGCAGAGCGCATCCGCAAGGAGAATGTTATCGATGTACCCGATGTTTCGGCTCAAGCGAGTCTCGAGAAGAACAAACTTGCTGTGCTAGTCTGGCACTACCACGATGACGATCTGCCTGGGAAATCGGCTTCCGTTTCACTCGCGATCGAGGGTTTACCGATCGCCGACGGCGGCGCGACGCTCACGCACTACCGCGTGGATGCGGAACATAGCAATGCCTACGAAGTTTGGAAGCAGATTGGTTCGCCAGTAACGATTCCTCGGGACCAAGTCGAACGACTTGAGAAAGCAGGAAAGCTCGGTGAACTCCATGCTCCTTTACTCGTCGACGTCAGGCAAGGTACGACGAAGGTGCAAATGACACTACCTCGACAAGCGGTCTCGTTGCTTGTGCTGAGCTGGTAGGCAGTCTTGTTGTAGGGTTGCGGGCTTGATGGCATTAAGCTCATTGTCGGTCCAATCCATTCAATCCGGATAACCCGGCCGCTGCTATGCCCTGCATCGTGCATAGAGCCCTGTATCGTGCATGGAGCCATAGATCGTGTATGGAGAGCGGGCGTTCATGAAATGATCGCCAGCCAGTGGATCAAACGCTGTAGCGGTCGTGGTCTAGGAAAACTCGCTCGGCGGCTATTTCGTGCCGAAAAGTCGCGATTAATGATATTTTCTCGGAGAACTTTCGGCCTAATCGCCTTTCATAATCTACCGTTCCTGGTCGGATTGGGATTGTTTTTGAAGCGACTGGGTATTTTATGTTTGAATCCACGGCATCGGAAGCGAGTAATAAGGTCAACGGAAGCGAGCCGACTCTCGTTCTCGGCTGGCAGCGCAACCATTTGTTCCTTGCGGTCCTTTGTTTATTTTGGTGCGCTTCGGTGAGTTTTGGTTGGCTGCTGATATCGAATTACTCGTATCGAAACGGGGAGCTCACGCAGCCACCGACTCAATGGCCGCTCGATTCGTCGCTTCGATTTTCCACTCAGCGGTCTCGCCTTGTGGTATTCGCTCACCCTCGCTGTCCCTGCACCAATGCGACATTGTCGGAGCTTGAACGGTTGCTTGCTCGCGACTTTGAAAAGCTAGAAACCATCGTTGTGTTCGAGAAGCCTGCAATCGCGCCTGAGGGATGGGAAAGAACCAAACTCTATCAGACGGCAGGAGCGATCGAAGGCGTGACGACGTTCATCGACATGGGTGGCGCTGAAGCGAAGCGATTTCATGCCAACACATCGGGAGTGGCGCTATTATACGACCCACTCGGTCGGCTGGTTTTTCATGGTGGCCTTACATCGGCCCGTGGTCACGAAGGCGAGAATCAGGGGCTCGCATCATTGCGAGACTATCTCCAGGGTGTAGAGCCACGTATCGAAAGATCCTGTGTTTACGGATGCCCACTGCAATCGCCTGATGCCGATTCTTCGAAGGAGACTGCTTATGTCGCCAACTGATACCACGACTGCCGAAGTTGAAATGTCGGCGATGTTGAGCCCGAAGGTGGATCGTCGCGCCAAGCAACTACTTGAGCAACGACGGTTGACTGTCTATCAGTGGACTGATCGCGTTCTGGCGTGGTTGATGGCGATCCAGTGGTTAGCGGCGGTTGCCGCCGCCTATTGGATCTCGCCGCAAGCTTGGGCCGGGACGACAAGTCAGACGCATCCCCATGTCTGGGCGGCGATCCTGTTAGGTGGCGCGATTAGCAGTTTCCCAATCTTGTTGGCGGTTTTTAAGCCAGGGTCTGTCATTAGTCGTCACGTGATAGCCTCGGGCCAAATGCTCATGTCGGCTTTATTGATTCACCTGAGTGGTGGGCGAATCGAAACCCACTTCCATGTGTTTGGATCGCTTGCGATTTTGGCTTTTTACCGTGATGCGAAAGTGCTGATGACGGCATCGACGGTCGTCGCTTTAGATCACTTGTTACGAGGTTTTTATTGGCCAGAATCGGCATTCGGTATCCTTGAAGCTGGCTCATGGCGATGGATGGAACATTCCGCTTGGGTTGTGTTTGAAGTCACGTTCCTGTTGTTTGCTTGTCGCCAAAATCAAAATGAAATGCGACAGGACTCGTATCAGCGGGCATTGCTGGAAAGCACAAACGAACGAATTGAAAGCGAAGTGATCCGGCGCACTTTGGAGATTGAACAGGGACGACAGCAGTTGGAGCAGAGTCTTCTGGAGCTAGAACGAAAAAATCGCGAACTCGACGAATTCACTTACGTCGCAAGTCATGATCTCCAGGAACCGATTCGTAAACTTGTTTCCTTCAGTAAGCTCTTAAAACAAGACATCGGAACGACGCTGAACGAAAACGCGGAGAAGGATCTTAATTTTATCGTTGATGCCGCACAGCGAATGCGTAGCCTCATCCATGACCTGCTTGCGCTTTCACGCGCTGGCAGATCTGCCATGAAGCACGATCCCGTCGCGTTAGAAGATTGCGTTGAAATGGCCACTGAAGCATTGAGTATGCGGATCCGTGAGACAGGCGCGACGATCCAGTGCGACCCTCTGCCTATGGTGGTGGGCGATAGCACACTGCTTACCCAACTGTATCAGAATCTGATCGGAAATGCTTTGAAATTCATTAGCACCGACCGAACGCCTCAGATTCGGCTGACTGCCAAGCGCAAGGACCAGATGTGGGAATTGGCGGTGATCGATAATGGGATCGGCATCAAGTCAGAGTATTCGGTACGAATCTTCTCTCCATTTCAACGCCTTCACAATCGCGCTGAGTATGAAGGAACGGGTATCGGATTAGCAATTTGTAGGAAGAGCGTCGAACGCCATGACGGCGAGATTTGGGTCGAATCCGTCTATGGGGAAGGTTCGCAGTTCTTATTCACAATTCCAGTTTCATTGGAGGTAGAAAAGTGTCATACGGAACAAACCGAATGCGCAAAAACGTTGTCATACTGCTAGCCGAGGACGACCCTGGCGATCAGGAATTGACTCGCCGAGCTTTAACCCAGGACGTCTTTCAAGTCGACTTGCGGATTGTCGAGGACGGTGAGGAAGCATTGGACTACTTGCTCCGGCGGGGCGTTTATGCGGATCCAAATTCATCGCCGCAACCCGACTTGATGCTGCTTGACCTGAACATGCCTCGTGTCAATGGGCGAGAAGTCTTGTGCGAGATGAAGAAACACGAGGCATTAATCCGCGTTCCTGTTGTCATCCTTACAACTTCTGAACAAGAGTCCGATATCGTCCGCAGCTATGACCTAGGGTGCAGTTCCTACATACAAAAGCCGGTTGATATGGATCAATTCACGGAAGCGGTCAGGCAACTGGGTGCCTATTGGTTTCATGTCGTTACACTTCCTTCGTGTGTGGGAAGCCGGTAGCCATGTTTACGTCTACAACGCCTACACTCGATTCACCACTGCTCGCGAGCCCGCGAAAAGACCAGTCGCAATGCTCACCCCAAGACTCGGTGATGGGTATCGATACGATGCGACCATTGCTTTCGCGTTTGTTGATCGTGGAGGATGACGAAGGTGATTCGTTACTGGTCCTACGCGCTTTGAAGTCGTATTGTGGCAGCTTCGAAATTTCGATATCGCCGACGCTGAGTGATGCATTGGAATTAATGTCGCAACAGGCTTTCGACCTCATCCTTCTTGATCTCTCACTGCCTGATAATTTTGGCCTTCAGGGATTGAGCCGGATTCGAGAGCAATCGCAACAGACACCGATAGTTGTACTCACTGGTTTGGATGACCACTGCTTGGCGCTACAGGCGATTGAATTAGGAGCCCAAGACTATCTGGTGAAGGGCGAATGGTCGCAGGAAAGTCTGGGTCGGACAATTCGTTACGCTGTTCAACGGCAGCAGGTGATTGCTGAAAATCAACGGCTCCTGGAGGAGATCCAACGACAGGCACGTTACGATTCTCTTACAAGCGTTCTCAATCGCCAATCGTTTGAAGCGGAGTTCGAACGTGAATGGGCGAGATCGACTCGGCTAGGGACGCCGTTGTCGTGTGCCATGATCGACGTGGATTATTTTAAAAAGGTGAACGACATGTACGGCCACGCCGCTGGCGACGACGTCCTGAGAGTGGTGAGCAAGCAGATTCAGCAAATGAGCCGAGCGACCGATTTTGTAGGTCGCTACGGTGGCGAAGAGTTTTGTGTGGTATTGCCAGATACGGACGAGATGGGTGCGGTCATGTGGGCTGAGCGGCTTCGCGGGACGATCGAGGCATTTCAATTCTCATCCAACGGCAATCCACTCAGCGTCACTGTCAGTCTTGGCGTGGCCCAACGCCACTTGGACTCTCTGGCACCGCACGTCGTTCTGGAAATGGCGGACGGCGCACTGCTGAAAGCAAAGCGGATAGGGAGGAACCGCGTCGTTAGTCACGGCCAAATCGAGGACAACCGAGGGCTGCCCAATGCCTTCTTCTCGGATCGCTGCTTGGGAGCCCGCGTGGAAGATGTGATGACGCCATGCACCGGGGCAGTTTCGATGAACGGCGTGCTTTCCGATGTATCGCATTTCATCATCGAGACCGGTTTCAATGCGGCGCCAATCGTCAATGAAGATGGTGAGATTATGGGCATAATTACCGATGACGATTTGCTTCGTGAGGTGCAATCTCCTCGAGGTTGGAACGCACCGGTCGTTGACGTCATGAATAAGCGTGCGGAATGTTTGTCGGTGGGTGCGTTGACCCGCGATGTGCTAGATTTGCTACAGAGAAATGCAACTCGCCACGTTTTTTTTCTGGAAAACAAACGAGTGGTTGGCAGTATCGATTGTGTTGGCTTAGTGCGGTTCTTTCGCGAACGAGCTCTCACTGTTTGAGGCCAATGGCCCCATGGATTTACCGTGCGGTTGTGGTTTTCCCATGGCTACGATCTGCGGCCATTTGTTGGATCGGTCGGTATCGCTGATTTCTATTCGTTTAGCATTCGGTCGTGCCTTGTGCTTGTGGCGGCCCATTTGACACGATGTCACCGCGTTAGGCCTCGTTTCGTTGAGAGGAACTCAGGTTAGAATCGCTTGAAGGGAACGATTGCGAGCGGTCTCCTGCGGGCAGTGGCCATCCCAGAGGGGCATCGTCGATTGATTAGTCGTTCGCTGGCTTTCACTTCGTCGGTTTCGTCGACATTGAATTTCTGGAGAAGCGAATGAAAGAGCGTATGACGCGATCGGTGGGTGTGGTCAAGACAACGGCGATCGGCGGAGTCTTTTTCTTGCTACCGTTGGTGGTTGTAGGCGCACTTATCGGACAACTGGTTCAGATTGTTTGGGTGGTTGCCGAATCGGTGCATCAATATCTCCCTGTTAAAACGCTGGCCGGCTACAGCTTGCTACTTGCCGGGTCGATCGTGCTGATCCTTGCTGCCTGCTTTTTCGCAGGGATCGTCGCCCGAAGATCGCTTGGAAGGCGTTTTACGGAATCGATCGAGAAATATTTGTTGATGCTCTTCCCGCGATATGCCATCTTCAAAGAACAGCTGACAGGCAATATTGGTGGCGAGGTTTTACACAATCAGCTCAAGCCGGTGATGGTGCATTTGCCTGAAGGAAGGCGATTGGGAATGGAAGTGGAACGCGACAACGACGGTGGAATCGAGTCGGTGACCGTTTATATGCCTGGTTCTCCGGATCCCTGGTCGGGGGTTGTCCTGGTCGTCGACGCGGCGCGGGTGACGACCCTTTCGGTCCCGTTCTCCGAAGCGATGGCAACCGTCGAGCAACTCGGTCGCGGGTCACTACGGTTGCTGAAACGCTGATCACTCGACCATACTTTCCGTAAGTTTGTTATTTACCGGCGCGAACCGCAGGGTGAAAACCGACGTAGTCCTATGACTTTATCGTACTCCGCTAGTGAACCGGTCGGACTGAAAGCGACGGAAGTTGAGCTCGCTAAAAGGCTGCACAAGAAGAGGCGATATAAGGCCGCACCAAACGCATTTTGGCGAATTTGGCAACATAAGGTCAGAAAACCTGAGTCGACCAGCGCACCCGCCGAAGATCCCTATTCCTTTCTTTCCTATTTCCTTTTTCCTTTCCGAGCATTTGATGACTGAAGCTACGAAAACGGGCTCCATCTTTTCTTCGCCGACGATGAGTGCGGAAGGCTCCCCGGAATTGGAATTGGACGCAAGTCCCATTCGCACGTCGGGATTTATCGCCTTGGGATTAGGGTTGCTGAGCTTTGTCGCGGTGCTTGGGCCGATGTTGATCGTTGTCCCGGCTCTCGCTATTTTGACCGCTCTTTTCGCGATTCGGCCTACCAACGGTGTCCGGCCCGTCGGCATCAAGGCTGCTTGGATTGGATTGTTTTGTGCCGTTTTATTCGCGGCTTGGGGGATGTCCGAAAGGCATCTGAAGTCGAAGCTCATGTCGGAGAGGGCGTCAAGATATGCCAGTCAATGGCTCCAGCTCGTCGCCCAAGGTGATCTGGAGTTGGCTCTGGAGCTTCAGGTTCATCCGACTCGTCGTCAACCTTCGTCGATGCCTCTTGCCGATTATTACCGGCGCAGCGACACCGCAGTCATGATGCTCAAGCAGTTTAAGGATCAAGAATCGATGCCGGCATTGATCAAAGCTGGCACCAAGCCTAAATGGGAACTAGCAATGCCACCGACGGTTTATACCCGTTTTGGGCGTGAACTGACTCGTACTGTCTGGCGGGATACGACCGGAACTTATCAAAGCCCATTGAAGATAGAATTGGAATACTTGCCTGGAAAAGACGGGAAAGAGGCACAGTGGAAAATAGACTTGGTCAGCGACTACATGGATGACAGTGATCGGGTTTAGCGAAGGGTGGGGAGCTCTCGTTAGCGGAAATCGCGACTGGTCGTTTCAAGTCCTCGTACTTCACTGCTGAGGTCGGTGAGGTGACTTACAATGACGTGGATAACGCCTTTGCGGTTTTCTAGTTTGCCATCGACCAACCACGCGTTACTGGTCTTCCCAATCCGATAGAAACGCTTCCAAACTTCGGCAAAAAATACCAAGTTGATAGAGCCCGTTTCATCTTCAAGCGTCACAAATGTAATTCCCTTTGCCGTGCTGGGTCGTTGTCGCAAAAGGACTAGTCCTGCCACTCTCACATGCCGCCCGTCTCTCATCTCCGCGAGAGCCGCTGCTGTAACGCAGGACAATTGAGAAAGTTCGCGTCTCGCAAATGATATCGGATGGGCCTTGAGACTTAATCCGGTCGTATTGTAGTCGGCGTAAACCTCTTCAATCGGTTCCATTGAACGCAATTGGATTGGCACTTCATCGTCGTCGTCAAAGCCCGCCAATAGGGGCATCTCACACTCTTTTTTCTCTTGTGAGAGCGATTGCCATACAGCTGCTCTTCGGTCATTTGCTAGGCTGTGGAAGGCATCGGCATCCGCAAGCGTTGTCAACGTGGACTGGGTCAACCTAAGGCGACGAGTCAAATCGGCTAGATCTCTAAAATTACCACTGACAGTTCGCTCCTCCACAATCTTTGATGCAATCTCGATCGGAAGTCCCTTGATCATTCGCAATCCGAGACGAATCCCGTTTTTGAAAGCTCCGACTCGATTCGATTTTCCATGTTTGGATAAGTTTTGAGGTTCACCTGTTTGTTCCAGTGCGATAGTCTCAAGCGTGCAATCCCAATCACTGTTATTCACATCAGCGGCAAGTACCTGTACGCCCGCTTTTTTCGCATCTGCGACGAGTTGTGCTGGGGCATAAAAACCCATCGGTTGACTATTGAGCAATGCAGCGCAAAAGGCAGCGGGATAGTGTCGCTTGAGATAGCAGGACGCATAGACGAGTAACGCAAAGCTTGCCGCATGAGACTCCGGAAATCCGTATTCACCGAACCCGCGAATTTGACGGAAAACTTGCTCCGCGAATGGACCGGTCAAGCCATTAGCCGCCATGCCTTCGATTAACTTGATCCGGAAGCGATCGATCACACCAGGGCGTCGCCACGCGGCCATGGCTCGACGCAACTGATCCGCTTCTCCTGGAGTAAATCCGGCCGCGACGACCGCCAATCGCATCGCTTGCTCTTGAAAGAGTGGAACGCCCAGCGTCTTCTCGAGTACACCGCGAATCGCGTCGTTTGGATACAGTACGGTACTTGGGTTCTCACGCGCTTTTAAGAAAGGATGAACCATTTGCCCTTGAATAGGGCCCGGCCGGACAATCGCAACTTCGATCACAAGGTCATAGAAACACCGGGGTCGCAGTCTGGGGAGCATACTCATCTGCGCGCGGCTTTCGATCTGAAATACACCGACGGTATCTGCGTCGCAGATCATGTCGTAGGTTGGCTGATCATTCGGTGGAATCGTGGCAAGTGATAATTCGCGTCCTTCGTGATGAGCGACCAGTTCAAAACATCGCCGAATGGCGGACAGCATCCCTAGAGAGAGCACGTCGACCTTAAGAATACCGATTTCGTCTAGGTCGTCCTTGTCCCATTGGATGACCGTTCGTCCAGGCATCGAGGCATTCTCAATGGGGCACAATTCACAAAGATCTCCTTTGGTCATCACCATGCCACCGACATGCTGGGACAGGTGCCTTGGAAAGCCGATTAACGACTCGGTGAGGTATAGAAAGCGGCTGCCGATAGCCGAGTTGGGATCTAATCCCACATCGCGGCAACGGTCGCCGAGTTGAAGTTCGCGATCGTAACTGCCGGCAAGCTTGGCAAGAGGGTCAATGATGTCTGCGGAAAGTCCTAATGACTTACCAACTTCGCGGATCGCGCTTCGCGACCGATAAGTCGTTACGGCTGCCGTCATGCCCGCAGAATCGCGTCCGTATTTACTGTAGAGGTATTGCAGTACTTCCTCTCGACGTTGGTGTTCAAAGTCGACATCGATATCCGGAGCCTCATCACGTTCGCGACTGATGAATCGCTCAAACAGTAGCTCCGTTTCGACAGGGTCGACGCTTGTAACGCCAAGGCAGTAACAAACGACAGAGTTCGCTGCACTTCCTCGTCCCTGACAAAGGATGCCTCGCTCTCGGGCAAAGCGAACCATATCCCAAACCGTCAAAAAATACGCTTCGTATCTCAGGGACTCGATCAACTCCATCTCATGCTTGAGCACGCCAATGATTCGTTCGGGAACGGCATCGGGCCACCGCTGTTTCGCACCCTCCCAAGTCAATTTCTTTAAATACTGAATCGGCGACATACCTGGCGGTGCGATCTCTTCCGGGTATTCATAACGCAGTTGGTCCAATCGAAATGTACAACGATCCGCGATATCGACGGTGCTCGCGATCGCATCAGGGATGTCACGATAGATGATGTCAATCTCGCTGAGCGAACGCAGATGGCGCTGTGCATTGGCGAACCGTTCGATATGAACTTGGTCGATCGTCGTCCCGTTTCGAATTGCGATCAGGCAATCGTGCAGGACCGATCGCTGCTGCGTGTGGTAATGAACGTCGCCAGCGGCCAGTAACGGCAATCCTGTCTCACGTGTTAGAAGTTGAAGCTGCGCGACCTTCATGGCGTCATCGACTCCGCCATGTAGCTCGCAAAGCAGGTAACCGCGATCGCCAAAGCAATCTCCAAAGCGATGAAGCCTTTCCTGGTTGCTTTCCTCAGAGAGGCTGAGCGGTCGACATGGTCTCACCGCCGCAACCATGCCCCCACTAAATTCAGCAATGTCGTCCCATTGAAGGTCGCATTCCCCTTTTTCGCGTCGCATCCTCCCGCGGCTGAGCAGTCGGCAAAGTCTGCCGTAGCTAGCGCGATCGGTTGGCCACAACACCATCATCGGCGAATCGCTCGGGTGAACCTCTGCACCGACTAAGTAGGTGAAGCCAAGCTCCTTGGCGGGGGTCCATCCACGTACTATGCCCGCCAGCGAATTCCGATCGGTGATGGCGAGCCCGGTGTAACCCAAGGATGCTGCTTGCTCGACAAGCTCGGCAGGATGCGAAGCGGCCTCGAGAAACGAAAAGTTACTCTTACAGTGCAGCTCGACGTAACGCATTTTTGAACCTGCCGGATATGGTGAACGGGGGTTCATGTTATCTTAGGAGATTGCTTTTACAGCAATCACCTCTACCAGAATCCACGCCATTTAGGTTGGAATCGTAAGATGCAAGATTTTGCGTTTGACCCACCAAGATTGGGGTAGGCTTTACGAATTACCCACCATCATGATCACAACGCCGCCCCGAGAACTTCAATGAATGAATCCTCTTCTGCCTTCCCTACTACCGGTAACGCTTCGGACGCTGCTAATCCGCGATGGAGTGAGGCACGCCAGACGACGATTGACGATGAACTTAGCCATTCGGCACTGATAGGCTACATCTTTTGGGTCATCGGGTTCACGGGGGCGCATCGGTTTTTCTTTGGAAAGCCGCTTACCGGAGCAATTTGGTTCTTTACCGGCGGACTCCTTTTGATCGGTTGGATCGTCGATGTCTTCTTGGTGCCGGCAATGGCGCGGGAAGCGGACCGCCGATACCCTCAGACCAGCCATGATTACAACCTAGCGTGGCTTCTACTCGTGTTCCTTGGCTTTTTCGGCGCTCACCGGTTTTACCTTGGAAAGTACCTCACCGCGGTACTGTACTTAGTCACCGGTGGATTGTTTGGGATCGGCTATGTGTACGATTTACTGACACTGAACGATCAAATCGCTGAAATGGCAGCCTGAAGTCACCCCGGTATGAATGTCTTGCTCGGCAACACTTCTCCAAAAAATCGCAACCAGTTGCCAGACATGATCAGCTCGATATCCGCTTCAGGGTAACCACGCTGTTCAAGCCGCTCCGGCAGAATGCGTTGCAGATCGGAGAACCGTTGCAGGTCGGCTGGTGTTTGTTCGTTTCCGTAGCCGCCATCGAGGTCGGTGCCAATGGCTGCATGCCGAACGTTGCCAGCCAATTGGCAGATCACATCGATGTTGTCGACTGCTGTATCAATGGTCGCTGTAGGCTTGGTCGAGCCACGCACATAGCCGTCTTGCAGCATGATCACATCAAACGCAGTTCCGATCACGCCGTCTCGCTCGATGACGGCCCGGAGTTGCGAATCACTGAACTGTCGTTGCCAATTGCAAATGCGACGCGCATTCTGATGGCTCGCGTGTATCCTTCCCGAAAACCGATCGAGGAGTTGCCAGAAAGCGACATCGGATAGATGGGTAACGTCCACCGTCATCCCTAGACGCTCAATGTTTTTGAGCAGCGGAATCGCATCGACTGCCAAGCCGACTTCGGTGCGAGTGCCACCACCGTATCGATTCGCGCCGTAGTGGGTCAGCCCAATCGCTCTCAAGCCATGTTCGTAGAACTCCACCACTGTGTCGGGTGTTAGCAAGGGGTCTGCGCCCTCCATGGTGAGAATAAAACCCAGAGGCTCAGACTGCGGTGCGGCGTTATAGCTTGCGACATGCTGCGCGAGTTGCTCGCTGGTGCGCAGCATCCGCATGTACCCTGCCTGCTCCATTGCACGGTAATAGGCTAGATGTGCATGTGCCATCGCGTAGCACGTTTCGGGTGTTGTCCAACCGAAGTCATGGTCGATTTCCTTTTCCTGACGCGCTAGCAGGGTCGTCAGGCAAACGCCAACCTGCGACGCCCTTAACTCGGGAAAGCTGAGCGTTCCATTGCACCGTCCCGGCGCCGTCATGCCTGCGGTCTTCTCTTGGACGCGAATATCATCGACCGTCATTCGCAAATCGCGATTCCAATCGATCGCATTCAATGCAAGATCGAGGTGACCATCGAATAGAAGCATCTTCTTTCCTCATGCTGTTAATACAACCGTTGTGATACCAATCCGCGCTCAAAGCACCCCAAACTTCGCAAAGGCCGCGGATGCAGACATGCCTGCTTTCACTGCCTCGCGAACTTGATCTTCGGCATGAGACTTCTTCCACGCCGCAGATACCACCTCGACTTCGACTGACCTCGGCACGATGACGATCCCATCGTCGTCTGCTGCGATCAGATCGCCAGGAGAGATAGCGACCCCATCCAGTTCAACCGTCACATCATAATCGATCACACGTTGTCGATTGCGGCTGTCGTAGGGGCAGCAACCGCGTGCGAAAACGGGGAATTCAAGCTTGCGGATCATCGCTCGATCTCTGATCGCGCCATCGACGATGACGCCGATGCAACCCGCATTGGTCGCGGCTGTCGTCAGTAATTCGCCCCATATCCCTGACCGCATGGAGCCGCCAGCAGCGCATACAATTACATCGTCCGCCTGACATGAATCGATCGCCCGCAATTCCAACTGATACGGCTCGGGGTCGACGTGAGCCATGTCAGCCCACAGGGTTGTCTTTACTCGCCCCACCAGAAACACTCCCGGCATCGTGATCGATGCAAGCGGTAACCGAGGCGATTGACGAGCATACCCATGAGCGTCCAACGCATCACAAAGCAGCGGTACCGTCAACCGCTTACGGATCTGGTCGAGTGTCACCTTGACCGTGGTTGCCTGTTCATGGTTGGCCTGAGGTTGAACATGGTCATCGGCTGAATCATGCATTGCGACACTCGATTGCTGCGTACTGTGGCACCGGTTATCTCCTTGCAGGCGAAGCGAAATGGTTTGGGATGATTGCCCCATGCGTTACTTGCAGGTCGTCAGTAAACGCTCCGTCCGTCATGTATCCGTCCGTCATGTATCTGTCCGTCATGTACCCAACGGTGCCGAGTATTTTCAGAAAGCGATGCGAGCTCGAAATTTTTAAACTGACGTCGGCTCCAAAGTTTGCCAACGGGCGTCCAATCGGATAGCCTACTCACCGATTGCCTGCCTAAATGGTGAAGATTGGTTTTATCTTTCCGCTTGACGGAACGCAACGACGGGCGTGTAATGCCTGCGGCGCGAGTGCCCTATCTGTAGGAACCGAGCTAAATCGGCCTGTGAGGTTGAGTTGTTTCGCAAATTCGAGGACTCTAATATAGCGGCAGCAAGCGACACGGGGACGGCGCACCGCAGAGTTCTCGTCGCCGCACTTTTCCACGAAACCCATGCGTTTCTTGAGGGAACGACTGGATGGGACGCGTTCAAAATTCACCGTGGCGATGAGATGTTGCAGCTCAGCGGAGAGGCCTCGCCGCTGGGAGGCGTCCTTGAATTTGCTAATGCTCAGGGATGGCACGTGTTGCCCGCAATCTCTGCGGCGGCAGTGCCAAGCGCAACAGTCGCGGATGACGTTTGGACTCGCTACTGGGATGAGTTTGCATCATTGGCAAAACCGCATCTGCAGGAAGGTATTGACGCAGTCTTTCTGGTGCTTCATGGTGCGATGGTCTGTGAGTCGGTGCGGGACGTCGAAGGTGAATTTCTTCGAAGGCTTCGCGTACTTTTGAATTCACGCGAGTTGCCTGTATTCGGAGTGTTTGACCTGCATGCAAACCTTAGCTCAGCCATGGCGGATGAAAGCAACTGTTTAGTTGCTTATCGCGAGAACCCACATTGGGATGCTCGCGATTCCGCAGTACGTGCCGCGGGCTTACTTGCTAACGCACTTGACTCAGGCGACAGGCCTCATCAGGTCATCGCACGACTCCCGATTGTTTGGCCGCCCACGGGAACCGCGTCGAGCGTCGAGCCGATGAAACGCCTGCTTGCTCTCGCGAGGCAATTAGAAGCCGAGCACCCCACTTTCTATTGCGTAAACGTCGTTCCCGGGTTTGCTTTTTCAGATACCGTCGATACGGGAGTCCGATTTGGTATTTCAACCATTGGGACCAAGGATGAGGCATTGGCGGCATTGGATCGACTGTCGATACTCGCCTTGGAACTTGCGGAGTGTGGAAATGTCGTCGAGAGCAATCTCGGGATGGTATTGCAGGATATCGTTGATCACCCGGTTTCAGGATTGACAGTCCTTGCAGAGCCAACCGACAACATCGGCGCGGGTGCGCCCGGCGATGGGACAGGTCTTCTTCGTGGTCTTATCCAGTATGAAATCCAGAGAGCTGCGATTTGCCTCTGCGATCCACAATCGGTTTTACGTTTGGAAAACCGTCTCGTGGGTGAGGTTGTCACTTTAGACTTAGGAGGGCGCGGCAGTCGGTTCGACGCTGGGCCGCTGACATTGGATTGTGAATTGCGACTTCTCAGCGACGGACTATTTGAACTTGAGGACAAGCAAAGCCACTTGGCATCGCTGTTTGGAAGTCGATTCGATATGGGGCGAGCAGCCGTGGTTCGTCACGCTGGCATCACGATCCTATTGACTTCTCAACGCACGCCACCGATGGACCTCGGGCAGTGGCATCATATGGGAGTCGCAGTCGAAGACTATTCGGTCGTTGGCGTAAAAGCGGCTGTGGCGCATCGTCGAGCCTATGATGCGATTGCCGTTCGCCACTTTTGGGTCGATACGCCAGGCCCATGTTCGTCTCGACTGGAGCGATTTGCTTACGAAAATATCGAGCGGCCTTGTTATCCGTTTGATCTGCTGGCGACGATTAAGTCGCAATTCGTTTGCCCTTCCAAACTGCCAAACTCGAAATGCACCGTCCCTTGACGCAAGATTTCGGGTATTTTTATCAACCTCGCAGGTCGGTACTGACAATACAAGTATCACTTGTGCCCTCCTTTCATCCCCTTTTTGAAAGTTCGCGAAGTGAGCTTTTGGTACGAGATCGAGAATGTCGCCGATGTCGCGTCCCCTGCCCTGTTGATTTATCCCGATCGAGTGTTGGAGAACCTAAAGCGGATGATTGCGATGGCTGGTGGTGACGCCGCTCGCCTTCGCCCCCATGTCAAGACACACAAGCTTCCGCAAATCATTCGAATGAAACGTTCATTGGGTATTGAACGCTTCAAGACATCAACGATCGCTGAAGCAGAGATGACGGCGATGGAAGGTGGGCAAGATATCTTGCTGGCCTATCAGCCGGTTGGCCCGAATGTCGTAAGGTTGGCAAAGTTGATTCAGCGTTTTCCCCAAACGCGTTTCAGCGCGCTGGTCGATAACGAATGGTCGTTGGAGGAGATCTCAAAAGGCGCGATCGAGCATGGCGTCGAAGTCAACCTGTTTGTTGATCTTAATGTTGGGATGAACCGAACCGGTATCGTTCCTGGAGAGGCAGCCGTGCGTCTTTACTCTCGCGTTTGCAATACTTGCGGCATCGCGCCTGCAGGTGTACATGCTTATGATGGCCATTTGCATAACGCGAATTTTGTCGCCCTGACGAGCGAATCCAATTCGGTGTTTTCGAGCGTCCTGTCCTTCATTGACCGCCTTGATAACGAACGGTTGCCTGTTCCGCACATCGTGGCCGGCGGAACGCCTACGTCCTCTTTGCTATTAAAGCATCCAAAAGTAGAGGTTGGTGCTGGAACCACTGTCCTTTGGGATTTTGGTCAAGCGGAGACATCGCCGGACCTGAACTACTTGAACGCAGCCGTGTTACTCGCGCGGGTCATCAGTCGGCCTACTTCGGATCGATTGTGCCTTGATGTCGGACACAAGGCGGTGGCATCCGAGATGGCGCAACCTCGTGTTCGATGGTTTGGATTAGAAAATGCAGAGGTCGTGATGCACAGCGAAGAGCATTTGGTCCTGCGAATTGATAATGCAGAGCAGTTCGCCGTAGGAACGGTACTGTATGGCATTCCCCGCCATATCTGCCCGACCGTTGCGCTACATAACGAAGTCGGCTGTGTTCGAGATGGAAGAGTGGTGGAACGTTGGCCAGTGACTGCGAGAGCACGATGCCTGACGATCTAACCATTCGCGCATCGCGAGTTCGTTTTGGGGTCATCGGCGTCAGCATTGCCATGGCGTTCATCCTTTATCTTGACCGGGTTTGTCTGGGCGAGATTATCAAGAACGAAGCCTTTCGTGACGAGTTTGGCGCGTCAAAAGAGAGATTAGGAAAGGTGCTGGGGGCATTTTTCTTCACCTATGCGCTGTTTCAAGTTCCCGCTGGTTGGGCCAGTGATCGATTTGGCGCTAGGCGTATGTTACCTCTGTACATCGTGCTGTGGTCGCTAACGACAGGGCTCACCGGCTGGGCTACGACCATCGGTGGCTTACTGGTAGCAAGATTGGCCTGTGGAATGGCGCAGGCGGGTGCCTATCCAACATCGGGTGGTGTCATTCGCCGGTGGATTCCCATTCACCGACGTGGGCTTGCGAGCGGTTGTGTTAGCCTGGGAGGGCGGCTTGGAGGAACCGTAGCACCCTACTTTACGGCCGTTTTGATTTTGCAACTGGGTGATTGGCGGTCAGTGCTTACCGTTTATTTTGCGATCGGAATTGTGATTGCAATCGCCTACTGGTGGGTCGTGAGAGATACACCGGACAAGCATCCACTCGTAAACGAGCAAGAACGATTACTGATCGGAGAACCGCTCGATTCGCAGCGCCCTACCATAGGCGAGTTTCTCATCATGCTGACCAGTTGCGTGCTTAATCGATCTTTGTGGCTGAACTCACTTCAACAGTTTGCGATCAATATTGGATGGGCATTTTTGATCACTTGGCTACCTAGCTATCTCACCGATACGCAAGACGTCAGTCCAATCGTGGGTGCAACCATGGTCACGCTAGTTCTTGCATCGGGGATTCCGGGGCAATTGATTGGTGGATACTTCAGTGACCGGGCGGTGATGAAGTTCGGATTGCGTTGGGGCCGAGTCATCGTTCCCGCCATCGCGTTGACAATAGCGGGCTTATCTTACCTAACCTGTCTCACGCTCACATCCGTATGGCTGATCATCGGCTGCTGCGCAATGGTCTCCATCATGACGGATATTGCCAATCCTTCAACGTGGGCATTCATGCAAGATGTTGGCGGCAGAAACACCGCTGCGGTTTATGGTTGGGCGAACATGTGGGGGAATTTCGGAGCCGCATTCAGCGCGATGATTGTCCCGTACCTCATGCGATGGGGTGAAGCGAGCGGCAATGGCCAGGATTTTGTTTTCATTGTTTGCGGGTCTTCGTTTTTCCTCGCAGCAATATTCACATTAGGAATGGATGCGACCCGACCGCTACGCACATCTCGCTTAGGTGGTCTGAGGTGAAAAAGTTTGGATGCGATTGGTAAGTTGACTTGCTTCTATCATCTAAGGTCTTTCGTCTGCCACTCATGACTCGTTCCTATGAAATTTTCAGATCAAGAAATAGCGATCGCCAAGCAACTGCGTGCCCATGGACTGGAATGGGGGCCTGCCGTTGGGCACTACGTATGGGATGAGTCTGGCGCGTGTGCGCAGCCGTCGCCGTTCCAAGATCGTATCTATTACATCCTCAATTACGACTATTTCATGCGTCTGATCGGAGGGGTCGATCGCTTTAAAGACGTCATGGTCTGGTTGCCGACTTGGTACGATTGCCGCGTCATTCTGCGTTCACTTGGGGTTTCCGACGTCGAAGTGGCGAAGTACCTGAGTGAAGCAGACTCTATCGCTCAGGGGCGCGAACAGGAGTCGTTACTTTTGATGATTCTTTCGGTGTTGAATGACCATGCAGTGCGTAGTGAATAGAAATGAACGTCCTTAAGAACAATATCGTATGAAAAATCAAAAATTTGTCATCGTTGGCGGGAGTCACGGTATCGGATTGGGGATTGTTAAACGGTTGGCCGACAGGGGGGCGCACGTGACAGTGGTGTCGCGAAGCAGCGAGTTGCTTGTTGGGATTGACAACGTCAAGCACGTCCCATGGGATGTCACGACAGATGCGATTCCGGCATCGGTCTTACCTGAACAGATTCACGGACTTGCGTATTGTCCAGGGTCAATCAATCTGGGGCCCCTTCGCTCGGTTACCGCTGCATCACTCATGGCTGATTTTCAATTGAATGTTATGAGTGCCATTGCAAGTATTCAGGCGGCGCTTCCAGCGATGAAGTCTGCTGAAACGGCGTCCATCGTTTTGTTCAGCACCGTGGCTGTCGCTCAGGGCTTGCCCATGCACACATCAGTCGCTGCCTCGAAGGGTGCCATCGAGGCCATATCCCGAACGTTGGCTGCCGAACTCGCGCCGAAGATCCGCGTCAATTGCATTGCACCAGCACTAACAGACACCCCACTGGCTGAAAAGTTTCTCGCCACCGATGAAAAACGTGCGGCGATGGCTGAACGGTACCCTCTGAAGCGAATTGGGCGTGTCGACGATATTGCATCCATCGCTGAGTTTTTACTTTCGAGAGACTCGGGATGGATGACGGGACAAGTGATTGCAGTCGATGGCGGTATGTCGACTCTGAGGACTTAACGTCCGCGGTCTAGGAATCGAAGGGATACCGCTACAAGCGAATAAGAGGTTGAGTGTTGGATCTAATCATTTTCCCCAATCAACTCTTTCGCGATCATCCAGGACTTGCCGAATCGCCGTCGCGAGTCGTGCTGATTGAAGACAGCTTATTCTTTGGTGATGCTCGCTACCCACTGAGTTTTCATAAGCAAAAACTATGGCTTCATCGCGCTACGATGAAACGCTATGAGCAAATGCTCCGAGAGCAGGGTATCGAAACGAAGTATATCGAGTACGACTCAGAACCCAATGCATTGTCCAGGCAATTAAGCAAGGTACTTGGCAATCGTAGCCGTCGTAAACGGGAACTACTGGTCGCTGAACCGGTCGATTTTATCCTTGAAAAGCGTTTGCTTCGTTTCGCCTCCACTTCGGAAATCTCTTGCCGATTTTTGCCAACTCCGGCCTTCATCAACACGGAAAGTGAGAACAGAGAATATCACGCTATGAAAGAACGCTGGTTCATGGCTGATTTTTATAAATGGCAGCGAATGCGGCACGCAATCCTGATGGAAGGAGACGCACCGGTCGGAGGAAAGTGGAGTTTTGACGAAGACAATCGAAAGAAATTGCCAAAGAAGTGGTTGCAGTTCATACCTGAGCAGTTAACGCTGGATCGCGATGGGTTCGATCAAGAGGCGAAGGCGTATGTAGAAAATCGATTCGCACGCCATCCAGGGAACCTTGACCAGTTGTACTATCCAAGTTCACACGGCGATGCGGAGCGTTGGTTAGAGCATTTTCTGAGCAAGCGTTTGGGGCAATTCGGAGATTTTGAAGATGCGATTGTTCAAGGGCAGTCATGGTTGTGGCACAGTGTTTTGACCCCTGTATTAAATGTCGGCTTATTGACTCCCCGGCAAGTGATCGATGAGACGCTCAGTCATGGGGGCAAACACGATGTAACGCTCAATTCGCTTGAGGGGTTCATTCGGCAGGTGATCGGATGGCGAGAGTTCATGCGCGCCACTTATCAAGATCTCGGTGTGCCAATGCGCACGACCAATCATTGGCACCATCACCGGGCGATGCCCCATAGTTTCTACGATGGTAGCACAGGCATTCCGCCCATCGACGATACGATCAAGCGAATACTCGAAACCGGCTATTGCCATCACATTGAACGATTGATGGTTCTTGGCGGGTTTATGTTCCTCTGCGAGATCGATCCGGATGAGATTTATCGCTGGTTCATGGAAATGTTCGTCGATAGTTATGACTGGGTGATGGTACCGAACGTTTATGCGATGAGTCAGAATGCCGATGGTGGACGCATCACGACCAAACCCTATTTCTCGGGTTCGGCCTACGTTCGCAAGATGAGCCATTATGCGCCAGGGCCTTGGTGCGACGCGTGGGATGGGCTGTACTGGAGATGGGTCATGAATCACAGCGATGCGCTACGCAAGAACCCGCGGTGGGCGATGATGTGCAGCATGGCAGCGAAAATGGACGAATCAACGCAGGCACGGCATCGAAGTAATGCAGAAGCATTCCTGAGGAACTTGCGATAGCGATATGTAGAAAAATAGCGAAACTGAATTGCTAAGTTCTCGCCCATGAATGATTTTCAAGACGGTGCGTCGGGGTTATCTCGGCGCCGACCGAAGGTTTTTCTCCAGCCACCACAATGCCTGCATGAGGTTGGCCTGTGTCCACAAAAGGGGTGTGAGGTCGTTTGGTACCCATACTCCATGTTCCAGATAATACGATTCTGGGCACCGATAGGCTCCCAACGGATGCGATGAGACAGTCAGTTGTGCAAGGCTCCGCTGCAGATGCTTGATTTGGTGGTCCATGGCAGAGTGGTTTGGTCCGCGGCCTCTAAGGAGGTCTTTTGCGTATCGCATTCCAAAGAAGCAGGAAAGCGTCGGATCAAAGATACACCACTGTGCCTCGGTGCCGGGTTCGAGCAACCGATCACGACTCGAAAGGTCGTCGCTAAAATCCGTTGAGCGTTGTGAAGCGGGCAGATGAGCTTTGTAGTTTGCGCACCAATACGAATCGCCATTGTATCGCCGAATGCCAATGTCGCCTTGAAGTTGCGATGCCACCTCTTCAACCACTTGGTCTCGCAGAGCGTGCGGCAACGTTGACAACGGATAGCAAAGAAACAGCAATGCCGCATCATAACGGCGGGCTTTCGTCGGTTCAGGTTGAATGCACTCCGCTGGTAAAATCTCCTGTAGCGCTGCCTCGCCTTGATCGTGAAATCGCTGGAGTCGACGGATGCTCAGTGGACGTTTAGCGGTCTTCAGCTTTGAAATACCGACGGGTAGGTATCGCGTGAGAACATTTAACCATTGGTTCAACGACTCCTTTACCACGCCAATACTAGACGCTGAAATCTTACGAGTCTCTTCCCAGTGCCCGCTGTCTTCGTCTCTCCAGTACTCGATGGCTGCGAAGTAGTTAACGATCAACGCGACCAAATTCCAGTCGGTCTCATCGACCGAGATATGGCCATGTCCCACGAGTACTCCGTAGATCCAGAGGAAGTAGCCGAGCGCGTCGTTTTGCGAGTGCGACCACTTTTCGGAAATTTCGGTCAACTCTTCACCATTGAAGCGAACGTGTGGCCGACACATTGGGTCGGATGCGTCCACAGGATGCTCGATGATGTTTTCGAAACGATAATGATGTTTCGAGAGAAAGGTGGCGATTGCTCGAACGCAATTCACCGCAACATCGATTTGTCCGACACGGAAATGGGCATAAGCGATTTGAACATTGTCGCGGATCCATACGTTGCGGTACCCGGTGGCATCAAAATCTTCACCGACTCCCGCCGCTGCTGGGAACAAACCATTGCTCAGGGAAGGGAAATTAAAGGTGCCTTGCTCCCTGAGAAACGTGAAAATGGATGAGACGTGGTCCGCGTCCGAAGAAGCGTCAATCCACGTCGCGGGATCACTATGGGAAAACTGGTCATGCATTGAAATTCCTCGCCCTTAAAAAGCAATCGACCGATGAGCGGGAACGAGCATCCAGCACTTAAAACAAACTAATGTTAGCCCGTGGGCGTGATACCATAAACATTCGTTATCACACTCATCCACAAATTAGTGAGTGGCTAGTTCGTCGACAGGCTCGCTCATTTGGTTGCGTATTTTGGTGAGCAGCAGAGGCAAATAGATGATGCCAGAATAGTGATTTGCGAGCATTGTTGTGTGGTGAGAAACTTCGAGGCCGATCGCTTTGGCAAGACGATTTGAATTCTGAATGGGAACCACGTCGTCGTAGAGTCCGGAGAAAAGATAGGTCGTCGCGGGGTCAAGCCGGTGTGCCAACCGAAGCGGTTCAATCGGGTTTAGCAATTCTTTTAGCTGAGAGTCGTCAATGCCAGCGCGTGCCAGTTCGGCTCGCATCTTGGCTGCATCCTTTTGGCCGTGCGTCATGACATCATAGAGGTCACCGCCCGCGAGAAAAATAAAGACGCGATAAAAACTGTCGTCGAGTGCTGCGCTGGTCGCCGTTACGAAACCACCAAGGCTGGTACCTTGAACTGACACACGGTCGACGTCGACCAGTGGAAGAGACGATACCGCATCTTTGGCTCGCCGAACATCGGCGATGGCTTGCTTCATAGCAGCCATCACGTCCTTGCCCTCGGGTTTTCCCTCTGACCCGCGACGTTTCCCATAATGAGGAAGTTGAATCATGAATGTGTGGACGCCCAATTGCTGGAGGCCAGACGCGATCAATCGTCCGACCGCCATGTTGCTGCCGGACTCGTGAACCACAATGGCCGCAGGCGCGAACGCGGGACTCAGCTTCTCATCGCGAGCTTGATACCATTCCATTGCTACAAGATCATTGGTTGCGTTTCCCGTCGGCGTGGCGCTGGGGAATCGGATGAGCCAATCACCGAAGTGAGTATCTGCCTTTTCGATTCGTACATCGAAATGCGAAGGCGTCCAGCACAGCCCTTCGACACATTGCTTTGCATCCTCATTCAACTCCTTTTGGGGATTGAGCGTGTCTTTGGCCTTAAAGGTCGCTCCCGCGGTAATCGGGGCGGCCACGGTCGCCTTCCGATTCATCGACTCCAGCAGTGCATTGAGATCGAGCTTGGAATAAGGGCGTTCCGCAGCCGGATGGATATGGTCCGCGTTCGCGACATAAAGGACGCCGTCCTCGGGCACGAACAAGACGTTGTGCAGGTTCGACGACATGGCAACGGGGCGAGACATAAGACCTTGAGCGGCCATCACATCGATCTTTCCGTATTGGTTCTTGACTCGCTTTCGTAACTCCTCGAGACGTGACCCAGCCGACAGCACAACTGCATCTTCGATGCCATCACCCAATAATGCATGGCCTTCACCAGGTTGGACAAATTCGATCGACTCAGGTTTCGCTGCAACTCCGACTGCCGTCCGAGTTTCGCCGTCCGCGAACACATAGTAGTACTCGCAAGTTCGTGGGCTCTCGGACCATAACTGTTTGACTTGTTCGAGGGACGAACACTCTTCCAATGCCCTCCGCATGAGCGTTGCCATGGGAACTCCGTCCCACTTTCCTTCGCCACGGCCACCCATCTCTCCGAGGGAAATTTTTTCAGCATTCATACCGCTGACGCTTCCAATGAAACCTGCATAGCCCACGTTAGCGAACGGAATCTGACCATCGGGAGCGACAACGAACGTCACCGCTGAGTCTTGGAGTCCAATGGTTGTCATGTAGTCCAGTACGCGACCGTGATAGAGCTTGCCGTCGACGGTTGCGTTGCCAAATAACGCAAACCCAGAACAATGAAACAGCTCAGGAAACACGTTAACGGTTTCAACGAGGTGTTCATCGAGTTCAAGGCTCCGCGCCAATGCTCGTGTCTCGGCTCGGTGCCGTTCAGGGATGTGAGGTGCTAAACGAACATAAGCGGCGTCGAGGTCACTGCGAAACCAACGTCCCGTAACAACGGTTTGAACCGTTCCAAATGCATACACGACGGAGTCGATGCATCGCATCGTTTCCGATTTGAGTAGTTTCCCGTGAGCTTCCCCGATCTCATCGGGCGTACCGTTCAATAACACGACGCGATTGCCATCAATCCAGCGAAGTTTGCCATGTTCTACTTCCCGATCGACCTGTCTTGGGGTCGTGAGCCAAGTCGATGGGGACAGGACTTCGAGGGCTCTCCGCAATCCGCGACATAGCTGTAACTCCAATTCTTGTCGTGGAATTTGGCGTTTCTCTAGCTCCTGCCAATCGTCCCACGCAGGACGATCGGAAGGGCATTGCGTCAGTCGAATTTCGACTGGGTTTCCATCGATTTTACCACTCAGCAATTTTCCATTTTCGGAAAACGAAATCGATGCGTCGTCTCCTACTGTCAACGACCCCGTGTCCGCTTGGACGGTAACATTCTCGAGGCTGCCTAAGACCGAAGCCAAACTGGTCGGATCGGCATTCTCGATCAATTGAGTTGCCAATTGGATGGATGTTCCCGAACCGACGACGCGAGAGACGATCCCTGCAGGACGCATGTGGTCTTCTGCATCCACCGAGCCTGATCCGAGATAAACCACATGGTGCTTGGGCAATGCCATCGCCATTCCATCGCCTCGTCGTCGAAAATGAACGGCATATTCTGGATGAGTCAACTGAAGGTCAAACGACTCATCGTCGAAGCGAATGAATCGCAATTGGACGGGCTGCGTCTGACCTTCGATCTGAAGCTGAGCGTTACCGTGAATCGCGTAAGAAGGATTCTTTCCCGTGATGCAATCGAGCCATGGCTTGAGATTTTGAACGAGTGGCGGTGTCGTATCATCGGCGACGACTGCGTTCCATGTGCACACTGGCAGTGCCAAAACCAGGGTTAGCAATACCGCTTTGAAAGATCTCATCTCGCTTGGTTCCTCCGCTGGGTAGACGTTGTGGTGACAGCGGTGATTAGAGGAAGGAAGGGCGAACAAATTTCCTCTTGTATCAATTCTTGTTGACACGAGGTGAATTCATTGCCGCTGTTAAGGAGCCAAAATGAAGCGGTCATCTGAGCGCGACGTCAGCCGGAAAGCACCGACTGACGTTTTAACGGGGAGGCTTCTTGAGTCAAAGCAGGACTACTCAAGCCCGGCGTTCTTAATGATAACGTCGGCACCAGGGGTCATTCGGCGAAGCTTGCGAACAAGTTCTACCTTCTCTGCCGCGGTTGCTTTCTGGGCCTTCACAAGAATCATTTGTGTTTTGCGTTTTCGAGTGCGGAGACGACGAAGTTCGCGTTGACGTTCGGTACCAACAGCCATGTGAAGAGTCCTGTGTGAATTGAAGTTCGAGAATGGGAAATATAACCGATAGGAGACGACAAAAATGCCATCGCCAAAAAGCTTTGTGGAATCAGTTCGGTCTACTAGGCTAGTCGCTAGGCCTTCTTTTTGGCAACGCCTTTTATTGCCTTCGTTGTTTTCTTGGTAACCGCCTTTTTCTTTGTCGTTTTCTTTACGGCCTTCTTTTTGGGCTCAGCGCTCTTGGATCCGCTCGCTTTTGCGGCTTTTTTTCGCGAGGCTTTCTTTGTCGACGGACCCCGAGCAGCACGCTCGGCGAGCAGGTCGAGCGCTGCTTCGAAGGTAAATCCGGCCGGGTCGACTGATTTCGGCAGCGATGCATTGGTGGTGCCGTCGGTGACGTAGGGACCAAATCGTCCTTCCAGTAGCTTCACGACAGCGCCAGTCACAGGGGATTCGGGGAAAACCTGAATCGGTTCCTTCGCCGCGGCTCGCCCTCGTGTCTTAGGTTGCTTTAGAAGCTCAATCGCCTCGTCCAACGTGACCTCAAGCGGGCTGACCCCATCGGGTAACGAACGCGTGTCGGTACCGCATTTGATGTACGGTCCATAGCGCCCGTCGTTTGCCTCGATCGCTTCCCCTGATTCTGGATTGACACCGAGATTTCTCGGCAAACTGAATAGCTGGATCGCGGTATCGAGCGTTAAGGTCTCGGGCAGCATCCCTTTTAGTAGTGATCGATTCTTCTTTTCAGGGTCATCGTTGGCGCCGAGTTGCACATAAGGACCGAAGCGACCCACTTTAAGGAAAACCGGTTGGCCTGTTTCGGGGTGTTCCCCTAGTGGTTCATTTTGGCGATCGCCGGAAGCCAGTAGCTCCATCGCTGCGGAAAGCGTCATTTCATCAGGCGGCATTTCGTCGGGGACGCTGACCCGTCGCTCCCCCTGTTCGATCGACGGACCAAATTTCCCAACGCGAACAAAAACCTCTTCGCGGTTTTCGCCCTCATCGGGTGTGCCGAGCGTAAACCTAGCCATTTCCAGCGGTTTGATCGACGCGTTTTCAAGACGCGGCTTGAGCCCAATGACCTTCCCCTCGACGGAGTCATTGCCGAAATAAAAGTCTCGAAGGTACGTGGTTGCGACGGCCTCTTGGCGGCTGATGGAATCGAGGAAATCCTCCATTTGCGCCGTAAACTCATAGTCGACTAGCGACTCAAAGTGTTGTTCCATCACACGAATGACGAGAAATGCGGTCCAACTAGGAACGAGAGCGTTGCCCTTTTTGAAAACGTAATTTCTCGCCTGGATCGTTTCGATGATCGACGCGTAGGTGCTCGGCCTCCCGATCCCCTTTTCCTCTAACGCTCGCGTCAAAGAAGCTTCGCTATAACGTGCCGGTGGCTGAGTCGTGTGACTCTTTGAGTCAAGCTGCTTGCATGCCAGTGGATCGTTTTGCTTGACGTTGGGAAGCAGTGTCTCTTTGTCGGCAAGTTCGGCTTCGGGATCGTCGCTGCCTTCAACGTATGCCCGCAGAAAACCTTCAAACTCGATGCTCGTGCCGCTGGCGGTAAACGTGGCGCCGCCACCCTCGATTGTGACCGTGATGCGACGCTTCTGCGCATCCGCCATTTGGCAGGCTACGGTTCTTTTCCAAATCATGTCAAACAATCGGAACTGATCGCCGTCCAATTCACCCCGAATGGCCGAGGGTAAGCGGAAGGGAGTCCCTGCCGGACGGATCGCTTCGTGGGCTTCCTGGGCGTTCTTGACCTTGCCAGCATAGGTGCGCACCTGAGGATGAAGAAACGATTCGCCATACTCGCTACGCACAAGGTTTCGCGCGGCATTGATTGCCTCGGTACTCAACGTCGTGCTGTCCGTTCGCATGTACGTGATGTAGCCGTTTTCATACAGCCGCTGCGCGGTCTGCATGGTGCGTTTTGCAGTGAAACCAAGCTTTCGGTTTGCCTCCTGCTGCAATGTGCTGGTCGTAAAAGGGGCCCGCGGACGTTCAACGAACGGCTTGACCTCGACGGAAACCACTCGAAAAGTCGCCGATCGGAGTTTGTTCGCAAGTGCGAGAGCGCCGGCCTCGTCCAATTGGAGCAAATCGGAGTTTTTGAGCTTGCCCGTTTTGTCGTCGAAATCTTTCCCGCTGGGTAACTTTCGGCCGTCAACCGATGAAAGCGAGGCGGGTAAACGCTCGCCGGCAGCGGTCGAGAAAATCCCTTCGAGATCCCAATAGGTGCCGCTACGGAACAAAATCCGCTCGCGTTCGCGTTGCACAATCAACCGGACGGCCACGCTTTGAACGCGTCCAGCGGACAATCCGCCACCGACGATTTTCCAGAGCAAAGCGGAGACGTCATACCCATAAAGTCGGTCCAAAATGCGGCGAGTTTCCTGCGCTTGGACCAGCCCAACGTCGATGTTTCGCGTTGATTTTAGGGCATTCTGAATGGCTTCTTTGGTGATTTCGTGAAATACCAGCCGATGAACAGGCACCTTGGGTTTCAAAAGTTCGTGCAAGTGCCAGCTGATCGCCTCGCCTTCCCGATCCTCGTCCGTCGCCAGATAAAGGTTGTCGGCGTCTTTAAGCGCTTGTTTTAACTTGGTGACCTGCTTTTTCTTGTCGTCGGGGACGATGTAGATCGGCTGAAAATTGTCATCAACGTTGACCGCAAGGTATGCCCAGGGCTCCTTTTTGTATTGCTCGGGCATGTCGGCGCGGTTTCGGGGAAGGTCGCGGACGTGCCCGATGCTGGCTTCTACCTGGAAATCTTTTCCAAGAATTTTAGCAATCGTCTTTGCTTTTGCTGGTGATTCGACAATCACCAGGCTTTTCCCGCTGGACTTTGCCATAGAGCTATTGGTTACAGTAAAGGTGAAATTGCGATGGAAATAAAAATCGAGCAACGACCGAGCGTCGCAAGGCTAGGCGAATTGTGCAACACGGGGAATGTAGAGTATCGATCGGCGGCCGTTGAAAGTAACGGAATCGGGTTTCTGACCGGTAAGTCACGTCAATCCGCCTTGACCCTCTGTTTTGCTCGGCGTTAGTCTTTTGGGTTCGGCCGCGCAGCATTCGCTCAAGAGCGTTGGAAGCATTTGCCCTCTTGTCAAGTCTGTTTCGTAGCGACGACACTATCCGATGCCCTGAAATCCGTGTTTTCGGCGATTTTTCTTTCACCCTTTTCAACCCGACTGGATCGAAATGAGCAGCAGCCCCTTCGAGCTGTTTCGCCGCAATCTAAAGCCAATGATGGTTTTTTTGACACTGCTGGCGCTCCTGTCATTTGTGGTTTTGCCGTCTGTTGCGATGTATCAGCAACAAAAAATCGGCTATGGGGCCGCCGAAAGCAAGTTGGCCACCTACCAGGGCGTGGATTTTGATTTCACCAAAGTCAATTTCTTTACCCGTAATCATTTTGCGACCACGCAGTTTCTCAACGATCTGGCCGAAACGACGATTGCACGCGGCGGCGTGCCGAAAGTTGCGGATTTCCAGTACGACACCCAGCAGAAGATGATTCGCTCGCTTGGAATCAATTCGAACCCGAGCGACGAGGCTAGCGTTCGAACGATGATGTTCGCCAACGAAGCGAAAAAGATTGGGTTGGATCTAGACGATACGGCTATTCGAAACTGGTTGACCCTTTACACCGACGGAAGACTGAGCGATGCGGAAATCAACGGCGTCTTAGCAACCTCGTCACGCAATCAGATAGGCCAAGTCCAGCTTTACGAGCAACTTCGAACACAATTGCTTGCCCAGGCCTATCAGCGACAAGTTATGGGTGGCATCACTGCGAGCGGAATGCCCATCGTTCCCCCAGCGCAACAGTGGGAGCTTTTCCTACGACTTAACCGACGAGCCGTCGCGGATGCTTATGCAGTGAACGTTGCTGACTTCATTAGCAAGACATCGGAAAAGCCTTCGGAGAAGCAGATCCTCGACACCTATGAAGATGGCAAGTCGCGATACCCTGACGATCAGTCCGCAAAGCCAGCTTTTCGTCGTCCTTACACGGCCAGTATCGAATATGTCGCCGGCAACTTGAACGATTTTGTTGATCGCGAAAAAGCAACGTTGACTGAAGAACAACTCCGCGCCGAGTACCAGAAACGCCTCGAAGGCGGTGACTTCAAGTTGCCCGAAACGCCAGCTGCGGATACCCCTGCGGCGGTTGCACCCACCGAAGGCGCGACACCACCGGTGACATCGGGCCCAACGACGCCTGCCCCCACCGAAAACCCCGCAGTCTCTGAAGAGCCGATGGAGCCTGCAGCCGAAGAACAAACCGCTGCGCCGCAATCGCCTGCCCTAGACGCACCAGCAACCGAAGCACCAGCAACCGAAGCACCAGCGGCCGAGACACCGGCGCCGGAATCGCCTCCCGCATCGGGTTCGAGTGAGCGCCGTCGCGACCAGGCCGTTCGACTTGTAACGATGCAACAAGGTGATGAACCGGTCGGCAGCGAGCCTGCTGTCGACGCGACGAAGAACGACGCAACCGAGACTCCCGCCGCCGCTGCCGAAGCTCCCCCTGCTGCAGCCGAAACTCCCGCCGCCGATGCCGCCACTCAGGATGCCCCGGCCGATACGGAGACGAAAACGGACACACCGGCAGCCGTAGCCGAAACGGCTGCTGATGCACCGGGTGCAACGACCGAAGAAATGAAATCGACTCCGGAAAATCCGGTAGCTCCAGAGCCGCCCAAGGTTGAGGAGCCCAAGGTCGAACCTTTCGAAAAGGTCCGGGACGATATCGCTAGGTCGCTGGCGGAGCCGCCTGCACTTGCCAAGTTGGACGCCGCTGTCACTGAAGTGGACAAAGTCATGCGGAGCTATTTCAATGCGGTCGCAATCGCTGGCAAGGACGCAAGCAAGAAACCAAAGGCACCGGATTTAAAGGCGTTGGCCGAGAAGTTGGGGATGAAGCATGTCAGTAAAGGCGCGTTGGATGCACGTGAGATCCAAGACGATCCAGTCTCGTTGTCGTTTGGTGTCGGTACCGGTATGCAACGTGGTGAGTCGCTAACGCAGATGCTGTACGTGGCCCGCACTCCGTTATTTACGCCTGTGCGAACGGTCGATGACCAGGCACAAATCTCGTATATCTCATGGAAAACAGAAGAAAAGAAAGCCTACATTCCCGAGCTCAAAGAAGCGCGAGATGAGGTTGTCACTGCGATCCGGACCGCTGAGGCGCGAAAGCTGGCAGATGCGGAAGCGAAACGGCTGGCAAAAGAGTTCGCTTCGTCCGACAAGCCGATCCGAGAACTCATTCCGGCTGAGCGTTCGAGCATGTACTTTGAATCATTGGGGCCGTTTTCTTGGATGACCTCTTTTGGTTTCAACATGCGCGCCTTCATGGGGAATGTGCCGGAGCTGGACCGTGTTGGCGAAGCTTTCATGCGTCAGGTGTTCACAAGCGAGCGTGGGCAATGGGGTGTCGCTGCCAACATGCCTGAAACTGTGTATTACGTTGTCCGCCCCACTGAATTCTCTCCTTCAACGGATGAGCTTCACCAGCGTTTCACGCAGTTGACTCAGCGAATGCAAACGACGTCTTTGGCCGTCGAAGAAGCGATCAAGATTCGGGATGGACACTACGAATCGCTCGACAAGAAAGTGGGCTTTGAGTGGAATGAAGAAGCACTCAATCGCGACTGATGGGCTTGGCCGACGCAATCGGTCAGACTCTTGCGCAATAAGGCCACGCCAATCGAGTGCTTCGACCAATCTCAATATTAGGGTTGGCGGGGCCGCGAACGACGAACCTCCAGTCCGTCGTTGACGATGTTTGCCAACGGACTAGAAGTCCGTCGTACCCTTAAATGAAAGGTTGACGAAGCACTCGTTTCACTCGGTTGCAACCGGGTGACTGAGTGAGTTCCTGATCAGTGTCACTTCGGCTTTTTCGACTTGGCATTGAATGTCACCGGGAAGCGTGAACGAGCGATTGGAAGCCAACGTGACCGCTGCGAGCGTTTGATGAATGTGGTTGGCTGTCATTCCCTGACGCGGCCAATCAAGTCGTCTCCAAAGCAATCGAATCGCCGCTGAAAAAATGGCGGGATCGACAACGCCTCTTGCCATTGTGATGGATCCTCGTCCGATCTTGGTGTTCTCGTCCATCCATTTTGCTGCGTCGTTATCGATCTTGCTGCAATACTCCGATTGGCTTTTGACCAACCGCAGAATCGCATCATCAATGTGCGGGTATCGCTCGCGAATCATCGGCAGCAAAGCGGATCGCAACCAATTGCGTTGATACCGTGGGTCCCCATTGCTGACATCTTCTCTCCAGGGTTGACCGATCTCCCGCAGGCCCTCGCGAAGCAGGTCACGCCGAATCTTTAACAGTGGCCGCCGCAATACAAGGTCGCTGCTGAGCGAGCGATGCGATGGGATCCCGGTCAATCCCGTCGGCCCTGTGCCACGGAAAAGATGGTGCAGTACCGTTTCCACGTTGTCATCAGCCGTATGTGCAACCAGAACGCAGCGTGCGCCCTCTCGTTCGGCGGTCTGACTTAGGAACCCGTACCGGATGGTTCGCAATGATTCCTCACCCATTTCTAAACGGAGCGAATCGGTTTTCTTTGCGGTTTCCGTGCAAAACCTGACCCCCAGCGATTCAGAAAGCGAATCGATGAACTTTTGATCAGTATCCGATTCTTCCCCCCGCAACCCGTGATTGAAATGGGCGACTACGAGGTTGTTCGCACTGGAAGCAGAGACCCGCGACCAAAGATCGTGAACCAACCGCAAAAGTGCGACGCTGTCGGCCCCGCCGCTAACCGCGAGCACCAGCCTCAGTCCGGAAAACCGCTCCGGCGGCAAGGTATGGGAGAGCGAATCCAGAAGCTGGGGCCAGATCGGCATCACGTTGTATCGTACAAGAAGGGGGTGTGATAAACTACGGTGACGGTGTCGGCTCGCGTCACTTCTTGTGATGCTAGCTACTTTTAGTCACCGTAACCCATTTCACTGTAACGCAACTTTCGCAACTGGGCTATTTATCGCTTTCGCCTTCCGAATCGCTCCTCGGCGATCGGTTTTGCGGCAGGGATAGTTGCCGAGGTTATGTCCGATTCCTGTCCGCTACCATCCCGTTTCTTTCACAGTCCTCACCAACAACCTTTCTCAGCTTATCGCTTCAGCAAATGTTTACCGTGTGGATTCTTATTTTTTTGCTCGCAGGCCAGTTCATGTCGGGCCGACAACGGTTCGCTCATGTGATTGGGAGATGCGGGTTTTTATTCCTGGGTTGGTGTCGTTGCCGTTTCGGTAACGAGGTGGCTGTAACGATTGGTCTTGGCGAAGGGTTCGCGCCTACTTTTTCGCGAAAGATCACTGATGACAACGCCACTCTGGATTTTGACAGTTTTGATTGTCGCCGGGTTATCGGCAGGCATTACCTACTTAGCCTTTAGGCAGCGAGAGCGGCGTGGTTTCGTCGCGGCGCAATCCGAAGCCGAACGAATTCGTCAACAATCTCGGACCGAAGCGGAAGCGGAACGTTCGCGGATTTTGATCGAGGCTCGTGAGCAAGCGCTTGTACTAAAAGCAGATGCGGACCAGGAAGTTGCGACGACACGTAAGCAACAGTTGGCTCGTGAGCAAAAACTTGATCGACGAGACGAATCGATTTTGCAGCAAGAAGAGACGCTGCAAAAGCAGCGGCGTGGCCTTGAAGCGACGCAGACTAGACTCGCGGCCCAATTAAAACAGATCCACGCCAAACAGGCAGAAGTGGATTCTGTTCTTGGTCATCAACGCGAAGCGTTGGAGCGGGTCAGCGGGCTCTCGCGAGAGGCTGCCGGCAAGCAGCTGCTCGATTCGATGCAAAGAGAGCTCGACGGGGAACTTGGCGCGCTGATTCTCCGACACGAACGGCGAATCGCCGAAACGGTCGATGCAAAAAGTCGTGAGATGTTGTTGACCGCCATTCAGCGATACGCCTCTGCCCATACCGCCGACTCCACCACCAGCACCGTCGATATTCCCAATGATGACATGAAGGGACGTATCATCGGACGAGAAGGGAGAAACGTGCGTGCTTTTGAAAAGGCAACCGGCGTGGATGTGATCATTGACGATACGCCGGGCGTTGTCATTGTGAGTGGCTTTGATCCCGTTCGGCGCGAGATCGCGAGAATATCGCTCGATAAATTGATTGACGATGGTCGTATCCATCCTTCGCGTATCGAAGAAGTGGTTGCAGAAACGACGACCGAAATCGATGCATTGATACTGAGAAAGGGACGTGAAGCGGCTGAAGAGACAAACGTTCAAGGCGTATCGGACAAAATTCTGCATATGCTCGGTCGTCTGCACTTTCGAACCAGCTACAGCCAAAATGTGCTGCGACACAGCATTGAAGTTTCTTTCCTCTCAGGCTTGCTTGCTGAGATGCTTGGAATGGATGCAGATCTGGCGCGTCGGGCCGGTCTACTGCATGATATTGGTAAGGCTGCGGATCATGAACTTGAAGGTGGGCACCCCAAGATCGGTGCGGATTTGCTGCGGCGAAATAACGAGGCCCCTGAAGTCGTTCACGCGGCGCTGGGGCACCACGACCAAATCATCACTGAGTATCCATACACGATGCTGGTCGCCACAGGCGATGCTTGCAGCGCAAGCCGCCCCGGCGCTCGTCGTGAGTCGCTCGAACGTTACATCAAGCGAATGGAAGAGCTTGAATTGATTGCTAAGCGGTTCGAAGGGGTGCAGCAAGCTTTCGCGATTCAAGCCGGGCGTGAGCTGCGAGTGATTATCAACGCGGATCGGGCAGACGATAAAAAAGCGGCCAAAGTTTGCCGTGAGATTGCCAAAGCCTTTGAGCAGGAGCTGACCTATCCAGGCGAGATCAAGGTCACGGTGGTGAGAGAGACAAGGTTCGTGGAAATCGCCAAGTAAAATATTATTTACTTTTTAGAATGTGGCACTCAAGTTGAACACTCTGTTGACCGATAAGCCATTCGTGCACGAAGCATTCTCCTAATTTGGCTTCAAGGACGAAGCTGGCCCCATCCGGGTTGGCTTTGCGCACGTGAGCGCAACAGCAGGCTTGGATAAGTACCAGCCCGTGATGTGAACGCCATGCGAACCTTGACTCTTGCCGTCGGAATTGTCTCTTTCGGCACAATCGCTGCTCTTCCCTTTCGTCGAGCCGCAACTTCCCACCATCCTGCCACTGCGACTTTAAATGCCAGCGGCCTCGGCGAGAATCCATCGCTGGTGACTGGGCCGCTTGAAGGCCAAATGGAGTCCGATTCTTTTGGCGGAGTAGTGCCGTGGCCCGATCGCCGCGGCATCGATGCGTCGATCGCTTGGCAGCCACGGCCGATGATACTCGATTCGTCACCCGTTTCCTTTGAAATGCCGACGATGCCGGACACCTTTCCTGACGAAGCCTTGGAGGTTCCCATGCCGGCGCCGCTTCGTGATCGCTATGAGGCTACGTTGGAGGTTCGCCGAGACTTTTCACCCCCACAAGCCCCACTCGGTGTCGCTACGACGGCTCCCGCTTCTACGCCACCTATGACGGCGGCGGGACCTTCCGCTGAATCGCTGATCCGAGACCGCTTCGTCTTCACTCCACCCCCATCGCTCCCAGATCCGCCTCGTCCGTCTACCTTTCAGCCTGCTTCCCTGGGCCTTGGTGAATCGCCTGAACTTCCTTCAACGCAGGATTCCTCGGAGAATCGTCAGCGACTGTACATTCGCGAACCGTAACAGCCACGACCGTGTGATTTCGTTCCGTTGTGGCCACCAGTCATCTTGAAGGGCAGCAAATCGAACGAAGATGGAGTCATCGTTTGACGGGTCTTTCCTAGGCAAGTAGCTTGTTGAGGCGAAGATCGATTAATGAAGATTCATCTTCGCGAACTCAAACACTTGCTATTGGATAGGGATGTCACTCGATCAAGATGAAGTCCACGCTGATGCCCGAACTCAAGCCCATGATTGCCAGTGGAGGACTCGCTGCTACGGTTGCCACCGTCCCTTAAATCGTTGTTTTTGTGATCGAATTCCAACGATTCACAATCAAACCGAAGTGTTGATTTTGCAACATCGGAGGGAACGTTTTCACGCGTTCAATACCGCACGGATTTTGCAAAAGGCACTTGTTAATTCAAAGCTCCTCGTCGACCACAGTGATCGCTTGGCGGCAGCTTTTTCTCAACTAACGCTCTCGCCCGATGTTGGGTTTCTCTATCCCGGTGCCGATTCGCAATTGTTGACGGATTTGCCGGTTGAGAAGCGTCCAAAGCAGCTCGTAGTGATCGACGGCACTTGGCATCATACGAAGACATTGGTCCGCGACATTCCAAGGTTGCAACTTTTACCTCGTTATCGGATCGCTCCGGTCGAACCCAGTCGTTACCGCATTCGGCGCGAACCCGATGCTCAGTTTCTTTCGACCCTGGAGGCAACCGTTGCTGCACTTCGTTGTTTAGAACCCGGTACCGATGGATTCGAACAACTTTTGACAGCCTTTGACGCAATGATCGATGGTCAATTGGAGGTTCCCAAAAACGCTCACGGTTGGCGTAAGAATTCACGTCGAACGCCCAATCCATTGAAGTTACCCAAGGTTCTGACGAGCCGATTGGAAGACATTGTTGTGGTCTACGGTGAGACGTCACCTGGATTCAAAGGTGATTGCCGCGGAAAGAGGACGGCAACCACCGCGGAGACAAACTTCTCCGCACCGGTATATTGGGTTGCGGAGCGATTGGTCAGTGGCGAGCGTTTTGAGAACGCCATTAAGCCTCCTGTCAGTTTATCGGCGACGTTTTTGCAACACCTCCAGCTTGACGAGAGTACTTTCGATCAGGCGAGGGCGATGGGCGATGTCCGTCATGCGTGGGAATCCTTTCTGCGCCCTCGAGACACCATCGCCTATTTCTACTCGCATACCCCACGGCTCATGGCAGACATCGGCGGTCTCGATCGACCACTGCTGCACTTGAAAAGCGTTCGCATCGAGGAACGACGGAATAAGACTCTCGAAAAGTTGCTCGACTCGCTAGAGATTGTGCCGGGGCCGGCAATGTGTTTAGGACGCGCCGGAACACGGCTGGCCAACACAGTCGCCTTTGCTAACTACCTTCACAAAAAACGCAATGAAACTCTTTCTACTCCACCCAGGCGCAATGACGAGTTCGGTTAACGCCTGAGCAGCTTGATCGCATGCTGAACCGATTCAATCAATCGAGCGACTTCGTCTTCGGTGTTGTATAAGTAGAAACTCGCGCGACAGGTTACCGAAACGCCTAGTCGTGAGTGCAGCGGCATCGCGCAATGGTGTCCGACGCGAATCGCGATTCCTCGCCCATCGAGGACCCGAGCGATTTCTTCTCCGTGGATGCCGTCAACTGAAAAAGCAACGATTCCACTTTTGAGGTCAAGATCAGGCGAATAAACTTTAGTGCCGTCGATCTTTCGCAATCCCTCCATCGCTAGTCCGACGAGCAAACGTTCATGTTCCATCAAGCGATCATGTCCGATCGCTTCCAAATATTCGATGGCCGGTTTTATTGAAATGATCTCGGCAATGGCCGGAGTGCCTGCTTCGAATTTGTGTGGCAAATCCGCAACGGAAAATCCGTCAAAGGTGACCGCTTTGATCATGCTGCCACCGCCAAGCCACGGCGGCATCGCTTGGAGAAGTGCCTGCTTGCCATAACAAACCCCTACGCCGGACGACGCAAGCATCTTGTGGCCGCTAAAGACAACAAAGTCCGCATCCCATTGCCGAACGTCGATCGCGCCATGGGGAACAGCCTGCGCAGCATCCACCATGACAGTCGCGCCCGCTTTGTGCGAAGTAGCGACGAGCTGTTTGACAGGATTGATGGTCCCAAGCACATTGGAAACCGCCGTCAGCGATACCAATTTCGTCTTACTCGAAAGCGCCGCCTCAAATCGTTCGATATCCAGAGTGAAATCAGAACGAATGGGTACCCAGCGAATGTGGCAACCTTTTCGTTCGCATAGTTGATGCCAAGGAACGATATTGGAGTGGTGCTCCATCTCGGTCAGTACGATCTCGTCACCCCGTTCGAGATTGGCGTTTCCCCATGCATTAGCGATCAGGTTGATCGATGCAGTGGTTCCTGCGGTGAAAATCACTTCATCCGTTTTCGCTGCATTGATAAAACGACGAACGGATTCTCGACTTGCTTCCAATCCTTCGGTCGTGGTTACGGCCCAAGCGTGGCCGGAGCGATGCACGTTCGCGTAGTATTCCGAATAGACTTGCGATATCGCGTCGATCACGGATTGCGGTCTTTGGGATGTTGCGGCATTGTCCAGATACGCCACAGCGACCCCGGAATCATTGAGCCCGCTCAAAATCGGGAATTCCGATCGGATTTGATCGACTCGGTCGCGGAGTGGCCCAAGATCGTCGAATCCTGCGACACCTGGTTGAACTTCCGATGTGGACGACGTCGTCAGGCCCAACTGCTTGGATTCCGCGTATTGGTGAATCCGTCGAATCATGGAATGCAGCCCGTTGCTGCGCAGGGGAGATAGGAATGATTTGAGATGCAGTTTGTCAAGGAACTTCTCGATCGGGAATTCGCTTATCTCAGCCGGCGTTTTGCCCGAATAAACCGAAAGCAAAACGGCGACCAACCCGCATACCATCGGCGCATCGCTCCATGCCATGAAGCGAAATCGCGTTCCGTCCCAGTGCGGCACGATCCAAACCATACTCTGACACCCGACGACACGAAAATCTTCAGTGCAGTATTCGGTCGGGAATTTGGGGAGAGTCTGACCCAACTCAATCAGAAACTGAATTCTTTCTTCCGCGTTCTCTAATTCGCTGAATTCTTCTTGAAGTTCGGTTGGGGATGCGTAACTGATCTGAGTGTCCATGATTTTCATTGATTCAATTTCGTCGCTAGGCACTGGTCATGAGTGCCACGACAGTGTTCGGCACCGTGCAATTCGGAGTCGCACGTCAAATGGAAGGTCATACATTCGTAAGCTGGTCAGCGTTCGCACGGCTGTCACACCTAGCCGCCTTCATTGTAGCGGCGCATTTCCCTACGAGCACTTAATAGCCTGCGCTTCGATAACCTGCGCTTCGATAACCCGTGCTTTGATACATTGTCCTTTGATACCCCGTCCTTCAATAACCGGGTGTACCCCGGGGTTAACAACACCACCTACGAATAGCGCGGCCATACAGATCGATGCCTCGATAAAGCTGGTCAATCGTGATAAATTCGTCGCTGGTATGTGCTTGGGCAATGTCTCCTGGGCCGCAAACAACGAGGCGTTTGAGTTCGTTAAACTCACCCCCGTCGGTGCCATAGCAGACTGTCTTGGGGCCACTGCACTGTGCCACTTCACACATGGCGGTAATCGTCGGTGCGTCGGGTTCGATCCAAACGTAGCCACCGCCCTTCTCGCGTCTGAACTCAAGCCCTAATTCAGCCGCCTTCGCACTCGCCGCAGCAACCAGCGATTCTCCATTGATAGTCGGCATGGTTCGCAACGACACCCATGCTTCGCTCATTGCCGGTGTGATATTCGACGCCTTCGAGTGATCGGAGAAGCCGAAGTTCCACGACAGTGTCGGTGGATCGAATCGAGTATCTTGAAGCTTCGGATCGGTTTCGGATAGCGAGTGAAGTCGGAGTAGTTCGACAAGCATGGGGACCATCGCGAGGTTGGCATTGAGCCCGTCGCGTGTGCTACTGTGCGCGGCACGACCTCTACTAATAATGCGGAAAACAAAAATTCCTTTGTGTGCATGGACTACTTCGCACTTCGTTGGCTCGCCAATAATCGCCACCGGTTGGGAGTGGACCAAACGACGGTAGGCTGGACAGTGCGCGACCAAATGCTTCGCCCCGACAAAGGCGATCTCTTCGTCGGCGGTAGAGACGATATGAAGCGGCGCCTTTTGTTCCCGCACATCGATGCGTGAAACCGCTTCGAGCATCGATACGAGAGAGCCCTTCATGTCGCAACTGCCGCGCCCGTAGAGCCGATCTCGAATCAAGATTGGTTCGAAGGCGCCGCCCGGTCCATCCCAATCATCGGCGGGAACCACATCGGTATGGCAAAAATAAGCGAGCCCGCCAGTCCCGTCTCCACGAGATGCAATCAGGTTCGCTTTCGCTATCCCATTGTGGTCCTGATAGTCGCTTCGATGGATCGAAAAACCCATCGAATCCAGGAGCTTCGCAATGTGCTCAGTCACTTCAACGTTGCTGGCTGATGACACCGAAGGAAAACGGATCAGCGATTGAAGCATTTCGATTGGGTTGATGCACGGCATCATCGCTCATCGCCTTACAGTTGGAAAAGGAAACGAACTGCCGCTGCGAGTTTGGCAGGCTCAGCCCCTTCCACTTCATCGGTGATCTTTTCGAGCGATTCGACAGCTTGAACGCGGTACGGAGGTGTCGTGACAGGAGCGATTGCCTGGTAGGCGTACATCGCTGCTTGAGTCGTTGGAGAATCGGGAGGCATCGAGAGTTTCGCAAGCTTGTGAGCCAGCATCAGCGGTAATGAGTCAAAGTTATACTCCTTGTTGCGCCCATTGAATCGAATGATCAGCTTATTGGGACCCACTTCGACGACCACGACCTTCAAGTCTTCGTTCAAATCAAACTCGTTGCCCGCTTGGAGCCCACCAATCGCTTTCTCGATTCCGCCGCGATAAAAGGTGGCAAGGTCCACCAATTGTAAAAGCATCCCCGCGACTTCTTTTTGCTCCGTACCAGCCGCTGCCTCATCAGCAGCTTCGGCGAGCTGTTTCATCTTGGTCCAGTCATGCTGCTTGATTGCCTGAATGAGCAAATTGATCGCGGCGGTACCTGCCTGAAGTTGCTCGGGAGTTGGCTCGGGAGTTGGCTCGGGAGTTGGCTCGGGAGTTGGAGGGATCGTCGGCGGTGTCTCTGTAACGGGCGCGGTTGGCGCGGGAGGCACAGTTGCAGGCATATCGATAGAGTTTGGCATTGCCGGGTCCGGCATCGGGGTGTCGGTGACGGCCGGCATGGCCATATCCGGTCCCATATTATTCGGGTCCCCAGTGGAATCGCTTCCAGGGTTGTCGGCCGGCACGGTAGGTGCCGCCGGCGTCGGGCCTTCTGCGGGCCTTGAGTTTGAATCTTCTGTAACGGGAGGTCCTACAGCATCACCGCCGAGTCCACCCATCACCGGGTCGAAAGGCTTTCGGTCTCGGGGTGTAACCTCGCCGGGCCGGCTAATCACTTGCCCGGTCGTATTGTTCGGATCGTAAATACCACCTCCAGCATTAATTACGATCGGTGTTCCCCCTCGCTGTGTCAGTAGGTAAAGCAGGCCGCCTATTGAGACGACGGCGATCACACAAAACGTGCTTAGAAAAATCATCAACCAAGGAAGGCCTCGCCTGCTCTGTGATCCAGAGGATCGCTTGACCCTTGGTACTTGCATCGCATCCGAGTTGGCTTGCTGGGTACTAGCAGCTTGCGTAGCTGATGTTGGTAGGCCGAAACCAGCAGGCGAAGCATTTGCAAGCGAGTTGATGACTTGCGTTTTAGCGGTTTCGCCGAATCCGGTCTGTGGAAATCCGGTCTTCGCAAGCGGGTTGTTAGGCGATACCTGAGGGCGCATGGCGCCCGGCAAAAGGCCAGCCAGTGGATCGGCGACTGGAGGTTGGGCCGCAACTCCCGTGTTGGCGAGTTTACGATCGTAGGCTGCTTTTTTGCTCGCATCGATAAGGATCGCCTGGGCATTCTTGACCCATCCGACCGCGGTTTCCCAAGCCTTGGCATTGGCAGACCCCTTTTCGGCTTTAAGTTTCGCGAATGTTGTCTCGATCGCGGAACTAATCTTTTCTCGGTCTGACTCATAGACCGTCAGACCGAGAACCCGATAAGCGTCAGGAGCCGAAGCGTCTTCAGGAAGGGCGAGGATAGATTGTGGGGTGTCGTGGGTCATGGCCCGAGACTCAAACTTGGGTGGTGATCAAAAAAGCGAGTGATGCGACACTTGCTGCATAGTATTCGTTGGGCTAGTCAATGCGTCGTTAATGGGCAGTCGGCCAATCGCGTCGAGTTGTAGACGCGGATGGAGGACGTGGGGGTGCTTGCTGAGGCGCGAAAGTAACGGCGAATCACCGCCCGTGTAAACAATCTTAGGATTGATGTGCCCTAAGCGTTGACTTCCTGTTTGAATCAGTCCATCGATCGCCGAGGCGACACCGAGCAGAATTCCGCTGCGAATTGCAGAAAATGTGTCGGTCGCAGGAATCGAGAGAGAAGCTGCCGAAATCTCTGCGGCAACAGGTAGTTCGATGGAGGGCAGGAGATCTGTTCCACGCGCCAGCGAGTCGAACTGCATCGCGATGCCGGGAAGAATCACTCCGCCGAGAAACACCGCATCCGCGGTGAGGAAATTAATAGTAACTGCCGAACCTGCGCCGACCACCACTGCTTCGGAGCCAGGATAAAGCTGTGCGGTCATCCAGCAAGAAAGCAGGCGATCGATTCCGACGCGATCGGGGGCAGGTACTTGCGTGGCAATCGGTATATCGCCGTGCTCAATGACACGTACATCGGCATCGGGACTGCATTCCATCAATCGGCCGACCAGTAACTTGGTGACCGGACGATTCACACTGGCAATCCGCCATTGCGTTTGATCGTCATTCGCCGCCGCAGTCGCTTCATGAATGAGGCTATCGGCCCAGGTCGCCGACCGAAGCGATACGGATTGATGCGGCTGGTCATTGACCGCCCACTTCGCTGCCGAATTGCCCAGATCGATGGCGATCAAAGCTTTAGCGCGAAGTGAACCATGTGCGGGTTTCCGGGTCGGCATCTCGCTCAAGACTGACCCTCATCGAAATTGCGAGGCTGATTCTCGTTCGACAGGTTTGCGGTGAGCCCTACGAGGTGCGGCGGCATGCGGCGTTTCTTCTCGGCTTTTACTGCCGTGGCATCGGAAGACGCCGGGACCTCATCATTCGAAACAAAGCTTTCCCATGCCTCCGGCGCTTGCGAGTTAGCCAAAATTTCACGCCATGCTGCCAAGCGGACCGTTATTTCATAAGTCAAAGACTCAAGGCCGGCGCCCGTAACGCCGCTTATCAAACGCACTTCGCGACCGATCGCGGCTTGAAGTGCATCTCGCGCTGCTTCAGAGTCTGGGAGCTCACTCTTACTGATAACGACGATTTCATCTCTTGTTGCCAAATCGGGGCTATAGCTCTCAAGCTCACTTCGTATCGTTAAGTAGTTTTTTACAGGGTCCGACCCATCACTTGGACTTGGTTCAACCAGATGCACCAGAAGCCCCGCCCTTTCGACGTGTCTTAAAAATTCGTGGCCAAGCCCAATGCCCTCGCTTGCGCCTTCGATCAGTCCCGGGATGTCTGCCAAAACGAAAGAAGAATCGGGAGTAGGGCGAACTAAACCGAGGTTCGGAAACTTTGTGGTGAACGGATAGTCTGCAATCTCAGGACGTGCAGCGCTCATGCGGCTGAGCAGCGTACTCTTGCCGGCATTGGGCATGCCGATCAGTCCCACATCCGCGATCGACTTCAGTTCGAGAATCACCGCGCGGATCTCACCTTCCTCGCCAGGCGTCTTTTCTCGTGGTGCCTGATTCTGCGCCGACTTGAAGTGGATATTGCCACGACCTTTTTTGCCACCACGAACCACGACAACGCTGTCGCCCGGAACGACTAAGTCTTTGATCACAAAACCATGACGGGCGTCGATTAACGCAGTACCCGGCGGAACATACAGTTTCATATCTCGCGCAGCGCGGCCATGGCAACCCTTGCCAGTACCGGGAGCGCCATTCGGAGCTCGCCAAAATTTACGATTAGCAAATTCGGACAAACTGTTCACGCCGCCGCGCGCTTCCAGGATAATGCTCGCGCCATCGCCTCCATCACCCCCGTCCGGACCACCGCGGGCAACATATTTTTCACGACGAAAACTAGCGCAACCATCGCCTCCGCGACCAGCACGCAGTTCAATTTCGACTCGATCAACAAACATAAGGGCAACTGGAAATGACGGAGGTGGGCGACGTAATAGAAGGCATTCTACACCGTCGCGAGGTCAAGGACGAACACTTCGTGTTCTCGTTAGGCGAGGTTTCGCTCGGTCGTTAAACGACAAACGGCCAGCCCCCTCTTAGGGAAGCTAGCCGTCGAGTGATTCAAACCGTTACATCAATCGTTTCGATTGACGCTTCCAACCAACCGACTAAACCGCAAGTGCATCAATGTTGACACGACGGCCTGCACGGTCAAATCGCACCGTACCATCGATCAAGGCGTAGAGCGTGTAATCCGAACCACAGCCGACGTTGTGACCGGGATGAAATTTGGTGCCCACCTGACGAACGATGATGCTGCCCGCCGATACAGACTGACCGCCAAAACGCTTGACGCCACGTCGTTGACCGTTGCTGTCACGTCCGTTGCGGCTACTGCCTTGGCCTTTCTTATGTGCCATGATCGAAACTTAAATGCTGGAGGTATGTATTTGCAGGGACGAACCCCAAAGTTGGGGCTCCTGAGTGCGTTTCAAACAAAAACAGGTGCGATTCAGACAACCGCACGCGGTTCAAGCAAAACGCGGACTGGGCAAATTATCGGAAAACCCACTGATAATCAAGCCGTTTCTCCAGTCCATACTGCTTCAGGACGTAATTTTGCTCATCTTCTTTCTCGAAAGCCGGCACTCCAAAGCGAATTCGGTCCTCGGTTTGTCGAATCGCGTCACCCGGCCGATAGAAATTGAGCTGAAGTGCTTTTCGCGTGTAGGGAGCGTTTTCGCCCTCCCCATCTTGGCGAAATGCGTTGGTCAGGCCGTAAACAAAAATGGAAAGGAAATCGATGCTCGGATCGACGTCCTCCCAGGTTGCGACCCCCCAAACTCCAGGAGCGGCATCGTCCGCCGACCGAGGAATGTCCAACTTGGTGATCTCAATGCTGTTCAGCAGGGGCGCCGTGATCTGCTCCCGTGCCGCAATTTTCTCCTTGGCTGTCGGCAGAATCCGATCGAGGTACTTTTTGCCGCTCACATGGTCTTCAAGCACCAGCATCGGAAATACCCGCCGTTTGTCATACGACACCGATTCGATTCGCTTGTACAGTGGCAGGCCTCCGACAACGTCGGCCGCAGGACGTAAGTCACCGCCCCGATAGCGTACCCGATACACCATGTACCAGACCAACTTGCGAGACATCTTCCCGCTTGGCTGTGGTACGTCGATGTAGATCTGACGCAGGGGCTTAAACGAAAACTCGAAGCAATAGATTTCACGCCGGTAGATGACCTGTCGGGCCATCTCGATCAGCGTCCGCGTACGAGCATCAAAATTCGGCCTTCCATCAACAAAGTCTGGCGCTCCCCATTCGATTTCGGGATGAGCATCGATCAGCGATTGCAGTGTCGTTGGACCCGCGAAGGTCTCGTCGGCGTGAGGAGCCGGCGCAATCACGTTAACCACCCCAGGCGCGAACTGAGTCGTCTCGCTTCGAACGGGTGCCTGCTCGTCCTGTTTCGCGATGGACGCAGTGGCATCTTGACCGTGAGCCAACGGAGCAACAACGCCAGTAACTGTAATTACCGCCAAAGCAACCAGCGACTTGCTGATATCGAAATACGCTTGTGCCATCGAAATTCGAACGCGATAGGGTTTGGTCGGTAACATGTTTAACGCTTTTGGTTCGCTGCTGGATAGCGATTTGAAATTGCCTACTGAATGGATCTCAGGCCTTATTTGATCTTGGCTTTTGAACCACTACTCGCCACATCTGTCTTTTCCTCATCCGTTGGTACGAATCGCAGTGACGCACTGAACTGCACGTCGGCACCAGCGAACGAGTCCAAGTCGCTTCCGCCGACCGTCATCGTCGCGAGCAAGCGACGACCACTGTCATCGGAGAAGTGCATGAACACCCATTGTACCGGCACACCCTCGACAGCACCTTGAGCCGTTACCCGCAAAACTCGGAGACCCGACTCGTTCACTTCTTCGCGTGACTCGAGCAATTCACCGAAACGTTTTCCAAGCGACTGCTTCACGTCGGCAACTAACGCTTGCATGGTCAACTGTGTCCCCGCCGCCATCGCCCCCGCCGGTCGAATGTCGCACTGCGCGATCCCGCGATCGTCCGCGATCATCCTCATCATACTCGCACCCGCCGCATCGGCCATCAATTTCCACCGCCGGTCCATTAAAACCGAAAAGCCAACTGCGGAGCTGGTCAGCTCGCAATACAAGCGATCCTCCGGAATCGTCCCCATCGGCGTTACCGGTGGGATGGATGACAAGCGATCGGGCGTCTCGAGAGGTTTGCGGATCATTTTGATCGTTGCGGCAACATCAAAACCAGGTTCTGACTTGCCGATTTCCCGCTGCTCGCGAATCGCTAAGGCGAGCCAGCTGCAAGTCATCGATTTTCGCTCAAATACCAGCTTTCCGACCACATCGATCGTCGTCGGAACCCCGCTGACAGACCCCTGAACTTTCCCGGTCAAATGGATCTTTGCCGTTTCTTCGTCGATCGCATTGATTTCGCCCGTTAAGTCGCTCTCGTTGACCGAGGCAAGCGACAATAACTTCGCGAGAACTTCTTTCTCGGGTCGATACTTTTCACCCACCCGCACCGGCTTTGTGGGAAGCAGGCCATCGATTGCCAGACTGCTTGCCGGAATTTCGAGCAGATCCAGTTCTTCCCCGGTTAGGTAGCTCTCAAGACCATAAAGCAGCCATTTCGGATCCTCGCGGCGAACAAGCAAATAACGGGAGTTCTTCTTCAGTTCGACGCGACGCGAGCTCTTCCCAACGGTGCCCTCGCTAGTCGCTTCGTGATAATGCCGCTCAGCTGCCACGACGGTACGATCCTGCGCAAACCCAAGGATACGCTCTTCCCAATCAAGCACCGATTTGCTTCGAATGGGTGATTGCGATGCGCTTTCTTTTGAGACAAGCGCATTGCGAGGCACGTTCGCGTTTCCCTCGACGTCCATCTCCACTCGAACGCGAAATAGCGTCTTCGATGCATCGGCCACCAGCGAAAATGACTCCGGCTCCCCCGCTTCGGCGCAGCCGACCGGCGAAGCCAAGTCGAGTTCAAGGAGCGTCCATCCGCTTGCCGCGAAGATCGCTGAGCGCGTGAGCCATGTACGCCTTGAGAGCCATGTACGCCTTGACCCCATCGCCGGACCACCCAAAAAGTCACTCATGGACGTTTCACAATTCTTAAAAAGAAAACGAGTCACCCCAACTTCGTGTCTTCCCTGAATTCGGCAATTTGGCCTCAGCTTCTCCATGGGAAAACCGGCTCGCGTCTAAAACTTGATCGAGGGGACGAACATTAATTCCCCAGAACTGCCAGATTGTCAGACCCGTCAACATTAGACGTCCACGACTCTCAGATTGAGACGCGGGATTGACTCAAGGTGACGGCGCTTTTTGCAGCGAATTGTAATTTTTGGATGCACAACGACCGAGACCTCAAGATTTTATCATGGCCATCGAAATACTTTCTGGGCCGAAAGTTGTTGATTCTGTAAGGGTTAACTTCGACCACTTGAAGCGACCGGGAAATTTCCTGTGGTTTTGGCGCAGAATTTCCTACGCTTTACTGGCCAGTTGGTGAGAGCAGGGTTCGGACAGAGGTGTTCGATCAATGCGGAAATTGATTCGCTGCGCTAGAAGCTCCGTGTTCCTAAATATATTCGCGACAATGAGTGAACTTTTTTGGGAAATGGCGGTCTAATGGTGGAACGATTTTGCGGTTTAACGCGTAACAACAGAGGCTGGTTCGGCAAGTTTTGCCGTATCGTTCTGGGAAGGTTCAGCCGACTTGAGGTTTCGCGCTGGTAGTGGTGGTGAGTTACTGGTTTAGGAAGATCACCTCAGGACGAGGTGAGCCCCCGGTCAAAAATGACACGTCATGCCGAGTGGTCCGCCGGGACCGCATGGAAAAGTCGGCGATTTAGGTGTCAGCACTGGGAGATGGAAAGATGCATGATGATTATCGCGATGCGAAGATAAAAGAACTTCGCGACCAATTGGTCCGTTTCGCGCCCAAGGCGCAGAAAGTCGAACTCTCGACTCGGGCTGAGCAGCTGCTCACCGAGATCGAGCCAGACCGCGCGTATGCGTATGACTTTTTGTGCTTCCGCATTACGAACTACCGGCCACAGCAGCCGTCAAGGGTTTCGATCGCTTCGGCGGACGTGAAGCACGACCTTCGACTGCTCATCGAAGATATAAGCGAATCTGCCGATGTAAGCGTCGAAGACTCCGGCGAACAGGTTCACACCGTTGACGACCTGAGCCGAATGTTCAACGTCTCGACCAAAACAATCAGCCGCTGGCGAGATCAAGGTCTGGTCGGCCGACGGTTCGTTTTTGCGGGCCGGCGTCGCGTTGGATTTTTGCAAAGCAGTGTGGATCGCTTCGTTTTAGGAAATCGTGAAAGGGTTATTCGTGGGGAGCGTTTCAGTCAGCTGACCGATGCGGAGAAGAGCGACATGATTGAGCGCGCACGCCAGCTCGCCGATGCAGGTTCAAGTCTTTCCGAGGTCACTCGAACGCTCGCTAGTCAGATGCGTCGCAGCCCAGAAACCATTCGCTATACGCTGAAGAATTACGACTCCGAGAATCAATCGCTCGCGATATTCCCGAGCCATCGTGGTGTCTTGACGGATGACGACAAGCGGACCATTTTTCAGTTGTTCCGTCGTGGAAATACCGTACCTCAACTATGCAAGAGGTATGGGCGAACCCGCAGCAGCATTGAACGGATTTTGCAGGACACTCGGCAAGAACGAATTGCAGAACTCGCGCTGGACTACATCTACAACGAGGAGTTTGAAGACGCATCTCATGATGCCGAGTTCCTTGGCGCAGAGCCCGCTCCTGCAGTAGCTGCACGGAAGGTGAAAGCTCCGTCTGGATTGCCAAGCTACCTTGCCGCGCTTTACGACGCTTCGCTTCTTACGCGTGAACAGGAATACCACCTGTTTCGGAAGATGAATTACTTGAAGCACAAGGCGAGCAAGCTGAGGGATTCGCTTGAGTCCGCTCGTGGAAGTAAGGCGGCGGTCATGGACCGAATCGAAGCGTTGTACGAGCAAGCTGTTAAGACGAAGAATAAGATTGTTCAGTGCAACTTGCGACTTGTTGTGTCCATTGCGAAACGACACATGAGCACTACCGACGACTTTTTCTCGTTGGTCAGTGACGGGAATATGTCGCTCATCCGTGCGGTGGAGAAATTTGATTACTCTCGCGGCAATAAGTTCAGCACATATGCGTCGTGGGCGATCATGAAAAACTTCGCTCGCACGATCCCGAACGAGTACAAGCATCGCGACCGATTTCGAACGACGGCGGAAGAAATGTTCTTGGCACAACAAGATCAGCGAACCGATCCGTACGTGGAAGAGAATGCTCACCAACGTCGGCAACGTGAACTGACGCGAATCATCAACCGCCTTGATGAGCGCGAGCAGAAGATCATCATGGCGCGGTTCGGCCTAAGTCGCGGGACCGAACCTTTGACTTTGAAGGAAGTCGGCGAGGAATTAGGCGTGACCAAAGAACGCATTCGCCAACTCGAAGCCCGTGCGCTCGTAAAGCTTCGCGAGGCTGTCGATGAGGCGAAAATCGACGTCGAGCTGGGTGCCTAGTCGACCACGGTGTTCTCCAAACGTTAAACTTTTGATTCCCTGCCGATTATCGGCAGGGAATCTTCGTTTAGTTTGACGCATTTTCTGTATGCCGATGTATCCTTTTGAACGCATCACAGCGACTGGTCAGCGCGTGTGAACGATACTTCATCATCCTTTACCGCACAGCTTTGGGCCGATGTTGGTGGCACGTTCACCGATTGTTTCGTCGTGCAAGATACTGAACGGCGGTCCGTCAAGATTCTTTCCAGTGGCATCGTTCGAGGGCAAGTCGTTTTTTGTCTTGGTGATCGATTAAGGTGTACGCTTGCCGTTCAAACGCCGGATCGCTTTTGGACGGGAGCTACATTTCGACTTCTTCATGGAGGGCGACCGCGCTACAGTGGAAAAGTCGAGTCGCACCTGCAAACGGTCGAACCGTTGATGATTGATTTGAAATTGTCGAAGGTTTGTGATGTCCGTTCGCCCGGCGAGTGGATGATTGAAGTGGATGCCGGCTTGGAAGCCCCCGTTCTTGCAGCTCACGTTCTGCTTAGGATTCCGCTTGCACAATCATTGCCTCCCATTGATGTCCGAGCAGGAACGACACGTGGTACGAATGCACTGTTGACTCGGACGGGCGCGGTCGTCGGTCTCGTTACGACGAAGGGCTTCGGTGATTGTCTCGAAATCGGCGAACAGAATCGTCCCCATCTTTTCGACCTCGTCATTCGTAAGCCCGCACCACTTACAAGTCACATTATCGAGGTGGACGAGCGCCTGACCGCAGCCGGCGGAATCCTTCGACCGCTGGATTCGACGAGCATCGTTGGTCCGCTGCGGCGATGGTTTCACTCGGGAATCGAATCGATCGCGATTTGCTTACTTCATTCCCATGTCAACGATGTCCACGAAAGAATGATCGAAGCCGTCGCCAAGGACGTTGGGTTCAAGCACATCAGTGTCTCGAGCCAAGTCGCGCCGATGATTAAGTTGGTGTCACGTGCGGAAACGACTGTGCTGGACTCTTACCTGAGGCCAATTCTACGCGACTACGTTGACCGGCTTCAGCAGCAGTTCGATCTGCGCAAGGATGATTTAGGGACTGAGTCGATGTCGCCACCTGCGACGGATCGCTCTCGTATTCGGTTCATGTCCAGTAGTGGCAATCTGGTTGATGCGGCGGAGTTTCGTGGAGGGGACAGCATTCTTTCAGGACCCGCTGGGGGAGTCGTTTCGCTCGCGAAAATCGCAGATGCTTACTCACCGCAAGGTGCGATCGGGCTCGACATGGGTGGAACGAGTACCGACGTCTGTCGGTACGCGGGGCGAATTGAACGGGACTATGAGTCTCGCAAAGCGGGCGTACGAGTGCTGACTCCAATGCTTGCGATTCACACTGTTGCTGCTGGCGGTGGGTCCATTTGCGATGTAGTCGAAGGTCGAATGGTCGTGGGACCCCAAAGCGCTGGTGCGTCCCCAGGCCCTGCCTGTTACGGCCGCAGTGGTCCGCTGACCGTCACTGATTTAAACGTCGTGTTGGGGCGGCTTTTACCTGAGCGATTTCCCTTTCCACTCGACCTGGAGGCGGCCCGGATTCAGTTGTCCGAGGTCAATGCAAAACTTGGTCTGAACCAGTTCGCTAGAATAGAAGACGCCGCAGCTGGCTTTCTCAAGATCGCCATCACACACATGGCGGAGGCTGTGCGCACGGTATCAACATCTCAAGGAGCCGATCCGCGCGACTTTGTACTCGTAGGGTTTGGCGGTGCCGCCGGCGGCCACCTCTGCGCGATCGCTGATGCGATCTGCATGACCAAGATATTGGATCATCGGGACGCGAGTTTGTTAAGCGCGTTAGGAATGGGACTAGCAGATATTGGGCGTATTCGGACTCGAGGTGTTTACCGATTTCTTGACTCGATCAGCGAAAGCGAGTGGCAGGCTTTGCTCGCAGCCATTCAGTCGGCAGCGGTCGAAGCACTGGGGCGTGAAGCAAGGGGTAAACTAGGCGCTGAAGTAAACTCGGGCGACAAGCGAGACTCATCGATCCGGATTTCGCTTGAATGCGATGCGCGCTATCAAGGTACTGAAACGGCAATTCCTCTAAGCGCGTTTCCATTCGACAATCTCGATATGCGATTTCACGACGCTCACCTGGCAGCGTTTGGCTTCGTTCAGCCATGTCGAAAAATTGAGATCGCAACGGTTCGATGTGAGGCGACTATCCCGTCGCGAGCGATCCTTGATCCTGATAACGGATTCCGCGATGGGGCGAATGCTGGAACGCAGTCCATCGCTGCCATCGCCGGAGTGAGTGAGAGTTCTGGTAGGTCCACGCTCGCCTATTTCAACGGCGAATTCCGCCGAGTTCCGCTGTTGCTTCGTTCGGAGATACCTCAAGGTCAATCGCTGGACGGACCTGCGATTGTGGTTGATACCAATAGCACTCTCGTGATTGAATCTGGTTGGACTGCACTAAAGCTGCCGAACCAATCGTTGGAGATGTGTCGTATGGATCGCCAACATACCCCTTCAAAAGAATCGGAGAGAGCAACCGATGCGGTAACTGTGGAAGTGGTTGCAAGACGAATGCAGGGGATCGCCGATTCAATGGGAGAGATGCTCCAACGTACGGCGGCGAGCATCAATATTCGCCAACGGTTGGATTTTAGTTGTGCGATCTTCACGGCAGCTGGCGAGTTGATCGCGAATGCCCCTCATGTGCCGGTGCACTTAGGGGCGATGGGACATACCGTCCGCGCGATTTGCAAGAAGTACCCCAAGATGTCTGTAAACGATGTCTATTTATCGAATAACCCGTATGCCGGAGGTTCACATCTACCAGATGTGACCGTGGTGACACCCGTTTTTTGTGAAGAGATCTCGGCGAACGAACAACGGGTCCCTGATTTCTATGTTGCGAGCCGCGCACATCACGCCGAGATTGGCGGTAAGACCCCAGGTTCGATGCCGCCCGATGCCGTGTGTTTGAGCGAAGAGGGTGTTGTCATCGACACTTTTGCGCTACAACGCGGAGACACTGATGCGATGTATCAACTTTCCGAAATGCTCGCTGGTGGTTTGTACCCTTCACGGGATCCGCAAACAAACCTTGCCGACATCGCTGCTCAACGCGCGGCAGGAATCATGGGACGAAATCGGTTGGTGCAGCTCGTCCATTCGATGGATCTCCATTCAGTCAATCGCTGCGTGACAATTCTGTTCGAGTATGCCGAAGCCCTTGTTACCAAATGGATCCGGTCGCTGCCCGCTCGTACCTTGTCATTTTGTGATTCGCTTGACGACGGAACCATGATTGCGGTTGCGGTTTCTCATGACTCGGATCGGCTTTGTATCGATTTCGAAGGAACATCACCGGTTCATCCACGCTGCTTCAATGCGACACCGGCGATCGTGACGGCAGCAACGATTTATGTCCTGCGCTGCGTGATTGGTGGTCCGTTGCCGATGAACGACGGTATCATGCGTCGTATCGACCTGAGGTTACCGCCTGGACTCCTCAATCCGCCACAAGGAAAAACGATTGGGGAAAGCCCAGCGGTAGTGGCTGGAAACGTCGAGACAAGTACGAGGGTCGTCGATTGCCTTCTCGGCGCTCTGGGTTTGGCCGCAGCCAGCCAGGGCACTATGAATAACGTACTGATTGGCGATTCGACCTTCGGTTATTACGAAACGATTGGAGGTGGAGCAGGTGCCACTCCGGATGGCGTTGGCGCGAGTGGAGTCCACACTCACATGACCAACACACGGATCACCGATCCAGAGGTTTACGAAGCTCGATATCCGATTCGACTGTGGCGTTTTGAACTTCGCCGCAACAGCGGCGGAATCGGTTTACACCGTGGAGGCGACGGTCTAATCCGTGAAATAGAGTTCTTGAAGCCGCTGTCGCTGGTTCTGATCACCAATCGTCGTGGCGAACACCGGCCGTGGGGGCTCGCAGGCGGGGGTAGCGGACTGCCGGGTGAAAATCAACTGAAGCGTGCAACAGGGGAACTGATCGACTTGCCTGCTGCAACGGCGATTTCTGCACTTCCGGGAGATATATTCACGATTAAAACGCCAGGTGGTGGAGGTTGGGGCGCCGGCTGACCATCCCTCGGCAAGTCTTGATTACAATCTTTTATCGACGCTCACTGAACAGTCGAAAATAGTTGATGCCCTTCCTCGATCGCTTTAAACAGGTACTCCTTCATGTCCTTCATGTCCTTCATTCCCCACTGCTTGGCGTGGTTTGTATTTGCGTGTGTTGTCATGACCACTTTGTCACCCGTAACCGCTGAAGAAACTTCGTCGACATCCGGCGAGCTTAACGAATTGACTGAAGCCGAGGCTCGCGGCGGTTGGAAGTTGTTGTTTGATGGCAAGACCACGAAGGGTTGGCAAAACTATCGCAAGGAAACAGTCAGCGAGGGATGGAAAATTATTGACGGCGCCCTGGTCATGTCGCAGAAGGGGGCCGGCGATATCGTGACTCGCGAAGAATACGGATCTTTCGAGTTGACGCTTGATTTTAAGATCGGCAAGTCGGGAAACAGTGGATTGATGTATCACGTAAAGGACACCGGCGACACGCCTTGGAAAACAGGTCCCGAAGTCCAAATTCAGGACAACGTCGACGGGCACGATCCTCAAAAATGCGGTTGGCTGTATCAGCTCTACAAGAGCGATGTCGATGCCACCAAGCCTGCCGGAGAGTGGAACACACTGCGAATCGTGATCACGCCGACGAAATGTGAGCACTACATGAACGGTGTCAAGTATTGCGAATATGTTAAAGGCAGCGACGACTGGAAACAGCGTGTTGCGGCGAGTAAGTTCTCGGCGTTCAAGGGCTTTGGCGAAGCGACCGAAGGCCGGATCTGTCTCCAAGATCACAACGACGAAGTCGCGTACCGCAACATTAAGATTCGTTCGCGTTAGCGATTGCTGGGTTCTGCCATTCAATGCAACTGGTTGCTACAATCAGCGACCTTGTTAGGGACCGTAGCTCAATGGTTAGAGCAGGGGACTTAAGGAAACGAAGCCTAAACAATCAAACGTTGCATGGCTTCTTTCATTGGGTTGCTTCGGCTTTTCCTTCACTTTGGGAGGGCCGTAGTAGAATTCGTCAAATTCGGGGAAGGCTAAGTCGCTTGATAAGCTAATCCCGAGCCAAGCCCCGTTGGGGAAGGTGTAGAGACTAAACGGCGAACTCGTAAAGAGAAGAGATAGTCCAGACCACAAACTCGAAAGAGGCAGCGAAAGCTGTAGTAGGTACGCATAATCCCTTGGTTGGGTGTTCGAGTCACCCCGGTCCTATTTTTAATTTTGTGTTGTCTTCGCGCCTGTGGTACGAGTTCCGGGCCTCCTTGCGGCGATCCCTTCGGGCAAATGCCGCCCAGGCCCCATTTTAAAGGCCCGGCCGGGGACGTCGGCTAATCGGCCTCGTCCGTAGCCCGTCAGCGATAGTCGCTATTGATAGTCTTGCCGAGCTATCAAATCCTTTTTGCTTCAAATTGACTGGTGGCGATGTTACACCTGGCGAGTGCTCCAGAAACAGACTCCATTCTGACGCCGTATCAATCCATTCAATGGCAGCGCGAAGCTATTTCATACCCATTAACTTCCCGATTCTCTCCGTTTTCGTCGTGCCGCCCGATGTTGATTGGGAACATGGTTGATTGGGAACAGGGGTGATTGGGAACATGGGTGATTGGGAACATGGGTTAAAAACGAACCAACCCTGATAGGTATCGCCCCCGTCGGCTCGATTGAGTAATCTCGAACGGCGACGGAGAGAGTTGAGACATGTCGCTTACTATGTTGTCCAGGGAATCGGACCTGAAAAATGCGTATACATCCTTTTGCATCAGGCGTGCGGATGTCACTTTGGTGGAGGTACGTCCCGTTACCCATTTGTCGCGTGACTTTTCGAGGTCAAGGTCCTTTACGAATGTACCCTACTTTCCGTTTTCAATTCGTTGCTTCGCTTTTGCTTCATGGCATAGCGCCAGTGTTAGCCATCGCAACCCTGGGGTGCGTCCCAACCGCGTCTGTAAGTATTCCACCTCGCGATTCCGATGATCTCTCACCGGCCACGCATGTGGCTGCGATCGATGACAACCTGACAGCAGTCGAAGAGGAACCGGAACGTAGCACGGATGCAAAAGCTACTGTCACTGCGATGCCGCAGGTCAGCCCACTGGTCATAGCGGTTTGCCCGCGTCCGATGCAGGCGACTTTGAAGCCGTGGGTTCAGCGCCGGACTCTTGAAGGACTCGACGTTGTCGTGATTGATTCTCAACCAACATCCGAACTGCTACAAGCTGCGATTGAGAAGGCTCAGGGCGGTCGGTGTGAGTATATCGTTCTTGTGGGTGACACGCCTCCGTTTTCATTGGGCTCTGCTTGTGACACCGATCGCTGCATCCCCACCGTCTATTCTGTTGCGGATGTTTCTTCCAGTTACCAGGAAACACCGCAATTGCCAGGCGACTATCGGTACGGCGATTTCGATAGTGACGGGATAGTGGAAGCAGCGGTAGGGCGTCTTCCCGTACAAACGACTGGACAACTGCGAGGCTTGATTGAGCGAATTTGCAGATACGAAGACAGCCGTGACTTTGGCCGTTGGCGCTCCCGCGTTGATTTGGTCGCCGGGGTAGGTGGTTTCGGTCCGATGATCGATGGCGCGATCGAAATGGTTGCGCGAGGAATCATCACTGGCTCGATTCCAGAGTCTGTTCGTACGAGGATCACTCATGCAAGTCCGACGAGTTTGTACCATCCAGGCGCAGATGCATTCACCGAAACCGTACTAAGGAATTATCAAGATGGGGCAAGGTTTTGGGTCTACGCTGGTCACGGTTGGATCACCGAGCTTGACCGAGTGCCGGCCACGTACGAAGGCCGGCCCGTGTTAGCGGCGAAGGACATGAATTTGCTACGGAGTTCGCCTGAAAACGCTCCCATCGCATTGATGTTGGCTTGTTACACCGGCGCATTTGACGCTCATGAAAACTGCTTAGCGGAGACGATGCTGCTTGCCGACCAAGGGCCGATCGCCGTTTTAGCCGGGTCACGTGTGACTATGCCCTATGGGAATGCCTCCGCTGCGATCAGTTTGATACATGCGGTGTATGAACGAAAATCTCCCAGGCTCGGTGACGCATGGCAAATGGCACTTCAGGAAATGGCAACTCCCACCGGTAATGATAACGAACTGCGGACGCGGCGAATGATGATTGATGGGATTGCATCGTTAGTGGGTGGCGGAGGAAAAATGCATGAAGAGCGATTGGAACACATGCAACTTTACAACTGGCTCGGAGATCCGACCTTACGGCTTGGATTGACCGAGGATGTGATCATCGGCGAAACAAAGGATGCGACTTTTGGCCAGTTGCTGCAGGTTCGTGGGCGCTCCCCGATCGCAGGCGAGCTTGTCATCGAATTGCACCGGCGGGCAGGTTCCACAAGCGGAGCCTTGGAGACGGGCAAGGTTGGGTATGACCAAGCGAATGACACCGTGATCGCGAATTCACGCAAACGCATCGAGTCAGGTGACTGGCAAATTGAGTTACAATTACCGCCTAACAGTTCGGTTCATCCTGAAAGCTCAGTCCCCGTCGTTCTCAAGGCGGACGTCGCTGGCAAGACCGGTTTCGCTAGTGGCTCTCGTTCGCTTTGGTTGCGGCAAGCCAGCAGTAAAGTCAAACAACCGGAGTTGTCAGCAAGGCCTCCGGCTGTCAAGAAATTCGGAAGTCGTTAAACTGAAGCAACTGGCGGGTGTAACTCAGTTGGCAGAGTGATAGCTTCCCAAGCTGTATGTCGAGGGTTCGAATCCCTTCACCCGCTCCTCATGAAATGCCGTGTTTTCTGGCTTTTTGCGTTTTTAATCGGCCCGTCGGGGGCTGAGCGAATCGGCGCGTTCGGCATTAAGAAACTCGGTGGGCCATGCACCTTATGATTTGGGTGCAAGCATGATTCAGACGGGTTTCGAAGTAAAAACCTAATTGCCGTTTCCATCGCTCGACCCCTCCTACTGCCTCGTGTCGTTGAGGTTTGGTCGTTCTTTGTCACAAGCCGTTGAACTCTCGGCGCCTGGATGCTCCCCGCAGTCGCCTGCAATGACACAAATGTACGATTATGATTGGCGAACCACAGTACGTTGAGCGCGGTTCGGTGTGGTTATGGAAGTAAGATGGCCTTGGTTCCATGGAAACTCCGCATTCCATGTTCGCCAACGTAAGGCTACCATTGCTGCGAGTTACGCTTTCAAAAACGAAGTTGCTAGTTCGTATGGATAAGCCTGAATCTAATGGCCGTCATTTCTTGGTAACTGAAGGCAAAAGCGAAGTCGCATCTGTGTTGCACTCGCTGCGCATGCTTGTCTTGCTGTCGTTGGTGTTGGTGTTGGGGATGCCGACAAAAGCCCTTGGCGAGCTCCATTTGTCCGGAATCTTTGGCGATTCCATGGTCGTACAACGAGACCATCCTATAACGGTGTGGGGCAGGACGAGCCAAAGTGACATGGTTACCGTCACATTCGCGCAGCAGAGTGTTGACGCGAGCCCAGATGAAGTTGGAGCATGGTCAGTCACGCTGAATCCGCAAAGTGCGGCCGATGACGGTCGGGAGCTAGTGGTTCGATCCGGCGCGGAGTTCGTGGTAATCCACGATGTCTTGGTGGGTGATGTCTGGCATGCGAGTGGGCAATCCAACATGGCAATGAATGTTGGTGCCGTCGGTAATCAGTTTCCTGAGGCCCAGCAGCACATTCGCGATGCGGCAATACCGAAAATCCGATTTTGCCGCATCGATGAGAATGGGTCGGAAGTCCCACTAGAAGACTTACCAAAGCGAGGAGGTTGGAAGGTCTGTTCGCCTGAGACCGTATCGGATTTCTCGGCCGTTGCATTTTACTTTGCTCGGAGATTAAACAGCGAAACCGGTGTACCCATCGGTATCATTGATTCGTCGCGTGGCGGAACTCCCATTGAGCCATTCATTCCTTGCTCTGCCTTCCACTCACACCCAACACTTCAGCGAGAATTGGAACTCGGTGACGATGGCGACCTCCTGGGCATAGGGAAGTTGTCTGGTGGTGTGCGCGCCCGCGATGCGAATTGGTTGCCCGGTCGATTGTTTCATTCACGCATTGCTCCGATCGCAAGGTTTCCTGTGCGAGGCGTGATCTGGTACCAAGGCGAATCGAACTGTGGAGAAGGCGAGGACCCGCGAGATTATCGATTCAAAATGCGAGCCTTGATCACCGGATGGCGTGAAGCGATCGGCAATGAACTGCTTCCGTTTTACTTTGTTCAATTACCGGGAAGCGGTGCGAGTGAGGGTTGGCCCTATCTCCGTGAGCAGCAGCGGCTAAGCGAGGATCTACCTTGTACAGGAATGGTTGTGACCATTGATTTGATCGATAATGACATACATCCCTGGAATAAGATTGATGTTGGCGATCGTTTGGCTGCATGGGCACTCACGCGACAATATGGCAAAACGATTCCATGCAGCGGGCCTAAAATGAAACGAATCGACATCGTGGACGACACGGTAGTTATCGAATTTTCCAATTCTGATAGTGGTCTGATGATCGCGATTAAAGAGGGATTGGCAGTGCCTAAACCAAGCCCCGAAACGAAGCTTTCTCATTTTGAAGTCGCTGATCAGGGAGGCCAATGGCATCCGGCAGAAGCAGCGATAAAGGCTAGTACGGTTGTCGTCCGCAGCGCTGAAGTGTCAATGCCGATAGCAGTTCGGTACGCATATGTTGTCGATCCCCGGCATTGTCATCTTTATAGCCGAGACGGGTTGCCAGCGTCGCCTTTCTGTTCCCATCCGGAGCTGCTGAGTTACACACCGAAGTTACCCCCATGATAAGCCAACACCTTGTCGATGACGAAAGTTGAATCGCAATCAAAGAATCGCTTTAAGACGAGATCGTTTGAAGTGACGTTCGACCCCATTCGGATTTGCGTCCGATCAATCAAAACCGTTGAAGCGTTCAATTGGGCTTGAAATCTAGCCAGATCTCCGGCCCCAGACTAGATCCGAAGTCTACTGGTGCAGCGTTTTCGACAGCCATTGGCCTCGCTGAAAAGTCTCAAGTGATCGAAGAGGCGGGTTTTCCGTGGCCGGCGGATATCTATCTAATGAACGAACGAGGTAAAAGGGGTTTCCTTGCCTGAAAACGCGATTTCTAAGGGTTGCCATTCGTGGCAGCATGACGCCATGATGCGAGTCCGATGCGGTTTTAATCTATCCGCCAATGTTTTGTTTGCCGCCACTTGAAGACCCCATCTTGCGCGATAGTGGAACGTCTTGTTCGGCGACACTCTGAAATCCGCAAGGGGATTGCGACTATCCGCTTGATGACTCGGCATAGTTGATCGATTGGGGACGGAACACGTCGCAACGTGTACTACTTTGCGGCCGATTCACCGATGAAGTCCGAGCGATAATCCAGGTGTATGGCAGTCGCTTGATCTTCGAGGCGTCCTTACAGGAGATACGTGGACACCTTGGGCTGTAAGCGACGCGAAGTTGCAGCCATCCAAAAGTGCAACGGATAGTTCAGAGGTTTTTACTTTGCAGGGTCAACTTTATATTCGATGGCTAGACGCAACATGGCGGTGCTCATGTTCATTCACGCTACCGCTTTGGTAAGGAGTCAGCGACGCTGGGTGATTGGATGATCAGCGTTTGGCACCACTTATGGTGCGCGTGATTGTTTGCACCGATACCCAGAGGCCGGCTATTCAAAAACGCCCCAAGCCAATCCGCAGACTCTTGAGCCTTGGAATCACCCGGGCCGCCGCTATCCGAAGTTGTAGGGCTCGGTGATCTATCCAGAATGGGAAGTGTCATAAGTTGAAGCGAGCGAAGACACTTTTGAACGCCATCACTTGACGGTGTCCCAATCGTTCATTTGAAAAGGTCACCCTACGGTGATGAACGTCAGGTGCGTCCTGTTCGGTTCGCCTGCGAGTTCTTGGTGGCCTAAACCGTAAAGTTTGATCACCTGGACAAAGCAACCGATAAAGGAGGTTTGGATTGCGATGGTCGAGACCCTTTCGATTCCGAATTTCGAGAACGGAAGGGTAGGGAACGTTGAGCGACCGATGTATCCGTCATGATAGTATGCAATCTCGAGTTGAATCGCCCCGATTCGAGTGCTTTATCCCGCTTCGCTCGTTCAAGCACTTGGTCCAAGCCAATCGGGGCAGTTGATTTTGAGTACACTTTGCATTCCGGAAGCAAGGCCATCGCCGAGGTCGAAGCCACGATCCTAAACTGTAAGGCAGGCTAACCGCATGGGCCAATGAACTACCGACCATTAGCGTTCCTTCGTCACCAAACCTCGTACAAGCCAACCCACTGAGTGAACCATGAATCGCAACGCATGCACATGGCTGATTGTCGCCTTGCTGACAATGAGCATCGGTTGCAACCAATCCACATCGCCTGTGAGTGGTACCACGACGAACAGCCCACCATCGTCAGACACAGCCGGTTCTACGAAATCTGCGAAGATCATTGGTGTCTCTTTGTTGACGACCACTAATCCCTTCTTCAATGTGATTGCCGAAAACATAAAGATGGAGGCTGGTGCACACGGATTTGATGTGGACGTGCAAAGTGGGGAATTTGATGTCGCGCGCCAACGCAATCAGGTCAAAGACTTCATCGTCAAAGGGGTTGCTGCGATCGTCTTGTGCCCCTGTGATTCACGAGCGATTGGAACGGCCATCCAGGAGGCGAACGAAGCCGGTATTCCGGTCTTCACGGCGGATATCGCATGTTTGTCTCCTGAAGCCAAGATCGTTTCGCATATCGCGACCGATAACCTGGGAGGCGGACGGCAAGCTGGGATTGCAATGATTGAGGCGTTGGGTGAGGCCGGCGGTAAAGTAGCGATACTGGATTTCAAACAGGCTGAATCGTGTTTGTTGCGAGTTCAAGGTTTTAAGGAAGTCATTGAAAAACACAACCAAGAAAACGCCGACGGTAAAGTCGAGATCGTCGCTGAACTTCCCGGAGACGGGAAGCGGGATATGAGCTTCAAGGCAACGGAGGATGTCTTGCAAGCTCACGCCGACTTGGTGGGTATTTTCGCGATCAATGATCCGTCGGCGCTTGGGTGTCGCGCTGCACTTGAGAAAGCAGGCCGTACCGACCAAATCAAGATCATCGGTTTCGATGGTCAGCTTGATGGCAAACAAGCGATCAAAAGGGGGGAGATATATGCCGACCCGATCCAGTTCCCAGATCGGATTGGCAAGATGACTGTCCAAGCGATTGTCAAACATTTTAATGGAGAAGATGTTGAACCCACGCAGTTGATCGAGACAGCCCTGTATCGAAAGGCCGATGCCGATTCGGACCCTGAATTGCAGTGAGTTCTACCCCCGACCGACCGTTGCTCCTTGAGATGTGCGGTATCGATAAGCGATTCCCTGGTGTTCACGCGCTCAAGCAAGTGAGTTTGGAGCTTCATGCCGGTGAGGTCTTAGCGGTGATGGGAGAAAATGGAGCGGGTAAGAGCACGTTAATCAAAACGCTCGGCGGCGTACTTCCCGACTCCGGAGCGATTCGCATCAATGGCCAAGAAGTACAAATCGATTCGCCGTCAGCATCGGTTGCTGCAGGTATCGCGATCATCTACCAGGAATTTAATTTGATTCCTGGTTTGAAGGTACGAGAAAATCTTTTTCTTGGTCGTGAGCGATCACTCGCGACTTTCATCGACCGTCGTTTTGAAAGACAGCGCGTCGATGACCTTTTCAATCGTTTGGGTGTAAAAATCAATGCTGAATCGTTGTGTCGTGATCTGTCAATTGCAGAGCAGCAGTCAGTCGAGATAGCCAAGGCGTTGTTGTTTGATGCCCGGATCATTGTTATGGACGAGCCGACCGCGACCCTGACTCCGAAAGAGGTAACGGCATTGCTTTCGATTATAAGGGATTTGCAAAAGCAAGGCATTGGCATTGTTTATATCAGTCACCGGCTTGAGGAAATCGAACAGATTGCCGATCGTGTCCTCGTTCTTCGTGATGGCGAACTCATTGCCACACGGAAAGCCAGCGAAGTGAATCGTGCTGAGATCATCGAATTGATGGTGGGTCGAAAAATCGCAAACGAGTTTCCGAAACACTCGGCGTCGTTCGGCGAACCACGTCTTGTAGCCAAGCACCTGACTCGAGGTGATTTCGTTCGAGACGTTAGCTTTGAGGTGCGAGCCGGCGAAGTTGTTGCATTGACAGGCTTGGTAGGAGCAGGTCGTACTGAAGTCGCTCGTTTGATCTTTGGCGCGGACAAGGCGGACAGTGGCGAGGTTCTGGTCGATGGAAAACCGCTGGTTCCTCATTCACCCATCGATGCGATTCGTCACGGCGTTTGCTTACTACCCGAAGATCGTAAGCACCAGGGACTGATCTTATCGCATTCGATACAGAAC
>JANOBM010000193.1:0-2998 GCA_031411655.1 Planctomycetaceae bacterium
GCCAACGGTGCCACCGGTATTCTTACCGACCAGCTTCTACCCTGTCCGTTACCCCAAGCGATTGTTGGGGACGTTGAACAGGCCTCCTGCGAGCTGATGAATGCGATTTGTGGGCGCCCAAGTCAAAAATTGATGATGATTGGTGTTGTCGGGAACGCCGGCAAAACCACCACCGCCCTGATGATTGCAGGCACCCTTCGAGAACTCGGAATCCGAACGGCATATGAATCGGACCTTGGATCGAGTGATGGCGTGGTTCAAACGGTCGACGAGTCAGCGCCTGCGAAGGGTGCTCGGATGATCGAACGTTTGGCCGATGCTCGAGATGCTGGCTGTGGTGCCGCAGTGGTCGAATTCTCCGATGTCGTCGCCTCCGTACATGCCGGAGTCGAATTTGACCTGCTAGTCGTGACCGGTTCGGCATCCATCCCCCAGGGCAATGGTAAGGCTACGGGAGCCGCACAAAGCTTTGGACCCGATTCACTTGCCGTCGCGCTCGATCACCTCGCCACTGACGGTGTCGTAATCGTTCCGGCTGATCATCCAAAATTGGTTCGGCGAATCGATGATGCGGGGTACAAGCGATTGACGTATGGCCTACGCCGCGAGGCGGAGCTTTCGGCAAAGGTCTTTGACAATCAACCTGGCGAAACCACGTTGATGGTCAGTTTAGGTGATGAGACCTCAGTCATGGAAACGAAGCATTGCGGTGAGGCGATGGCCATGAACCAACTGGCCACGATCGCTGTTGCGATGTTGATAGATACAAAGTTATTTGAGGCGACTGCCATCGTTTCCAGGCTGGCCTATGTTCCAGGCCGGATGCAACGGATTGCGGGCATTGATAAAGCGGCCGTTGTGATCGATTCCTGTGGCGATTGGAATCGTGCGGCAACCACCCTCCGCACCCTTCGTCAGCAGCGATGTGGTGGTAAGCTCTGGTGCTTGATGGCGCTCGACCATAACACGACAACGACGATGGGTGGAGATGAAACGCTGTCGATCGTTGGACGCCTTGTCGAACGATATGCCGATCGTGTCATCCTAACGTCGACCGATAGCAGTAAAGAAACATTCTTGCAGTCCGCGCATGCCGTGCTTGACGGATTCCGCCAAGTCACTGTGGCGCGATTGGTCGCTGATCGCAAACGAGCGATTCAATGGGCCATTGAGCATGCTGCGCCGAACGACACGATCTTGTTGCTTGGCGGTATCGACGGCGACACAGCCTATGGGAGGCGTAGCCAGGTCCAAAGTCTTGAACGCTTGGTTGAGCAGTGCCAAGCTTCACCTTCGGTAAAGCGATACTCATCGCCAGCAACGATACCGATGCCTGGCGTCGCGTAACGGGTTGACTCGAAGAATGGGGAATGCCTCGACACCAAAAGTTCTAGCTGAAGTTTGGTGTCGGAGGGCGATAGTCAGAGATATTGATCGTTTTGAACCACGCGATGGTTTTCGCAAGACCTTCGCGAAGCTCGACTTTCGGCTCCCAATTTAAATGCTTCTTAGCGAGCGTGATATCGGGTCGTCGTCGTGTGGGATCGTCTTGCGGCAGTGGCTTTTCAATAAGTTTCGACTGAGATCCTGAAAGCTCAATCACAAGCTCAGCGAGTTCTCGAATCGTAAATTCACCCTGATTGCCGATGTTGACCGGACCAACGAAATCTTTAGGTCCGTTCATCATCGCAATAATGGCATCGATTAGGTCATCTCGATAACAGAACGATCGTGTTTGCGAGCCATCTCCAAACAGCGTAATCGGCTCGTTCAGCATGGCTTGACGAATGAAGTTCGATACGACACGTCCATCATACGGATGCATCCTGGGACCATAGGTATTGAAAATCCGTACGATTCGGATGTCGACGCCGTTGGACCGGTGATAATCCATAAACAGTGTTTCAGCGACTCGCTTGCCTTCGTCGTAACATGCTCTGGGTCCGATCGGGTTGACGCTGCCTCGGTACGATTCGGGTTGTGGATGCACTTCTGGATCCCCATAAACCTCACTGGTGCTCGCTTGAAGAATCGTTGCACCGCATCGTTTAGCGATTCCCAGCATGTTGATCGCGCCAAGGACAGAAGTCTTGATGGTTTTGATAGGATTGTACTGGTAGTGGCCTGGCGCTGCCGGACAAGCCATGTTGTAGATCTGGTCCACTTCCAAAAAGATGGGGAGCGTCACATCGTGCCGAATGAGTTCAAAATTAGGCCGCGAAAGCAGGGGAGCGACATTCGTCTTTTGGCTCGTGAAGAAATTGTCGAGGCAAATGACGTCGTGGCCCTCGTTTAATAACCGCTCGCAGAGATGTGAGCCCAGGAATCCGGCCCCGCCGGTAACAAGGATACGTTTGATCATTGAACTGGTGCCGGTATTGCGAAACGTGGAAGGATTTTCATTTTTAGCTCGCCATCGGAGTATAGTCTTGCTGCGCTGTCTTTAAGAGTGTTCATCGTCAACGTCACTCCAGACGCGCTCGATTGGTTTCGAACGTAACGATAATTCGTAATTGAGGATGGGTAGATTCAGTGAGCGATCCTAATGGAACGTACCGCGTCGAAGTGAGTAAAGAGTCATTTGTGTTTTCAGCGGCTCATTTCATAACTTTCGCAGGAGACATCTGCGAACGAATTCATGGCCATAACTACGGTGTCCGCGTCGCGGTGGAGGGACCGCTGGATGTCAACCGATACGTGGTCGACTTCATCGCGCTGAGAGACGCGGTCTTGGCGATTACCGGCACGCTCGACCACCATGTAATCCTGCCAAACGATCATGCGGAGATTCGGATTTCCAGCCAAGACGGCGAAACCACCGCAAGATTTCGCGAACGAAGATGGGTTTTTCCGGATGAAGACTGTGTCATCTTGCCTGTTGTTAATACGACTGCGGAGGAGATCGCGCGGGTGATCGCCGAGCGTGTTCGCGAACAGACAAAACAGCAATTTGGATCCGCGATTGCCACCATCGAGGTCGCGGTGGATGAAAATCATG
>JANOBM010000194.1:0-9166 GCA_031411655.1 Planctomycetaceae bacterium
GCAGTTTCTTCACGTTTACCGTCATACGAAGCGGTTTATCGACGGGAACCACAACAGTGAATTACGCGGTTACTGGCAGTACCACCAATAAGGCCAGCGCCGCGGATTTTTCTGGCAATATTTTGCCGGCCGGTTCGTTAAGCTTCGCCGCCGGAGTGACCAGTAAGTTGCTTACCATTACAGTTGTCGGAGATACGGTTGCCGAATTGAATGAAGGGTTCATGGTGACGCTCAGCGCACCGAGTCCATTTGCGTCGATAACGACCACGTCCGCAAGCGGTACGATCCAGAACGACGATTGATTGAGTCGTTGTTGTCACCGAACCCAGAGCCTGGCGAGATTTGCAGCCTGCGATTTCACGGCCTACATCCGTACATCGAATCGAGCTGGCGAAGGAGAAACGCCCGCTACGCGAATCAGCAAGTCCAAGTGGAGATTTTGCAAAAACCCAAGCAAGTCGCGCTGAGATTGCCCAGTGAAAAGATTCAGTCCAAGGGAAGGATTGGTGGACAGGAAAAACCGAAGAAGCTTGCGCCATGTTCCTTGGTGTTTCCGATAACCACTATCGATTCTTACTAACGCCTATCGGGTTGGTCACGCGAAGGCTTTTTGAAACGCCCTACGCCTCCAAAAGTGGCGACAAACTGAATTAGTCAATCGACCGTCAGCTTGCAGTTAGCGATTCGAAGGCAGGGGAGCCATGAAGAGCTTCGAGATCACCTTCGTACTTTGCGCGCGCGCGAAGGGACGGCTTGAGTTCTAAAGCCCATGCCAACTCGTAGACCGCGGCCCGATACTGTCCGCTCAGGCTTAGATAACACGCCAAGTTGTAGTGAAGCCTCGCGTCCTCCGGAACGATGGACAACGCACGCGTCAAAGTGACGACGGCTAGGTCGGCCCTGCCCAACCGTTTTTGGCACCAACCCGTTGCCATCAACGCTTTTACCCGTGTGGGACGGTGCTTTGACGCCAAACGGAACGAATTGATTGCGGCGGAGTAGCGTTTGAGGAGGCGGCGACTCTGGCCAATCACCATCTGGCGACGTGCCTCGTACTCTGAGATCGCCTGCGGGCCCGCTTCAGTCGCTAATTCGAGCGACTTCATCGCGAATTTCCTTCGAACATCCCGATGGACTCCCAGTCTTAAGGCTGCCTGCGTGACAAGCTCAAGGTAACCTTCCGCAGAATGAATCGACGCCGGGAGGGGCAACCGTGGTGCAGTGGACGAAAGTTCGTCGAGAAAAATTTGATTCGACTCTTGCTCGGGCAACCAACTAGTGGGCAAATTGCCTGTCGCCTGAGGTGATGCTGCCGGCAATGGGCTATCCAGACCGTCACTTCCTTTTATTCCGCTGCCCCCCGCGCTCGCGACCTCACCGGCCAACGTCGGCTCGCCACTGGTCGAATATGAAGAATCACCCGTCGGGGCCTCCGTGGTGCCGTCGCTTGCCCCGCCATCGGCGGTGTTAGGCACCGCCTTCTTCAGGTTCGTACTCGCTGAGGTCGTATTCGACGAGGTCGCGCCCGACGAGATCGAACCGGGGCTGGCCAAGTCTGAGGCTGGCGCACCGGTAATAGGAAGCGGTTTCACGATCTTTCCTCGTCATCCGTTTTTTACAAGTATTTCTTTAATCATAGGCGCGAGCTTCGCGCGAGGCTACCGCGAACTGCTGATTTGCAAGCTATGAATACCGGTCACCGGCAACAAAACGAGGTTTGATTTTCTCGATCGAGTCGTCGTGCCAGCCACTCGTTCAGAGGATCAGGTGCTTTTCATACGCTGCCGGGCAGCTTTGGACGGCATTGATTGCAATTTGAAGGGAACTTTTTCCCTTAATCCGGATCGAAGCCACACACTGAGAACCATATCGGTCCGTTCGTGCAGGCAATTTAACCGTTGCATCCCCACTTCTTGACGCCACAAAGTCAAAGTTGCCGGTTTGAATCCCCAACACCACACTACAAAAGTTTGCGGGCAAAATCCCCGCAATTATACTCGGAAGCGATACCTGGACGGACTTTGGCAAATTGCCTATCCGCCCGGGCTTACTTGTCTTGCCAAAAAGGTGCGTTTGCAAAGGGGTTCCTTTGCCGCGTTCCTTGATACCGCAGCTCCCATTCAATTGATCTTCGACCCACACGTTTGCTTAAAAAGCTGCGTGCAGTTCGCTCCTTCAAGGTTGTCTACATGACCTCGCGCAAGCGGCTACGTCAATTTTTCGCTGGCATCTCGTTCAAATCAGGCGAAAGCTTGTCAGAGAACGGCACGCGCCCAGGCTCTTCTCGTGCGGCACGTCGGGACGCGCTCCAGGAGAATCGTCGTAAGCGTAAGCGTCAGAACCTTTTAGAGACACTGGAATCACGTCAAATGATGGCGGGTCCCCAGTTAATCGGCATTCAGCCGAACGAAGGTGACTTGATTGTTGAGGGAACCAGCCGAAATATCGCACCACGGTCACTCACGTTCCGTTTTGACGAAGTTCAGCAGATCGATCCGGCTACATTTGATGGAATCAGCATCACGCGATCCGGGCCCGACAAGGTTTTTGGTTCGAGCGATGACGTTCGTGTCGTTCCAGGCTTGGTAACGCTGGGTGACGTGAAGCAGAACGAAGTGGTTGTTCGTTTTGCAGAGAATTTGCCAGACGACAATTATCGGATCAACGTATTTGCATTCGACGACGCCAATCAGGGCATCACTGCGCTCCGTAATTTGGCGGGTGAGGCGATTCTTCCGTCGATTCCGGGTGCGCGGTCGGAGATTGTCAACTTTCAGTTGAATTTGGGAGCACTGGTTGAGGCAATCATTCCGCAGCCGGTGGTGCGAGATGCGAACGGTAAATTGGATCAGCGACGTAATGAGGTTTTGGTCTATTTCAATGAAGATCCGCTGTTTGTTGAAAATGATCCCGTCACCAAGCAGCCGACGGCACGCTCGGCGGAGAATCCGCGTTTCTATCAATTGTTATTGACGAAGGACTCGGTTCGAACGACCGACGATTTGCTGTTTTTCCCACAGCGAGTGATCTACGATCAAGCGACCCATACGGCTCGCCTTATTTTTGCGTCGGACATCAATCTACTTCCGGGTGTTCCGCTAGGGGGCGGTACTTTCCGGATTCGAATTGGAACGGCAGTAGACAGCCGTACCGAACTGATTCAAACGCCGACGAATTTCGCGATCGCGCCGAGCGTTACCAGTGATCTGCGGGTCAACCGCGACTTGGCCGTCACTTTCCGATCTAAGGTGATCGGGGAATCGGCGAGTGGGCGGACGGTGCGTTTTACCAGCAGCGGGTCGGCTGGATTAAGTGTCAGCTTAGCAGGCAATAACATCGTCTTCAATTTGGGTGGGTCGCCAGCAACGGTGGCCAATCTTGCGGCGATCGTTGCCGCGACGCCGGCAGTGAACGCAGTCTTGGCGGTAACCTTTTCACTAGCAGGCGTTGCCGGGCAAGGTGGATCGCTTGTCATTCCGACCAATATCATTAACTCCCCGCCTCTTGTGATGACGGCGGTCGGCGACACGATCGCCTCCGCTTTGAACGTCGGAACGTTCGGGTTGACTGGGCAGCCAATCACTAGCCTTACGCTTCGCGAATCGATTGACGCACAACCTTACCGCATCGAGTTGCCAGGTGGAACGGACGACCCAGGGCGACTAGTGGTCCCCGAATTCTCGGGGAATGGTCTGCTCCAAACAATCAATCAGAACTTCGGTGCCGACAAGACAACCGGCGTTACCGAAATTCCGTATAACTTCCAGCGTATTTTCGAAACGGTAGGGGCCGCTTCCCAGCTCAACCAAATCACCGATATCCAAAAGACTCGCGTCCGCGAGGCGTTGGCACTTTGGGCCAATTACATCGGCGTTCAGTTTCGTGAAACGGCCAGTAGTGGAATCACATTTGCCCTCGGCGACCCGGGCACGCTTCAGCCTCGTCCGAGTACTCAGCTCACCGCGCAAGCAGCGCTCAATTCGACGTTACGGATCGATCCGACGTTTACCAATTCGGCGATGGTGCTGAGCAACCAAACGCCCTTTGCGACGAATTACGGCGAGGATTTCTTTCGCAAGGCAATGGCCGGAATCGGCTTTTTGCTTGGCTTAGAGCAAGCGACTGATTTGACGGCGCAGACCTTGATGTCGTTGAATGCGGGCTTCCTGAACGCGACGGTCGATGTTTTGACCGATCTGGAGCCGGCATTCCCAGGCAATTACGACATCCTCCATGGTCAGTACATTCATCGGCCCGATTCGAATGACGTTGACCTGTATCGATTTGAAGTGAACTTAGGGCCCGGGCAACGCCTTGGAAAGTTGACGGCTGAGACTTTTGCCGAAAGATTGCCGGATGCAAGCCTTCTTGATACGACGCTGAGGCTTTACAAAGACGTTCGGGCGTCTTCAATCACCGATTTCGGTATTGGAACCGCGCTTTCTGTAAAATTTACATCGAAACAACCCGGTGCGCTGGGGAATAGCTCAAAGATCGAGTTCCTACGCACCGATCGTGTGGCCGGCGATACCGGGATTAAGATTCGACGTTCGATCGGTGATGATGGGCAGCCGACACCCAATGGGATCGTCGTTGACGTCCCTCGTCGCGGCCCGAATGTGGGCGTTGTAACTGCAGGCAGTGTTGTTAGTGCAATCAACAATGATCCGTTCGCGAGCACATTGTTCTTGGCCGATGTTGCCGTCGGATCGGCATCGACCGACATCAGCGGTATCGCGAACTATGCGACTCAGTCGTTAGCAGGCGGCGGAATTGTTGAACTGTCTCGCAACGACGATTACTTCAGCGAAGACTCGTTGCTTCGCGCCGACCTTCCCAATGGTGTTTACTACATCGGGGTCGCGTCGACCGGGAACAACACCTATGACCCAACCATTACCGCTAGTGGCTTTGGCGGAACGACTCAGGGCAAGTACGAACTGTTGCTCAAGTTTGAGCCACAGGTCAACGAGTTTGATTCGATTCGTGACCAGGACAGTACTCGCACCGGCGTTCCCGGAACATCGCTTGACGGCGATGGCGACGGTGTGCCGGGTGGCGTAAAGAATTTCTGGTTCCAGACTCGTCCGTTGAACCGAACGATCAACGTAACTGGCAACGGCGCGGCAATCACGGTTGGTCAAACGATCACCATCACGGGTGCGAACGGTGTGGTGCGGCGACTGGAATTCGTTCCTATCGGTGGAACTCCGGCTCCAGGCAATGTCGCCATTCCTTTTAGTCCAGCCGCACCGGCCGCGAATATCGCAGCAGCGATTCGGACTGCGATCGGATCGGTCCAGGGCGAAACGGGTGTTCGCGCAACCATTTCGAGCGGCGCGACCTCGGTATTGACTTTGACCGGCGAGCGTAGCGTTTCGTTAAGCACCGGATTCCGGGGAGCGGACGTGCTTGGTCGCGTGATATTTGTTGATAAGACAGCCGGAGTGACAGCGGACGGCAGTTTGGCGAGTCCGTTTAACAACATCGCAAATCCAGCGGTACCCAATGCACTGGGTGCTACCTTGCAGGGTGACATCGTACGTATTGTTGGCAACGGCGGTCAGGACCGAAACGACTCAACGGCAACCGATAACTTCGCGTACTTGATTGGTACTAACGAAACTGGTGGCGGAACGCTTGAAGACGGTCGCAACTTGCAGGTGCCTAAGGGCGTGACAGTGATGGTCGACGCGGGAGTCGCAATTAAACTCCGCAACTCAGCGATCAGCGTCGGTAGCACAAGTTTGCTGGCTGACCGAAGCGGCGGTGCATTGCAAATTTTAGGAACACCGCGGCTCGTCAATTTATCCTCGCCGACGATCACGTCGGGGGTTGTCACCAACAAAGGAATCACGCCTAAAGTTGGTAATGGCAACGTTGTTTTAACCAGCACACGCGATCGAAGCGTTCATGCGGCCGCATCCGGCAATAGTGCCGCTCCCACTCCGGGAAACTGGGGCGGATTGATATTCCGACGTGACCTTGACCAGGCTGAAGGTCGACGCGATCCGGAAGACGAAGGCATCTTCTTGCAAACCGTCAATCATGCGGACATCCGCTACGGCGGAAGCAGTAACATTCTGATCGATTCGATTCAGCAGTCGGTGAATCCGATTCAGATGATCAATCTGCGTCCGAACATCACGTTCAACTCGATAACTGACAGCGCGAACGCTGCCATGAGTGCGGCGCCAAATAGCTTCGAAGAAACAAGCTATCAGGCACCTCAATTCCAATCCGCCGGCGCATTTACGGCTGATTACGATCGCGTTGGTCCGGAGATCAACAACAACCTACTGAAGAACAACAGTATCAACGGGTTGTTCGTTCGAGTGGAAACGTCGCCGACTACTCCGCCCCGTCAATTAACGGTTGCCGGCCGATTTGACGATACCGACATCGTGCACTACATCGCCGAAAATGTGATTGTCACTGGCACGCCAGGTGGCTCCATTCAAGACGGCGTTAGACCGGTTGTTGCGGATGTCGCAGGACAGGTTCTCTCCGGTGGTTCGCTCGTTGCCGGTACCACCGACTACCGAGTGACCTTTGTCGACGAGTTTGGATTTGAATCGCTAGCCAGTCTGCCAACCACCAGCTTCGTGTTGACGGGCGCTAGTTCGATTCGATTGATCAATCTGCCACCCGTCGCAGCCGGATCCGGCTATCAATTCCGTCGTATTTATCGTCGTGATACCACTGGCGCTTATCGAGTCGCAGGACAAATCGATGCGTCCAGCAACGAATTTATTGACAACGGATCGCTTTCGGGCAGTCTGCTCGATTTAACGCGAACCGGCGTTCGCGGAAGGCTGGATGGCTCGTTAGTCGTCGATCCAGGCACGATTATCAAGCTTCGTGGCGCCCGGATTGAAATGGGCCAAGGCACGCAGCTACTCGCGGAAGGCACGGCAAGCCGACCGGTTGTATTCACCAGCGTCTTGGACGATCGATTTGGGGCAGGTGGGTCATTCGATACGAACAACGATAGCCTGACCGCGAACGGTGCAACTGCGCCGGCCCGTGGCGATTGGGCAGGCGTTTACGCTTCGCCTACTTCTCACATCAGCATGGACAATGCGGTGCTAGCCTATGCTGGTGGCGTTAGCCTCATCGAAGCGGGACAAAGCCGCGCGTTTGATGCGCTGGAGCTCCAACAAGCAAGCGCTCGCATCACCAACAGCCGCTTTGAATTCAACGCCAATGGCCAATTGGGTGCGGGCCCGGTCGGTCGTAACGGTCGATTGGCAATCACCCCTGCAACCATTTTCGCGCGTTACACACAGCCGATTCTCGTTGGTAATTCGTTTGTCGATAACCGCGGCAGCATTATCGACATCGATAGTGAGTCGTTGCGTGACAACTATCATGTCGACCTTGGCCGTCAAACCGGTTCGGTTGATCGCCTAGCCGATCTCGACGATAACCAAGGACCGCTGATTCGGCGCAACACGACCGGAAGCGTCGCCAGTGACGCGGCTGCGTCACTGCAGCTCAATGGTCTGAAAGTTCGTGGCGGCATTCTTTCCAGTGGCAGCGTCTGGGACGATACCGATATCGTTCACGTGCTCACCGATTCAATCATTGTTGGGAACCTGATATCCAATACTGGATTGACGCTAAAGAGCCGTCCGGATGAGAGCCTGGTCATTAAGTTAAGCGGCGCAGGAAATCCGAATAGTCCAACCGCTGGTACAGGCTTCACCGCGACAGGGGCAACGTCCAACATCAGTGATCGCGTCGGTGGAACCATTCATGTCCTTGGACTGCCTGGTGCACCGGTGGTGTTCACCAGTATCCACGACGATACGGTCGGCGCAGGTCGTAAGCTGGACGGAACTCAGCAAACCGACACCAACGGTAATACGTTTGGGTCGCGACCCAATCCGAACGACTGGCGAAGCCTGTTCTTCGATCAGTTGAGCAACGATCGAAACGTTTCGGTTACGTTGGAGCGAGAATTGTCGACAGCGGTTGCTCCGGGGCTGAACAGCACCGTCAACAATGCGCAGTTCCTGGGCGAGTTGGCGCAGCGACAAACCGCAAGCGACGAAGTGCAACGACTCGGATTCGAGATCCAGGGTTTCCTTAGCGAGCCAACGGATATCGACGTTTACAGTTTCACTGGTGTTGCAGGCACTCCGGTTTGGATCGATATCGATCGAACCAGTTTCTCGCTCGATACGATCATTGACGTCTTGGATGCCGACGGCAATGTAATTGGTCGAGTCGACAACGGATTGGCGGAAGTTGATGATCCGACCTTAGTCAAGGTCTTCGGGCCGACTCTCAGCGGTAAGATCGGAACGCTTCAAGGCACGGCAGAAGCAGTCACGAAGCGCGGAGTCGGTGGCCTTTACGAAGACGTTGGGACGGTGAATCCACGTGACGCAGGGTTACGATTAGCGTTGCCAGGGGTTGTTGGTACGCGCAGTACCTATTTCTTCAGAGTTCGTAGCGCTTCGGTGAACCCAGGTGATGGTAATGGTGGCTTGACCCGCGGCGGTTATACGTTCCAAGTCCGATTGCAGGAATCGCAAGAGATCCCAGGCAGCGTGGTTAACTTTGCCGATATTCGCTACGCCATCCAGGGCATCCATCTGCAAGGACTTCCGGGGACCTCGCCATTACTCGGTGAAGCTCAGGAAAACGAGGCAGCGAATAATGAACTGTTTGAGACTCCGCAGTTCTCATCGAGCAACGATGCGCTCAATTTGCCCATCAGTAGCGGCATTTTTGCGAGCACGCAGGTTGCAGAGCTCGGTCAACGTGCGCAGTACATCGGGAATCTTGCCGATGCAGCAAACGGCACGTTTAGTGTCGGTGGTGCTCTCGCAAGCACCAGTGATGTCGACTTCTACCAATTTGACGTCAACTTTGCAGGCCAATTGGGTCAGCTTCAAAAGCCGACCGTTTTTGATATCGATTACGCAGATGGCTTTAATCGTCCCGACACCAACATCAGTGTTTTCTACGATACCGACGGCGTTTCGGGAATTAATGAGCCTCGTTTGATTTTGTTTGGTGCATCCAGCAATATCTTTGAGGATCAGACGAGTCCACTAGGGGCAAATATCGGCGAAATTCTTGTTCGCGGATCGGTGTCTACCGGGGATCCGTTTATTGGTCCGGTTTCGTTGCCTGAAGGTACTTACTACGTAGC
>JANOBM010000195.1:0-32944 GCA_031411655.1 Planctomycetaceae bacterium
GCAATCTGCCAGAACTCGGCAGCATAAGGGTGCAGCACCTTGTAATCAGGTGGCTTAAGTCCTGCTCCACTGAAATGCACGATCGCGGGCTCCTGCTCAGGCCAAGGAAGTTTATTTTCACCAAAGAAATAACGATGATGAACGTTCCAGTGCGGCGGCAGGAACGACCAACTCCCTTGTAGATAGAGGGCAAGGACATCCTGATCCCAAAATCTCAATCGGTCCTTATTATCTGCTGCAATTTGAAAAAGCCGTGCCGTCACATGCTTTTGGCGCCATTGTTCCAAATCAAGAACGAGAACACCAGCATTGAGATAGGGTGTTCCTAAAGGCATCCCCAGGTTTGAAACCGCGACGCTCGGCTCGGGAACCGCCGCCACACCCGTAGGATCCAAACTCCAATGGTAGAGTTCATTCAGCGGACGCCGAACGATGAGATCACCATCGAGATAGATGACACGTTGAACATTCTTCGGAAGCAATTCGGCAATCGAAAGACGGTAATAGGTCGCAATACTTACGTGATCGGTTACGGGCAAACCAGCGAGCTTTTCAACGCAGGCTTCATAAAACTGTATCCTGCCCTCAAACCGCTCGACGATTCGCTTGAGGCCGCGTACGCCAGCTCCCAAATCTCCCCCGTGGATGACGTGGACGTGAAGGTTACGTGTGTTACTTGCTGCCGACCACAAAGCGATTGCCGAGTAAGAAAGGAAAGCCGAGTCCACAGCAAATGCAATATGGACTGGTGCCCCGTTCTCCACCTGGGCAAGGGTAGAAACCGACGCGGCGTTTTTTAATCGGCGTTCATTCATTTTTTGCGTTCGTCTGTATCGTAGGCGAACCAGTTGTGGTTTTTCTGACTGCCAAAAAACGGGTTTTTCGAGCAAACCACTCCCCTTTGAAGTCATCCGTAGGGGGCGCCCTCAACACGCTAATGGCGAGGGATAGCAAAAACGACGGTAACCTGTCTAGCTCGATTGGTATGGCGACCATACACGAAGTTTGGTAACTAGACGTCCGACGGGTTCAGTGTTGGTAAAAGACGCAAACCTTCGAGGCTGACTTTTCGAGGCTCGAAAGGATGCATGCAGCGTCGTTGGACGCAGTCGCCGAGAACAACCGCTGGGTTTGAGCGCAACGGTGCTTACGCCAACAGCTGGATCAGCCAGACTTGTAAAGACGTGTGGTCAAGTGTCCTCCCTCCGTTCTCACACTGCTTCATTTTTTGTAGCACCACGTACGAAAGCAATTCATATGAAAATGATGGATGCCGCAATCCGAGCGATGAAGCGACGACGTCGAAAACAACCGTGTGGTACTCCGCAATCACTCGAGGAAAGGTTTCCCGACATTGATGTGGAGACTCGGAATCGCATCGAAGAATGTCGACCGTTTACAATGACCTCACCTGATCGACTTCTCGCATTGATCCAGGCTGTGGAATACATCGTGGATCACAACATCGAAGGCGATATTGTCGAGTGCGGCGTTTGGAGAGGCGGCAGTATGATGGCAGTCGCCAAAACACTCACCGCAAAGGGGAGCTTCCAACGCAACCTCCGGCTCTTTGATACCTTCGAAGGCATGCCACCCGCAGCCGCGGTTGACCGAGACTTGCGGGGTAACACCGCGTCGCAATTGCTTTCCGAGGAAAACCCGGAAACGTCCAAAGTTTGGGCAATCGCAGGACTAGAAGAAGTCGTCCGAAATCTGACAGCGACCGCATACCCTCCGTCGAACATTCATTATGTCAAAGGCAAGGTCGAGGAAACGATCCCAGCGAACGCACCGGATTCGATCGCAATTCTTCGGCTAGATACGGATTGGTACTCATCGACTAAGCATGAACTGATTCACCTGTTCCCACGGTTGGTTCAAGGCGGCGTTCTTATCATCGACGACTACGGGCACTGGGAGGGAGCAAGGCGTGCCGTTGACGAGTATATCCGCGAGCAATCGTTGAAGACCTTGCTTTGTCGCATCGATTACACCGGACGCATTGCAATCAAACAGTGACGCATTATTTGGTCGCAATTGCTAGTAGTCCAATGTAGATTCGATGCTCTGCAAGACTGCTTGAAACAAACCGATGCTCCGGATAACAAGCGTCGCATTGGCGATCAAAACTAGCTCGGCGGTGCTTCAGCATCCACTTGTGCCATGCCATCCACCAACCCAGAGAGCAGAGCTTAGAGCACGACCGTCGGTGCTGCTGAAGGATGAACATCGCCGCTCGTGGGCCCGTTGTTAGTTTATTCATTTGCTCGACGCGGAAGCCGACAGACTTGAGATCCGCGCTCAGCCCATCCGAAGTCCAACGCCGAAAGTCGTAAGGACAACCGTGATCTTCGAAAGTGCCGTGTGTGGAGAGGAGTAGTTTTCCACCGGGTTTCAATAGCCGAAACGCCTCCGTCAAGTAGCTGGTTGGGTCGAGCACGTGCTCCAAAACTTGACTAGAGAGCACCAGATCATAGGTACCTGATCCGATCGGCAATTGCCATTGCGGTCGGTCCGTCGGGATTTCAAAATCCAGGTCTTCGACACCGGCGATGTCCGCGCGATCGTAATCGGCGTTTGGAAACAGGGATCGATAAGGGGAGCCCCCGCAACCAAGGTCAAGAATACGCAGAGGCAGCGTCGAAGAGTGCGGCTTAAGCGCGAGGTACAAATCCGAAAGGACTAAATACAGCGGTTCACCCGGAGTGGGGTTGAGCCTCTGGGCGAGGTACCTGTCCTTGGTAATGTTCGCAAGCTTTGATTCGGCAAGACCGCTCATCGAGAGACATACCTCCATTCAAGTACCTGCCTCAAATGAATCAGAGTGTCATGAACCAACCCTAAGATCATTTGAAGTCAGAACGCCTAACCACGCCGACTCGCCCGATTCATACCGGTCGTTCCTTGTGCGTGACGGTTGTATAACCGTGTTCTCATCCGATGGCAAGACTTGCATTTCCGCTCGCTGCTGCTTTGCGAGCATCGGAACAGGGCCTGGTGACGGTCATCGCTTTCCGCGAGCTTTCAATTACGATGATTACCATGCTTCATACCGCATGCGATGAAGGAAGGCGTTGTATTCTCCCGAAACGAGGATCGTTTAAAGACGATCTGGGACACGACTGGCCCCATCAAGATTGTCAACGGACTCCGAAGCGATCGCCTTCAACTCTTCGGTGGAAAGGGCGCGATCGAAAACGGCGATCTCGTCGATTCGACCTTCCCAATTGGACTGACCATCCGTGCGTCCACCAAAGAAGTAATCAGCCGGTTGAAACGGTCCGGCATCTTGAAGATTTCCTTCTATCTCTGGCTCTAGGTTGTCGTCGAGATAGACTCGGATGGTGGCTCCCTGCCGAATCATCGCCAGCGAATGCCAACTCCAACGCTCAATCGTGGTGCGACCGATCAAGCGAATAGGGTCTTTGCCCGCCAAATGTTGAACAAAGATTAACCTGCCATCGGGATCGGTTCCACCCAGGCCAAGGTGCTCACTGCCGTGACTCAGCCCGTGGTCATGCCCACGTGACGCCATCCAACCTGCGATTAGCCTCGCCGCAGAGGGAAGACCGTTCCAGAAATGAAGCATGACACTGTAATCACCATTGATTTCAGGGACGCGATCGACGAGGCGTCCGCCAGCGAAATGCACGGCACGATTGAGCTGCATGCCGCTACTGAAGCGTGCGGACTGTGGACCCTCTAGATAAAACACCACATTCGGTTCAAAGATGGCATCGCCATTTTTACCACTCGAATCAATCGCCCGCGAGCCAGCCATTTCGTCAAGACGCCAGTACCGCACGGGTTGTCGACGCAGGATTGCATCACAGGCAGGTCCATTCGGAGCACAAATGGTAAGTCTTGGCTTTTTACAAACTTGCTCAAGCTGTTCAATCGCCGCCTCGACAATGATCGGTTCGGCTTGAACCTCTAACCCAGCCGATCTCGCCGCCCAAGTGTTGTACCCGCCGAGGAGGTGTTGCTCCGGTGGTGGAATGTATCCGTCGCCACCGTTGGCAAGTTCGATGACCATCGTCTGAGGAAGCGGACTCTGTCGCTTTAGTTTCAACCCCGTCAAGGCGTACGTCTCGGTCGGCGTTGTAGCAATCGCGATATTTCCAATTCGTATCGCTTGCACAACCACTTCCGTACGTTGCCGCTCATGTAGCAACACCTGCTCGCGAGCGTATACCTCGACGGTATCCTTTGGAACACGGTCGCCTATCTCATTGACAATCTTTTGTGCCCACAACAGGCGTTGTTGATCCGGGACACGATAGCGGAGCGGCAAACGAGCCTCACTCATGGCTAAATCGGCGTCATCGCGATACGTAATTTTCTGGTACGCAGAAACCGCTTTCGCGATCATTGCTTGCGAGTACTCGTCGATCGTGATTGCCACCTCTGGGCGGGTGTAGTCACGTCGCCAAATATCACCACTGCACCCATGCGAGAGGAGTGCGACGAAGGGCTGGACGCCATCGACAGGAGGTACCGCGACTGCTTTTTTAAGCCCTTCGCAGAACAGCCCAAAATAGTCAGCGCTGATTGCATCATCGGTGAAGTAGTGCATGGAAAAGTTAGCAAGCACGCCAATCGGCCTTCCGTTGGTTGCTTGGATCGAAATCAGTGACAGCTCTGGGTCTTCCGGGCCAGATTCACCTGTCACGTCATCAATAACTCGGGCGGCATGCATGTTAGCACGCACCGTTGGGTTTCCGAACGGATCATTTTCGATTCGATCCGGTCGACGAATCCAACGCCTTAACGCAGTGAACTCGTTAGCATCGATAGTTCCCCAACCCACTTTAGCCGGTTCGAGGCTAGCAATGGCAAGAGAAATCGCCTCGGAGATTTTGATTCGTAAATAAGGGACGTAATTGGGATCGGCTTCGGTGCCAAGGCAGCCCATGGATGCGGGCGCAGAGTGGGTATGAGTGGCTGATATCAGCATTCGATCAGCGCGGATTCCGGTCTGGCTGGATGCAAGTTGCTTTGCGTCCTTCATAAACTCTGCAGACATCATGCAGCTGTCGACTACAACGATTGCAATTCGCTCATGACCATCGTCAAGTACAATCGAGCGAGCATTGACCGGAGTCTTCACCGTATCAACGGACCGAGATAACATTCCGCCATTTACAAGCACTGGCCACTGTTGAGGCGTGACATCGACGACGGAAACTCCGGCTTTGAGTTCACCTCGTGCCGGGGATATCGAGAAACAGCACATCATGCAGGCAACGCCGGATAGCAAAACTGCACGCGGTAAATCATTCATGTCATCGATCCCGACTTAGGTAGAAGCGGTAGTCAAGTCTTTTAGCCAGCCGTCAGCATAGTCACGTTGCCAGAGTTGCTTTGCGTCGGGCTCGTCAGGAATCCGGCCATTGACGGGGTCACTGTGGATACGCCGCGATAGTCGTTGGGAAATATTTCCTAAGTGGCAAAGGAGCGTGCTGCGGTGGGCTTCTTCGATACCGCAGTGAAGCATCGCAGGCTCTTCCCTACGGACAGCTTGCAGGAAATTTGTTACGTGCTCTGCTTGCCCCGCGCCACTGCCCTTGACTTCTTCCAATCGCTTATCTTTGAGGTCAAAAACCACGTAGCCACCATTTGCATCCAATGCCATCGCACCCGCCTCACCAAAGAACTCCACGAACGAATTGCCATGGGGATTGCAGCTCAACCCCTGCCAACTAATCTGCTTACGATCTGCAAAATCCCATGCCACCGTTTGTGTATCCGGGGTTTCTTGGTCGTCATCAAAAGCATACCTGCCGCCGACAGAGCTCGACGCGATCGGGTAATCGACTTGAAGCCCCCAACGACAAAGATCGAGTACATGCACGCCGTTGTTGGCCAACTCACCACCGCCCCAGTGCCAAAACCAATGCCAATTGTAATGAATCACGTTGGAACGATACGGTTGCATGGGTGCAGGGCCTTGCCAATTAGCATAGTCGAGATGCGGCGGAACTTGAGCGGGTTCCACTGACCCCAACGGTCCACGCGCGCTGTTGTAGTACGCCCTCGCTAAATAGACTCGACCAATCACACCGTCATGGAGTTTTTTGATCGCTTCACGCGTCGACTGTGAACTTCGCCGCTGCGTACCCACCTGAACGCAACGACGGTGCTTTTTTGCTGCCGCTACCATCCATTCACCTTCCTGCGGATTGTGACTGCACGGTTTCTCCACGTAAACGTGCTTCCCTGCGGCGCATGCGAGAATGGTTGCCGGAGCGTGCCAGTGGTTTGGCGCTGCGCAAACCAAGATATCGACTTGGGGGTCATCAAGAATCCGTCGCCAGTCTTGCGTACCTTCTGGTTGATTACCCCCTTTCCAATCTTTTACGGCGGCATCCATGCGATCTCGATCGGTATCACATAGGTACTTTACCGAAACATTTCTGTTGGTCGAAAACTCCCTCGCCAATTCACGCCCGCGAGACAACCCCATGACGCCGACAACTAATGGTTTGTCATTTTCTACCGAGGTCTCTTGAGAAATCACCTGGCCGGCAAGCAAGACAGCACTCGCTCCGCCGACCTGACTCAGGAAGTCACGGCGAGTTCCAGGGTTGCTACCAGATAAAGACATGGAAGAGGCTCCAGGGAGGGGTGGGACAGACCGGTTTCGTGCCCAGTCGGACCCCTATGATACCCTAGCTTCGACGACGCAATGCGTTCGCAAACCTCGCCCCAACATTTTTTCCAAGGTTAGGGGCAACCCCTCGTTCTCGGCGCATCAATCATGAGGCACCGATGAGAAGGAAGGCATCAAACTTCCCGCCGCGAGGCGTTCGCCCCCCATCGACCACAAACCCATCCGTGTCAACAAAAGAGGGCGATGACTTAATTGGCTAGACAAAAAAATCGATGCCAAAATCATTGGGGCTTTCCGTGAGGAAAAGCCATTCACCCTCTGTCAACTCTTCGTCGCTCGCCGAGAGGCCATTCCATTCCAGCGAGCCGAATGCTATTGGCGTTCGATCCGTCGCGGGATCAACCGTATCTTGAATAAACAGAGGCTGCTCAAAGGAATCCAGCTCAACTCCTGACACTCGATCGGTGACCAAGGAGTTAGGCGAGTCATCGCTTTGACTCTTTTCAAGTAAATCGGCTTCGATCAAAACGGTCGTCCAGTTACCGACTAACACGTCAGTGGAACTTAACCGTAATTGGCCACTGCTCACGCCTGTGCTTCCCGAGGTGCTAGTGACGATGAACATCGAAGTATTCGATTGGAGTTGAGCCCATGTCAGCGGAGAGGGATGAGATACGCCCCAGGGATTGTAAAGATTAAACTTATCCGTGCCGGCGTCATAACCTGTCACGATGTACGCGTGCCCTCCCACCAATCCCCCTGCATTGGGACTACTGGTAGTACCAATCGTGACTGCATTTCTCGAATTAAGAGCATTCACGAGAGTTTGCTTTGAGGTTGAAGAGGTCGTGTAGTTTGTAGAGTTATATCCTAGAACTTGCGCATTGACATTCGACATCCACCCGCCCTCGATACTGGCGTAACGGTTCGTTCCATCGCGACCCTCATTTCGTGTTTCGTTCCACTGAGCATAGGCCTTTTCTGCTAATGCGATCCACAGTGGCGTCGATGAACTCGAAGCACTCAAACCGTTGCCCGAGTAAGCTAACATGCCATTTGAATACACAGGCAACCGGCGGTTAACCGTTACATAATCAGCAACGCCCGATCCTGATACGAATCCAGCAGTCACCAATCCGTTGTTAAAGTTGTACCCCAACGCACCACCGAAGAATCGAACAGTGAACGTATTGTCTCCGTTGTCGATAAAGAGACTACGAATCGCATCGGCGTTCTTTTCAGCAATCGAAGCGATGGAGGCGATAAAATAACAATCGCCAAGAGCACCCTGCCTTGCATCCGTTCGTAACGGCGTCCCGTTGCTGAAGAGGTTGCCAACTGCTTCCTGATAACGGAGCGAAGAACTGGTTAAAACGGGCACATCTGCCCCCAAGAACCACTTGTCGACGAGGTTGTTTAAAAGGGTGGACGAACTACTCGTGGTCAGGTTCCCCGCAGCCTGTCCCTGAAAGTTGAGATTTGCGTAATTGCTATTTACAACATCGCGGGCCAGTTCGCGAACGTGAACGGGCATCGTGTAGGTAGACGGAGACGAGACGATGTAGCGAAGGTCAGCCAACTCTGTGCTGGTGACAGAACCGTCCACTCCCGCGCTACGAAGAAGATCGATCATTTCCTGGCGACTGATGCTTCCGTCGACATAATAAGTCTGAACCAAGGCTGCGATTCCCGAGTCCTGCAATCGCGGCTGTGGGATGGGTGCTGAAACCGTCGCAGTCCCCACGCCCGAAACCGTGCCCATCCGCGCCGTCACGGAAAAATTGCCCGCAACTGAACCAGCGCGAAATAATCCGTTGCTGTCGATGGTCCCACCGGTCGCCGACCAGACAAATGTGGGACCATTCACCATCGCCTTGCCAAACTGATCCAATCCGGCAGCTCGAAACTGACGTGTGGCACCCGCCGCAATCGACGATGGGTCCGCAGTGACTCGGACACTCGTCAACGTCTGTGCCACATTGAGATAGACGCTGACCGCTGCGTCTTGAGCATTGGCTCGCAGAGCATAGGTTCCGCTTTGGTTGAACGTTAGATTTGCTCGATTGCCGGAAATGCTGGTCAATGGCGCGCTACCCGCTGGTGACGAAACGATCGTCCAAACATAGGTAGGCTGAATAGCCATCGGTTTTCCGAATTGGTCCAGCGCTCGCGCCGTTAACTGCTGGCTGGTTCCAGCAACAGAAATAGGTGATGTCGTACTCAACGCCACGTTGCGAGCGTCGATCGCCACAGTTCTTGTGTAGCTCTGAGTCACATCAAAATTAAGCGATGCCGTAATTCCGTTCGATTGAATCGAAGCGGTGTAGCGGCCGGCGCGAGTGAATGAAACTGTTCCGACTCCTGATTGGAACGTCAGTCTTGAGGAACCTTCCGACGGAGCCGATATCGTTCTCCAGCTAGGTGTTGCGATGGTCGAGAACTCTCTCCCAAATTGATCTAGACCTTGGATACTCAGTCTTTGACTTACGCCGCTAACAACGCTCAAATTTTGGGAAGAGAAGGCTTGCCCGTCGGGATTGCGGACCACAAACCGAGCTAAAGTCCGGATGACGTCAAAACGAAGTGTGCTAGTTGTAGTCAGGCCGCCGGCATCTTGAATGGTCACACTCACCGCGTACGTGCCTTCACGGTCGAATGTGATCGAATTATTCTTCGCAGCATTGGTACCATTGGTCGCGAATCGCACCACTGACGAGCTTGGACTTTCGAGAACTTGCCAAGTGTATTGCAGGTTCTGCTCTGCCATATCGTCGGCGCCGAGTACCGACACCGAGGCGCTTCGGGTACGAACTGTGGTACCGTTTACGAGCATTGCGGGCCTGGCAATCGTGGGTTCAGCATTACCAACGACGGATGATAAACCGATTGGATCGGGAGATGCCAGAAGCTGAACGTGATAGTCGATCCCATCCATCGCATTCATTAGTCGCGACTCAAGCTGCTCAAATGCGAGTCGACTGTCTTTGCGAGTCGCTTCATGACGGCGACGTGAACGATTCGTATGACTATTCATCGAGAGAAACCTCGAAACCGAATTTTGATTAGGAGAAGAGTTGGCGATTGGTCCGCCAAAACGAAACCTATGTCACGCCATTCGACGAGTAAGCGACAAGGCGAAAAAGCGCCCGCATTTGCCTCAAAACAATGGCGAAGGTCAGAACAACCTAAATAATTGAACCAGCCGGAAAAACCTGCGCGGAAAGCAGGCTTAGGTATCCGATACCTGAGGCGGAGATAACTCGAGAAGGTTGAGGATCAACGGCAAAAGCTGTTTCTTACGACTAACGACGTCGTCCAACTTGTAAAGATTGTCTTCCAGTTGAGGGTAATTAATTTCTTCCCAACCTTCTGGCTCATTGCTCATCAGCAGTAAACTTCCGTTGCTTGCAATATCCGTCACGAGTAAGGCCGAGAAGCTTAACTTTTCTTTCAGTGCCATCTGCTCTAGCGCAATTTGCAACTCTTCTTTTCGTTGCCAGAAGAGATCAAAACCAATATCTTCGATTTGCGATATCGAAAATTCGATGCCACTGTCTTCAAATCGTTTGCAATCCTCGCGCACCACTTCTTCGGGTGTTCGTGTCCGTAGTGCGGAACCAACCTTGAAAAACTCTTCAGCATAGGATTCGAGATTGACTTCACAAAACGATTGAAGCCATTCAAGGGCACGACGATCAACATCGGTCGTAGTGGGCGATCGGAGGAAAAGGGTATCACTGATCACTCCAGATGCCATGCAAAGAGCAATTCCTGGTGAGGGATCGATGCCGGCAGCGCGAAATTTGCCTGCGACAAGGGTGCAGGTCGAACCAACCGGTTCATTGACGAACCGAATGGGGTGACTGGTTTGCAAAGATCCGCCTAGGCGATGGTGGTCCAGAACCTCAAGGATTTCCGCTTCGTCGGCTCCTTGAACGGCCTGCGCCATCTCGTTGTGATCGACCAGTACGATCTTTGGTTGCGGCGGGTTTACGAGGTCCGTCTTGCTCAAAATGCCCACCAATCGATCGCCGTCGAGAATGGGAAAACTGGTTTGCTTCGAGCGAAATATCTGCTGCTGGGCTTGGGCGACGGGCGTCCTCGCTGGCAGCGCCATGTAGTCTCGCTGGATGACCGATTTAATGGAGCGAGCCGCTTTGATACGCATTGTCGTCGTCGCCGTGTCAAAGGGACTGTTGATCACCGTGACCCCACGAGCCTTCGCCAGTTGTAATAGTCCGTCCGACAGGCGATAGCCACCCGTGACGACAAGTGCACGGGCTCCCATTTCGATTGCAGGTAATTGAATCGTTGGGCGATCGCCGCTAACAACCAACAACCGCTCCGAAGGAAACTGCTTCATTCGCTTCGTAAATCCCTCAGCACTCATCGCGCCTACCGTCACGATCAAGTCGTCATCACGGTCGGGATCGATCGCGAACTCGAACTCACCTTCAAGAACCGAAACAATCTTCGTTAAATTACTTGATATCTGACGAGACTTAATGGGATCGACTCCGCCTTGAAACACAAGCTCGAGAAGATCGAGAAGTGAGACCAGACCCACCAATCGATCCTTCTCATTCATGATGGGAATCGATCGCAAGGAGTGCTTGTCCATCAGTTGATAGACCTCATAAAAAACATCGGTCTCCCGCGCGGAGACGACGTTTAACTTGCACACGTCCTCCAATTCGGGACGAACGTCCATGATGATCCGCGGCGGGGCGATTCCCGCGCGCTTAAGGGCAAACTCGGTCCGCAGGTTTGCCGGACCACAGCAGGCTGCAATGGCATCGGGGATCGTGGTTTGCCGCAGAAAATCGGCATACGCAATCGCCGAACAAATCGCATCCGTGTCAGGATTTCGGTGTCCAAAAACAAAAACGGTCATCGATTACCCCGAAGCACAATAATTTGCAAAACAAACGAGCCCAATGTCACTCAATCAACCGGTACGAGCAGGGCTAAGTTGATGTCGAGAAACGACCTGACGCAATCAATCGGCAATGACATAAGCTACAATGGTGGATCGAATGAGGCTGGTCTGCAATCCCAGACCACGCGATTGCGGGTGCGATGAATTGTCTCAATCCAATGATTAGCTTCGCTCCCGCCGTTGTTTGTCTAGTTTAACTTTTTTTAATCGGATTGAAAAAGCTCTTCATGCACGAGTTTTAGATGAACGAAAAGTGGAATCAATGAGCACATCGCCAAATCCCTACGCGCCGAATGCGCCGATCGACTCATTCAATTCGTCGAACTTAGGTGATGGGCTCGAATCTCTTGGCAAAAAGCCGCCGAAAGGTCCGCTCGCGATCTGGTTTCGATGGAGCGCCGTTTGTGCGATCGCCGCCGCTCCCAGCTTCTACGTAGGTTATGGCGTCAGCGACGGACAAGTCGCAGCCATGTTGCTGGGAATTGTTTTGTTTATTGTGCTGTATACCGTGGTCGACCTAAATACGTCTTCGTGGCCCATACGTCAGAAAACGATGGTTCGTCGAATACTTGTGTTTACCTACGGAACACGAATATTCATCTCCATTGTGTTTCCCCTTGGTCTGGCGATCGACATGCTCGTTGGCCTGTTCGCCACCAGCTGCGTGGAAGCCGTGACACATTTATCCATGGGTAGTTTTCGCGAGGACGGATTTCAGAGTGAGTTTGCATTGGCATTATTATTGACGATCGTTCAGGGATTCTTCTTAAATATCCTGCTTGCCGTCTGGGCGTTGCTTACGCTCGGCATCGCAAGACTATCGTCACGACTCTGGAACCGTATTCACGGCCTAATCGGTCGCCGTGGCCATCGCGTCGACGAAGGGACCACGCCGACAGTGATCTGAGGGCGCAATCCAACGATTCCAGAAAGTGGTGGCGCGGCCATAGACCTTCGAAGCCAAGCGACATGCATGCCCTTCCAATATGCCGTGCGCTCGACTGAAAGATAACGATGAAGTGGTAACTGCAAATCTTTTTCGTTCTCTACTCCGTTATCATCGCGCCGTGACGACGCAACTGGGCTATTCTTTATCTACTTGTTTTGAAGACGAATAAGGTTATCGAGGTTGGCTTACGCGATTCACCAAAAAACGTCTTGTCATTTGTTATCCCAAGGAACGCCATGCCATTCACTTACCCTGCTATTATTCTTGCGACAACCCTTGTTACCGCTTTCGGCTTTTCGCCTGCAATCGCCGGGCAGTCGGTTGTTCTTCAAGGTAACGGAAAGCTGGTCGTGCTCGCAGAGGACGGAAAGATAACTTGGGAAATGCCCTGGGGCGGCGTGCACGACATTCATGTGATGCCCAACGGCAACATCATGGTGCAGCAGGGCGCCACCAAGGTCGTCGAGATCGAGCGTGATACGAAAAAAATCATCTGGGAATACGATTCGGCCAAGCAAAATGGCAATGAAGGCAAGACTCTCGAAGTTCACTCCTTCCAACCGCTCGAGGACGGCCGCGTCATGATCGCCGAAACGACGGCGATGCGAATCATTGAAGTCGATCGCGACGGCAAACTTGTCAAGTCGATCCCCATGAAGGTGAACCATCCGCATCCTCACACGGACACTCGCCTGGTGCGTAAGTTGGACAATGGTAACTACCTTGCATGCCACGAAGGCGACGGCGTATTACGAGAGTACGACGGAAACTCAGGGGCGATCGTATGGGAGTATGAAGTACCCATGTTCGGACGCGAACCTGCTCCAGGTCATGGTCCCGAAGCGTTCGGCAATAAGCTTTTTAGCGCCGTACGGTTGCCGAGTGGTAATACATTGATTGCCACCGGCAATGGACATAGCGTGATCGAAGTCACCCCCGCGAAGGAGATCGTTTGGCAAATCGGCCAGAACGATCTGCCGGGCATCACACTTGCTTGGGTGACGACGCTTGAGGTCCTACCCAATGGAAACTACGTCATAGGAAACTGCCACGCCGGCCCTGGAAACCCATTGCTCATCGAGCTTAACCCCAAGAACAAAGCGGTCGTCTGGACGCTCGACCGCTTTGACGACTTCGGTAATTCCGTTTCCAACTCGCAAGTGATTGGGAATGCCGGAAAGTCATTGCGATAGCTTGTGCTACTTCTTCACGTCGTAGCAAAGCAAGATGTCGTCGTCGCGAAGATATAACTTCCCGTTCGCAACCACGGGGTGTGCCCAAGCATTCTTATTGCTTCGATTTGGTTGATCGAAGCGGCCCACTTCACGATACTCTTCTGGGTTTGCCTCGACGAGGGCGACCGGGCCGTTTTCGCTTCGGACGTACAAGTGCCCGTCGGCAAAAGTCACGGCACCTTTGCCAACTCCTCGCTCCTGCCACGCAATTTCGCCGGAATCCCACTGGATACAAAGCAGGGTGCCGTCGTTCGTGCCATAGAGATGGTCACCCACTAATACCATACCACCGTGGTGATTCTGCATCTGCTTAACAAAGTACTGCTCAACCGCTTCAAATTGTTCGCCATTGCGATTGATCTTGGCAAGTCCACCGCCGGTGCCATACCCGGAGGCGGCGAATACATAGCCGTCACGGCAGATTGGCGTGGAACAATTTGCAGTGCCATTAGCAGGCGGATCGTAATGCCAAAGCAGGCTTCCGTCGCTGGCGCGAAAACCCGCAACGCCCTTATTCAAGAATTGAATGTACTGCTTCACTCCTTCGACTTCAGCCACAATGGGCGAGGAGTAGGCGGCTCTTCCATAATCATCGCCGAGGCTACTGGTCGAAGCCTGCCAATTCGCCTCTCCATTCTTTCGGTTCAACGACACAATCGCAGACGCTGTCCCCCCAGGGGTACAAATGACAGCGTCACCATCGACCAACGGAGATTCGCTGTAGTCCCAACTTCCACACTGCCCACCGAAGTCCTGACGAAAATTCTTTTTCCAAAGTAACTTTCCATTTGCGACATTGGCAGCAATCAACGTTCCGTCGCTCCCGATCGCGAATAGTGAACCACTGTCGACCGTCGCCGAACTTCGAGGCCCGGGATATCCCCCACCCCCAGCTACCGTACCCATCGGGCACGTCCAGATTTCGCGACCATTCTTTTCATCCAAGGCATAGAGGATTTCCTGATTGCCTTTGGTACCTAATACGAAAACCTTGCCGTCCGCGATCGTTGGCGTGGAGTAGCCTTGTCCAATGCCATCGATCTGCCAATCAAGCTTCGGTCCCGCAGGGGCCCACTGGGCGAGCAGGCCACTTTCTTTGCTGACGCCCGTCCTATCCGCTCCACGCCATCCGGGCCAATCGGCGGTTTCGGCCTTGAGGGGTGCCTGCTTGGTCGCCTCGCGCGACAATCGAGCGACTGTTTGCGTGACGAACGTGCGGTCCTCGGCACTGAGCTGAGCCATCGACAATTCGATGATCTTCTGGTTGTCTTCCCGTTGCAGCTTGACCGCGCTGCCCTCTCGCGCGATAAACGCCAACTTGACATCGGACGTCCGGCCGGTCGCCAATTTCCAAACACGAAACTCTAGGGGGATCGATTCCTGGGAATAGATCGTCGAGATCGGACACAAGATCATGAGGAGCAGGGCCCCTGATACGACGAACGCGACGCTTGGTTTTTGCAAAAGTAACATTTAGGCGGGGCCTCGGCGAAGGAGTACAACTTGCGGTTGCGATGCGGGGAAATGATTCGATTCGGCGAAACGCAGATCGCCAGCTTTGGAACGGATACGATCGGTCGGGTGGAAATCCGCGGATGGCATTTTCGCAACGGATGCCGCGGCCACGGTCGACATTATAACCTCGTCGCAGGCCGATTCTCGATAGGAGAAATCGAGTACAAGAAATCGAGTACAACGCGACAAGCCCTTAACGCAGGAGAGCCGAATAGTGGTACGATCTTGATCGGGCGGAGATTTGGACGAATCCTGCGCCCCGTTTTTCGTTGAACGATGCCCTATTGCCATGGGATTGTCGTTTGCCGGCGAACGACTGGCAATGCTTGTAGCACTGCTTGGACCACGTTGAACTTGCGATCATCGATTGAGCCATCTGAAAACAGTGAGACCACGAAGATGAGTACGGATAGAGCGGCGGCGAATGCCGACAGATCAGCGGAAACGAGCGGAGCGATGGCTGACACTCGAAAGTCGGTAAAGACGAACTCGGTAATACTTGTGTCCTATCCTAAATTCATATTCATGTATCCAACGGTCGTTCTATCGATTGTTACCGCCATCGTGATGCTTTTGGGGGGCTACAGTACTGTCGATCCCGCCACACAAACGGTTCCAGTCGTGATGACGGGGCTTTTTCTTGTTGTGCTAATGGCAAACACGTTTGTCATCATCTTCGATTTCCCGCGTGCCAACTCGCTGATCCTTGTGTTCGTTCTCACAACGATTGGCTTGTCGCTGTGGATTCTGACGATCATGAAACCGAATCTGTTGCCGACCATTGAAAATCTTCTTTTGTCGATCCGGCCAGCAGCCAACACAACCTTTTTTGTATGCTTCGCCTCGGCAATGTCTCTGCTCTATCTTGCGGTGCTTTTTGCTAGCAGGTTCAACTACTGGGAGTTGCGTAATAACGAACTGTTGCATCACCACGGCTTCTTGAGCGACCTAGTTCGTTATCCAGCACCGAACCTTCGAATCGACAAAGAGATTAACGATGTATTTGAATTCATGCTGCTAGGCGCTGGACGCCTGGTACTGCACCCGAGTTCGGAGACACGAGCCATCGTCCTGGACAACGTACTCTTTGTTGAAAATAAGGAACAGGAATTGACCCGGGTACTCGGCTCACTGAAGGTTCAAATCGGTACCGACTCATCGGCCGCTAACCAGTGACAACAGCACCGGCCATTGCGGCAACGCAACGGAATGGAAAGAATTCCCCATGAATTCCATCATTGAGCTCGCTCACGTTTCCAAACGATATGGGACGCGAGCGGCGCTCCACGACGTCGAGCTTAACATTCCCCCAGGAATCACCGGATTGCTCGGGCCAAACGGGTCCGGAAAAAGCACGCTGATCAAAGCGATCCTCGGCTTAGTCAAAATCGACTCTGGTACTGGGCGAGTGTTGGACTTCAAGTGGCCGGAGCAAACCCGAGCCTTACGCGACAAGATTGGCTACCTACCGGAAGACGATTGCTACATCCAAGGGTTACAAGGGATTGAATCGATTCAGATGATGGCGAGATTGTCGGGGCTTCCGAAGCTCGAAGCGCTGAGGCGGTCACATGAGGTCGCGGACTTTTGCGATATCGGTCAAGAACGCTATCGCAACGTCGAAACCTATTCAACGGGGATGCGACAGAAACTCAAATTCGCGCAGGCTCTCGTGCATGACCCGCCGTTGGTGATTCTTGACGAACCGACGACCGGTCTCGATCCGGCGCAGCGAGATGAGTTCCTCGACCGCATCGCAGTCTTGGCGATGGAGAAGGGGAAGCATGTGATTCTTTCCACTCACATTTTGCACGATGTCCGTCGCATCTGTGACCACATCATCATCCTCGCCGAGGGTCGAGTTTGCGTTTCTGATTCGCTTGCGAATTTGCAACGGCCGATCGAAGCTGGAATTCAGGTGGGCGTGATTTCGGATGCCGAACGTTTCGCCGTGGGACTGACCGAACGTGGCATTCGAGCTGAAGTAACGTCTGCGCAATACGTGAAGATCTCGGGGCTCGACGGCCAGCCATTGGATCCACTTTGGAAGGCGAGTGTCGAACTAGGAGTGGTTATTCAAAGGATTGACGAAGCTCGCAATTCGCTGGAACAAACTTTTCTTGACGCGGTCCGAGCGAGTTAACCCATGCCGATCCTTGATGTCGGTTATCGAACGTGGGAAGGTCGTCGTACCCCCGCTTTTGCAAGGTGGTTCGTCGTCGCGGGAACCGGCATCAGTTTGGTGTGGCGTGGTACTTGGCTGAGACGCTTGCTCATCTTTATCTGCTTGCCGTCACTGGTAGCTTTGGCGGCGGTTGCCATTTTTGAACAATCGATCTCTGATCCTTCGATGCGTCCGATGGCGAGCGGTTTTTTTATGTCGCCTAACGCGAGAATCACTGCGGCCAGAGCCGGCGTTGACATTAGCAACGTGCTTCAAAACCCAGAAGAAATGCGACATTTCGCATGGTCTTACATCCTGCTGGCTTTGTTCCGCTATCCACAAGCGATTGGCATGATTTTGGTTATCGGATTGGTGTCACCTCGCCTGATTAGCTATGACCTACGCAGTCGCGGCTACCTGCTGTACCTATCAAGGCCTTTGACAGCGAGCGAATATGTTCTTGGCAAGGCCTGTGTCCTTTTCTTTCTGCTTGCTTTGGTCACGACCATTCCCGCGCTGATTGTCTATGTCACTGGACTGCTGTTTTCGCCCAATCCATGGGCGATTGCCGAAACGTGGGATCTACCGATACGAATTCTTTCAGCAACCGTCGTGCTTGTGATTCCGACGTCGGCGGTGGCGCTCGCGTTTTCATCGTTAACTCAGGAAAGCCGTTATGCCGGCTTCGCATGGTTCGCATTCTGGGTTGTGGGAGCGGTGACGTATCAGGCGCTCTGGTTAGCTGATCGTGATGGACCTTGGGATGAGGTCTCGATTGAACCTAGTCGGTGGCTATTGTTTTCGCCGTACGAAACCCTTGGGCATCTTCAGCAGGAAGTTTTCGGTCTTGTCGGGCCCGATTACCAGCGGATCAGCCCTTGGGTGGCGTGTGTGGTCGTATCGATTCTTGGATATGGCGTCGCCTATTGGCGAGTCTCAAGGATGCTAAAGGCTTGAATTGATGACCACCCACCAACACCACGATTATCCACGCGAAACAACTTCTGAGGCGCTGCTGGCGCTGGATCATGTCACACTGCTCTACGACAATGTCATCGGTGTTAATGATATTCATATTGAACTACCCCATGGTGCCTATGCGTTGATCGGTCCCAACGGCGCTGGAAAATCGACATTGATCGGATTGCTGACTGGCGCGCTCATACCAACTATCGGATCCGTCAGACTCATGGGAGAAGATCCTCACCGAAGTCGAGGGGTTCTTACGCGTGTCGGCTTGTGCCCAGCAAGCGATCTACTGATCCACAATGTGTCTGCGCGGCGATGGATCGAACTACAGCTTAAGCTCAGCGGTTGGCCCACTTCCAACGTAAGAGAAAGAAGTGCGGAGGTATTAGAACTGGTTGGCTTGGGCGGCTATCTTGATCGTTCCATCCACACCTATTCGCTCGGAATGCGGCAACGCTGCAAGCTCGCCCAAGCAATGGCCCATCGACCGCAGTTATTGATTCTGGATGAACCGTTTAACGGACTCGATCCGATCGGCCGTCACCAAATGACAGAACTGTTAATTGATTGGGCAGAGCAGGGAAAAAGCTTGCTACTGGCGAGTCATGTGTTGCATGAAGTCGAGCAGGTGACCGATTCTTTTTTGCTAATTTACGGAGGCCGGTTGCTCGCGTCAGGAACTTCGGGCGAACTGCACCGCTTGCTTGCGAACCTTCCCCAGCAAGTCGTGATCTTTTCGCAAGATTCGAATCGTCTCGCTGGCATGCTTGCATCGATGCCATGGCTGAAGTCTTTGGAACGAGATCCTTTGAATCAATCGCTTATTGTTGCCGTGGATCGCCCGATCGATTTCTTTCAATCGATCACAAACTGGATACTTCAAGACGGCATTGTCATCGACCGCTTGTTGGGAACCGATGGTGATATCAGCTCTTTATTTCGCCTGCTTGTTTCAAGGCATCGAGGTGAATTGACATTTACCGATCGAGGTCGGTCCCATTCAGGCAAACGCAGCTCAGCGCAAGGTTAGTGTTTTGTAGAAATAAATCGGTCCCCAATGATAGAAGCAACCACGGCCATTCATCCATCACTTGTAAAAAGCACTCTCAGTGTTTTGTCTTATGAGTTTCGCCGTTCTCTAACGCCGATCCGAATCGGCGTTTGGGCGGGCATGGCGATTTTTCCAGCGACGCTGATCATTACGGTTTCGATGATGGTGCAGCGCCGTCAACTGGATGCTGCGGATATTCGCGATGGCTTTTCAATACTACTGTTTCTGGTTTTGCCAGAGGTTTCGACTGTCCTTGGGATGTTGCTGTGGGCGACTTCCATCGTGAGCTCTGAATTAGAATCCCAGACCTGGGTGTACTCGGTCATTCGGCCGGGTGCTCGAACGGCAATGCTCCTTGGCAAATACGCGATGGCAGTCATCTGGACCTCTTCGACCACCTGCGTCGCTACCACCATTGCGATTCCATTCATCGGGATGACGCAGCCCCTGAACACCTGGGCAACGATCTGTACGCTTTGTATCGTTTCAGCCGTAGCGCACGGCGCCTTGTTTGCGTTTATCGGAACGGTCTTCCAACGCAGGGCGATGGTAACGGCGTTTGGCTATGCATTGATTGCCGAAGGGGTCCTGGCCTGGATTCCGGCAACCGTTAATCAGTTCACCGTCGGCTATCGCTTACGATCGATTCTCGCGCAATGGATGGACCTTGACCTCGAACGGTTTGATCGGTTTCGCCGAATCGTATCCTTCGATACGTCCGTATCCATGCACCTCGCGGTGCTAGCGATTGGCGCGACGTGCCTGCTGGCTCTAACGGCTTGGAGGTTGCACGCCTCGCGATTTACCTGGCAAAGTGAATTCTAGGTTCGTTTTCGATCGATTGCACGAAGTCATCGGACCTACTCAACCAGTTTGACCGGTTGGCCCTCGGTCAATGATTCGGGCCGGACGATAACCCGATCGCGTTGCGCAAGACCTTTTAAGATTTCTACCTTCTCGTCGCGGCTTTCGCCTACAACGACGGGAACTTTCTTCGCGTGGCTATCCGAATCAACCATCCAGACAAATGATTCTCCCGACTCGTCGGTCACGACGGATGTGGAAGGGCAAAAAAATCGGGGAGCTTCCGAAGCGACAACGGCGCCTTTTGCTGAGGGAAGGAAGTAAACCGTCCCACTCATTTCTGGAAACAAGAACTTGTCTGCGTCCGTGATGGCGACCTGAACCTTGATCGTCGCCCGTGCTCGGTCACCCATTGGGATAACCTTACGCACCGTACCGTGGTATTTTCGACCGGGGACAGCGTCGATGGCGATTTCAGCCTTGCCGCCTTCTTCAATGCGTGTGATGAAGTCCTCTTTCACATCGCACTCCACTTCCAAATGCTCCAAGTCGGCAATGGTTGCGACGCTACCTCGACCGGAAGCCTCTCCCATCCCTCCAGGCAATATTGACTCGCCGACCTCTGCGTCTTTGGAGATTACGGTCCCATCAAATGGTGCGCGAATGAACATGTTTTCTTTCAATTGCTCCGCTTCACCACGTCTGGCCATGGCCAGCTCAAGTTCGGCGTTCAACGACAGTTTTCTGGCGATGGCGGCATCGTAAGTAAACTTCGCGTGATCTCGTTCGGACTCGGAAATGCTCTGCTGCTTCCAAAGTGCCTCAGCACGGGTCGATTCTCGCAAAGCTTGCTTGATGACCACTTCCTGCTCGGCGACCGCCGAGGCAGCCCGCGCGACGGACGCCTCGGCAGCAGCCAAGGCCGCATCCATATCAGCGTGTTCGAGGACCGCGAGAACATCTTCAAACTTGACCTTACTCCCTTCTTCAAAACTGATCGTTTTGACTCGACCCGGTGCACGGGCTCCGATTCTCGCTTGCCGGCGTGACTCGACATACCCGGTGGCGACAACGACGGCATCGGCAGATTGCCCGGTCTGCACCTGTACGGTTGTGAGTCGAACCTCGGGTCGATTTTGGATGATATCAGGCACCCAGTTTGCTTTCGCGATTCCTGAAATTCCCGCCACGCCAGCAGGATACCAACCGCGACGCACACCATACTTGTACGTTCCGAACGCCCCTACGATCAACAGGAGCAAAGCGACGATGATTGCTCGCCGCCGACGCTTTCGATTTGTCGTCCTTGGGGCTAACGACTCAAATCGCTCGATCCGAAGCGATGCAAGCGGATCGCGACGAACGGGCGGTAGGTTATCGGCTGGATTGGTTCCGGGCGCTGAAAGGCTAGGTGTCATAGAGAATGGATGTCAGGTTTCGGGAGGTTCAATGCTGAGCGATTGACGAAGCTTTTGAAGCCCTCGCTTAAGCAGGCCAGCAACTGCCGTTTCACTTTTTCCCATACGATCGACGATTTCAGCAAGTGACAAACCCTCCATGTATCGAAGGCGAACCGCCTCCGCCTGGGTTTCGGGCAATCCGTGAAGGGCGTCAAACAACTGCTTTGCCGATTCGGCCCGAATCGCTTTGCGGCTCGGGCTTGTGGTGCTTCCCGGAAGGTCACCGATCCATTGCCGATCGGACCCATCGTTGTCCTTCGCCGAAAAACTCACTTCCCGGCTGAGCGAGCGTTTCTGCGTCGTAACGTGCCGAGCGACCGCTGTGGCGACGTTATTCTTAAGGATATGACGAAGCCAAGCGGCACACTCACCCGGCGTGTTCCCTCGAAACTGATCCCAGTCTCGCTTTGCTTCCAAAAAGGTCACTTGAACCAAATCGGCTGGATCAATTCGCCGTTTTAGCTTTTCGGACAGGTACCGATGGGCCAGCATAAACATGTAGCCCCGAAAATTTTCGAGCAATTTGCCGAGCTGTTCGTTATCGCCGGCCTTTGCGGCGTGAACCAGTTCGGTCGTCGATTGATCGAGACTCACGGATCGTCATTAGTTCGAGGACAAGTTCTGATAGACTGTTATCATATGCTACACAACGATCGCAACGATGCCTTTACCTTCCCCACGAAATTCTCGCGTCCCTCGCTTTTTTTGTCCGCCTCGTTTTTTTGGCCCCTCGGTATTTCCAGCCCCTTGGTATTTCGGAGCAATAAGTTTATGTCCATTCGATCAATTGGCGGGATCTTTTGGTTGGGTTGTGCGGCCGTGGTTGTATTTGGGGCTGGATGTGGGAATGACGCACCGACCGTGAGCGAAATACGGAGCAGCGTCATCCCACCGCTACAGGTCGAAAAGGCGGACGATGCGCCGACAGGGTTAGCCACGGAGGCACCGGGGTTGATTGAGATGCCAAAAAACTTCGACCCGGCGAGCCTACCGCAAGAAAGCAAGCCAGCGACGGTGCCGGGCGAGTCTGGATTTGAGATGCCCAACGAGGACGGCAGCCGGACGGTAGTGGCTCAGCGGCCGGTCATTGACGACGTCGCCGACGCCAATTCGAAGCATCATGTCAAGCTGACATTCGCGACGCTTTCGGAGGTCGAGCAGAGCGTTGCCAAGGCAGGAAAAATTTGTGTGGTTGATTTCTGGTCACTTGCCTGTGAACCTTGTTTGAAAGAGTTTCCTGGGCTGGTCCAATTGCAGGAAGAGTTTGGCGACCAGATCGTCTGCTTCTCCGTGAGTGTTGACTACGACGGGCGCAAATCGAAACCGGCGGAATCCTATCGCCCTCGCGTAGAAGCGTTCCTGCAGACATGCAAGCCCACGTTTGAGAATTTTCTTTGTGGGACACCTAACGAAGAGGTTTATCAATCGTTAAAAATCCCTTCGATCCCCGCCGTCCTCATCTATGATGCGCAGGGGAAGATGATTCGTAAGTTTGTTGATTCAGGCGAGGATGCTGGCTTCGGTTACGCCGAGGATGTCCAGCCGTTTGTGAAGTCCCTCGTTACCCCTTAAGTACCACGAAAGCCATCTGATCGTTATGTCGACTGACACCCAGCTAGACTTTTTTGACTCACTTGATCAAAGCCAAACCGACTCCAACTTGCTCGTTGAGCAGATGGTTCAGTATTTCCGAGAATTGAAACGGCCAATCGAGTTATTCGAAGCTTTGAAGATGGGGGTTCGGCACCGCCTGGGGCTTCCACTGATTGCTCCTGAAGATGACCCGAGATTCGCCGACGATATCGAACGTCAACTGGAAACAGGGCTACTCGACGCCTGTCGCGAGGTGGGTGAGCTTCTGATATCAATGGGACGAATTCGCGAAGGATGGATGTATCTGCGTCCAACCGGCGATACCGCGTTAGCCGCAAAATTGATTTCAGGCATCGAGGCTTCCGATGAGAATAGCGACGAACTTATTCAGGTGCTGCTTCACGAAGGTGTCGACGTTGGACGCGGCTATCAACTGTTGCTTGAGAGAAACGGAACATGCAACAGCATTACAGCTTATGAACAACAGGTTGCGATACGCGGTAAACGAGACCGGCAGGCGGCCGCCAGAAAGCTACTGGATCATTTTTACGAAGAGTTGAGCGATGCGGTTCGCGGTGACATCTCGCGCCATGAGTCCCCAGCTGATCCGTCTGAAACACTTGGTGAAATGCTTCAAAAACGCAAATGGCTCGTCACGGATGGTGGCTATCACCTAGACACCACACACCTGTCATCGGTGATTCGTATCGCAAGAGTCTTGGATGATCAACCATCTTTGCAACGAGCATGGGAATTGACGCAATATGGAAAGCGATTGCATCACCAATTTCAATATCCCGGCGATGAGCCGTTCGTTGATTTCTACCCATCGCATTCAGCTTACTATGGGATTCTTTTAGGACGCGACGTCCCTATCGGATTGGATCTTTTTCGGCGCAAAGTGACTACGGCCGATCCCGCAAAAGCCGGAACCGCGCCCATGGAAGTTTACGTCGATCTTCTCTATCGCAGCGGACAACCAACGGCTGCAATTGATGCGGCGCTTCAATTTGTTCCTGAAGATGTTCCGACTCAGCGACTCATTCCTTACCTTCTTGAGATGGCTGGGACCTGCGGCCATTACCAATCGCTCATTGACTTCTGCCGCAAACGAGGCGATGTCCTAGGTTACACCTCGACACGGATTGCCGCCGATCGATACAACTCGCTGCAAAGTCGACTTTGACGGTTGGTCGGAAAAACCGAGGTATTGGTCAGGACGAACATTTGATAATTACGTCATTTGATTGCGGTTGTACCGCGCCAGCGTTACGATTCAGGTAATTGCATTTCGCAACTCGCCTCAAAGCAACACGATGGCTCGTACTTCCAATAACCCCTTACACGGGACCGATCGGCGAGGCGCTCCTGATGCTTTAGCTCACGGTAGTGCGGAAGAAACAAGTGGCCTCCCTCCCAACGCCAAAAAAAACGTCGGCAGCGGAGCCAAATCGGATGTAGATCACGTTTCATTGTCGGGAGACATTGAGGAGATTTGTGATCGATTCGAACATGCCCGCGGCACGATTAAGCCACTGACCATTGCGTCTTGCGTGGAAGGCTGGGACGAGCCAGAACGTTCGAAACTATTATGCGAGCTGATCCAACTTGAATTGACTTGGCGTCAGAGAGCGGGCATTTCCCTCAACATTGATGAACTGCGACTACAGTTTCCCGCGGATTCGGCTGCGATTGACGAAGCGTTGTCCAGGTCGCAACAAGCCAACACGATTTGTCCTACCTCGGGTGAAGAAACCCTGCGTCTCCACGCTTCGCTCCAAAACATGCGGTTTCTTGCGGAAGGGGGATTGGGGCAAGTCTTTATCGCAGAAGATTCTGTTCTCAAGCGAGAAGCTGCTGTCAAGCTTATCCGTGCCGATTTGATCGGTGACAAGACCAGTTGCGATCAGTTTCGGTTGGAAGCCGAAGTGACTGGGCGACTCGACCACCCTGGCATTCCCATCGTTTACGGAATGGGTTCGACCAGTGGCGGCCGGCTCTTCTACGCGATGCAGTACGTTCAGGGAACGCGTCTGGATCAACTCATTCGCCGACATCATCGCAGCCCTTCGACGCCGAGCCAGGGCAAGTATGGCACATTTTTACAAATTGCCTCGAAGCTTCGCCGGAGCAACCCCAAGCAAACCGATTCTCACTCCGATATCAACGTCGCGAGTGAATCGACGAAAGCTCACTCGCACAGTGAAAAAGAGGCACCCGAACTCAATGAATTGTTGATGATATTCATCTCCATCTGCCACACCATTGGGTATGCACATCGGCGAGGCATACTGCACCGAGATATTAAGCCAAGCAACGTCATCCACGGCAAATATGGTGAGACGATTACGATTGACTGGGGATTAGCGCTTCCCGTTACTCGCCAAGGTGTCTTTAAAGACGTTGCCGAACAAACCCTTACGCCGCACTCGGGACGAGGTTCTCGAAGCAGCATTGGAAGCATCGGCACTCCCGCGTTCATGAGTCCTGAACAAGCAGCGGGAAACGTGCTACTCACTCCAGCCAGCGACATTTTTTGCCTTGGCGCGACATTGTATTGCATCCTCACCGGTGTGCCGCCGTATAAAGCGGCTTCGATCCGTGAAGTCCGACAGAAAGCGATCGACGCGGACTATATCCCCGTTGAACAAATCTCGCCATCGGCCCCCCCGGCTGTTCGTGCCATTTGCCATAAGGCGATGAGTCGTGAGATCAGTGCCCGTTATCGCACGACGCATGAATTGATCGCCGATCTCCATGCATATCTCTCGGACCAACCCGTTAGCGCACTCGATGAATCGAACTACTTACGGCTCTCACGTTGGACCAGAAAAAATACGAGCTTGGTGTTGATTGCTATGCTTTGTACAACACTTCTAACACTTGGCACCGCGCTCCTTGCGTCGCGAAAGAGCATCGCGCTCGCCTCTCAAATCAATACTACGGATCGAGAACGATCGCTGCGTGAAGATGGCTTGCAAATGGCCGCTAACCTCGCAGCTCGAACTGTTTCAAGTCACGTTGATCTCGCTCTCCGTACGTTAGAACTTGCAGCTCAAGATAGTGCGCTGGTAACCGCATTGGAAAAATTCAACTCGTCAGCCGATGTCTCCAGTAGCGAAGACGTACAATCGTGGCTGAACGTTCAGATGACGAGCCGTTTTAGCAAGATGCAGTATCGAGCTTGGTTTGTGATGTCGGACAAAGGGACCACCATCGCACGGTTTCCCGAATTTTCGGATGGTGTACGAGCATCAAGCATCGGAAAGGATTTTTCTTTCCGAGATTATTTCCACGGTCTTGGACAGGATTTGCCCCCCGGCCTTAATCATGTCAGTCCCATCACTAGCCCGCACCTATCCACGGCCGTATTCAGCTCGAACGACGCTGAGTTGACAGCGAACTTTTCGGTACCGGTTTTGAATGCTGAAAAGCAGGTGATCGGGGTGCTTGCCATCACCGTTGACCGGAAGACATTCTTTGACATCAAGACCCAACAACCCGAAGCGCAACAGTTGTTGTTGGTCGAAACTCGAAGCTATCCGATGTACACATTCAGTTGGAGCGACAGTGCAAAGAGATTTGAAAAGGAGGCCGGCGCACAGTGGTCCGCAGGTCTCGTGTTGCATCATGAAGACTCTCGCTTTCATCCTCAATTTAATGCGTTGCCTCGTCTGTCTCCCCGATGCCTTGACGCCATGCTGACTTATTCTCAACAGGCACTGCCGATCGAAGGCCATGCAATGCTCTCTCCGGCAGTACTTTTCAAAGAAGCCGATAGATATCGAGACCCACTGAACAATGTCAGCGGAGTCTCAGCGAGAAGTCATGAATCGAAAGGTGCTGTACCTAACGATGCCATACCTGACGACGGGGCAGCTGACGAAGCCGTACCTGACGAAAAAGAGCAGTGGTCCGCAGCGTTTGCTCCCGTAATGATCGAGACTCGAGACGATCCGCAACTCCGAAACACCGGTTGGTTCGTGATCGTGCATCAGCGTCTGCGCCGTTCGGCCACGGAATGAGCAAACCGTGGGAATGCTTCCGATACTTTTGAAAAGCTAGGCGCCGACAGACCATCCGGTCTTGGGCTCGCGGTAGACGGTTGGCTTGCCTTGGCCTGAAGACGTTTTGGATAGCGAGTCGATCGCTGCGGCGAATTGCTGGGCCATGCTCCTATCCACGATCGGATGCAAACTAAGCTGGAAGGCTTTGGTCTCGCCGGCACCTAACGAGACCACGCGTCCTTGAGTTGCTTCGAACGATCTACCATTTGGTAGGTTGGTCGCGGGCTCCAATCCAATGACGTATCCATCGTTGGTTGCCGCGGTGTTTTTCCAAAGAATAAAGTAAGGCAGCGTCGTCGTGTCAAAACGAACGCCCATGCCATACTGATCGTTCGCGCCACGCAGCAACACAGTGGTCCAACCTGACGCATCGGTCGACGGCTGCGCGAAATAGACACGCTCGCAATAGCCTAGCTCCGGACCATGGATCCGATTCCAGCCATCGATTTCACCGGCCGATAAGGAATCCTTGGGCGCAAGCGTCTGCAGGGGAACGTCAACACTGGCACCACTCGAAAGGATGGGGTCCCCAATGTTGATGTGATAGAGCAACTGCATCGTTGCAGGAACCGAGCGTTCATTAGTCACCTCATCGACGACATGAACCTCGGAGGAGCCGGCGACAAAGCTTGTGCGACTTCGCAAACGCAGGCGACTAAAGAAGAGTCGGCTCTCGACTATGTCACCGACGATTTCAACTCGTCCGGTTTCATGATCGACGCTGACGCGAAGATCGCGAGCCGGCAAGTTTCCAACTCGCCCATGGAGCGGATATTTCAGTGTTCCGCTCTCGTCCTTCTCGGGGGCTCCGTTGCTTTCGAGCCCACAGCGAACGAGCAATTCGTCAAAGCCTTCAAGCCAGCCTAAACCGCCCGGATCCATGACAGGAACGAAAGCAGGATGGACAGGCCCGTCGACGGGCGATGTCCAGCCGAATTCGGTCGTTTCGGAATGGTTGATGGCCCAAAGCTTCCAAATCGCCATTCCGCGAGTTGGCAAAAGGAGGGCGCGAACCGTTCCGGTGTCAACAACCACCGCCTCAACACCTTCCGCTTTACCTCCGACCAACCAGCCGTGCTTGACCGAAACGACGCCCGTCGCTGTCGCAAAGTCGCCGGTGAGCGTCGATTGGTCAAAAAGTCGCATCGTCACCTTCGAATGATCGAACGGACGGATAAATTCCAGGGAAGTTAGCATGGGAAACCTAAGAAAGACACGATTCGATGCAAAGGCATTCTTGTAACCCTTCACGGAAGGTAATAAAACATCCCTCCCCGCTACAAATCTCAAATTTCGATGAAGCCATGCCTCCCGTGGCTCCTGCTTGTTTGACATACACCCGCTTTCACACAGAAAACATTTCCTGGAGAAATTATGATGCCCAACGTTCGGCTCGATGACGGCCTTCTCAAAGGCGACAGCGTTGCAGCGGTGCTCGATTCAGCTATGGACGCTGGCGGTGGCCTCCTCCGATTGACGCCGACATGGGTCCCTCGCTCTTTTCTTCATCCAGGACGGCGAATCAAGCTTCATCCTAGCGACTATTACCGATTCGGCGCCAATCGCGGCGGCATTGATGAGCGTTGGTTTGGAAGTACGACCGAAGCAGCCAACGAAGGCCGCGTCTGGCACGAAGGACTCAGCTTCTGTTTGTTTGAAGGCAAAAAGTTTTTACTTCGTGATGCCGTTGCCGAACGCGGACGTGATTTGGTCGGAAGCAAGATCTTCGACAAGTACAAGAAGTGGCCTGTCTATTCAAAGTTCTTCGATAACATGGGACCGATTCCCCATCACATGCACCAGAGCTTCGAAGATGCGGCGTTAGTTGGCCAAGAGGGAAAGCCTGAGAGCTATTATTTCCCTCCTCAACTCAACAATGTCGACAACAACTTTGCCTACACGTTCATGGGGCTGGAACCAGGAACACAGCCCGAAGATGTTCGGCGTTGCCTTGAGAATTGGAATGAAGGCGATAACGGCATCCTTGATCTCAGCCGAGCTTATCGACTGAAACGTGGTACCGGTTGGCTTATCCCTCCCGGTGTGCTGCACGCTCCCGGATCGCTCTGTACCTATGAGCCGCAATGGGGCAGCGACGTATTTGGCATGTACCAGTCGATCGTAGAAGGACGGTATGTGCCTTGGTCATTGCTGGTTAAAGACATGCCGGTCGAGAAGCACAATGATCTTGATTTCATTGTGGGACAGCTCGATTGGGACAAGAACGTCGATACCCATTTCAAGAATTCAAATTACCTTGAGCCTATCCGTGACGATGCCAAGAGCGGTGATGGATTTGAGGATCTTTGGATCGTCTACGGAACTGTCGATGGCGAGCAACTTTTCAGCGCGAAGGAACTGACCATACAGCCTGGTGCGAAGTGCATGCTCCGTGATCCAGGCGCAAGCTCTTGGATTACCGTTCAAGGACGCGGTCGAATCGGTTCTCTGGACTTGCAGACGCCAGCGATGATTCGCTTTGGGCAGAACACAACTGATGAAGTTTTCATCAGCCATACGGCCGCGACCGCTGGCGTTGAGATTGAAAACACCGGAACGGAACCGCTCGTTGGCCTGCGCTACTTCGGGCCCGGCGTTCACAGCAATCTGCCAAAAGCCGGAAGCTAACTTTTCGAATCATTTACTGATCAACCCCGCGTCTTTACGGAATTGTCACTATGTCTAGTTCGCAAGTCACAGCAAAGCATCCCAACGCGTTTCCAAAACTTCACAACGCGGCCTGGCCAGGCGTTGTGGGGAAGGGAAGCGACGATAACAACCCGTTTATCGATTTGGACACGATGCTTGACCTTACGGCTGCAGCCGAGGTGGATGGTCGGAAGTTCGACGGGGTCGATTTGTTTCTGTTTGACCCTCATGTATCGATTGATTCGACGGACAAGCAGTTGGAGGACCTTGCGAATCGTGTGCGCAGTCGTGGCTTAGTGATTGGAAGCGTCGTCGCACCCGTTTGGCCACCGACGGGCGGCGGATCGGCGGCCGGTTCTGTCGAACAGGTCGAAGCGTTCCTGACACAGGTCCGCAAAGGCTGCCAAATTGGGAGTCGATTGCGAGAACTAGGCGTTCGCCCTTACGGCGTGATTCGGATTGATAGCGCTACGTCGGTAAACGAGTGGATTGCAGATCCAAACGGCAATCAGTCCCGCATTGCGGACACCTTTAAAGCCGCTTGCGATATCGCCGAAGAGTACGACGAGAGATTGGCGGCCGAAGGAGAGATTTGCTGGGGTGGGATGCATTCTTGGCGTCGGATGGTCGATTTGCTAGAACGCGTCGGACATCCAGAGCGCCTCGGTTTTCAGGCCGATATGGCTCATACGCTGCTCTATTTGCTCGGTTACAACGCCCCTGAAGATGCGATTTTGCCTGCTGACTTCGATTGGTCGCAGAGCGCGAAGAAACGCGAGGCTCTTAAGCAACTGACCCACGCACTTCGTCCATGGACGATCGATTTCCACGTCGCTCAAAATGATGCAACCGTTCATGGTACGGGAAGCCACGACAAAACCGGCAGACACTGCTTGCCGAACGACCCCAATGGCAAGCTTGATATTGCGACGGATGCTGGGTTTTGGCTCCGCGATGAACATGGCGATGTGTTGCACAATTGTCGTCATATTTGCTGGGATGGGTGCATGTTCCCCAATGCGGTCATGCATAAGGCCGAAACATGGAACAGCATTCTGTCGGCCATGCTTTCGGTTCAAGATGCACACGGCTGGAATGAGCTTTAGGCGTGAGTGTGATCGTCGAAGTCAAACGCAATCACGCTTGTTGAAAGACTGTGTTCAAAATGATCGCCGCCATTACCGTCCACCAGTATCGTTAGTTTTGTTGCAACGCCTGGTTTGAACTAAGTACCTGTCCGAAACCGAAGAGACCCGCGGCTAGCGCCCAGTCGGCTAATGGTTTTCGGATAGGTTGTAAGTACCAGACATGAAACGATTGATTAAGTTCAACATGAATATGGCTGGTTCACTACCGCTTACGTTTTCCTCGATTTCACCTCCTCTTTTATCGACGTAGAAATGAAACCTCTCAACATCGGCATGATCGGCTATGGATTCATGGGCAAAGCGCACTCCAACGCTTATGCCCAAGCTAACCATTTTTTTCCATGTGAATTTCGGCCTGTGTTGAAAGCGCTCTGCGCCCGAAACCGGGAGAAGGCGGAGGGCTTCGCGAAAACCTGGGGTTATGAATCGATCGAAACCGATTGGCGAGAGCTTCTGAAGCGAGATGATATCGACGCCGTCGATATCTGCACACCTAATAACATCCATAAAGAAATCGCCATTGCTGCGGCAAAGGCGGGCAAGATGATCCTTTGTGAAAAGCCTCTTGCGATGGATGTTGCCGAAGGCGAAGAGATGTGCCAGGCCGTCGAAAAGGCCGGGGTCAAGAATATGGTTTGGTATAACTACCGCCGCGTTCCCGCCGTGACGCTCGCAAAACAACTGATCGATGACGGCCGCTTGGGCCGTATTTTTCATTATCGCGCGAATTTCTTGCAAGACTGGACCATTAATGCCGACGTCCCCCAAGGCGGTGCTGCAACTTGGCGACTGGATGCCGATGCGGCAGGCAGTGGGGTGACAGGCGATTTATTAGCTCACTGCATCGACACGGCGATTTGGCTCAATGGTGGAATCCAAGACGTTTCCGCAATGACTGAAACGTTTGTAAAAGAACGCACGCATGCCGAAACCGGCAAGAAGCAGCCCGTAAAGATCGATGATGCATGCTCATTCTTCTGCCACTTTAACAATGGTTCACTCGGGTTGTTCGAATCGACTCGTTACGCCAGAGGGCACAAGGCACTGTACACGCTTGAAATCAACGGTGAAAACGCGTCGATCCGCTGGGACTTGCATGACCTTCATCGACTGCAGTATTTCGACTATCGGGACGAAGGCATCGTGCGCGGTTGGCGCAATGTTCACGTCAGCGATGGCAATCAACCCTATATGGGCAATTGGTGGGTGCCAGGATTGCAGATTGGGTACGAACACACGTTCATCCACCAAGTCGCAGACTTCTTAAAGTCGCTCGAAACCGGCGTCGAAGCCCACCCGAATTTCCGTGACGCGCTGGAGACTCAAAAGGTCTGCGATGCCGTGCTGGCAAGCGCAGCAACAAGGTCTTGGAAGACCATATAAAGTTCTTGCCTCGCTCCTGCCTTGAACGATTAATCGATTCCTTCTCGATCCCGGTTTCCAATCCGGGATCGAGAGTTCCAGGGGCAAAAGTTCTAGGGTAAAGAGGTTCTTCGAGGTGGGGTTTCTTAATGGCGAGCTTGAACAGACGTGGTAGGGAGCAAACCGAAACGCTAACAACGCGAGTTGTTGCTAACACGGAAACTTTGAATTTCAAAGCATCCGAGTGCTTCCAGAACACTTAATGGGAGGGTACGACGGACTTCTAGTCCAGGGCTTTCAAGGTGTTTTAGGTTTTGCTATTTCTCGGCATCCGCCGAGTTTACTGCGAGGCTGCGGTCTTTTTCACTACAAGTACAAGGATGTTGTCATGGATGATAGCAAGCTTTTAGAAAAATTCCTTAAACA
>JANOBM010000196.1:0-48361 GCA_031411655.1 Planctomycetaceae bacterium
AAAGACCGTCGCGCCCGCCGCCGCCAGCTAGCCAAACGCTAGCCGCACCGAACGCTTACAACGTGCGAACTTGTTGAGTAACCCGACTCCAACTGCTAGATCATTGCTTTTCCCATTTGCATCGTAATGGGGATACCAATATCATCGAGACCAACTTGGTTGATTGTTCCACTCATAATTCCAAGAACAATTCAATTGATGACATTGGCGCTGATCAATCACTGATCAACAGTTGGTTGCAAGCTTTTTAAACGCCTTTTCAAAAAGTTTCTATATGGCAAGTGTCCTGAACCCAACGTGGTTCCCGATTGGAAGAATCCTCATCATCGGACCGGTAGCGTTATTGCTATCAGTTTATGTTTTACACCGTTCGACGACAGTGACATGCGCCGATTCGACTGACAGGACACTTGAAATCACATCTCAGGGAAATTGGCTTGGGTTGGCTATTGACTCGATGGACATTGAGCATCGATGGCTGCGAGGGCGGTGGCTGGAAGGTTGGCGAACTGGCATGCCATTGAGGAATTCGATTAGTCAAGGGATACGACCGTTGTCCAAGGATGAAACTCACTGCAGCGCGTTTGCCGCGGCATTCGCCGACAGCCTTGGTGTCTATTTGCTTTGTCCTCCCGAACACTCACACGTGTTACTTGCAAACGCTCAGGCAGCGTGGTTGGATAGCACCAACGGTCGCCTGGCAGGTTGGAGTGAGTTGAGCGATGCGATCGAGGCCCAGTTCGCTGCGAATACCGGATCGCTGGTCGTCGCCAGTTATCGAAATCCAGATGCCAAGCGCGCGGGCCATATTGCCATCGTTAGACCGTGTTCAAAGTCAGCGTCGGCAACTTTGCTGGAAGGTCCCCAGATATCACAAGCAGGATTCGAAAATTACAGGTCAGCGACACTGGCGGTTGGATTTGCTCGCCATCCTAACGCCTGGAGTTCCAGTGATGAACGGAGTGTCAAGTTTTATAAGCACCTGATCGCAGACGGCGTTTTTAACGAGATTGCTTCGGACCACTATGAACCGTTTCCAAAGTCATCACAATCGATTGATCGGCCATAAACGCAAGTGTGCTCACTGATTCGAGTTTCTGCGGAAGCAAGGATCGTCTGATTAAACAGCTATCATTATCAGAGTGGTGCTTGTCGGTCGGGTACCAGCGATTCGAACTCCACCTTTTGCTACGATGGATAGGCGTTACCTCGTATTCACACGGCTGTCCGATCTTGATCCAGTGTGACGAGCCGATTGTCACTCGGAAGTCCGCTATGTAGGTGTGATCGCCAGCGGCGGCAACTTAAGGTGGCCAGGCCGATAAAGCGTGTTGTAGGCGCAAAAAGGCACTACGTGACCCGATGGCAATATGTGATGCGTACAACACTTCATGACTTGCCGAACGTCAAAATTGTATGCGTCTAAAAAACTTGTGATGGTGATGCGGAGCAAATCCTTCGCGCTGGCTTGTCCCGACAGGACGCGACTGAAAAACCGCTCAAGCACAGGATCAAGCGGTTCCGTTGGTACACGTACCGCCGGCCCTATCGACGTGAGCGTGCCACAACCGCAATCGGATCCGCAATGCGTCATGCGGTCAAGAAAGACCTGCATCAATTGTTGAGAGCGTTCCGGTGTGAAACTGATTCCACCGGCAATAAGGTCTAAGTTGTCTCGAACGGAGGCAGCGCGGGAAAGTGGAACAATCGATTGTGAATCACGCGCGGCTAGTAAAATCTGGTGGCAGTTCGGATGCGCACATGGTAGTGGTGAGAAATCGGATTCCATCACTGCGCCGTCGCTCGAGTTCGCAAGCCCTTTTATCACGTCAGGAAACGTGACACGGTTCTCCAAATCAGCCACGCTCAGGTGTCGACCGCTATACGTGGCCGGTTGCAGACTGATACCGGTCACGTTGGATCGAGTTCGCGCCTGCCGCCAAAGGCTGGCATAAAAATCGGAGGCGATGGGAGGGTGCAAAGTTGAAACAAGCGTAACATTGATGTCCGCTCGTTCGAGCGCATCGAGAGCCCGTCGCTTGATATCAGCAAGCGGCTCACCTCTCAAACGAACAAGCGTCTCGTTATCCTCACCGTCCCATTGTAGATAAATCTCGACACGCTGACGGCGATCGGCCAGGAACGCAATCAGCGAATGATCTTTGGCAAGTCGAATTCCATTGGTATTGATCATGACATAGTCGATTGGCCGCGCCAGTGCTTCGTCAACAATCGTTTCGAATTCCAGATGAAGCGTTGGCTCTCCGCCGGACAATTGACAAACCTCCGCTCGTCCTTCCACTGCGATTAGCCGATCGAGCGAGGAGATCACATCGGCAAGCGAATGGTCACGACCGCCAGGACCGCTCGATGCAAAGCACATTGGACAATGCAAATTGCAACGATCGGTGAGTTCTATCAATCCGATGCAGGTGTGTTGTTCGTGATCGGGACAAAGTCCGCAATCATGTGGACAGCCCAGTTGATTTGCCGTCGATCGCGAACGGGGCAGAACACTTGGAGTATGACCTTCACCACGATCCCACCAACGAGAATCGCTACAAACGAAATCATCTCGTTGACCATGCGTTGGACAACGTTTTCGGAGATACACACGACGACCAACGGTGATGATTTTTGCCGGAACAACCTCCATGCAATCGGGACAAAGACTTTGAGTAATCCCGATCATAATATGATCAGCGCGCGGCCGAGGGTCTAACGCTGAAGCCGCAGTTGCGAAAGGCTCGACATTCATTCCGTTTTTTCCTGTCGAACGATGGGTGCGACCAACAAGTCCGATGGGAGTGAATCTTCCGGCACGGGCGAGCTTAAGGAAAACACGTCTCCTTGTTGCAGACGACTTCGAAGCCGAAATGCAACCACCACGCAAGTCACCCAGTAGGCCGCAAAGACAGGAATAACTAAGGCCAATTCATTGGGGAAAATGTTTGTACTTCCCAGCAGGGGAAGGGCGACTATTCCCGTACCGACACAGGTCGGTATAAAAAGCAGGAGTGATGCTGGGGGAACGAGAAGAACCATCAACACTTTCCAGCCGCGAGAACGACCGGGCAAAGCGGCAGGTCCACCGAACCAAGCAAAACAGATCACTACGAAAAACGCAATTTCGATCAAAGGCATCCCGAGTAGCATCGGGAATAGAAATCTGTCGGAGGTACCCGAAGCCCATATCGGGACAATGTTGACCAGGGCGGCGATAATCGCATATGCCCCCGACATCACAATCGGCGAGGCAGTATCCGATGTTGGCAACGGGATTAATTTGTCACTATCGTCGATTTCAAGCGGAGGAGCGTAAGGAGAGGAGTCGATCGGCGACGCGTAAGGAGACGGATCGACCGAATCGCGATTGTCGTTCATCGACTCGACTCTCTCAAAAGTTTAATAGCCTGAAAAGCTACCAACGAAGGCCGAAGCGTTCCCCGCCACCGGCCCGATCGTTGCCGCCACGAAGCGGACCTGAGTGCTTCGCTTTTATTACCGGCTCCATTGCTGGTTCGTCGATTTCGTCTTCCTTGACGGCTCCATCGTCGACCGGCTTACTATGCGCCTGTTTCATGGATAAAGAAATCTTTTGAGATTCCGTATCGATCGAAAGCACCTTGACTTCGACTTCTTGTCCCTCTTTGACGAAGGCCTCAACATTACTGACGCGGTGGTTTGCGACCTCGCTAATGTGAACAAGGCCTTCCACCCCGGCGGCAAGCCGCACGAAAGCACCGAAGTTTGCGATTCGGGTAACCGCTCCGGTCATGACCGCGCCGACTGCAACAGTATTCGCGACAGCGGTCCAAGGATTTTCCAGCAAATCACGGTAGGACAGGCTCATTTTACCCGTTTGCTTATCGATCTTGTCAATCTTCACTTTGACCTTTTGACCGACTTCAAGCACTTCACTGGGATGTTTGATTCGGTCCCAGCTCAGCTTGCTGATATGAATCAGCCCATCCAGCCCGCCCAGATCAACAAATGCGCCAAAGTCCTTGATTGAACGCACCACGCCGTCAAGCAGGTCACCTGCTTCGATCTTTTCAAGCTGTTCTTTGCGTTTGTCTTCGCGCTCTCGTTCGAGTACCGCTCGGCGACTAAGAACCAAATTGCCACGACGCTGATTTGATTCCGTGACGATACAAATCATCTTCTGGTCGATGAACTCCGTCGTATCTTCGATCCGATGCTCACTGATTTGACTGATCGGCATGAAGCCACGAATCGAGCCGACTTTGCACTCAAGCCCACCTGCGTTCGATCCTGTGATCGTCGCTTCGACAATCGTACCCGGTTCGATGTCTTCCCATTCGGAAACATCAACGGCTTCTCCGGGAAGAGTCAACACATAAAGGCCGTCACTTTTATTGATACCTCGAATGATGACTTCGACCGAATCACCCGCCTTGGGTTCGGCACCGGTGAAGTTTAAAAACGGGATAACACCCTCGTCGGGCCCACCGAGCGTCACGAACACACTGTCATTATGAATCTTCAGGATCGTGCCATGGACACGTTGCCCTTCTTCCAGCCCATCTTTCCGGTTGGCCATTCCGGCACTACCGCTAAGAAATCCGTCGATATCGGCAGACGCAAGCTCGCGTTCCATCTCCGCCATCAAGTCTTCGGAAAGCCCCTGTCGCAGGTTCGGAACGGTAACTTTAGCTGGACGCATCGGTTGGGCTGCGGTACCAGCGGTCACTGAATCTTCGGCCGACTCGCCGGCGAGCCGAGGACGCCGAGGCTCTTGTTTCTTCTTAGATTCGCGTGTCGTTTCCGCTAGCCCTTCCCCGGGGTTTACGTCTGCCGAGACCGTTTGTGGTTGGTTTGACTTGGAGGATACCTTGGCAGGGCGCGATGGCGAATTATCGGGCCTAGCAACGGGCGAAGCCGGCTTGGCAGCGCCAAGTCCGCGTGCCGCAAGAGGTCCTTTGCCGCGAATGACCGCAGCCAGCGGTGCAGCTCCGCGTGACGCTTGCGTATTTGCCTCGTTCGCAGCTTCACTCGACGCGACGGCGGTTGTACCCATCGCTGCAGCATCAGTCGTTACTGATGAATCTTGTGAGTCAGCAGTAGAAGGCGACGAGGGTTGGGGATCGTTGGGCTGGCCGATATTCATCGCGAAGAGCTGAAACAAATGGAGTAAGGGATCATGCTCGGCCCGAAAGCCGACGACACAGGTAATTAGTAGTTAGTATTCTAGCGATTCTCAAATACGGTCGGTAGCCTTGCAAACGCGGTTAATTCGACCACCATCAACAAAAACTTTTGCCTAAGACCCCCAAAACCCAGTCCCATGCCCAGTCTTTCGTATTCGTTCGATATCAGCGTGCCCGGTGAGCTGGCAAAATTAATGGAGTCCGCACCGATTCCGTCACTATCGCTCGGGCCCCACGCAAGCGAATTGCATGAGTGGCTTGTGCGGGCTACCAAACACAAACCAGCGCCACCGCTTCCACCCACTGCGGTTGCCGCACTTTGGTTGCTTGCTGGCGATTTAGACGCTTCTCATGAAATCAGTCAATGCATAGACAACTCCGACGGCAGCTTTTGGCACGGCATCATGCATCGTCGCGAGGGTGATTTTGATAACGCAAAATACTGGTTCCGCCGCGTTGGGAGTCACCCAGTTTTAAAATCACTTGCCATGACCGACTATGGAAACGCGTTCGACTTTGTTGACCGCTGCGAAGCAGCGCGCGACGGTGCTGACGGGGAACGGGACCGATGCGAACAACTCCAATGGCTCGAGTGGCAGATGCTATTCGCACATTGCATTTGACCGTTTTGAAGCACCCATCGTTAGTTTTGTTAGGGCAACGAATTCAGATCAAAGGCATGGGGAAGTAGTTTCGATAGTTGAAATCGCTTTACCGATTGCGTTTGCACATCCACGCAGAGAATTAACAGGTCCTGACCGAATTCTGCTAGGTACTGTCTGCACGCGCCACATGGGGTCACACCGCCGGGACTCACGATCGCAATAGCGATCCAATCGCGTTGGCCACTTGCAACTGCAGTGCTGGCGGCAACCCGTTCAGCACAGATAGTGAGCGAGAAGCTTGCATTTTCAACATTGCAGCCGGCGAACCGATGACCGCTCGCAGTCAATAACGCTGCTCCGACTTGAAATTGACTGTACGGTGCATGAGCACGAAGCCTCACTTGCGTTGCTTCGGCGACGAGGGTTTCCAGTACTTGTTCATCAAATGAGCGTCGCGTGGAATTCATATTACCTTACCTTCTTCGGTGACTCGATTAACAATCAACGCCCGGCCAGCAACCGGTGATTCAACGATTCGAATGACGTTCGCTAATTCCGCTAGCCAATGTTCGTGTTGACTTCTTGAACGAATGGTAACGAGCGGTTGCCCTTTCCGGATCGAGTCACCGATGCGTACAAACAGATTGACACCAACACTTGGGTCGACCGCATCAGTAACCCTTCGCCGTCCGCCTCCCATCTCGACAATGCAGCGTCCGATCGTTTCACAATCGATCTCCGCTACATAGCCATCCCGTTTTGCATGAACTACCGCACCGGATGCGAGCGGCAGTGGCCCCGATAGCCTTCCACCCTGAGCGCTAACCATGCGTTCAAAACGCTCTCGGGCAGCACCGTTGGCAAGGGACCGTTCTAGCGAAACGCGTGCACTGCTGATCGAATCGTATTTGCCGACCAAGCACAGCAGTTCGGCAGACAGGGCAAGAGTAAGTTCTCGAACCTCTGCCGGTCCCGATTGCTCTAGTATCTCTAGTGCCTCATTTACCTCGATCGCATTTCCCACCGCGGATCCAAGAGGCTGATCCATGTCCGTAATCAATGCTCGAGTCGGCAACCCCGACAGTCGCCCTGTATTGACAATCGAAGTGGCTAGCCGTACCGCATCGGGTTGATTCTTCATGAACGCAGCGGAGCCGACTTTGACATCCATCACGAGAGCATCCAAACTCGCCGCAAGTTTTTTCGACAAAATACTCGCCGTGATCAGCGCCACGGACTCCACGGTCGCTGTCACGTCTCGCAACGCATAAAGCTTGCGATCCGCCGGTGCAATTTTTTCACTTGCTCCGATCATCACAAGACCGATCTCCCTCAACTGTTTTTCGCGTTCGGATGTTTCAAGCTGAACTCGAAAACCCGGTATCGACTCGAGCTTGTCCAGCGTCCCACCAGATAATCCGAGGCCGCGCCCACTGATCATGGGGACCACCACGTCGTGGCAAGCCAAAAGCGGCGCGAGCACAAGTGACACCTTGTCGCCAAGGCCGCCTGTGCTGTGTTTGTCAACTCGAGGCAAACCGTCGGGATCGCGAGGCAGCTTCTCGCCACTTTCCAGCATTGCGACGGTTAATGAAGCCACTTCTTCAGGCGTCATTCCTCTCCATACAATGGCCATCGCAAGGGCGCTCATTTGGTAATCAGCAACCTCACCAGCGACGAACCCGTTGATCATGAATCGGATTTCGTCATCACTCAGACTTAACCCGTCGCGTTTTTTCGCTATTAAATTCGCAGGCAGCATTTCGTACCCTTGCCAGCCAACATCTTCAATCACCCTCGCCGCGTCTCGACGCAATGCCTGTTATACTGCAAGGCCAAGAGATCGAAGTCTTGGTTGGTGAGGTCCTGACAGGAAAAAAGGACAAGCAGTTTCAAGTCATTTAAAGCATTCCCATGATACAGACATATCGTAGCGCATCATTTCTCTTTTGCCTCGCCATCTTTTCGATGTCGTCGCCCGGCCCCCTTTACGCCGATGGAGACGAGACAATCGACGATTTGCAGGTTGGACCTCGCTCCCTTTCTCGCGCCTTTCGCAACGCCGCACGGGAAGCATCTCCGTCAGTCGTGACCATTCTGTCCTATGGCCAAAACATGGATGACCAGGGATCTGCAGACAAAAAGAACGAGGGAAATCTGCAAGATGAATTTAGCGAAACGCCACTCGAAGGTAACTCCGATGAGGAACCTGATTCCAACCCCAATCTCAATCCAAACGAGGAGATCCCGCCCGCGGAGCCAGTACCTTCGCCGTTGCTCAGCGAGGATGGCACAAGCTTGCCGATCACGGGTCTTGGGAGCGGAGTGATTATCAGCGCCGACGGCCGAATCATCACGAATCATCACGTCGTCGCTGGCGCAAAACGTGTTGTGATTCAGTTACCCGATCAAACGGAATTAGAAGGGTTCGATATTCAAGGCGATGTTGAAAGCGACGTCGCCACCTTTCGTGTCAGGCCGACCGAGCCACTAACCGCAGCAACGCTTGGTGATTCGGATTCACTGGAAATTGGCGATTGGGTCTTGGCAATCGGCAGCCCTTTCAAATTGGAAGCGACCGTAAGCGCCGGAATTATCAGTGCCAAACACCGCGCAATTGCTCGCATCAGCCGGGGTCGACTGCTGCAAACCGATGCGGCAATCAACCCAGGTAATTCGGGAGGGCCATTGATCGATTTGGACGGCGACGTGATCGCAATCAGTACCGCAATCGCTACCCGCAGTGGTGGTTATCAGGGAATCGGCTTCGCGATCCCAATCAATCAAGCCCGCTGGATTGCCGACGAGCTTGCCAAGTTTGGAAAGGTGCGCCGGGCCGCCATTGGAATTCGATTGGCCGAGCTCAACAAGAAGGTCGCCACTAAACTCAATCTTCCAGTTGGCATCGGCGTTGTCGTTTACCAAGTCATCGAAGGAAGCGCAGCGGCCAAAGCGGGCATGAAGCCGCTCGACGTCATTACCGATTTCGCCGGTGAGACCGTGCGGCGGTCGAATGACCTTCAAGAAATCGTCGAACGTTTACCGATCGGTAGCATGCAGGCTGTTTCCGTCTTGCGTAGCGGAGAAAAATTGGAATTGCAGGTTCAATTGGCTCCCATCGAAGACCCCACGGATGTCTCGGGTTCGAAAGACAACTCCGACACGACAAGTAATTCCAATACTGTTGAACCTAACGCCCCGCTTCCTGCTCAAGAGAGCGGCACGGAGTCAGGATTAAACCCAGGCGCACAGGCCGATCCCCCAGTCAAGCTGGCACCTTAACGCACGTCGGCTGACCGGTTGACAGAAACCGTTTTGAACACGGACGCCGAAGCACTCGTTTTGATCTTCTGAAGCACTCTCGATTAGCGATCTCTATGATGTCGTCTGCATCGCTTCAACAACGTGCCATTCATCTCCGCGAAGAACTACGCCGGCACGATCGGCTCTACTACACGCTAGCAACGCCCGAAATCCCTGATACCCAATATGATTTGCTTCTGAAGGAACTGGAAAAACTTGAGTCGGATCATCCGGAGCTGATAACTGACGACAGTCCGACGCAGCGGGTTGGTGACGAGCCGGTGCCTTTTCTTGAACAAGTGCAACATGTTGTTCCGATGCTTTCCATCGACAACACCTACAATCGCACTGAACTAGCCACCTACTTCGAGCGAACAGAAAAACTGCTCCCCGGCGAGACGATTCAATGGGTGATGGAATACAAAATTGACGGCGTAGCAGCGTCAATCTTGTATGAGCAGGGGGCACTAAAGCAAGGCCTGACGCGAGGTAACGGCGAAGTAGGAGATGCGATCACCCACAATGTACGAACCATTCGTGACCTGCCGCTGCGGCTGTCAGGAAATCATGACGTTCCTCCTCTGCTTGAACTAAGAGGAGAAATTTACATGACCAATGCAGACTTAGCCGACCTGAACGTTCGACAAGTCGCTGCCGGCCTGGAGCCTTATAAGAATACACGCAATGTCACTGCAGGTACCATTCGCTTACTGGATGCTTCGATAGCAGCCTCTCGCAAACTACGTTTTTTTTGTCATGGTGTAGGGCAGACAGCAGGACTTGCTGTTGAGAGCCACATGGAATTCCTCAAGTTGATTGAACGGCTTGGTATTCCCGCAACGCCAAATGTACGTGTGCTCGATAGTGCCGAATTGGCGATTGCGGCTGTGGCACAACTGGAGGAAGCAATGCCCGACCTACCATTCGAAGTGGATGGTATCGTCTTCAAAGTAAACTCGCTTCGACAAAGGGAACTGCTGGGTAGTCGCAGCAAGAGTCCTCGTTGGTTGATCGCCTACAAGTTTGAGCGGTACGAGGCAGTCACAACCCTTTTGAAAATTGATGTTCAGGTTGGTAAAACGGGCGCTCTCACGCCAGTGGCCCATCTGGCGCCAGTCAACATTGCTGACACTACAGTAAGTCGAGCATCACTTCACAATGCCGATGAGATCGAACGGCTCGATGTTCGCGAGGGCGACACCGTTGTCGTTGAAAAAGCAGGCAAAATCATTCCCAAAGTGGTGCGTGTTGAAAAGCATCTCAGGAAGACTCAGTTAGCGCCATTCGTTTTCCCCACTCGATGTCCAGTTTGCACGGGTGAGCTCGCTCGGGATGAGGGAGGGGTTTATATTCGATGCATCGATCCCACCTGTCCCGCTCAACTACGCCAGCGATTGATTTATTTCGCATCACGCACGGGAATGGATATCGATGGACTCGGCGAGAAAATCATTGACCAACTCGTCGACCTCAAGATGGTCACCAGGTTCGCTGACCTTTATCGACTTACAGTGGATGACTTTTGCAAGCTCGATTTGGTTAAAGAGCGCAAAGCAAAAAAGTTGGTTCAAGCGATTGACGCCAGCCGAACCCGGGGACTGGCGCGTCTACTTGCGTCGATCTCCATTCGCCATGTCGGACCGCGCGTCGCAAAAGTACTAGCCGGCCATTTCGGAAACATCGAATCACTTCGTAAAGCCACCCAAGAAGAGATCAGTAAAATACATGAAATTGGCGATGTCATCGCAACGAGCGTAAGCCACTTTCTCATTGACCCACATGGCCAAGATTTGATTGATCAATTGCTGGAAGTCGGCGTTATCATGACCGAGCCGAAAAACACAGATCTTCCCAGCCTCATTGCAGGGAAAACCTTTGTCGTTACCGGAACGCTGACGCAATACTCAAGAGACGAAATCAAATCGCTAATCGAGAAGCTTGGTGGGCGAGCCTCCGAAAGCGTTTCCAAGAAGACAGATTATGTGGTCGCGGGTGAGCATGCAGGAAGCAAACTTGAAAAGGCAAATACGCTCGGTATTCAAATCCTGACCGAAGACGAATTTGCCGCGATGATACCGCCCTCCGAACGAAAAGGATGACTGATCACTAGATCTAAAGTTTCAGCAACTCCACTCGAATGCTTTTACAAATACCCGGAAGCGTTTGATCTACCATCCCAAGAACTGCGGCTTGCTCCACTGACAGCCCCTGGGGAACCTCACACGCTTTGAGAAGGAGCAGATGCTCGATCGCCAGCTTATCGGCGAGGAACGCGGCGATCGAATCCGATGTCGTCGCCCAGCTTAATGGCAATCGATCACTGTCGACAGGCGAATAAAAAGCTTCAGTAGAGTGCAAGAATAACCCCCGATGGATGCACTTTTGGTGTTGTTGGAATTCTCTTGGCGATGCGATGGCGGTGGCACTGGGTAACCACTCCTGAGCCAACTCGAAACTTACCTTTAGCATTTGGATGCAACGCCAATGCATCTTGATTTGTTCGAACGTATGGACTGCGTCCAAGTCGCGAAGCGCATCAACAACAGGCCCTCCTCCAAACAAGAGATTCACCTGATGATCCACAAGTCGCGAACAGAACAAATCGTTGAGTCGTTCTGGCAAATCTTTTTGATAGAAGAGGCTTCCCCCGACTTTGACTACAATTCGCGGAGTCATGACTGGGATATCGTTGATTGCTGGGTCTGCTGCATCCATTTACAGATTGCAAAAGCAGGGGCGACCCGGGAAACGTCATTACCAAGTCGAGCATTGAGATCGACTTGGCGAACCCCAAAAGGTACGCTCAGAAGTCGGTTTCCGTGACCTGATACAATCCATTGCGATTGTCCATGTCGCTGATGGAACTCTGTGGCGTTATGGATTATCTGCGTGGCGGCATTCATTGCATGGCTTGCCATCGCAACCGCGTCATCGAGCAAAACAGACCGCTGGTCCAATCCAATCAGGCGTGCCATTCGATTCGAAGCTGCCAAGCGCGTCCTGGGCATTGAATCACAGGTTTCTCTGTCCAGCGGGTCTTCTGGAGTCCAGCCTAGCAACAAACAACAATCATCGGTTGTTGCGAATTTTTCGCGAATAATCGGCACGCTCAATCCCCGGTGGGGAAGCGAATCCACTATTGCACACACCGGCGTTCGCTGAATCCCCAGGTACACGAGCTCGTTACGCACGAGTCGATCGAAGTCACTAATACTTTGTGTCTCCACACAATGTGGCGAGAGAGGAATCAAATCAGTGGTCGTGCTACCGATGTCCATCAACAATGATGGGCATTCAATCCAACTTGCCACCCAACGAGCCAGGACATGCCAATTCGCAGACGCCACTCGATCGCAAGATGCGATCGCTTCCTTCGCATTCAGAAAGACACCTGGGATCGCGTAGAATTTAACCTGACTCACCCTTAAACCGTTTGCCGCTATCATCGTCTGCTCGACAATTGCACGCACACCCGTGGCACGATCACCAAAGCAATCTGCCATTTCACCCGTCATCGTCACCGCCCATGAATCGCAGTGAGGCAAACTAGCAACAAGATTGGCAATCGCATTCGCCAATTCGTTAGGCTTCAACCACATTGGAAACGAGTGATTTAGCGCATTGCCCGAGGAGTGAAATGCTTTTAAGTTGGCACCTCCGATATCTAGGCCCAAAACACTCGATATACCGTGACGGGTTAACTCTTGCGTTTTTGGAAAAGGTGCCTGACCCCCATGGTGCGAAGCACCCATAGGGCCGTTCCGGCCATCGGGGTCAGACACCTTTTCCGCAACATCGACTCTGTCACGGTATATCAAGGACTCCTCGGCAGTAGCGAATGGAGAGTTCGCGTTGGGATCATGCATGACTAACTGGGACGTTATGAATCCAAACGTCACCCGATGATGTCCATCGAACGGCCCCAGCAGTTGTTTTGCATTGGACAGGCCCGCACTCGAGTCCGAGAAGCCTTCCGGCGATATTGCCTGAAACAATATGTCGAAGGCCGACGTATGACGTGGTCAATCGGGCATTCACTTCGATGACGACATCATTTCGATGGTCCTCTGCCAATATCAAGTCAAAGCCAATGAACCCTCGCGGAGCCGGTGGCATCGCAGCAATCGCACACTCCGCCAACGAAGTTGCCCGACGTTGCTCATCATCTGGCAGCGGACCAGTGCCACCGTTGTACGTGCAAGTTCCCAGCGAGATATCTTGCGACACTGCAGGCAAGGTCACCGTTTCGTCGACGGTAACGACTGCAGCAATCGACACTGGCTTACCTTCGACAAACCCCTGGAGCACGTGGTCCTTCGTAGTTGCGTTTAACGCTTGCTCCAAGTTATCGAACACCCTGATTTGTTGCGTGCCGCAACCATCGTGAGGCTTTACGATGAATCGTTTAAATCTTTCAAGTCTAGCAAGCGAACGAGGGTCGCTGGGCACATGGGTGACCGGATGAGGAACTGATGCGGCGGTAAGTATCCTAGCGGTCTGATTCTTGTCGCAGGCAGCGCGGAGGAAGTCACCAGAGCTCGCAATGACATCGACACCGCTCGCACGAAGCATTCCGACGGCCATCGCCAGCACGCCACCGGTTTCGGGTGCAATAACAATTGCCGCGTCACACCCTTGAGCAGCTCTCACCCACTGACCCCAGAGCGGAAGTTGGGGGTCGATCTCATGGTACGTACCCGCCGGCAGCACAGGGCAAATCCTTGGATCCACCGCAACCGACAAATCTGCAAATTTCGAAACGTCACTGGCAAGAGCGGACAACATCGCCGCCCCTTCCGCTTGAAGCGATGCTTCGATCGCAGAGGTAGAACGCCGACTCATACCGCCACCGCAAATGTACTCGACAAGGAAAACTCGCATTGTCAGTCACCAGCCTAAAAGATACCGAGTTGGTCTTTCGCATCTTCGGACATCATTTCCTGACTCCACGGAGGATCCATCACGACTTTTACCTCTGCCGTATCCACCGCCTCAAGCCCTTCTATGGCATTTTTTGCACCACCGACGAGCTGAGGTCCTGCAGGACACATCGGGCTGGTCAATGTCATATCGATTTGAACGTCGTGCCGTCCATCGTCCTTCGCATCACGGATGTTGACCACATAGACAAGCCCCAGGTCAACGATGTTGACATACAACTCGGGGTCGATCACTGCCTTGAGTGCCTCACGAACTTCGTCCTCAGTGAGCGACATGGTAAAAACTCTTTCAGAGATAAAAATTGAATTCAATGTTTCAAGTGCACGGGCTTGTTATGAACGGTCTCATACTGCGTAGCCACAATCAAAAGGAAACCAATTGCCTTGTGAAGTGGTGCTAGCCTCACTGCGATTCCGTTTCCGATGCAAAGGTCGATAGGCAGAGACTTCCGCCTGCCCTTTCTCGACCCCACCCACCACACTTGATTGTATCACCGTTTCTTGTTGGGACAGCGCCAGGTTTTACAGAAAACGAAAAGCCCCGCACGGAATCCTTTGCCATGTTTAAAGCAGTCACCACCAGAGCAATCCGGCCCAACTCTGGTCAATCGTAGTTGCGGACCTGCCGCGCGATCGATGCAGCGAGTGCATCGCGAACGCTATCGATGGTGATTCGGTCGAAGATTTGCTGAAAGAATCCCGTTACGATCATCCGGATCGCCTCTTCGCGAGTGAAACCACGGCATCGTCCATAGAAAATTTGTTCTTCGTCAACCTTCGCTGTCGTGCTGCCATGGGTGCAGCGAACGTCGTCAGCCTCAATCTCTAATCCGGGAATCGAATCTGCTCGCGAGCGATTGGATAACACGAGGTTATCGTTGCGTTGATAGCCGTCGGTTTTCTGCGCCGCCTTATCGACCTTGATCATTCCTCGCCAAACGGTCCGGCTTTGGTCTTGTTGTGCCGCTTTGTAAAGGAAGTCGCTTTTACAACTCGGTGCAATGTGGTGTTGAAGGGTATGATAAGCCAGGTGCTGACGCTGACGTGAGAACAACACACCATTGACTTGGCAATTGGCACCCTTGCCAACGAGCTCAACCGTTTGGTTGATCTTTGCCATTCCCGAACCCATCGCCGCGATCGTCCATTGCAACGACGCATCGCGATCGACAACTGCTTTTTGATGGCCGAAATAGAACGTCTTCAGGCCCCACTCCTGCAAGTTAACATAACGAAGATGTGAGCCGGGGCGTTGAATCAACTCAATCGCCCCAATGTTCAGACCCGTTGATTTCTCGCTAGCACCTTCCGACTCATGCAGTACCGTTGCCTCGGCGCCATCTTCAAGCACCACTAACGTGTGCGTTAGGTCCGTACCCCCATCGCTGAGCTGGGCACCCAAATGAAACGGCTTTTCGATCGTCACTCCACGAGGTACGAAAAGAAACTGACCGCCACAAAAGAAAGCTGCGTGCAGCGCGGCAAACTTATCGTGATCCGAATCGAACGCCGAGAAAAGGTGTTTACGAAGCAGGTCGCCGTGCTCAATGGCAACTCGATCGATGCTACCAAAGACGACCCCCTTCCGTTTCAAGTCATCATCGAGTGACTCGCCCATCACCACGCTGTCGGTGGACAAAACGTGGCCGGCTAGATCCACACCGTGCGTCAATTGCATGGGGGTTGCACACTGTCCAGGCGAATCACTGGGCACTTGGAACTTGTTCAATTGAAAAAGTCGAAGGTCGGTTCGAATCCATTCTTCATGGCGACGAGCCGGCCATTGCATCGCCTCGGCATGCTGCCAAGCTTCGCGACGCAGTTGAGTTAGCCACTCGGGTTCGACTCGTCTCTGCACGAAGTCTTCGAATCCCTGAGTATCAAAAGCAAGTGTGGTAGCAGAGGAAGCCATTGTAAAAAAGAATCAGCAAATTATGGGTGAACGGGGACGTTGAAAATCGGCGGGCTAACCGACACTGCCTTCCATCTGAAGCTGGATCAAGCGATTCATCTCGACGGCGTATTCCATCGGCAATTCCTTTACGAGGGGCTCAATGAAACCGTTGACGATCATCGTGCTGGCCTCCGACTCACTCAGTCCGCGACTAAGCAAATAAAACAGTTGTTCTTCGCCGATGCGTGAAACACTTGCTTCGTGCCCGATCTGCACGTCCTGCTCGCTAACCTCGATGTACGGGTAGGTATCGCTACGACTTTCCGAATCCAAAATAAGTGCATCGCATACAACGCTGTTCTTGCTGTGATGAGCGCCAGGCTCGACACAAACCAAGCCGCGATAGCTGCTTCGTCCGCCATTTTTGCTGATGCTCTTGCTGATGATTTGCCCCGTTGTGTGAGGCGCACAATGAACGAGTTTCGCACCGGCGTCTTGATGCTGTCCGGCACTCGAAAAAGCGATTGAGAGAATTTCACCTCTCGCGCCCGGTTCCATCATGTGTACAGCGGGATACTTCATCGTCAATTTACTACCAAGATTACCGTCCACCCATTCCATGGTCGCATCGCCATAAGCGTAGGCTCGCTTGGTCACAAGATTGTAAATGTTGTTCGCCCAATTCTGTATCGTCGTGTACCGGCATCGCGCGCCGCGCTTGACGATGACTTCAACGACTGCACTATGCAGGCTTTCCGTGGTGTACATCGGTGCCGTACAGCCTTCGACGTAATGCACGCTCGCGCCTTCGTCAACGATGATCAACGTCCGTTCGAACTGCCCCATGCTTTCCGCATTAATTCGGAAATAGGCCTGAAGTGGAAATTCGATCTTCACGCCTGGAGGAACGTAAATAAACGAACCACCTGACCAAACCGCGCTGTTCAGAGCAGCAAACTTGTTGTCGTTGGGGGGAATGATCTTTCCGAAGTATTCCCGCAGCAAATCGGGATGCTCGCGAACAGCGGTATCCGTGTCGGTGAAGATGACACCTTGCTTGACCAGTTCTTCTTTCAACGAGCCGTAAACCACTTCGCTTTCAAACTGTGCCTTGACTCCCGAGAGGTACTTGCGTTCCGCTTCAGGAATCCCAAGCTTTTCAAACGTGTCTTTAATCTCTTTCGGCACGTCATCCCAAGTCTTCCCTTGGTGGTCGGTGGGCTTGAGATAATAAAAGATGTCCTGGAAATCGATATCCAAGTCACCACCCCAAGCGGGCATCGGACGAGCATTAAACATTTCCAACGCCTCGAGTCGAAACTCCCGCATCCACGCTGGCTCGTTTTTTATGTCCGAGATCTGCTCAACGATCTCACGATCGACGCCCTTCCGCGCCTTAAAGACGCCATGGGTTTCGGTGCGAAAGTTATACTTGTTGATTTCGCCGATCTGGTCGGATTCAGTAATATCGATGGCCATATTCAAATTCCCTGAGCGGGCCTAAAAGTCTAAATTCAGTTTTGTATTGAGTCGTAAGGATTCGCAATCAGAAGCTACGCTGGCACGACGGTCTCTTCGGAAAGCATTGCACGGTTCGCTGCTTCTGCATCGGGATAGGCTTTGCGAATACGATCGTAGCCGAACTCGTGAAGCTCATTGGCAAGCTCCGGTCCTCCCGTTTCAACGATGCGCCCGCCGAGCATCACGTGAGTGAACTGTGGCGGATTGTGTTCGAGCAACTTGTCGTGATGCGTGATGATGAGCAACCCCATCTTTTCGCGACCGATGTCCGCGATCGACTCACTGGCCAATCGAACCGCGTCTGCATCGAGGCCGCTATCGGTTTCGTCCAGAATCGCAAACTTAGGCTGTAACATCGCAAGTTGAAGAATTTCAGCCCGCTTCATTTCTCCGCCCGAAAACCCGTCGTTCACGTAACGTTTGGCGAATTCGGGGTCGATACGCAAGTGAGCCATTTTCTCTTTTAGTTCAGCCCGAAATTGTCGCATCGGAATCAATTCTTCGCCTTCCTTGCGATCAGGAAACCGAACATTGGTGGTCGCATGCCGGAGAAAGTCTGCCATCTTCACGCCCGGAATGGCCATCGGTCGCTGAAAAGCCATGAACAAGCCGGCTCGGGCGCGCACGTTTGGCTCCATCGCCAAAACATCCTCACCATCCAACGTGATCACCCCTTCGGTGACGTCATAATGGGGATGCCCCATGATCGCCATACCAAGCGTACTTTTACCGCTACCATTAGGGCCCATCAGCGCATGGGTTTCACCATGGTTCATGACCAGGTCAACGCCTCGGAGGATTGGCTTCCCATCAACGCTGACATGAAGGCCTTCAATTTTCAGAACGTGCTTGCTCATCTTCTTTTTTGATGTCGCCACGGAGGTGACGACACTGAGTGGGAGGAAACGATTGGAATCGATTGATTAATGGGAACCCACTGCAACTTCTGCAACAGGTGTGAATTGGCAACAGTGATCTCCGTCCAGCCTGCAACTGGTGAGGTGAACGGGCGAACCGAGAGCTTCGCTTAGCATCTGCTCTTCCATTTTGCAAAGCGACCGATCTTCAGGATTGTCTCGCAAGGTTGGGTAGGGACACGCACAAATATCAAGTACCGGCAGACGCGATGCCCTGGAACCCACAACGTGCACATCCGAGGGAATCTGGTGGTCGCTGAGCAATGCTGAAAGCGATCGCATTCTTTGCTCAAGCCCCGCGGGCTCACCGTTCGGAACAATGTCGCCTGTTAGGTTCGCAAGTTTTACCGCATAGCACTTTCCTAACCGCCGCGCGATGGCGGTGACTAACCGCTTTCGAATCGGGGAATCTCGCAACGCCATGACCTCTCGCCACATTGCTTCGGCAAATTCCGACGCATCGGCACCTGCCGTCCGATGCCCGTCGATGGTCAACAGGTACCGAAAAACGGGCCTTCCGCGCCCGGAAATTACCTTTTCACGCTCCACCAATCCACCCAAAAGCAAACGCTCTAGGCGCTGGCGAACAGCCGTTGCGGTGACTCCCAAGTTCACTTTCAAATCGTCGATCGTGTGCGGTTGTCCGTCACGAAGTACTTGGAGCAATTCCGAATCGCTGCCGCGAACGGAGTCAACGTGGGAAGTATGAGAGGGTAAATTCTGAAACATGATGAATCCGAGGTCAAACCATACCCTGGAGCGATCAGCAACTTTGCAAACGCGACGTCGAAAGTGGGAGTGACCAACGACGCGAGCACATTTCTACTACACCCCATCGTACGGACATTTCGATTTTTGACAACGGGCGTTGTTTTAATTCCCAGAAGGAAAGCGAGTCAAATCGAGTAATTGGCGGCTTAATCGGCATCAGCATGAATCTCCATTTGAATGCCAACGGGAATTAAGTCGCCGTCTACCCCCCTGACTTGGCGTTAAGGGCTTGATAACATCAATCTCCACGACGTCATTGAATCTTCGACAATTTCTTTAAACTCGCAAACTTCGCGGCACTGGCGAGGTGGGTGCTGCAGGCCAGTTTGTCGCAAGCAGTAATGATGCAGACGTGTTCCAAACACCGAGAATTGAAACGAGCAAAATACGATGAAAGCGGTTGCGGTCACACCAGGTAAGCCGAATAGCGTCCACCTGCAGAAGATCCCAAAGCCGTCGCTGTCGGATATACCTGACGATCGCGGCGTATTGGTAAAGATTTTGAAAGTGGGTGTCGATGCTACGGACCGAGAAATCAATGATGCGCTGTATGGGAACTCGCCGCCTGGTTTCGATTACCTAGTAATCGGTCATGAGTGTTTTGGCGTTGTGGAAAAAGTCGGCAAGGCGGTCAAGCGATTCAAGGCTGGCGACTACGTCACCGCAACGGTGCGCCGCCCCGGAGGTTCGATCTATGACTTGATCGGTACCTACGATATGACGAGTGAAGAAACCTATTATGAACGTGGGATCAACCTGCGTCACGGTTTTCTGACCGAACAAATCGTCGACCACGAAGATTACATCGTACGGGTTCCAGAGGGACTCAAGCATCTGCACGTCTTGATGGAGCCGATGAGTTGCGCCGCGAAGGCCGTTCACCAAGCCTATGAGGCCCAGCGTCGCATGCGAGTGTGGCGACCGGAAGTGGCTTACGTCCTCGGTGCGGGACAGATTGGTTTACTCACAACGCTTGTTTTGCGTCTCAAGGGACTTCAGGTTTACACCCTGGCACGCGGTAAAGCGCCGAATCTCAAAAGCGAAATCGCCACTGGATACGAATCGAACTATGTCAGTACGTCCGAAACTTCGATGCATGAGCTTGCCAAGAAGACAGGAAAGCCTGATTTGATCGTCGATGCCACTGGAAATAGTCAACTCGCCTTTGATGCAATGTCAGTCATCGGGCACAACGGCGTTGTCGTTTGGACAAGCATCACCGGCGGAAGTCGCAAGATCGAAATACCATCGGACAACATTAACATCCAATGGGTGCTGGGGAACAAACTGTTGCTCGGTAGTGTGAACGCCAACCGGGAGCACTTCGAAATGGGCATCCGTGATCTCGCCCTCGGCGAAATGATGTACCCAGGCGTCAGCCAACGCATCCTGACGACACCCGTTGATGGCCTAGACAACTACAACGAGATGATGCGCCTGCTAGTGGAAGACGATGACGCACTAAAGGTCTTTGTAAACGTGGCCAATGAATAGGCGGAATTGAGCGAACACTAAGGTGGTGGTGTTATCATGGCACCAATTGCCCCTTCCGGCACCATGATAACACTGCCACCTTAGGCCCATGAAATCAAGAAATGTAATTACATTCCTTGTCATATTGAATCATCGCCGACCGCGATGATCATCGTTTTATCAACCGACTAGCTCAAACGTTCCAGCAGCAAGCTAAACCAGCGCTGGAGTGTCGGTATACAGCTCCAACAGTTGGCTCTGGACTTTTACTGCACGGAGCAAGGTCCAGATCTGGTCGGGTGAGAACCTAACGGGACCGTCGTGACACAGTTGCTCTAATTCATCCGACATAGCTGCATGCTGATCAGCCGCTGCTTCGAGTCGAAAGCTGGCAGACCGCCAAGCCGATCTCAATTCTGATTCGTCGTCGAGCAAATCGAGATTCTTCGTTGCATTTAAGATCAGCAAACACATTCTCGCGATTTCTGCCGGCGTCGCGTCCGGCTGCATCGTGCCCAATTTATGAGCCAATTGATGACAAGTCATTTTCTTTTGGCGGCTGAATCACTTTGGGAGTGACGCAAAACCGTTTAGTTGAGAATAGATCGACAGAAAAGGTGACGTAGACTTCCGTAAGCGACCAGCAGATTACAGCCTAGAAAATCACGACATCGAAAACCTACGTCACATTTTCAATGAGGCAAGGAAACCGATAAAAATTTCCTGCTTGTTGGCAATCTTTTCTTTCTCGCACGGCGCTAGTCATTTTGAAAATGCGGTGTCCGGCTGTTTTGTGGGCCATATCGCTAGAGACTGGACAACGGATCGAAAGTCGGCGGCTCCCATAAAACCATTCGTATGCCACTTCTAAAACGACAACTCGGCTGGCATCCAATCGGTGTCGGTCAACTTCTTAAGCTGCGCACGGACACCGCAAAGCATCCGAACGCCACGGCGATGCAAGGCACGGGCCACCAGCCCAAACTGCCCCAGCCGTGGGGGAAGACTTATGCGAGACCAAGTATTCGAAAAAAGGCTATTCGCAAAAAAACGGCGGCCTTCGTCGGCAACGACAGAAGCGGCCCCGGCAGCCCCTAATGAAGTTTGGTGCATTGAGCGGCAACACAAAAAGGGCAATCCCTAGTCCAAACCGAAGCGTCATGCGATCAGTGCCTTGCGATCAGTGACCTGTGATCCCAACAGCATCGAGCGATGAAGCACGACACCGCTTTTATCCCTTCGCAGCATCAACATGGCATCGAATGTGCGATCGAATGTGCGAAAGATCTTTGACGCCAGGGCTTGCGATAAGGACCTGGTGGTCTTTGAAGGCATCGAGTCGGCAACTACTGGCTGCGAGCTTTTCGTTTGGCTTCCAGCAAACGTTCGGTGTAAGAAAGTCCGTTTTCCGGTTTTGACGCGAAGCTATCACTCTCAACCACGGCAGGGCTTGGTCGGGCACCGGTTTCGGCAAACGAAGATGGATCCGTATAGGTAGTGATGGCGTCACCGTCAAATTTATTCGCCGCTCGCTCGCGTTCAAGCTGAAGGTGCACTCTCTCTTTATTTTGCAATAACGAGTCAAGCCTTTGTACCGCAACTAATTCACCTTTGTCGCGAGCAAAGATCGCGTCCCATGCCGAATAGACCCAGCCCATCCCAACGGAAACGCGTCGTACGAAAACGTCTCCAAGGAAAAAACAACATGACGCAAGGACAAGCCAAGGCCAGATATCTTGGATCGCTCCAACTGTTCCCAAGCCGCCACGGAAGGGATTGCCTTTCAAAGACTCGCCAATGCCTTCGTCCGCCAAAGGAGACGCGACCACTCCAGCGATACCGCCTTGAGGCTTTGCGGATGCGATGGCTCGAATCAAAGACTCATTGACCGTACGAACGCGGTACTCATCTCCGAAAGGAATATTCACGCCCGTCGCAAGCATTGTAATGCCTCCCGCTTCGGTGGACTCGGGAACGACGTTGACGAAATAACTTCCTGATTGGTCAGCGAGAAACGATCCGATGTAGCGACCTGGTGCAGTCTGCCGCAAATCGATCGGTATCGGTTTGAGGCTTGGGTCGAGTACCGAACCGCTGAACCTCAAGAAGTTGAGATAAGCGTCGTCTTTGTCAAGCGCGTTGACGATGACTTGAACCACACGTCCTCGTTGCTGAGTCGCTATGGAGTACTTGCCGGTGTCGCCATGGGGACGCATTAGCCAGCGAACGAGTTGAGAGTAGAACTTTTCGTTGCCCGACCATTTGGTCCAAGAAGTCGACCATCGCTGACCGCCATCGGTCGCAAAAACAGCCGTTCTTCCCAAACCGTATTGCCAAACTGCTAGCACTGGATTGACCTGGCCGACGGGCAACGGTGACGTCAAAATTTGCTGCACCAGTGAACTGTCTTTGGGCGTCGACATCACATAACCGGTCAAGGGAGGTAACACGTTATCGAGGCCGCTAAGGATCGCATGTGGCAACTGGACCTTTGCTTGAAATCCAGTTTCGTTCTCATAAATCAATGGCCGAGAAACGCGGCGAGCTTCGCGCATGACGACTTGCGGAATCGCCTTGGGTGAAAGCACGTGAAAAAGCTTACCCCCACCTGCCGACGAAATCTGACGCATCAAATTCACGTCAGCATCGTTTCCAATTGCGACAGCGGTGACCGTAATCCCGGCTTTTTTCATGTCTCGCGTCAGACCTTGAAAATCATCCGGTGCCGTTTGTCCGTCCGTCAAGACGATCATATGCTTGACCGACGCATCGGATTTCTTCAATTCGCGGAATCCCTTTGCCATCGCCGGATGCATGATCGTTCCGCCGCCCGTTTGAATCTTGGCGATCATCGGCAAGATATGCGTTCGCCCGCCAACTGGCTGCAACGGGACGATTTCACGTGTCTCCCCGTCGAACGAAATCACGCCGATCGAATCGGTGGGGCTCAATGCCTTCACGGCTTCCCTTGCGGCCGCCTTACTAAGCGTCATTTTTTCACCGTCCATCGATCCGGAACTATCGATCACAAGCATCAGCGCGCCGACGGCGACGACTTTTGAGTTCTTGATTTCGAAGTCGACAGGCATCGCTTCTTCGATCGGCGTGCCCTGCCAGCCGCCGGCACCCAGTGAGTCGGGACCCCCAATCATGAGCAGTCCCGAGCCAAGTTGCTGAACGTTGCGTACGAGCATCTGCAACTGGTCGTCGGTGAAGTGCGTGATCGATTCAGCCGACTCGCCGCTTGTGCGGGGAACACCCGCAAGAATAACCGCATCGAATCCCTGAAGTTCAGCAATCGATCCGAACAAAGCACTGGTGGGCTGTAGCACGACTTCTAGTTCCGCCTTGCGCAACTGCTCCACCAATAACGCAAACTCTCCCTGCTTATCAGCAGCCTCAATCACCAAAATGCGTCCCTTACCCCGTACATACGTGTAGGCGGCAGCCTCGTTGTTTTGAACTTGAACGTCGTCCGCCGAAGTACTGGGCGTGAACTTTGCTTTGAAAGTGAACGGTGCCGGCTGTTCAATGGTGTGGCGTAGTGGAACCACGTTTTTACCTGGAACTAACTCGATCTCATCGTCAAGCAACAATTGTTCTTCGCCCCCGGAACTCCGGGTGACAGTTAGTCGTCCTCTCGTCGCAGTTGTCGCGTTGGGATTGGCATAGTTAGAAAGCACGACGCGAGTTTCAAAAGGCTGACCTGTACGGATGTCGGAGGGGACATCGATTTTCTCGACCAGAACATCCGCTCCGTCACCCAGCGGTGCAGGGACAACATCGATACCGATCCCCGATGAGGCCAACCGCGTTGCAACTGCAATCGCATCGCCCAAGGTCTCGTTGCCATCAGTGACGACAACAATTCGTCGACGTGAATCGTCGGGCATAGAAGCGTGAGCGAGCTCCAATGCTTCTGCAAGATTGGTAGCATCGGTACCTATGTCGTCGGCTGACTGACGTATAGGAGGGATGTCGTCTTTGTAGGGTGGGACTTCGATCGCAGCATTACGACCAAATAAGATCACCCCCGCGCGATCTTCGCGATTGGCATCTCGATGCTTTTTCACACTCTGCGTGACAAACTCAAGCATCTGCGCACGTCGCGACGCAGGGATGCTTTCGGACTGGTCAAGCAGATACATCACCGTCACTCGTTCGGTTGTCCAAACCAATTGCACACCGGCGATTGCAAACACAATCGCCAGCAAAACAACCGTCCGAATCAAAATCGCGGCCAGTCGACGAGGCCCACTTAATGCTCTCATCGATCGGAAGCTCAGCCACCAAAAGAATGGCAACAGCAAACCTAAATACAGGTAAATCGGCTGATCAAAACTTAGCTGAAGTCCAAACATTGAGTTCACCATTTGGCGATGACTTCTTCCAAAGGATAGCGCGTCACATCACCCTCGCCGCCTTCCCGCTGGAGATCAAGCAGCCGATTATAGCCGCGAGTCACCCACTGCCGGCGCTCCGCGACAAATCCGGGATCCAAAAGTCGACAATCGAAGATGCCTTCGACAACCACTGGAGCAAATGACGGATGGTCGATGAATTGTGCCAGCGTTGGATTGCAGCGAAGATGTCGCTCCGGAGTGGTGTGCAAGACTTCGGGGTCAACCTCGCCAATAATGTAGCGCAAGTAGAGATCGCTATCCATTAAACAGGAGACGTCTTCTCGACAAACTTCGCATAGGTATCCTTGATCACACAACGCCATTTTCACCACTTCACATCTCAAAGAAAACCATTTAAAAGCCTTCCGATGAATTTAACGGAACGATACTCCGGCCTTATTTTCGACTGCGACGGAACTCTAACCCATTCAATGCCCCTGCACTACGTCGCATGGGTCAAGGCACTATCGCAATACGGCTTGGAATTCCCGGAATCTCGATTTTACGCAATGGGAGGCGTGCCGACCGGAAAAATCATCGAGATACTTTCAGCGGAACAAGGGATCCAAGTCGATGTTGAAAAAGTTGGCCAAGAAAAAGAAGATTTGTTCCTCGTTAACTTAATGCATGTTGACCCGAACGAACCAGTATGCGAGATCGCCCGCTTGCATTTTGGTCGATTACCGATGGCTGTCGCCAGCGGCGGGTCGCGTGAAATTGTTCGCGACCAACTTCAGACGATAGGCATGATCGATTTTTTCACCTCGATTGTCGGGGCTGAGGACACCGCACTTCACAAACCCCATCCAGACGTTTTCTTAGAGGCGGCAAAACGGATTTCCGTGGTTGCGGATCGTTGCTTGGTCTTTGAGGATACGGATATCGGTATCGAAGCAGCGTGTCGCGCAGGAATGGATTATGTCGATGTGCGGAATCTATCGGTCGGCCCGCAATCCCATCGAGGATGGAATCCGTCGCGCTAATCGTTGCACTGCGCGGCCATCAGAAACTACACGTAGTATTCACTCAGGAAGTGACACGACTTGTTGGTCACGCCGCTCTCGACACGTAGGGCTTATAGTCATGGACCGATGCCAACTCGGACAAGTGATCTATTGTACGATCCGTTGCACCGCGGTGCGATTGGACGACGGCTTGGGCATTAATTCCAAGTTGATCCGCCGCAGGCGGTTCGTCCAAACACCGTTTTGCGAAACTGACGAGATCTTGTGCTTCCTGTAGCCGTACAGCGCCATCGGCGACAATCAATCGGCTTGCAATCTCTTCAAAATTCTTGGTGTTGGGACCGAAACAGACCGCGCAACCATAACCCGCTGGCTCCAACATGTTTTGGCCGCCACGATCGCCGAAGCCACCACCCACAAAGGCAATCCTTGCCGTTCCCCACCAATGACGAAGTTCGCCAATCGTGTCGATCAACAACACAGTATTCGAATCCCAATTTGAAGATTCGGTCGTTGAAGTGCTTCGGCGACGGCATTGAAATCCCATCGACTCAATCAATGCCTGCACTTCGTTAAACCGCGTCGAATGGCGAGGGGTGAGTATCAACCGCAAATCAGGATAAGAACCGATAAGCTGACGATAAGCTTCAATCGCAATCTGTTCTTCCCCCTCATGCGTGCTTCCTGCCAATAAAACTTGATGCCAAGGTGACGCTCCCGACCAGTTCAGTCGGCTCTGAACTTCAATCGTTTCACGGGTTGTTGGCGCGTCATCAAACTTTAGCGACCCGGTCACAGTGATCGCTGATTGCGGAGTTCCGCATGCGATAAATCGCGCAGCATAGTCATGGTCTTGACATCCGACCCAGGCAAGCCGTGCGAATGTCGATCGAATCACTCGAGCAACGCGCAGGTAACTCGAAGCACTTTTTTCACTGAGCCTTGCGTTGACTACAGCACAAGGACAACCCGACTGAGAGGCAAGACGCACCAAATTGGGCCAAAGCTCCAGTTCCACCAACACCAAAAGTTTCGGCTGCAGGGTTTTCAAGGTTCGTTTCACCGCCCAAGTAAAATCAAGCGGGCAAAAGAAGACCGGCGTTCCAAGGATTTCCAATCGCTGGATTGCAAGATCAAACCCAGTATCAGTGGAACAACTAACAACGACGTGCCAATGGGGATTTCGTTTTTTAAAGGCGGTGATCAGCCCGGGAAGTAGATTTACTTCACCGACACTGACGGCATGAAACCAAGCGGTTGGCGATGTCGACGAAGTAACGTCTGTCTTACTCAGGCCGAAGAATTTCTGTCGAATCCCTCGCCGGTAACGCCCCTGAGCCATAGCCCGATAAGCGATCCACGGCGAAGCCACCGCGATGGTGACGAGGTATATCAAATTCAACAGCACAATTGGAAATCCTTCCCAGTTTGACTACGAGGCACCCGTTCGATCGCGAACGCATTACCCCTCGGCCAGCTTTCTCATGCAGCAAGCTTTGTATTTTTTGCCGCTTCCACATGGACACGGGTCATTGCGTCCGACCTTCGGCCCAACGTGTCGGATTGGTTCGGGACGAGTTTCTTCACCGCGATTACTTTGCTCTGCAGCCTGCTGATGATCTGCCCCACCACCGCCTGGCAGGGCTGGGCTAGTCGGCGTGGACGCCTTGGGCGCGTCCTTCAGGGCTCTAGCGTCTACCCAAGTGCTTCTCACAAAGTCCTCATTAAAAGACTCCATGCGGAAAATCAAATCGGTGGCACGTTCGCCAATCGATTCCCACATCTTCTCGAACAGACGCATTCCTTCTCGCTTGTATTCGACTTTGGGGTCCAACTGGGCATAGCCTTTCAATTGCACGCTACTGCGCAGATGATCCATTGCGAGCAAATGATTCTTCCAGGTTTCGTCGACGATGGTCAGAAGAACTTGACGCTCCATCCGACGCATTTCGGGGTGAAACCGATCATCTACGGCGCGCTCCACCGCGGTTTGCATATGAGCGCGGTTCATCCGAGCCAATTCTTCAACCGTCAGCTTTGATCCAAATTCGGTCGCAAGGTACGTTGAAAGCCCAGCGATCGCAGGCTCGGCGGAAGCGATCATCGCGAGGGTACTTTCGTCAGCCGTACCAAACAATCGATTGACTCGATCTTGAGATTCCTTGAGCTTCTCCGAAGCAATTTTAGAACCCGCCTGGCTGTGCAAAATCAATTGATTTTTTAGATCATCTCGATTGAGCTGCAACTCTTCCACGGAAAGCTGGGCTCCAAACCGGCCTTCCATCCAAGCCGTGAGCCCTTCGCGATCCAAATGCACCTGAGTTCCCTGCTTCGAAGTGAAGGCGGAAATTCCCGTCAGTACTGGGTATTCTTTTTCTTTGTCGTTATAAGCTGCTTCTGCTTGCGCGATCAACTGCCCAGCGATTTGCCGTCGATCCTCGAGTTTTTCAAATTCCGCTGGCGTCGTTTCGAGTCCAAACTTGTAGCGTGCCCAACCGCATAGGGAACGAAGTCCAAAGTTATCTTCGAGGAACGCTTCTGCTTCACTGACGTCCGTCTCGGCGATCTTCTTATGGGACCGCTCGACCAACTGTTGGGTCATCTCATCGCGATCAAGCTTTTGCAGGTCGCGATCGCGGAAGTTCGAACCAAGCCGAGTGTTAGCCCAGTTTGCAAGCGCCTGCCAATTCCATTCGTCCTCGGACATTTCGGACGGCAGGTTCTCTTCTATCACTTCCATCACAGTGACTTCGGCCGCGCGCTCCGCTTGGTCGCGGGCGTACTCGACGGCACTACGAAAGTCCATGTTGCGAAAATCTTTTGGATCCAGCGTACAGGAAAGCTGGTTGCCGACAAACTTGGCGAACGATTCGACACCGTAAGTTGGGTCAAGGAACACATCAACGAAACTGTTAATCTGTCCCCGGATTTGGTCCAAGACTAGTTTTCGGCAACTAAACCCATCAAGAATGCGTTGGCGATATCCATAAACACGTTTCCGCTGTTCATCCATCACTTCGTCGTACTCAAGCAAGCTCTTTCGGATTTCAAAGTTTCTCTCTTCCACCTTCTTTTGAGCGGAGGCAATTCGGCGGGTCACAAGTGACGATTCGATCGCCTCTCCTTCCTTCATACCTAGTCGTTCCATCACACTCTTTACGAAATCTCCCGCGAACACTCGCATCAGATCGTCTTCGAGAGAAAGATAAAAGCGACTACTGCCTGGGTCGCCTTGACGACCACATCGTCCACGAAGTTGCAAATCAATACGGCGCGACTCATGCCGCTCTGTACCAATTACATACAACCCGCCGACATCGCGAACGACCTTGCCCTCTTCAGACATCTTTTCTTTCTGGTCGATCGCTTCAACCAACGCATTCCATTCGTCGTCAGGCACTTCCAAGCGAGTAGGATATTTGTGCTGCAACTGCGCCCACGCCATCGTTTCGGGATTACCGCCGAGGATGATGTCTGTACCACGGCCAGCCATGTTGGTCGCAATCGTGACCGCGCCCATTCGACCGGCCTGCGCGACGATTTCGGCTTCGCGGCCGTGCTGCTTTGCATTTAAGACTTCATGCTTGATTCCACGCCGTTCAAGCAAGGAAGAAAGCCGCTCGCTCTTTTCAATACTGACCGTACCAACCAAAACGGGACGGCCGGCTCGGTGCACGGCAACAATTTTTTTCCGTTCAAAGAATTCGACATCCCGAGAATCTTTGGGGATGATCGCAACCTTCTCATCATTTGTCTGAGTATTTTGAATCTTCCCCCAAACTTCCGTATCGTCTTTGAGCTCAATCACATCCCACTTATGATTGCGTTCCACATCATCCGCGAGGGCCTTGAACTTATCTTTCTCGTTGAGGTAAATGATGTCGGGATGCTCGATTCGCTGCATCGAGCGATTGGTTGGAATCGCAACCACGTCGAGTTTATAAATTTTCCAAAACTCATTCGCCTCGGTCATCGCCGTCCCGGTCATCCCGGCAAGCTTGTCATAGAGTTTAAAGAAGTTTTGCAGCGTGATGGTCGCAAACGTTTGGGTTTCCTGTTTGATCGGAACCCCCTCCTTCGCCTCGACAGATTGATGAAGGCCGTCACTCCACTGGCGTCCTTCCATGAGCCGCCCGGTGAATTCGTCAACGATGATGATCTGGCGGTCTTTGATCACATAGTTGACATCAAGCTTGTATAGGTGGTGAGCCTTGAGGGCGTTGTCGATCAGGTGCGGCCAATCCATATTGCCAGACGTATAAAAACTCTCAACGCCCGCCAATCGCTCGGCTTCACGAATGCCTTCGTCGGTCAAAGTCGCGTGGTGTTGCTTTTCATCCACCGTAAAATGTTCGTCTTTGCGAAGCGATCGCGCGACACGATCGGCATCCGCGTATTTGCCAATGTCCATGTCGGCCGGTCCACTGATAATCAATGGCGTCCGAGCTTCATCAATCAGAATATTGTCGACCTCATCGATGATCGCATAGTGCAACGGGCCTTGGCTCTGCTGGAGCTCGGTGGGAAACCGATGGTCGCCGCGAGACGCTGGGCGCATGTTGTCGCGAAGATAGTCAAAGCCAAATTCATTGTTCGTCCCATAAGTGATGTCACACGAATAGGCCTTCTGCTTTTCAATCGTACTCATGCCACTTTGGATTGCGTTTACCGTCAAACCAAGGTTCATGTAAAGCGGCGCCATCCATTCCATATCTCGACGCGCCAGGTAATCGTTTACCGTGATGACGTGCACGCCTTTGCCTTCGATGGCGTTGAGGTACGCAGGCAACGTCGCGACAAGGGTCTTGCCTTCTCCCGTTACCATTTCTGCAATCGTGCCGCTGTGAAGCACCATGCCGCCGATCAACTGGACGTCGTAATGACGCATCCCTAGAAACCGACGCCCCCCTTCACGGCATACAGCGAAAGCCTCTTCTAAAATGTTGTCTAATGTTTCCCCAGCGCGTAATCGTTTTCGGAAAAGGTCGGTTTGGGACCTCAATTCCTGGTCGCTCAGAGCCTTGTAACGCTCTTCCATCGTGCCGATTCGCTCGGCACGCTCTCGAAGTCGTGCGACTTGTCGCGCGTTGCTGCTGCCGAAAACACCAGTAATGGTCCGTTCGATGGAGCCAAAAAAGCCACCAAATAGCAGCCCTAAGACATCCCAGATGCGTTCAAAAAATGACATCGCGCCGCTTGCTTCCTATATCGAACGTAAACCTAAATCGACCCTCAAGTTATGCCCTTCAGCGTGGTGGGTCAACGCCGATTCGCCGATAGGTCGAAATCTAACGCCAAAATCGCTGTAATGCGATTGCCGGCGGAACGCTCTCCAGTCAAACTAGGGCCATGGAAATCCATTGTTTAGGCACCACCGGCTATCACCCAAGCGACACGCGGCACACGTCCTGCTATATGCTAGCAAAGGATGGCATCGTGCTCGACGCTGGTACCGGAAGTTATCGACTCGCGCCGCTCATTGAGACCGATTCGATTGATATCTTGCTCAGTCACGCACACCTGGACCATGTTGCAGGATTGACGTTCCTGCTCGACGTTTTCTTCCAAAGACCCGTCAAAACGGTCAGGCTATGGGGAAAGTCGGATAAGCTGAACGCGGTTCGCGACCACTTGTTCCATGAGTCGCTGTTTCCGGTGCCACTCCGGATCGACTTGTATCCGATCGACAACCTTGATTCGTTTTCGATTGGTATCGGATCGCTGGAACCGGGCGTCCCTCCGGTAGTGGTGGATTGGAAAGAGCAGGAACATCCAGGCGGCTCGGTTGCGTACCGACTGCATTGGAAAGTATTGGATAAGACGCTTGTTTACGCCACCGACACGACCGGTGATGAATCGGACGACATGCGGCAATGGATCGACGGGGCTGATCTGCTCATGCACGAGTGCTATTTCAAAGACCACGAAAAAGAGTGGGCATTAAAGACGGGACACTGCTGGACCACTCGGGCGGCGAATATCGCTAAGCACGGTCGTGTAAAGAAACTCCTACTGACCCATGTAAGTCCACTGGTAACGGGCAATGATCCCGTTGACATCGCCAAGGCGAGGTCGATCTTTGCAAATTCACATATTGCCAATGACTACGACGTGGTTGATTTTTAGCAAGCGGTCCGATGGCGGATTGAGGCATCGACGCTTGGACGAAGCAAGTCAACCTGGCATGTCGGCCAACGGCGTCCATTTCGATTCCACGAAAGTCTGTCGAAATGATTGCGATCAAAGTCAAAGTAAAACCTAACTCGCGACATTCGTCGATCGTGCAGCAAGCCGACGGGAGTTGGCACGCGACCGTCAAGGCTCCGCCAGTCGACGGAAAAGCAAACAACGAATTGATCGAAATAGTGGCTCAACAATTTTGCGTTTCCAAGAGCCAGGTTTCAATCCGCCTCGGTTCATTGGGGCGGATGAAACTGCTCCACATTGAATCTTAAATGCAACCCTGCCTCGCTTGCAGACGCGGCGTGAGCCATGCAATGTTGAGTCGTCTAGTAACCATCGCAAATTAGGTAACGCTAGGTAACGATCGCTCACTAAACGAAACGAGGCGCGATGAAAAGTCATCGCGCCTCGAATCAAAAATCAATCGATGGGACTTTGGGCTTATTTGGAGCCGACTAGATCAGCCTTCTTCTTTGCTGCGACGATCTCTTCCTGAATGCTGGAAGGTACGCGGCGGTAAGTGCAGAATTCCATCGTAAATGTTCCTTGGCCTTGCGTCATGCTGCGAAGGTCGGTTGCGTATCCGAACGTTTCCGCAAGCGGTACCTCGGCGGTTGCAACGCTGATGCCATCGCGAACATCCGTATTGGTGATCAACCCGCGGCGGCTGATGATGTCACCGACAACGGGGCCTTGGAAGTGCTCAGGACATTCGATTTCAATGTTCATGATCGGCTCAAGCAACACTGGTGCGGCTTTCGTGAAGTACTCACGGAAGCAACCTTGAGCGGCGGTATAGAACGCTTTTTCCGAACTATCGACGTCGTGATAACTTCCGTCTGTCAATTCGATCTTCGTTCCCACGACTGGGAATTCAGCAACCGGACCTTTACCAAGTGAATCGCGGAAGCCTTTTTCCACAGCAGGAATAAATTGCTTTGGAATTCGCCCACCGACGACGCTGTCTTCAAACTCAAAACTACCCTCGTTGCTCGATTCCAGTGGAATCAACTTACCAACAATATGAGCGTACTGGCCTGAACCGCCTGTTTGCTTTTTATGCTTGTAGTTGAACTCGATTTCGCGAGTTGGGCTTTCACGGTAGCTTACTTTGGGAGCACCGACTTCCACGTCAACCTTGTATTCACGTCGCATCCGCTCGACATAAACTTCAAGATGCAATTCGCCCATTCCGCTAATAAGAATCTCGTTCGTTTCATCGTCTGTGAAGACACGGAACGTCGGGTCTTCCTTGCGGAAACGTTGAAGAGCCTTCGCCATCTTGTCGGCATCGGCACGACTGGATGGATTGACCGCAACCTTGATAACCGGTTCTGGAATAAACATTGACTCGAGCGTGCAATAGTCACGTTCGTGTGCGTAGGTATCGCCCGATGCCGAATCGATGCCCATGACAGCGATGATATCGCCAGCGCTTGCGCCGTCGATGTCCTCTCGCTTATTGGCATGCATACGGACCAAGCGACTGAAACGTTCTTTTCGTCCAGTTCTTTGGTTGATGTAGCTATCGCCTTTGACGATCGTGCCTTGATAAACTCGCATGAATGTCAATTGGCCGAACGGATCATCGACGATCTTGAACGCCATGCCAACAAACGGAGCGTCAGGATTAGGACGCAAGTCGATCTTACGGGTCTCGTCTTTAGGATCCCGACCGCGGATTTCACGTTCCAGGGGATTGGGTAAGTATCGAATGACGGCATCTAGCAACGGTTGGACGCCCTTGTCTTTGTAGGCACTGCCCATGAAAACTGGAGTTGCACCGGCAAGAACCGCGTCACGGCCAACCTTATAGATCAGTTCTGTCGAGACGGGTTCTTCACTTAGCAATAGCTCCATCATTTCGTCACTATACATGGCAAGCGCTTCAAGCATCTTGGCGCGATAGTCATCGGCTTCGTCTTTGAGATCCGCGGGGATTTCATTGACTTCGACCACTTCACCCTTGTCGCCGCTAAAGGTGTAAGCCTTCATTTCGACCAAGTCGATGACGCCACGGAAATTATCTTCCGCACCAATCGGAATCTGCATCATGAATGCTTCGGCGCCAAGCTTGGTGCGAAGTTGCTCGGTGACACGGAAAGGATTCGCACCGGTACGGTCCATCTTGTTGACGAATGCCAAGCGTGGAACCTGGTAACGCTTCATTTGGCGGTCGACCGTAATCGACTGGCTCTGCACGCCACCAACGGCGCAAAGGACCAAGACTGCGCCGTCAAGAACTCGAAGCGAACGCTCGACTTCGACGGTGAAGTCAACGTGTCCAGGCGTGTCGATCAAGTTGATCGGGTGATCTTTCCAGTTAACGCTTGTTGCAGCCGAAGTGATCGTGATCCCACGCTCTTTCTCCAACTCCATATGATCCATCGTCGCGCCATCGCCATCGCCCTTGACTTCTTCTATCTTGTGAATGCGTCCGGTATAGAACAGGATTCGTTCGCTCAGCGTGGTCTTGCCCGAATCGATGTGGGCGCTGATACCGATGTTTCGCAGTTTCTCCAAATTCATCTCAATCACCTAACAAAATGCTCGTTCGCCTCGGAGTAATCCGCTCGCAAACGAAGGACGGCTTCGAACGCGAGGGAAGTGGCGAAGATGCTACCAATGGACGGGTCAAGGCTCGTCTTTTACAGGGCCGAGAGGGACTGGCCTCAACCTGAGCCGACGGAGCGAGCGGCGTTGGGCCTTTGGGCACGCAAAATGCGCACCCCTAGCCCGGCGGAAAGTATCGCAAAGGATTGCCTAGAGCGGAAGGTCAAACCAACCGGAATGCTTGAATTTGCGTTGCTCGGGTGAATTCTCCCCCCACGTGATGCAGTTTCTTGTCCAGTCCAAGCCCTCCGTTGTCCTGTCCCCGACCTTCAGAGCGTCGCTTGGGGAGGAGCCAGTCGCCAAGACAAACCGCCAAACTACCGAAACCTCGCCTGCCCCCGCCATTGCGCTTTGCGATCGACGGCCCAACAATCGACGGCCCGACAATCGACGGCCCGCGCGGATCGATACCTTTCCTCATTTGGATTATCGTTATCAAAACGACTTGATGTCTCAGTCGAAAACCTCACCGTTCAGACGATGGGCAATTCCTTTCCATTTGACGGGTGCTTCGACTCCCATCGCATCCCATGCTTGACGATCAAAAGCCTCCACTCACCACTCTTCGAGACAAGAATTGACCAAGCGACCTGCTGTAGTTCACCTCGCGATGACTACGACCGCGCCGACTAAGACCGCACCGACTACGACCGCGATGCTTTCGACGAGGAGAGCCTTTCTCCATGACGGTAGTCTTCTTCTATTTGCAGCAGGTGCGACCGTATCAACAGTGTCTGCCGGACAGTCCGCCGAACTAGAACGCAAGGTCCGCATCGGTCTATTGACGGATCTACACTACGCCGACAAACCCGCGGCGGGCACGCGATTTTACCGCGACACGCTAACAAAGCTCGCCGAAACCGCACAACAGTTTCGCCTCGATCAGCCCGATTTCGTCGTCGAGCTCGGTGACCTCATTGATGCTGCCGGCGATATCGCCACCGAAAAGCAATACCTCGCTCGCATCAATCAAGAGTTCACAGCACTTCCTGGGGAAAAACATTATGTACTAGGCAATCATTGCGTTCACACGTTGACCAAGTCCGAGTTTCTGGACGGCATCGCTAGGTCAAAGTCTCATTACTCGTTCGATTCCGGCGGGTTTCATTTTGTCATTCTTGACGCCTGCTTTCGTAGCGACGGGGTACCCTATGGGCGAGACAATTTCCAATGGAATGACGCTAACATTCCTTTCGATCAGCTCGAATGGTTGAAAGGCGATCTCCAAGCAACCGCTAACCGCACGATCGTCCTTGCTCACCAACGCCTCGACGTCCAGACGGACGTCGGCGTGAAAAACGCGGCACAGGTGCGAAGCATTCTCGAGCAATCAGGCAAAGTGCTTGCCGTGTTCCAAGGGCACAGCCACCATAATGCGCTTCGTGACATTGCCGGTATCCATTACTGCACTCTCGAGGCGATGGTCGAGGGCTCCGGAGTCAAACACAATGGCTACGCTATGATGGACCTCTATGCAAATGGTGACATTCGAATCACCGGCTATCGTTCACAATCGGGCTACGATTGGCGTCAACCCGTTTCAGCTAATTCTGCACCCGTGAGCCAACCATAAAAATCCTGTAATTGACGATAATTTCGGCAAGAAACGCCTCAATGCGACGAATCGCTTTGATCTTCAAGATCTTCAACACTGCCAAAGTCAACCGTTTTTGATTCACAATCGTTTGCGAGATGCTGTATATTTGTCGACAACTTTGACACCCTGTCATCCTCGTTGAAACAATGTCGCAACGTAGCGTGATGTCTATCGAGTCCACACCTTGTAGGAAATGGTCATGTTACGAGTCCTAATGATTGCAGGCTCCGGCGCGATTCTGTTGGGTGGGTTGTTTGTCGCGCAGGCTGACGCTGCGGACGTTCATGCTTCCCAGTTATTGCCAGATTCGACGGTAGCATTTGTAGAGATCTCAAAGCCTGCGGAGATCTTATCGACCTTGATTGACCATCCTCTGAGTAAGCACATCAAGGGATTGGAAGCATATCAAACGGCAACTTCCACAGAGGGTTATCAGAAATTAGTGGAAGGGATCGACTTCTTTGAGAACCAAATCGGTGCCAAATGGCGCCCGGCGGTCGACGATTTATTGGCGCAGGGCGTGTCCTTTGCATTCGACGCAGCGACCAACGGAAGTGTCTTACTCATGCGTGCCAAAGATACCGCATCGATGGAGAACTTCCGCGTCAGGCTTCTCGAGCTAACTCGCCTCCAAGGTGGCCAATCCGGCAAACCGGTCGACTATCGTGGCACCTCCATATACCGGCTTGGAAAAGGTGGGGCCGCTGTGGTTCGTGAATGGTTGATCGTGACCAATGAAGGCGACCTTGGAAAAATGGTTCTCGATCGCCTGATCGATTTAAAGCCAGATGCAGCGAACGAGCCTGTCCCAGGGACGTTGTCGTCGCAAGCGAACTATGCGACCGCCTATGCCACGCGAGACGCAGGATCCGACCTCTGGGCATTTGCCAATGTCGAAGCCGTGCGAAATGCAGGCGCTGGCAAGAAAGCTCTCGAGGGCAAGGCAGAGAATCCTCTTGCTGAGGTTCTTTTCGGTGGCATCCAAAGCACACTGTTACATTCACCATTTGTGACCGCGAATGTTGATGTCGCTCCGTCGGGCTTGACCATGCGGCTGTCCACTCCATGGCAAGCAGATTGGATACCGGAGGAGCGCACCTATTTCTTTGGACCAGAGAACTCCGGCGAGGCACCGTCACTACCGCAAGTTCCCGAACCAATGATGACACTGGGGGTTTACCGAGATGTGTCGCAAATGTGGCTTCGCGCTGGCGACCTGTTTGACGAACAAATGAACGACAAACTCGCCGAGGCAGACAGTGGACTGACAACCGTATTTGCAGGCCGTGATTTTGGCGAAGAGATCCTGGGCTCCTTCGACCCGCAAATGGGAGTCGTCGTCACTCGCCAAGATTTCAGCAACACGTTACCGTTGCCGGCGATTAAGCTGCCGGCCTTTGCCCTGGTAATGAAGCTTCGAGATCCCGATACGATGCGAGCGGAACTCCGCCGCACGTTTCAAAGCGCAATTGGTTTCTTTAATATCATTGGCGCCCAAAACGGTCAGCCGCAGCTCGAGATGGACATGGAAAAATCGGGCGATATTGACTTGATTACTTCGCAATACCTTCCAGAGAAGAAGGATAGAGAATCAACCTCCGCGCCCATCTTCTTCAATTTTTCTCCATCGGTAGGATTTGTTGGTGATCGGTTTGTTCTGGCAAGTACGAAGTCGTTGGCAAGGCAACTCTCCGATGCGCCACTTGCTCCAGACAGCGCGGGAGTGAACACCAATTTGGTCATCAACGCCGGGCCGATCAATGAAATCCTTAACGACAATCGAGAGCAGTTAATCTCACAAAACATGCTTGAGGAAGGCCACAGCCGAGAAGAAGCGGAAGGTGCCATCAACCTGCTGCTCGAACTGGTTAAATGCTTTCGGAGCGCGCAACTTGAACTTGATCGCGAAGGTGATCGCCTCGAATTGAACGCAAAACTGAATGTTGTTGAAAGCCTTTAATCGAGTTTCTGAAAACCCGTGCTCATGGAGGAAACCTTCTCGCATGAGCATACTTTTAGATACGATGAGGCAGATGCGATGAGGTTGATCCTTCCTAACTATCCAAAGTCGCTACAGGGCAAGCCCCAAACAGCGGGACACGATGAGCATGAACGAATTGATCGATCCCGACTGGGCCTGGGCTGAATATTCACCTAGTGCCCAGTCACCCTGGGACACTCGCATGGCGGCCCACTTGTTTCGTCGCGCAGGTTTCGGTGCAACTGATCAAGAGCTAAAGGCAGCAGTTGAACAACGCCCCTCGGAGTTAGTGGATTCGTTGATGTCAGCGAGGGAGTCGGATGCGTTTCTACGCGACATGAAATCTCTCGCCGGGGCGGCTGTCGCCACGGGCAACGTTAAACAGTTGTCCGCTTGGTGGACCTACCGCATGCTGTCCACACCCACGCAGTTGCTTGAAAAGATGACACTCTTTTGGCATGGCCATTTCGCAACCGGTGGCGAAAAGGTCAAAGACGCTGAATTGATGTTAACCCAGAATGAATGCTTGCGTCGGTTTTCCCTCGGTGACTTCTCGAAGATGTTACTGGAGATTTCTCGCGATCCGGCCATGCTTATCTATCTCGATTCCGCGACCAATCGCAAAGCTCATCCAAATGAGAATTATGCGAGAGAGATCATGGAGTTGTTCTGCCTCGGGGAAGGTCACTATACCGAAACCGATATTCGTGAATTAGCAAGATGCTTTACCGGATGGGAAATTCGACGTGGTGAGTTTAAGTTCAATCACTACCAGCACGACACCGGAACGAAATCCATTCTTGGCAAGACAGGAGCCTTCGCGGGCGAAGATGGCGTCGCGATCGTTTTAGAACAAAATTCTGCGCCCGAGTTCATTGCCAGCAAACTCGTTCGTTTCTTTGTGATGGATGAACCGCAACCGGATAAAACGCTTGTGTCGCCTCTTGCGACTCTATTACGACAATCGGACATGCTTCTCGCTCCCGTTATCAAGTGCATACTTTCAAGCAATCTCTTTTTCTCGCCTCACTCGATCGGTCGCAAAGTGCGGTCTCCGGTCGAATTCGCCGTTGGACTTCTTCGATGCCTGGAGGGGTCAACGAACTCCTTCAGCCTTGCGGAATCGATGGACGCCCTCGGTCAAGGACTACTGTTTCCGCCCAGCGTAAAAGGCTGGGATGGCGGCCGGACCTGGATTAATTCGTCGACGCTTTTAGGGCGTTCCAATCTTATTCGCACTTTACTTACAGGTGATAAAACACGGTTTGCCAAACAATCGCTGGAAGACTACTTCAAGGCCACGGGCTTGGATAAGCCACGTTTGGTCATCGACCACCTGGAACGGCTCCTGTTTGCTGTTCCGATCGCCTCCGCAGCGAAGGACCGGGTCGAATCGTTAATGAAATCCGATAACGATTCAAGCTTCGTTGACGGAATTCATGCTTTGTGCACGTTGCCCGAATTCCAACTTGGATGAGTATTGTCATGAGTGTTTTGACGCGCCGCGAATTCTTGCGTTCATCCGCCGCCAGTTCGGCATTGCTTACCTTCGGCGGGCTTGCACCATCGTCACTTCACGCGGCCGCTGCAGCCAACCGCTCAGACCGCATTCTCGTCGTTGTGGAACTGGCGGGTGGCAATGATGGCTTGAATACTGTTATTCCTTATGGCGATGACGTGTACCGCAAGCTTCGCCCAAAGCTTGCGATTTCGAAAACGAATGTCCTTAGTATTAGCGAAGAGATCGGTTTTCACCCGGCCCTTCGCGGCTTCGCGGACTTATTGGAGTCGAGAAAACTTAGTGTAGTACAAGGCGTGGGGTACCCCGATCCCAATCGATCCCACTTCGAATCCATGGACATCTGGCATACCTGTCAGCGGAAGGAAGAAGTGCGAACCGATGGTTGGTTAGGCCGGATGATCGAGACTACCGACTCAAGCGGGTCTGATCCTTCGGCAATGCATCTTGGCAATGACAAACAGCCCCTGTCGCTGATGTCGCGAACGGTGCGCGTCCCCTCCATCCGATCGCTTGAACAGTTTCATTTGAAAGGCTCAGAAAGTGAGTCGTTCCGTTCTACCGTACAGCAGCTATCGGATTCCCATCGAGATGGCGGCGATGATCTGCTCGGCTTCGTTCAATCAAGTACCAGTTCGGCGCTAATGGCTAGCGAACGCCTGGTCACAACGGGGAAGGCTTACCATTCGACCATTTCCTATCCGAAGAACGGACTCGGCGAACAGCTTCAGACAGTAGCAAAGCTGATCGGATCAGGGCTCAAGACATCGATCTACTATGTTCAGCTACAGGGATTTGATACTCATGCCCAGCAACCAGATGCGCACCAAGGATTATTGCGGCAATTGGGCGACTCGGTGAAAGCATTTCTAGATGACATGGATACGATGCAGCAGTCCGACCGGGTTGTCGTAATGGCATTCAGTGAATTTGGACGACGCGTGGCCGAGAATGCCAGCCAAGGAACAGACCACGGCACCGCCGGCCCCATGTTCATCGCCGGCTCCCCAATCAAGTCGGGCATTATTGGAAAGCACCCGAGCCTGAACCATCTCATCGATGGCGACCTAGAATTCCACACCGACTTCAGACGTGTGTACGCCGCCGTGATAGAGGATTGGTTCGGATGCGACTCGGACGCGATCCTTAAGGGCAAGTTCGATCCAGTCGAACTTTTCGCATGAGATATTCGTGCGAACCACAAGCCAAATGAACGGCTTCCCCTAGGTTTCGACCTGTCAGTCCCGCGGAACGACGTGATGGACGTTGTCCATCACATTTTCATAACCCCGCACCGGCAGATCGGGAATGCGTGAGGGATCGCGAAGAACGTTGAAGGAGAGCGAAATTGTCGTTGGCGATTTGTTTTCAAGGCATCCGAAGATAAAGTGAAAAGGGTAGATGGCCAGTGAGCGGTCCGGCGAGAATACTCCCAAGGCCTGAGTGTCCTTGTGGTCATGGAAGGTGACATTGGCCCATTGCCAGCCAAACTCTCGAACCAGTTGCTCGCCCCACAAGCAACCAAAGAACAACTCGGCATCCTGTCCCTCTGGCAAAGGCGCCGTACCAAGCTGTAGCCGATGCACGTAATCGTCTACCGCGTTCACGATCGATTCGGGTGACGCCGAAGCCAAGTCAAGTCCTAAAAACTCGGCAGCATCGATCACCACCTGCTGAATTAGGTCCTCGTTCTCGGACGAGACGCTCGACTCGGTAACATTGGGTAATGGGGTTTGCATCTTCGGGGAGACCTGAGGAATAATCTTGGACGATATGACTTCAGGTCACAAGTCCCTTGGTGACGGTCATGAACACGTCTTCAAGTGTCGGATCTTTGTCGTTGAATCGTCGCATACGGACGCCTTCGCGGACGAACGTTTCGATCAAAGTCGCGAGCCCTTCATCATCGGTCTCCAATTCCGCGATGACGCACTGCGCGCCTCGCGGGTCAAGGTCGAGGGCTCGCAGCGCTGGATGACTGCGCAAGATCGACATGCCCGCATCGAATCCCGAGAGAAACTCGATTTCGACGATGCGGTTGCGCCGAATCTTTCGATAGACCTGATCGATGGGACCGTGCATGAGCATCTGGCCCCTTTCGAAGATCCCAATGGACGAACAGCAGTCGGCGAGCTCGGTGAGGATGTGGCTGCTAATCAAAATGGTCTTGCCCATCTTTCGTAATTCTTTGAACAGCGCCTTCATTTCAATGCGCGCCCTAGGATCCAAACCGCTCGAAGGCTCGTCGAGTATCAACACGGGAGGATCGTGGACAAGAGTCTTGGCGAGGCACAAACGCTGCTTCATGCCGCGAGACAGACTATTTACGAAATCGTCGCGTTTGTGCATTAGGTCGAGCAGTTCGAGCAGATTGGCGATACTCTGACGGCGCAGAGTCTTTCCAATGCCAAACGCGACTGCGAAGAAGTCAAGGAACTCCCACACTCGCATCCCGTCGTAAACGCCAAAATTATCGGGCATGTACCCGATGTTGCGACGGACACCGACAGGATCACCCACAACGTCACAACCGGCAACGACAGCTCCGCCGCGTGTGGGACGTAGCAAAGTAGCGAGAAAGCGAATTGTCGTACTCTTACCAGCACCATTGGGGCCGATGAAGCCAAACATTTCGCCCGCTTCAATGTGCAGGTCAAGCGACTTCACCGCCGTGAAGTCGCCGTAGTCTTTTCCGAATCCGGTAAGGGTGATCATGGATGGGGATGTCTTAAAGGAGAACTTTAACGCTCCCCATCCTAGCGGCACTGATCGACCTTGCGGAGTCGCAGCGCCGGATAACCAACAGGAAATGGTCCATCCAGCGCGGCGAAGCGAAACGACCGCAATCCAAACCCGATGGACTGATGGCAATCCCGTTTCAACATTGCCGCAGCGGAATGGGCCATGCGCCGTACCCTAAGTCGCTCCGTTGGCCCCAACGGCAGCCACATCCGCTATCGCGGGCACTTCGGCCTTCTTGGGCCGCTTTCCCTGCGGACCAGGCTTTCGCCCTCGACGCTTGCCAAGCTCTTCAGGAACGAATCTCGCATCCATCTTGTGGAGCAACTTGGTGATACAGAGCTTGTTGATGCTCAGCATCGCCTCATCCGACTCGACCTTAAGCGCCTCGTGCAGGCTGGCGGGAATCCGAATGGTGATCATTCGCTGCGATTCCACAGAATCCCCTTTGCCATTGTCATGCGTCCTCAGAGCCGCAAGCATCGTATGAACCTCGTTAAATTCGTCGGTTTGCTCCCACAAACGGAGGGCATCAACGGACGGGTACAACTTACGAATGACGCCATCCAACCCAAAGATCTCGCGATAGAAAACGACCCAGCTATCGGTCTGCGGGAAAGCCTCAATCGCCAACCGAAGAACTTCGCCGCTACGTTCATCTGCAGGCAGCGATAGGTTAATCGGCGATAACTTGAGCCGCGTCGCCGATCGACTTTCGCTTGTAGCTAAGTTTGCTTTCCCAGGTCCGCCCACCACCGGGAAGGCTGCGTGGGGAGAGCCCGCAGGCACCGAGTTATCCACCAGAGGGGGCAGCGAAGATTGGCCCGCCAGTCGGCTAGCATTACTCAGTGCTGCCTGTGGTGGCGCGCCTTGCGCGGTCGCTTCGTGATAGTAAGCATCGTTGGTCGAAAACGGCCGCCGCGCAGGAGCAACAGATTCATTGGATGGCGTGGGTAGAAAGCGGTTCGTCGTATCTTGCGGCGAGCTCATTGCGGCGGTCCTTCGGATTGCGAGGGTAGTTCGGGTTTTGAAAAAGCCTCCCACCGACCTCGACGGTTGGTGTCAGCGGCCCATGCTGCCTCGCGGGCAAACCAATTCACAAAACCCTTGCTAGCACAACGACTTACGCAAACACGCCGATTCATGCCCAATTCTCGTGCACGCCTGTTCAAAACGAAGCATCGACTGCCGTGCTTAAAAAACAGGCATCGACACTTTGTGCAAAAACTAAGTGTCCAGTTCAGCGGCCGTCACTCGTGCCGTTGAATTTGACGAACATTCCAAGAATGATGGCCAATCGGCGATGAACTGGGGGTCAAAAGCAGCGGATCTCGGCAGAGCGACTTCACTCGGGGCGCTCTCCCCGCTGCCAGGAGACGGTTCTCAATCGGACATCGACGGTGTCACCGGGACGAGCGTTTTCCATCGTGCCATAAATCCAAAAGTGGGGGTCCAGTTTTTGGGCCGGTGCGCCAGCCGGAAGTCAAGTCGTTGCGATCGACTTCGCGCCGATTGCCGTCATTGATATTCTCACCAACATGAAACTTGCAAAATTTTTAACGAGCGGCGCCACATGCGTTGGCATCGTCAACGGAACCGTCGTCAATCCCCTCGACCTTCGCGCAGGAGGCTTCGGGTCATTGGGCGAACTCCTTGCATCCGAGAGCCCGGCTGCGGTCGCGGATTCACTCCCACGCGGTGACGCGATTGCGCTTGCAAACGTGACCCTCCTACCCCCCATTGATAAACAAGAAGTCTGGGCGGCTGGCGTGACCTACAAGCGCAGCCAGACGGCTCGGATGGAAGAGTCGGAAGCGGCAGCTTCCTGTTACGACCGCGTCTATACCGCCGACCGGCCGGAGTTGTTTTTTAAGGCGACCCCTAGTCGTGTGTGCGGGCACAACCAACCGCTCCGCATCCGGCAAGATGCGACTTGGAACGTGCCTGAACCCGAGGTGACTCTTGTTCTCAGCCCGTCGCTAAAAATCATTGGCCTGACGATCGGCAATGACATGAGCTCTCGCGACATTGAGGGCGACAATCCGCTGTATCTACCGCAGGCCAAGTGCTATGACTCCTGCGCCGGTTTGGGCCCATGGATCGTCCTGATGGACCCGCTGCCATCCGTGGAGCAGATCGGCATTGACTTGAAGATTGAGCGTCAGGGCAAAGTGGTATTCGCAGGCCAGACCAGTGCGGCGGCGATGGCAAGAAAATTCGAGGACCTGGTCGGTTGGCTTGGAAGAGACAACACATTCCCGGACGGTGCCTTTTTGATGACGGGCACTGGCATTGTTCCGGGCAGCGACTTCACGCTTCTTCCGGACGACGTCGTGCATATTACCATCGATGGTATCGGCACACTTAGCAACCCGATCATTCGAAAAGCCAACTAAGCATCTCAAGGGAATCAGCAGGCGGCGATTTGAATCTTTTCGCCTACATCTTTTTGCCGTAGGATCCTTTGATAGCGGCTTGGCACCCCGCCTCGATAACGCCACCGTGGTCGTTTTTACTGGTTGCTAAATCCCGCCAAGAGCCTTCTGGGAGTCGCGTTTCACCGCGGTCGATTGGCCTACAGCGAAACCCACCCTGGTCGTCCGGGACGGGTCCCGCGACGGCGATGCGATGCCAATAGGTGCGGCATCGTTAGCAATTGCTCCACGACAGCCAACAGTGATCCCGGGTCAATCGGCTTGAACAGGCAGCGAGTCACCGCCGCCAGGGTTTCGGTCTTCTTTTCCAGGCCCGCCCACCGGGAATCGGCAATCAGCACGGCAGGCAGGTCTGCATATTGCTCCGACGCCCGTAGTCCAACTAGCATTTCAAGGGCTGCCGCGGCATCGTCGGCAACATCACAAACGACCACGTCGATCGTGCCGAGGGCCGTTGCCGACAAGGCACTATCGAGAGTTCTCGCACAAATGCAGCTGTAGGATTGACCATCCAGCACGCCTGCCAAGGCGATCAATGACAATGGGCTCGGATCAATCACTAGGATATTCGCGCGTGACTTAGCAGGGGTCGCATCTTGCATCATGAAGATCTCAAATAACACGGAAACGCGACAACACCGGAAAGCAGTGTCGCCGTCCGGCGATACAGCGCCGATCGGAAGACGGCTGACCAACACGTCCGCTACCTGAACGGAAAACCTTTACCGCCACTGGGGCTGGATTCTGGAATTCGTGACATAACAACCTGTACCGCCGCGATGCAAGGCCGATCGCGGTTGCGGAAGCCGCCAGCGGCGCTACAATCCGCAGTTCCCATTTCCTCCCGAAGCCAACAATATGATGAACCAGCCCACTGAAAACGTGCCAACTGCCGACGACCTCAAAGACCCACGGATTGCGCGTCGTGACAAACTTCGCCGCATACAGGAATTGGGGATCGATCCATGGGGCAGCCGCTTCGACGATCGGCTGCTCATTGGAACAGTTCGTAAAATGGCGACTCAGATCAAGTACCGCCTTACCAATGGCAACGAAGTCGACTTGCCCGCTCTGGATAGCGAATCCATCGACCTTCGTAAGTGGCGAACCGATCAAGGCGAAGGCGAGGAAACGGGCCCCCGTGTTCGCATCGCCGGTCGAATCATGCTGTCGCGAGACAAGGGAAAACTCGTTTTCATAACCTTGAAGGACTGGACGGGCGAAATTCAGGTATTCATCGGCTTGAATCAGGTGGGAGAAGAAAACTTCAAGCTTGCAGCACTGTTTGATCTCGGCGACTTGATCGGCGTCGATGGCAGGTTGGGTCGAACCAATACGGGCGAACTAACTGTGTTCGCAGAGCGGCTAACGTTCTTGACCAAGATGCTTGAACCAGCACCGGATAAGCATGCGGGAATGACGGACCCCGAACTTCGTCAACGGATGAGATATGCAGATCTCGCATTCAACGACGGAGTCATGAAAACGTTTTTGGATCGAACCGAAATCATCCGATCCATACGTCGCACTCTTGATAAACAAGGGTTTTGTGAAGTCGAAGGCCCAACGTTGCATGCGATTGCTGGCGGCGCCGCAGCACGCCCGTTCGAAACGCATCACAACACGCTCGATATGGAACTTGTTCTCCGAATCGCATTGGAACTTCACCTCAAGCGGTTGATGGTTGGCGGCATTGAACGCGTGTATGAACTCGGACGTGTCTACCGAAACGAAGGGGTCAGCCCGAGGCATAATCCAGAGTTCACCATGCTAGAAACCTACATGGCCTATGGTGACTATCGATCAATGATGGACCTTACCGAACAAATCATTACAGACGCGATCGAGGCGATCGGCGGTGGTTACAAGCGCAAGTTTGGCGACGTCGAAATCGACTTTACGCCGCCGTTCGCGCGGAAGACTTATGCGGAACTCTTTCAAACTGCGACGGGTGTTGACCCAACCGATACCGATTCGGTGATGGCACTCGCAAAGTCACTTCATATCGAAACCAAGGGCAAGCATGCCGACGTGATCCGAAACGAAATCTTTGAAGAGAGGGTAGAGGACTCACTTGCGGGACCTATTTTTGTGATCGACTATCCGGCAAGCATTTGTCCACTAACCAAGAGAAAGGCAGATAACCCAGAGATTGCCGAACGCTTCGAGATGTTTATCTGTGGCATGGAACTAGCCAACGCGTACACGGAACTGAACGATCCGGATCTTCAGGAGCGATTGTTTAAGACTCAACTCGAAGGGATGGCCGAGGAAGATTCGATGGCCAGAATGGACAACGACTTTGTTCGGTCTCTCCGTTATGCGATGCCACCGGCAGGCGGGCTAGGGATCGGAATCGACCGACTCGTCATGCTACTGACCGGGCAAAAATCGATCCGTGACGTCATCCTGTTCCCGTTGCTTCGCCCGGAATAGCTGACCCGCAAACGTGTGAAGGCATTGGCACTCGAAGTCGAACCACCAAACAATAACAGGCCCGAATGAAGCGATCGGCTAGTGAGAATCAGTGGGTCGGTAATGAGAATAAAAGGTTACAGCCTTGGTGAACCTTTCCACTCGTCGTAATGTCTTTTAAAAAACCTGCAAAAAAGACTTGTCGGAAATAACCGGCAAACAATAATGCAGGTATCGGATCGCGATGACGCGTCGCGATTGACACTTCTGGCAAATTCCAATTCGCTCTGGTTGGCACCTGAATTGGGTTTGTCTCCCTTGTTTTATCAGGAGGTGATTAAGTGGAAGATTGCTGTACTTGCCAACGGGGTGGTAACCCGTAGAAGAAGTCGGCGGGCTACGACTATGTCGGTAGCCACCCCACTCGCGGTCACTTCGTAAGAAACGCGAGCAACTGCCTGGCGGTTGGGATTCACTGTGACCCTGACCGCCAGGTTTTTTTATGTCCGCAGGATTTTTCACCAGTTACGGGCAACCCAGCCGAATGCTTTGGTACCGGTCGCTACTTGGATAGCGAAACTCGTCAAGCGTTTCGTCCTTGCGCACAGGGCCCCGAAAGTCTTGGCAACTTTTACTAGAGGCAAAGCCCTCATTCTATGCTGTCACAAAGCTTCACCGCCAAATCGATAGACTGCCGCCAACGATCTCGCCGTTCCAGTAGCTGTCATCGTCCGAGCAGCATTCGCCATGCATCAGCCGGCGTACGAAGGCAATGGCGCTAGTGTCGGCCGCTGAGGCGGAGATGAAATAAAAGCCCAACGGCTGGACCGAGCCATCCCGATCTTATTCTGCCCATTGCTTAGTCAGAATTCTTTTTCGGCTTCGATTCTGACTTCGCTGGCTTCGCAGGTTCAGC
>JANOBM010000197.1:0-3407 GCA_031411655.1 Planctomycetaceae bacterium
CGTCGTCGGGCTCGATGCCCAACATGATGCGCAACAACAGGAACGGTGTCGCCGGAATTCGAACTAGACCGTGAACTACTTCCACCGCCAGCTGGCGCGGCAGGTAATGAAACGCTAATCGTAACCGTTTGGATCAAGGAGCTTAGAGAGCCATCGCTTACTACGTATTTGAAAGTAACATCTCCCACAAAGGAAACGAGAGGTGTGTATACAAAACTTCCGTCCGGAAGCAAGACAATCGAGCCTTGATCCGGGCCGCTTATCAATAGGGCACTTAAAGGATCGGACTCAGAGTCAGAACTGTGCAGCAACACGCCTGGGCTGCTTACAACCAACGCAGTAGACGCAGAGGTCGCGTAATGTTCTGAGGTTGCGATTGGCCGTTCGTTGACGTTGTTCACTGCGATTACGAAGTTGGCCGTCACGAACGAGCCATCTGCACTTGCTGCGCGCACGGTAATGCTGTGGGAGTTTACGGCTTCGTAGTCAAGTGGAGCGGCAGTTGTGACAACTCCAGTGGTGGAGTCGATACGGAACCGGCCGCTGGCATCGTCGTCTAGCGAATAGCTGATATTCGAGTTCGTGGAGTCAATGTCGACGGCTTGGAGCCGTAGTCCTACAACCGTTCCGGAAGCGCTGTTTTCGTTTACGGAGTTGGCAGGCAAATCGATGTCAGTTATCGGCCCTACATTATATTCGTTGATATCAGTGAGGTTGATACGGAACGACTGATCGGCTGTCGAACCGTCTACCGAATTGGCGCGAACCGTAATGGTTCTTACTGCACCATCGGCTTCGCGATCGAGCGCCCTCGCTACGGTAACGACGCCAGTACTGCTGTTAATCGCAAATCTTCCGCCATCACTGTCGAAAAGCGAGTAACTCACGCTGCTAGTGGTTGCATCGAGGTCTGCGGCGCTGGCCGTGATACCAACTGCTGTGCCGATGGATGCATTCTCCGCTACAACATTGGTGGCAGAGTTGAGATCGACGGGAATTGAAACATTGAATTCGTTAGCATCGTTGAGTGTGATAACGAATGTTTCATCATAGGTCGTGCCTGAAAGGTCGGCGACGCGAACGGTGATCGTGTGGCTAACTGCGGACTCGTAGTCGAGCCGTGAACTGTCGGCAACAGTCACCACGCCGGTGACAGGATTAATTGCAAACCGTCCGCCAGCGTTGTTAATCAGCGAATAAGTCGGTACGTCACCCACGTCCAAGTCGCTGAACGCGATCGAGCCGACGGATGTTCCGTTAGCTGAATTCTCGGTGATGTTCATTCCGACTGCAGACAGATCGTTGGGCGCATCATTGGCACCTTGAATGTTGATGGTTACTTGCGTTGTACTAGTTAAACCAAGTGCATCGGTCATCGAATAGGTGAATACGTCATTGAGCGTATCGGTAGCCAGCCGCAAGGCTTGCACAATAGCGTTGGCATTATTGACTGTATAAGTGTACGTACCATCGGAATTGATTCGGATGGAACCGTAGTTGCCAGTAACTTCCGAGCCAACCGAGCCGCCGGCTGAAGCTACCACTCCCGAAGCCACGCCGACTACCGTCTTCGTTTCACCATTGGCGCTTGAGTCGACGTCAGTGTCATTGGTTAACACGTTTCCATTCGGATTGATTCCAGCAACACTGTTTGCCGAGCCGCTCGCTTCAATTGCTGTTGCATAGTCGTTAACGGCAGTCGGTGTGTCGTTGACGCCGTGCACGGTAACTGTAATCTGCGCAGTGCTAGACAATCCAGCTGTGTCAATCACGGTGTAGGTAAAGACATCGTCTAGAGTTTGACCGGACGTGCGAAGTGCTTGAACAGCAGCGTTCGAATTATCAACTGTATAAGCGTAAGCGCCGTCCGCGGAGATTGTAATTATACCATAACTACCCGTTACAGCAGAGCCGACCGAGCCGACGACCGATGTCTGAACACCCGCAGAAACACCACTTACCGTCTTGGTTTCGCCATTTGCGGCTGAATCAACGTCAATGTCATTGGTCAATACGTTTCCGGTCGGATTGTTGCCGGCAGTGCCGTTATTCAGTCCACCCGCTTCATCGGCAATTGCATTGTCGGAAACAGAAGCTGGAGTGTCGTTGCTGCCCTGGATCGTAATTGTGACTTGAGTTGTACCAGTCAATCCAGCTGCATCGGTGACCGTGTATGTGAAGACATCTGTAAGCGTCTGGCCGCTGGTACGCAGAGCTTGCACGGCCGCATTGCTGTTGTCGACCGTGTAAACATAAGAGCCGTTGGCTGCGACAATGATGGATCCGTAATTGCCAGCGACGTTTGCAGCAACGGAGCCGACGGCGGAAGCTTGGACTCCCGCCGTTACGCCGCTGACCGTTTTGGTGTCGCCGCTATCGACATCGGCATCATTGGTTAGCAAATTACCCGTTGGATTGGAACCTGCCGTTGCATTGCTTATTCCGCCAGCTTCAACCGCCGTTGCAAAATCGGTAACCGCTATCGGCGCATCGTTTGATCCTTGAATGATAATGGTGATTTGAGTGGTGCTGGCGATGCCCAATGCATCTTGCATCGTGTACGTAAATACGTCGCTTAGCGTATTACCACTCGTTCTCAAGGCTTGCACAGACGAATTCGTGTTGTCGACGGTATAAGTATAGGTGCCGTTTGCCGCGATGTTGATCGAACCATAAGTGCCGGTAACACCGGTTGCGACCGAGCCGCTCGCTGAACCCACTGTGCCTGCTGCCACTCCAGCGACCGTCTTCGTCTCGCCGTTGCCCGCAGAGTCAGGGTCGGTGTCATTAGTCAATACGTTGCCGGTAGGATTGGTACCTGCAGTGCCGTTGGCAGTTCCGCCCGCTTCCACCGCCGTGGCAGTATCGAACACCGCCGTGGGTGCATCGTTGGCGCCTTGAATGGTGACTGTGATCTGGGTTGTACCGGCTACACCGGAGGCATCGTTCATCGTGTACGTAAACACGTCAGTGATGCTTTGACCAGAGGTACGCAGGGCCTGAACGGTTGCGTTTGTGTTGTCGACGGTGTAAGTGTAAGCGCCGTTGGCTGCAATGTTGATCGAACCGTAGGTACCCGTGACGCTGGCTGCCACGTTGCCTGACGCGCTCGCTTGGGTTCCAGCCAAGATACCCACGACCGTCTTGGTTTCGCCATTGCCCGCCGCGTCTGGGTCGGTATCATTTGTAAGAACGTTACCTGTCGGATTGGTGCCCGCCGTACCGTTGGCTGTTCCGCCCGCCTCCACTGCCGTGGCTGTGTCAAACACTGCAGTCGGCGCGTCGTTGGCACCCTGAATTGTCACGGTGATCTGCGTGGTGCTGGTCAATCCACCTGTATCGGTTACGGTGTAACTAAACACATCGGTGATCGTCTGACCGCTCGTGCGCAATGCTTGAACCGTAGC
>JANOBM010000198.1:0-44088 GCA_031411655.1 Planctomycetaceae bacterium
ACCCTTATCTCTAGTTGCCAGCGCGTTATGGCGGGGACTCTAGAGAGACTGCCGGTGTTAAACCGGAGGAAGGTGGGGATGACGTCAAGTCCTCATGGCCTTTATGTTTAGGGCTGCACACGTCCTACAATGGCACGTACAAAGGGAAGCGAAGCCGCGAGGTGAAGCAAATCCCACAAAGCGTGCCTCAGTTCGGATTGCAGGCTGCAACTCGCCTGCATGAAGCTGGAATCGCTAGTAATCGCGGGTCAGCATACCGCGGTGAATGTGTTCCTGAGCCTTGTACACACCGCCCGTCAAGCCACGAAAGTTGGGAGGGCCCGTAGTCACTGAGCTAACCCGCAAGGGAGGCAGGTGCCGAAGGTCAGCTCGACAATTGGGACTAAGTCGTAACAAGGTAGCCGTAGGGGAACCTGCGGCTGGATCACCTCCTTTCTAAGGATTCTTAGAATTAGGGCACACCGGGTGACTGGAGTGCCTGAATCCGTGGAAGTTGTCTCACACTACATCAGCAGAAATCAGCCGGGAAACCGGATGACATCACCAAGTTTTTAAGTACGAAGACCCGCAGAGGTGCGTCGCCTACCTCTGCGGGTTTTTTCGTTTTTATTCGCCTTTTTCCCAGGCGGTCATCTTGCGGGAGCGTTGCACCGATGCAGCTCGCCAGCCCCGTGCAATCGACAGTGCGCCATCGCAGTTGCGTTACTCGCAAACCAGACGGCAACAACCCTCTGCCGCAAGCTGCTTTCCTATGCTCCTGCACCGCTTGAGCTTGTTGAGCTTGCGCAGAATATAGCTTCTGTCGTCAGGCTGCCGCCAGAAAAGCAGACTTCTGCTCGTCGGAGGTGCGCAGAGGCAACCGATACGTGCCGCCTTAACGGGACGCTTCTTCGGAACACCTCCTGCATGACGTTGTACTCAACGATTGAATACTAGCGTCAAAAGCCTAAGAACCTATCCGAAAACCGAAGAAACTCGCGGCTAGCGCCACAGCGGCTAATGGTTTTCGGATAGGTTCTTAGTGCCATTTCGAGCCATTCTGAATACCGACGAGACCCGCGGCTAGCGCCAAAACGGGCGATGCCCTTCAGATAGGTTCCTAGCTAGCGATGAGTTTCGTGCGGTAGCCTTCACTAAAACTGAGGCACTATGGATTCAGTTTTGGATTCGTCCGGTGCCTCGACCGATCGCGATTGGTCTTCTTATCGAGATTGTGTTTAATCGCGTCTTGCAAATTAATCCCGGATTGGTTCGCAAGGCAGACCACCACGAAGAGAACATCTGCCAATTCATCGCCCAGATCACCGAGCGACTCGCCTGGCTTCGTCGATTGCTCTCCACAGGTTCGGGAAAGTATCCTCGCCACTTCGCCCACTTCTTCGACCAGTTGGGCCAAATTGGTCATTTCATCAAAATAACGTACCCCAACGGAACGGATCCAATCGTCAATAGACGATTGCACCTGCGAAATGGTCAACTCGCCCGCCAAGGAATGGATCGACTCGCTGCCTTCCGGAACTCCATGCGGAGCCGTGCTCAGCAATTCGGTGTTTTCTCCAGGAGTATCCATGCTTACTCTTGGAGAAGCACGTAGGTGCCACTTTTGCCGGCGACGGCAATGTCCGCCTTCTGATCCCCGTTTAGGTCATGCGCGACAATTTGAAGGCCACATCCGACGCGGCCTTCATCGAGTTTGTGCCGAGTAAACTCTAAACCCTTTGCATCCCAGGTGTAGTAATAAAGACATGGCAATTCCATCCCCCCTGGGTCCCCGCCATTGTGGGCAAAATACCTTTTTCCGGTGATCAACTCTTCGCTTCCGTCGCCGTCCAAGTCTTTCATTAGTAGCACGTGCGGCTGGCTATACCCTCGGTCGATAAGGTGCTCTTTCCACGCGATCTTACCAGATCCGTCCGGCCCCAGATTCTTCCACCAGTACAGGCCGTAATCGTGGCCATTACCGTAGACCAGGTCTTTTTTTCCGTCCTTATCTAAATCAGTGACGAGCATCGGCAAACTACTTTGCAAATCCCAATCACTATGAAAAGTCCATTTGCCTGCCCAGGGATCAATCGCCGGTTGCTCGTACCAGCCTTCACCAACCAAAACGTCTAACTTTCCATCCCCGCTGATATCGCCGACCGCGATCCCGTGGCCATTTGCCGTCTCGCCAAGGGTAACCGGCTCTAGCTTGATAATGGCGCCGGAGGCATCAGGTGGACAATCCACCAGTCGCCAAATTCTCGTCGGAACTCCTTTCTTCCAACTGTTGACAACCCATTCTGGGCGTCCGTCACCATCGATGTCTTCCAGCAACTGGCCTTCATTACAGGTGTCGCCTGTATCGACCAGCAGGTTTTCCTTCCATTGTTTCCCAAGACGCAGCGCCTCGTCGCCGGGGTTCTCATACCAAAAAACCTTTGTCGGCAAAAACGAGCCGGCGATTACGTCCAGTCGGGAGTCACCATTGACGTCGAACAAAAAATCTCCGTTGCTTTCAACGTATCCATTCCAATCCGCAATCGAACGCAACGGACGCGCGACAAAATCAGGCGAACGGTACCAAGAGCGCCCGGAGACGAGATCCGTCTTGCCATCGCCATCGATATCACCCGCTGCGATCCCCTCGTTTGCATCAATGACTAGCGGCTGGATCCGAAACCGCAGATCTTCACCGTTAGCAGGCGATGCATGGAGTTGGAGACTCCCGATCGCTGCCGCGAGTAAACAAACCGACTGCCGAAGCACAGAAGTCCGCCGGACTCGATGCGATTCTAGGTAAAGTAGGGTCAAAATTTTTCCCGCGTCATGGGTAGAGAGTGGTGAGAACGGAACTAAGATGAAGATACGCTTATTGTGACCGGAACGATCGTCACAATCAATGCTCTTCGGCGGTGGGGCCGATTCGGTTTCCCGCAGTCGGACGCATGTGTCCGAGATCCCAAGAACTACCAGGATATCCCAGAACGAATAAACGGAACGATATCCGAAGTTTTTCAACCCGAGAATTACAAGTAGGGGTTACCGACAAGGGCAGTTCCCGCGAGACTTGGAGTCTCGAAAGTGGAAAGCGCGTCGTATCCTTTTTTGAGAACGCGGAAACACAAACGTTGCGGGCTTTCTTTGCAAACGCCATTATCTTTTGAAGACCTTCAAAAAGGCGATCGTTGGATAAGTGATCCGAGAGAGATCACTGCTGATGATGTCGCGGATTTCGCCGAGCTTACTGGCGATCACGACCCGCTCCATACTGATCAACTCACGACTGCGGCTTCACCGTTTGGTGGTCCGGTGGCACACGGTCTGCTTGGCCTGAGCATCGTTGCCGGCCTATCCAGTGAACAGCCCGCAGTATGCACCTTGGCTTTGGTGAGCATTTCTGACTGGCGATTTGAGGCTCCGATTTTCTTTGGCGATGTGGTCCGGGCGATAACGACGGTAGCTGAAACCAGTACTCATGGTCGACGAGCTGGACGGGTGACATGGCTTCGCCAACTTGTGAACCAACACAACCGGGTTGTTCAGCAGGGCATTTTTGTCACACTGGTCGCGACGCGAGACCGAGCACAACGATTTAGCGACCGCATCGGAAATCGGACGCTTACCGACGCTGAAACTTCGTTGACCGATGCTGGTTGATTTCGCAAATTAACGCGGCCCATTACTTCGCGCCGTCAAACGCCGACGGTGATGACGCGCCGTGCGGATCGCATCACCGACGGCGATGACGATGATGGACATCAGAAGCAATGCTACCGACGTCCATGCGGCGATCCAAAATCTTCCCAATCCAGCGACGCCAGCCGATGCCATCAATGCACCGGAGATCGCGAGCATAACATGGACCACCCGCCTCCACCGGCGACGAAGCACACGATACCGAATGTTTTGCGGGTTGACGTCATTGACGTCATAATCCGATTCGCTGGGCCAACCCTGCAGGTCGTTGTACTCTAGCCAATATCCGACCAGAATTACGGTGAAGCCCAGAAGCAGGCTACCGGCTAACATGTCTTCCCTGCCCCTCGCTTTGCGATGAAATTGTAATCCCTGGATAACTTTTCATTGTCGCATCATCCATTGATGAACGACAAAAACAACACTGGCTATCGAATGCCCGCTACAGTTTTCGGGGACATCTTTCGTGGTGTGCCAGTATTGTGGCGCACCGATCCCAGGGCGTGGATAGTCGAAATCGATCAAATCAATCGTGGGGATACGAGCAATTTCGTTTAACGGCAAATGATCATCGCGGACTTCGTGACGAATCCTTGGCACAAAGGCTTCAACCTTTAGCAACGAGGCCGTCTCAAATACTGACTTACAAATATCCCGAGCGTAATTCCAACTGTTTCGTTCGTAATAAATCTTCAGCTCACGATCACCGATCATGTCGAGCAGGATCCCTGCCTGATACTTAATCTTCGGTGGCGAAGCTTTATAGCTTTCTGCAAAATGGGTGGAGCCAAGAAAGTAACTATCACGTCGTTCGCGATAAACAAGCTCCTCTCCGTCGAAGAGAACAATGTCAAACCCAACATCTTTTGGGAGCCTCGCTTGATGATTGGCAAACTCCATTAACGCCGCAACGCCACTTGCACCATCATTGGCACCAACAAACCTACCTGTAGGGTTTTCAGAATCGCGATCAGGAAATGGGCGTGTATCGTAGTGCGCACAGAGCAAAAAACGCTTTGGCCGGTCCGGATACCAGCGAGCGATGAGATTGTTCAATTCAACCATCGCACCGGTTTCAGGATGCCTCGCCTGAAAACTTTGTAACTCAACCGTCGCGCCGGATTCGGTAAAAAATTCCGTCAACCATTTCTGCTGTTTCTGCATCGCCATTGAACCACTAGGACGGGGTCCAAAGTCGCAGATGGTACGCAGGTAACGCTCTGCCCGAACGGCATCATAAGGCTCGGGAACGACAAACAGAGACTGGCTCGCCGATTGTTGATCTCGCCCATGCATGACGATAAACGCGATCACACCTGCCACAATCGACACCGCGACCAGAAAAATCGACATGACCACTGGCCAATAGCGAGGTCGCCTGTGATGGCCCGCAAAACTCGAATGATTGTCGGACGATTCTGAATCGTTAGACAGGGCAACCGCCATGGGATAAGCTCAGGCAAACGGACGATTTTTACGAATCTAGCTCACTGTATTGACGTCTAGTAGCATATCAGATGAGACAGATAATGGCACCCTGCGATCACACGTGGACGTTGAAATCCTGGCTTTCCATACCGTGAAACCTTACCCCATTGCTGTTCAACGGATGGGCGAATTTGTTTCGTTGAGCCCGTTAGTGTGGGCTTCCGATGCGGAGGCGTTGTTTGCAATTTCGCATGCCGATGAATTGGCACGGGAGATTTATCGCTATTTGCCCAGCGGACCATTTGCAGATGCATCGGCAATGAGCGGCTTTCTCAAAACTTGGAGTGAGTCCGTGGGCGTCCTCGCATTTGTGACGCGACGCAAAGGCACGGACGAAGTTTTGGGTACGCTTTCGTTGATGAATATTCGGCCCGAGCATGGCGTCGCAGAGATCGGTAACGTTTGGTATTCCCCGGCTGCACAGCGAACCAAAGTAAACACCGAATCTGTTTACCTGTTGCTTCGGCACTGCTTCGAAGACCTTGGCTACAGGCGAATGGAATGGAAATGCGATAGGCGTAATCGCGGAAGCGCAATCGCCGCGCAGCGACTCGGCTTCACGTATGAAGGTACATTTCGAAAGCATATGCTGGTCAAAGGTGAGAACCGTGACACCGCCTGGTTTGCCATGCTCGATGAGCAATGGCCAGCAAAATCAAAGGACATTAAAAGCTGGCTTTATATCGACGATCATCAACCGTTGGGAGACGCTCAATCCCGAATGCTGCCCTATTGATGCCGTTGTCAAAGCAAATGCTTTGCCTTGATTCGCAAGTACTCATTAACAAGCGGTGCCGATAGTTCATCGGGAAACGCATCGACGACCAAAACGCCCCGGTGATGAAGGTCGGTAATGACTTGTTGTCGCCAAAGAAGTATGTCGGCGGCCGCAGCGGCGCGGTAAAGATTGATTGGATCCCCTTCTGGATGATCTGCGGCATCAAACATTTGCCGGTCCCTTAACAACACACCGAGCGGTAGGTGCCGCGAGGTCAAGTTCGACAAGTAGCCGACAACCTGAGCTGCGTTGACTTCATCCACGACACTGGTGGACAATACCACCAGCGAACGACGCTTGAGGTGATTCGATAAGTACAAAAACGCATCGTCATATCGCGATTCAACCATCCGTGGAAACTGATCAAAGCTTGCGCGGATCAAACGGTTCATCTGACTTGCTCCACCCTGTGGCGGGATGTAGGCATGAACCTTATCGCTAAAGCAAAGCAATCCAACCTCATCACCCTGAACCAACGCCACATAAGCCATCATCAATGCTGCATTCAGTGCATGATCAAGCAATGAGTAACCGTCGCGTTCATTTGTCATCATCCGTCCGCAGTCCAACAAAAACATGATCCGTTGGCTTTGATCCGATTGAAACTGTCGAACGGTCAATTTGCTTCGCCGCGCCGTGCTCCTCCAATCGATATGTCGATAATTATCATCTGGCGTGTAGTCACGCAGACGTTCAAAGTCGCTGTCCTGGCCAATCCGCCGTGTGCGCCGAACGCCGATGAGGCTAAGCCGATTCGTCCTTGCGAGCAATGCGTAATCAGCAAGCTGTTTCATATCAGGATAAACATTCAACCGACTCGAAACGTCTCGCTGAATGTGAGCTACCCAAAGTCGAATGGGGCTAAGCAATCGAAAGTAGACCTTTTCGAGTTCGAATGCGCCGCGTCGATGCGGAACCAATTTACGGCGAAGCGTTACACTTCCTCGAGGATCAAGGTCCAAAACGTGTTGAGTTGGCGATGAGGTGAAGACGGCTGGAAGATCATCACAGACAACGCCGCGGAGCTTCATCCATGAACGGTTTTCAATCGTGACTTCGCATGGTAGTACGACGCCGAGAGACGCCGTTTTCGAGACCAGTCGGCTAGCGGTTATTCCCGACCGAATTCCGGCCATCAACGCGACGAGGTCAATGGCCCCAAAGATTACCGTCGTGGCGGCAAACATGGCTATGAACAAGACCACATCCGCAGAAAGCAATGCAAAGAAACTCAGGCACATGGAAAAGCCGACCGGGACCAGCCACCACCACGTTGGATAAACTCTCCCTAACCACGCCAGTAAAATAACCGGAGAAGCCAGCAACACGAAAACCAACCACGGCCAATTGGTGTAGAAGCTTGGCAATTCTCCTAAAACAAAAGCCACCCTACTCGTCCTTGGTCGGCGTTAGCTCTTGCTCAACTCTTCGTTGTACCGTTTCGTACTTGTTGACTTCTTCATCGTGCAGTAGTGACAAGGCTTCGTCGCCACCAGCAAAGTAGAATGCTCGATCCAGTAGCTCGGGACTGATCAAGTTCAAGCTTCGGAACATGACCATCTCGGCCAAATTCCGCATGGCTCCACTTTTCCCAGATGCTAATAGAACGTCAATTCTTGCAACCACTTGCGGCGCCTGAAGTGCTGGCAAAGGCTCAACACTCACTCGTTTGTCTACGATATCAAAGAAGCCGGTGAAGATTTCCTGAACCGCTTCCCTAACAGGCAATCGCTGCGAAGCGATCTCGGCCTTATCGACGATCTTAGAGGTGCCTAACGTCTCGCCAGAATCAACATGAATCAAGCGGCATCGGGTTGCATAAGACGGGTCCCCGACTCGGCTTTCTTTAACCATCACATCGAAATGGAGGAGAACGTCGATCTCGTTTTCCTTTGCCTTTGCGAGCATCTCCGCGAACGGCCCTTCACCTACAAAGTCCATTGCCTCCGTCCACATCGGTAGTCCGCTGGAGGAAGCGAAGCCGCTGTCTCCTCTCTGCATCGCCAATTCGGCTCCTACCGTCGACATTCTCTGGAATGCTCGTCCAAATTTCCCACCAGTCTGCCGTTCGGCGAACATCGACTTCACGATTTCGGCAACCAAGCCAAGGTTCCGATCCATCACTGCATCCGCCTCGATGGCGCCTGATCCACCCAGCGACGTGACGACGGCTGCAGCTGCCGGCGCCGCACCCATCCCGTCGGGTGAACCACCATATCCTTCTCCGTAACCGTTTGGCGGCCCACCCACGCCGGCTGCGCCACCCGAACCTGAAGGTCCGCCGGCGCCTGGCGGCCTGCCAGAACCGGAAGGACCACTTGAACCGGAAGGACCACTTGAACCGGAAGGCCCACTTGAACCGGAAGGCCCATTTGATGGAACGGACGACGGATAACCTTGCGATGCACCGTAGGACTCTTGCCCCATGTTCCGACCACCTCTTCCTCGGTTAGCTACCCCTCCCTGCGCTACTTTCATATCTTCCCGGATGGGTTGGGGATCGCCACTAAGGGCGGCCGGAACGCGAGGATGGATGGATACACCGAAACGTACGGCCCACACCGGTCGTTTGAGCAAGCGACTGTAAGCAACAGACAATCTCGCATCATTCGCAGCCTCACCTTCAGCGACAATGTGACCGTGGAAAAGCGCCAACGCTTTCCGCTGGTCGCCTTGATGGAATGCGAGGGCAGCTTGTTCCCAGAGCGTAATTTGTTTTGAAGCCAATGGGCTTGCACCAGGCGGTATGGCAAAGAAATCCGCGAGTCCGCGCGAAAGCTGTTGGGAAGCAGTCAACATTGCAATGTTAAATCCACTCGCACCTGTGTTACCCGCTTGTGCTCCGCCTCCGTAGCCCGATGCATCACCGCCATAGCCCCCGTAGCCTCCAGGCGACATTCCTTCACCCGAGCCTGACGGACCGCTGCCATAACCTGATGGAGCGCCGCTGGGTGCGCCGCTGGGAGCACCGTAGCCCCCGCCATAACCTGCCGGTGGCCCACTCGAACTTCCCGAACTACCACCGTAACCGGCCGGTGCGCTGCCTGAACCGCTAGGTCCGCCACTGGGCGCCCCAGAGCCACTGGGCGCCCCAGAGCCACTGGGTGCACCGCTGGGCGACATAGCGCCACTCGGCCCGGATGACGAGCCCGCTGTCCCTGTTGCCGCAGCGCCTTGCGCCGCTGCTTCTAACGACAATCCAACGGAGTTTGCATTGCCACCTCCTTGCGCCAACACCGTCCGGCCCATCTGCATGGTGCAAAACCAGAAAACAACGCCACCCATCAGAGCGAAGTAGGCTGCATCGTAGCGGTGCGGCGTAAGCGAAACGCGGCGTCTCCCAGACCGAAGTACGAATCCAACCGCGTGGATGTCCGATCGAGGTCGTTTTTGGTCGCCGGGGGCTTCTGATCGCGTCATGACAAAACCATTAAACGAGTGGAGGAGAGATCGACAACCAGCGAAAGTGTCGCTATGCCGAATAGAACCGGGAGGGCTCGGCATGGAAACTAGCATATCCGATTTTTGTCGTGTTCGCAAAAGTTTCCAAGGAGGTGTAATCGTAGGCGTTTTAATGATTTGTCTCGAAGATACGCCCCTTTCTTGTTAAATGCTTGGAACTTCCTCCACCGGAAAGACTTCTAACGGAGTCTCACCACCGGTACACTTAAACGTTACGCAGCAAAAACGCGTCATCCGCCATCGAGGCGTTTCCGGTGGAGCTATGCCGGCGTGGTTTTTCAGGCACCTTTGTCGAAGGCGGAGTTCCGTGAAATTTCGCATACAATCCAGTCCCTTTTCCAACGATTCTGATCAAAGGTCGCCGTTGTTCCTCAACATTGGTGAAACCGAACCCGCTCCAGAACGAAGCCCGAAACGGGATCGTTCGACGCTTCGCCCGATATCGATCGCCCTGCGTCGGGATAAGCGATCGAAACGGCTGCTTTTAATCGAACAGCTGTCTCAACGTCAGGTACTTGCCGATGTTTCCGGTATTGTGTTCGAGGACATCAACAGTTCTTTGCGGCCAGATGCGTCGGAAGCACGTCTGCTCTCCCGCGTTGTCTACCTCGACTCAAATGACAATTCGAAATTTGATGCCGATGAATCGTTTCGCATCACGGACTCATTAGGCCGGTTTGACTTCCAGGACTTGAGCGGTGATGAATCCATCATCCGACTTTTTAGCGGTGCGACTCAGCCAACACTGCCGCTTTTTCCTTTGTCACCCAGCACGTCGGCGAGCCCCCTCGCGGTTCCGGGAGCAAAGGAAGTCGTTGCATTTGAAAACAATCAAGTGCTGACTTTGGCGGGACCTTCGGTCGCACGAACCAATCTCATCAGTGGCACCACATCGCAAATTCAATTGCCTGGCACGTCAAGAGCCGCGCAGCAGTTGGCTGACGGTCGTATTTTAGTACTAGCCAGCGACCAGAGTGGTAACCATTCGTTCACCATTTCAACCGCCGGCACCGTCACGCCCATTACGTTGCAATCTCCTTCGCCTGCAGATGGCTGGGCCGATTTTGCGATCGATACCTCCGGCAATGGCGTGCTGGTCGAGAAATCTTCGGGCTCGACATTGCTTCGCGCTTTAGCAGTGAACCAAACCGTGAATGTCGGCAACACGACGACCACTGTTGGGAGCGGGACCCGGGTGGTAGGTGGCGGCGATTTGATGACGGTGATTAGTACACCAACGGATGATGGGCTACAGCTGCGCCTCTGGAGCAATGCCACAGGGACCGAGATTGGTAGTGGTGGGGTTACGGTCGTGGGAGGTAAAGAAGTTCTTAGCTACGACGACGAAAGCGGTTTGGTGCTTTTGCGTAACGTCAATCAATCATTGACCGTGCTCGATGCGGCTGCGAGCTTTTCATCGCTGCAAACGATTGCGGGAATCACTGGCCCTGCAGTCATCGACCCAATCCGCGAGCTGCTCTATGGGCTAACCGATTCGAAACTAGAAATCGTTGATTTAAATACGGCGAATCGACTTGCCGAATTTACGCTCAATGCGACCACCTTTGGCACAGCGTCGCAGCTACTTCTTGATTCCACTACCGGGAAGTTGTTGGTGCTACACACCGGAGGACTGTCATCCATCGCGCTGGACAGGGCCAACGTACATCGGATCGATACGTCGGCGGGCAGTACTCCATACGAATTGCTCTTTGCATTGCCCCCATCGGGCAGCAACACTCCCCCGCGCTTTGACACGTTGCCAGTACTCATCACTCCGGAAGACACCAGCCTGGTTGTGCCTGCACCGAAACTACTCGACACAGCATCGGATGCTGAAAACGACTCGATTCGCGTCTTCCTTCAATCACAACCATCTAACGGCGTCGTAGCGGTCAAGCCCAATGGCGCCCTTACCTACACACCGAAACTGGACTTTTTCGGCGTTGACCGATTCAAAGTCATTCTCCACGATGGAACGACCCCATCCGACCCGATTGAGCTGTCGATCAACGTCACCCCCGTCAACGATCCGTTTGGCATCGCTGTCACTCCGAATGTCATTCCGGAGAATCCAGTTCCTGACGCGGTTGCAGGCAATATTGTGATCACCAATGTGGATGGTGGTCAAATCATCTGGGACATCGACGATCCAAGATTTCAGGTCGTGCAGGAAACGTTGATCATCGTGCCTGGTAGTGTGATCAACTACGAACAAGAGCAAACCATCACGGTTCATGTAACGGCAACTGAGGTTGCCTCCGGCGACTCTGATACCAAAACAGTTGTGTTTACCGTCAGCGACCAAGATGACCCTCCTTCCCAGATACAGCCAGACACCGCCACGATCGATGAAAACCTGCCTGGCGAGCTGATCGCTGAGATCAGTGTCATCGACGAAGATGCGGGAGAGGAGTATGCCTTCGCGGTCGACGATGCTCGCTTCCTAGTCGACTTTCGTGATTTACGCCTCAAGCCAGGAATGTCGCTGGATTTCGAAGCGGCTTCTTCGGTGACCGTTAATATCACCGCAACTTCGGCAAATGGAAAATCGATCACAGAGCCATTGGTGATCACCGTGCGCGACATCGGCGAGCAGGCGTCGACGATTGAACTTTCTAACAAAAGCGTAAAAGAATTGATTCGTGGTGCTGCGGTTGGAAATGTGATTATTGATGGCAACCCGCTCGGATCGGGCTACATCGCAACGGTAAATGACGCCCGATTTGAAATTGCTGCCGGCAAAATAAAGCTTCGGTCGGCCGAATTTGTACGTCTTGCCGATCAGGAGGAAATCGAGATCGTCGTGACAGTACAGGACGCCGGCGCATCATTCTTGCCAATCTCGGGAACGTTCATTCTCCAAGTACTTGCCAATCCCAACCCCTTCCACAATCCCGTCAATCCCTACGACGTCAATGATGACGGTCGAGTCGCTCCCAATGATGCCCTGCTGATCCTGAATAGCATCCGCCGAAATGGCGGCCCAGGACCGATTTCAAGGTTCCCCAGCCCGGATCGGTTTTACGACGTGAATGGTGATGGACTGATCACGCCGCTTGATGCACTCCTCATTCTCAATTACCTAAACCGTCAACGGCGACTCGAAAGTGAAGGCGACGGCGAGCAAACGCCCCAAGCGCCCCAATCGCCAAATGATGTTGCTCAAACTTCCCCACCGGCATCCTCGTTCGCGGTGACACCTGCCGAAGTTCTGAGAACGGCAAACACGTCTACGACCATTGGCCAACCAACGGTCGAATCCACCGCCGGACTGCAGCTGCCAACGTTAGAACAACCTGCAGCGATCGGGCCGATGAAGTGGCCGGTTTCTGCTACAGACTTCGCCGCGGACATCGAGACCATGGACGCTGCCCTGATTCGAGACGACGTGCTCAAGATGCTTGCATCCGACACAATCACGGATCGCGATGCAGTGAATGCTGCTATCGATGAATTCTTAGACGCTTCGAATGAAAACGGCTGAACGATCAATGATCGGCAGTCGGAACATTAGCTTAGAAAATCGCGTCGAAGTCTTTTGAAATACTCTAGCAACGGACGTGGTCCGTCGGCGTCGAAAAGCCCGGTGTGCGGAAGCATGTGCGCCGTCGTATCATCCCAGCCCTCCCACATAATCGCATGGACGAATTGCTTCGCAAGCAGCGTCCGAATGACCGCACCGGCAGACCGAAGTTGTAACGTATCGGTAGCTAACTCTTCATTTGTGCCCTGAAGAATGCCTGTAGGTCGCCTGGATAGTTTATCGGGTGACGCACTTGCTGCCGTCGCCAGCTCTACCATGATGGGCAAGCCTAATGTCGCCCACCGATCGAGCATCTGCCCGATTTGCAATGTGGATCGCGGCAATGTCCCGTAGCCGGCGTATCCTAGTCGTAACTCCAACCCAATACCGGCCATGCCAAGGCCGCTTCTGGCGAGTGCATCCGCAAAGTGGATCGGTGAAATCCCGTTTCGGTGATTGGCTAGATACTCTCCGAAAGGCTCGTCAAAGCTGATCACCGCCGGCGTTTGCGGATCGACACGACGCACGGTTTGAAGCACGGAAACAGCGATCCTCATGACTTGTTCGTCATTGAGGTCAATCGGGCCTGGCGAATTGAGGCCGGACGCGCAATTCCAAATCTGTACGCGGCCACGATATCGTTTGATGGTCCGTTCAACAAACTGATTGACTGAATCCAGCAGTGCATCGAAATTGTCTTCGATGAGATAGAGCCAGTGTGGCAGCATCCGATCGTGGAAATCGATAAGGGGGCCGCCTACCACACGAAGCCCCAACGCCGAAGCCCAACCAATCACCTCATCGACACGGTCGTACTCAAAACGCCCCGCGTCGGTCTCCACGTCTCCCCAGCTCATCCGAACCGCGACGGAGTTGAAAGCGGCGGCGTAATCCTCGCCATGCTTGGGTTCACCCCCATCACAATGAATGGTGCCACCCATCAACGTGCTTATCTTGGACTCATTTTGCTTTCGAAAGGAGATCGCCTGCGCCGAATAGGTATCCGATAATTCCTCGGATGCCTCGTGAAGCAAGTGAAGGCTCTGCAATGCAAGACTGGACTGCAGCTCTGCGTCGTTAGGGCAACTGCTGGCATCGATAAACCGGTCGGTCGCTTGTTCCAGTTTCCGGCAGAACGATTCTTCGAGTCGAAGTCCTGACCGATGCCAAACATCCGACTGACTGCGAACGTTATAGCAAGCACCGCGGGCGAGTTCGAGCAACAGCGAATAGGGTTTTGGCGATGGGCGCAGCGAACAGGTCGCTTGCATGAGCGGGCCGTGATTTCCCAGTGGAAACGGTATAAAAAGCTTGCCAGATTCGTCGATATCCCGCTGTACGATCAACCGATTTCCATCGATGCGAGCCGTCGAGTGCCAGGGCACCCCCTCGATGCCACAGATATACGCCGAGGACCAAAGAGAACTGGCCAACAACGGTTGAAAAGAATCGGCGACGTCGAAAATAAATATGCCCATGCGCCGATGATACCCTGCCTAGCGACGAAGGCGAGTAGACAAGAAAAGTGAGATGAGAGATCGAACGCGCAGGTTGATTATGCAAGCGTGGTTGTCGACAAGACAAGACAATGCCAAATTGCGGCGTCCATCAACAGCAGAATTGTAGTCTACGCCGTCGACCTACGGTCTACCCCCCTTCATAAATACGGGTTTCGCGTGTTTGAATTTGACTCCTGCGGATCGCTTTTAAGTACCAACTTGCCCCTGCCGAAGCGAAGCGGCAAGGTGCGGGATGTTTACGATCTCGGCGATCGCTATTGGATCGTGAGCACGGATCGCATCAGCGCCTTCGATTACATCCTGCCATCTGGAATTCCAGATAAAGGTCGCATCCTCACGGCGATGAGCGAATTCTGGTTTTCACATTTTCGTGATCTGAACCATCACTGGCTCAGCGGCGAAGTTCCTGCAGGGGTGATACCGCCTACTATTGATACCTCGCCTTTAATCGGTCGGTCGATGATCGTCCGAAAAGCCAGCGTCATCCCGTTCGAGTGCGTCGTTCGCGGATACCTGGAAGGGACAGGCCTGCGTGAATATCAGCGAACCAGAAGTATCTGCGGCGTAAAGCTTCCCGATGGGCTCGTTCAATGTGATCGCCTTCCAGAACCTATTTTCACCCCCACGACCAAAGCAGAGGCCGGGCATGATGAGAATACAACAGTCGATGCGATGGCGATCGAGATCGGGCCCGACCTTACCGCGCAGCTTCAACGGCAAAGCCTTCGATTATTCTCCGATGCATCGGCATATGCAGCAACGCGTGGCATTATTATCGCAGATACTAAGTTTGAATTTGGGATCTCCAATCAGCAGCTGCTGCTTATCGATGAAGTGCTGACCCCCGACAGTTCTCGGTTTTGGTCCGCCGAGGATTACTTGCCTGGTAGACCTCAAAAGTCTTTTGACAAGCAGTTTGTCCGCGAGTGGCTGCTTTCAAGCGGCTGGGACCGAGCCAGCGCGCCGCCAAGTCTACCGGCCGAAATTGTCTATCAAACGCGCCTCAAGTATGTGGAGGCATTGGAGCGACTGACGGGACGCACCATCGAATCGGCCTAGTCACGATTCAGATTAGACTGGAACTTTATGACCTATTCGGGGGACGATTCGGCGTCGTCAGACTTTGCAATCAGCCGCGCACGAATACGGTTTCCGTGCTCCTGGACGTCGCCTTCGGTCTTGTACAACTCGACCGCTTTGTCAACTTTACTCAGATTTTCATAGGCACGCGCCAAGTTGTATCGCGCCGTTTGCTCCCAACGAGAATCTTGATCATCGCCCAGGACGCGGGTCCCGAACCAGTTTTCCGCCAAGTCCCACCGCTGATCATCAAATTGAATCAAACTCAGCCAAAACGTTGCTGTGATTTTGCCCTGACGCATGATTTGCTGGACTTGTTGAACCTGTCGATCGTAGACTTCTGGACTCACTCCCAGTTCGCGTCGGATGCCGTACTGCTTCTGTAATTCAACATCGATTCGAAGATCCGCAATCTCAAACTCCGGCTGTCTTTGTGCTAGGAATAATGACTTCGCGCCTTCCGTAGCGGTATCTTCCTCATCCTCGAAGCGTCCTTGCAAGTGCCGCCATCGGCCCAATGCCAACTTCTTAGCTTGACCAAATTCGCCTTCGAGGATGGACCAGGGCGCGAGGGTAAAGAACGCGATCATCGGGTCTTCACTTGTGACTTTTTCCATCGCGAGATCGTAGACCCTTGCCTTCAGCGGTACGTCCCAAATCCGAGCCGAAGCGATGCCCGTCACTTTCTCGAAGGCAGCCGCCGTCGCATCCACATCTTCATACAGCACCATCCGCAAATTCCCCGTCAGCGACTCCTGTAATTGCTTGGCGCGGATACTTGCTGCTTCAGGCTCAACAACCAAAAGTGCCCCACACTGCTGCACGTCGTCTTTTTGAACGGGATATTCAAACCAGCCCTGAACGTTCATTCGTCGCAAGACACTCGCATCGGTTCGGGCTTCGGAAAGCGTCGCGATACCCTTTTGGCCGGGCCCCGGCACGGGAATCCCTAGCGAACCGTCGAATAAATAGACTTCCCCGCCTATGAGGACGCCGGAAAGCCACGGCTGTAGATTACCTGCACCATCGACCGTTGCCAGCATACAGGCGGGTATCGATGCCTGTCGACAAAGCGAAATAAACGCGATATTCCTCTGTAACCGGTCACCCGTGCCGCGAAAAAGCGTTTCGTAAAGAGTCTGCCGATACCCCGCTCCTCGAAATGTCATCCCCAACGGAAGCGAAGGCGGCGGCGGTGTCGGATCACTGAGCACAAACGGCTCCAGTGCAATGTTGCGGGTCACCCAGTCGAAAAGTCGCACCGCATTGGAGAGCGCCTCTGCATCGGATTCTGAAATGGTTTTGCCTTTCTCCGCCAACCAATCGTGCCAAAGTGGGTCCTTCGGCGCACGCTCCAGTACCCAATTCGAGACCTCGCGAAGCAGGTAGCAACTACGCAAATACTGCACGTCTGCGGTTACGAAAACCTCACTATTCAGCGTTTCTAAAGCAGCTTCTTGGGAAAGGACATGTGACACGGTCCTCATCAGCTCCGTGGGACGAAACTGCCCATCACCGGCACTCGATCCAGCCGATTTTTCGTTAACCGGCTTACGAGGCCTAGCATCATGCCAAGCGTTGAGATGGTAAACGATCTGCCGTCCGGCCACCGTTGGATCGAGTTCAATCAAGTTAGAAACGAGATTCATCGCTTCGCCGATATGATCGACCTTCGTATCCGTTTGTCGTTTCGCCTGGCGAGCCGCCTGTATTTTACGGACGGTTTCCAGGTCATCGCTGCAGCCCACCATCATGGGAAAAAGAACCAACCCTACCGCGCACCAGGCAGCGGAAGTACAAAGCGATTGATGCGATCGGATTGACGTTTGATTCATTTCGAGAAAACAGGGAAACTAGTGGAGCAGTGAGAAGCACGTCAGAATGAGACTAGCGAACATAAAAACAACCCCTACCGATCAAGCAATCGGATGGTCTGGTAAAGCCGAATCAGCCGACCAATCACGGCATCGAATTGATCTAGCGGAATCATGTTGGGACCGTCACTGGGTGAACTTGCGGGGTCTGGATGCGTCTCAAAAAACAGCGCGTCGACACCCATCGCTACGGCAGCCCGGGCAAGTGGTTCGACCATTTCCCGATTTCCACCCGTTGCACCGCCCAAACCACCCGGTCGCTGGACGCTATGGGTTGCATCAAAAACAACCGGCACCCCCAAAGCTCGCATCACACGAAGTGACGTCATATCGTTTACCAGCCGTCCGTAACCAAAGAAGGTACCCCGTTCACACAATAAAACTCTGTTTTCTTCGATGTTTGTTTTGTCGGGAACGGTACCACGCACCTTTTCGACAGCGTATCGCATGTCGTCGGGGGACATAAACTGGCCTTTTTTTACGTTGATGGGGCGCCCTGTTTGCGCCGCCGCTACCAAAAGGTCCGTTTGGCGGGCCAAAAAAGCAGGAATTTGAAGCAGATCACACACCTCCGCAACCGGCCCCGCCTGGTCTGGCAGGTGGATGTCAGTGGTCGTCGGTAGACCGGTTTCGCGCTGAACTTTGGCGAGCATTTCCAACCCATCGTCGATTCCAGGACCACGCTTCGCATTAAGGCTTGTACGGTTTGCCTTGTCGAACGACGCCTTAAAAACCAACGGCAAATCATACTTTTGAGCCGTCGCCAAAAGCGAAGTCGCGATTTGCATCGTTAAGTCAAAGGACTGCAAAACGCAGGGGCCCGCGATCAACATCAACGATCCATTACCGCAGTAAAGCGGGCCAATCTTTACGGGCGTTACTGCCGGCACCGCATTCGTTTCATTTCCGGAATCAGCCATGCTAAACGCCAGCAGTTAAAGGGAGTCGAAGGGTAATGTGTTTTGGCAAAATGCTAATGTCCAACGGCAAACGACCGCCATAATCCCCATCAAGTTGATAGGAAACTCGTTCGCTGGAAGTGATTCGGCATTGAGTGATCGGCAACCGAGTTACATCTTTCCATTGAATATGACGCCCGACAACGACACCGCCCAGGTAGCGAACTCCAGTAAGCAGCGAACCCTTGCAAAGTCCGAGGAAATTCAACGAACCGTCGTCGCCTACCGCCTCCGGTTCGATATCAAGACCCGCTGCGTATCTTGGCAGATTGAACACCATCGCCCATCGGCAGACCGTTTCGGTGCAACCCGACTTGGATAGCGCTTCCGAATCCCCGTCTTCGTCGCTTTTCTCCCGATCCAAAACGGGGACGAGGGGGCTTTGTTGCTGCGGAAAAACCACCTGTAGCGGCGGAAATCGGTACCGCATCAATGTTCTCCAAATCGGTGATGCATAACTCAAACGATTGATATGCCCACGACGGCGAAGGTGCATCGCACGAACGACTTCGGCGTCAAAGCCACAGGTTGCCATCACTAAAAACAGCTTTCCATTGGCAACACCTGCATCGATCGCATGGTCTTTACCGTGCAAAACCGTTCGAACAATGTCGTCCGTATTGGTCGTGTAGCGAAACTGTTTGGCAAGCAAGTTTTCCGTGCCCAGTGGCATCGGCAACAGTACCGTTTTTGGCGGGGTATTTTGCGCCACAAGGGCCAAAGTACCATCTCCCCCAGCGGTGATAATCAGGGGACTTTTGACCAACGCTTTGTTCTGCGTTGGTATACGAAATAGATCGTGGACACGCTGGAGCGTCGTCGTGACCTCTGCCGCTTTGCCGACTGCCTGAAGTGCGTCGACGAGTGATGCGATTCCATCGCGTCCGCACCCGCTCCCCGCTTTCGGGCTGGTAAAGATCAGGACGTCCGGCTTGATTTCGGCATTGCTCAACATTTTTTACTCCGTCGCGACTTCGATTTGCAACCTAGACTTCGCCGGATCGGTGTCGATCCTCGCCAATCCCTAGGGAATGGCACAAACGTTTCCTATGGCAAAAACCGTTGAATTCCTACAATCGGATCGATCGTGAACCTGATTCGACGTTACTGGGCTGCTGGGTTGATCTTAGTGGTCGTCATCGCACATGCTTCGATCATTGGTTACGTACGAAGTCGCGTATCTCGCCTGAATCGTGCTAAGAGCACGGCGGTCGAAATCGGAACGTTCCGTTTTCAGAACGTCAAGGACTTAAGCACCCTCTATCAATTTCGTTTATTTGCAATCGCGACTCCCACGCGGCGGTACCAAGCGGAAGAGAGCATCAAGCAATTGCGAGTCGAGATTCTCGAGTCGGCCGAGCAATTGTTGCGTCAAGTGGATCCTACTTGGCTCGATGATCCCGCGCAAACGCAACTTCGCGATCGCCTGATGGAGGTTGTTGGTAAGCATCTAAACGAACCCGTGGTACAGCGTGTGTTGATCACCGAGTGGCTCGAACTTCCCGTGTCCCTTGCCAACTCGATGCCACCGTCCACCGATTCGCCAATTGCCGTCCATTAGCTTTTTCATTTGGCTAATCGGAAAGCATTTTAAGGAATTCTCGCATCCAAGCTGGGTGCGCCGGCCAAGCGGGTGCGGTGCATAGGTTCCCTTCGACGTGAACCGAATCCATTCCGGCGCTCGGAGAGATATAGGTACCACCAGCAGCGGAAATCTCGGGGCGACATGCCGGATAACTGCTACATTCACGGCCCTGCAAGACTCCGGCGGCAACGAGGATCTGCGGCCCGTGACAAATCGCTGCGATCGGCTTCTTTGCCGCATCGAACTGGCGCACGATTTCAAGAACGCGCTCATTCAGGCGCAGGTACTCCGGCGCCCGGCCTCCGGGAATGACCAACGCATCGTACTGGGCGGGATTGACGGAATCAAAATTGGCCGTAATCGCAAACCGATGCCCCGGCTTTTCGCTGTAGGTTTGTGCCCCATCGAAATCGTGAATCGCTGTAATCACCGTTTCGCCCTTGGATTTCCCAGGGCAAACGCTATCCACGACGTGGGATGCACAAAGCAAGATCTGGTACGGCACCATCGCCTCATAGTCTTCGACATAGTCGCCTACCAGCATTAAAACGCGTTTGGAAGACACAGAAAACTCTCCATTGTGAAATTTGGCGACGATGTCAAGCCGACTTAAAAAATGACCTTGACCGTGAACGACGCGGAAGACTATTCCGGCAATCACAACCCGTTTTGGTTTGAGTTGCCGTTTTACCGATACGACAAGGATTTGTCACTCGGAGAAGCAATTTGGGCTGGGCGGGAACTACCTGTGATCGTTTTTGGGAATGGTCAACCGACACGGGCCAGCGAAAATGGCCAGCAACAAATGGATTTGGGGCCTGGACAGCATGACAAACAATCAACAGCGAAAAAGGAGAGTCGCGTTGAACCACAACACTCGTCCCATGCGACTCACGTCGCGGGCACGTCTGATTCCGATTCTAATCGGATCAGGGCTGGTGCTTTCGATGGTCGCTCCGGCGCGATCCGTCGCTCAGGCTCCTACCCCAACAACGACATCCTCACCGTCGCCTGCTGCTACCGTACCTGCCCAAGAGGCACGGACGACAGCGACCAACGACTTGTTGCGACGCGCACAAGCCGCCATGGATGCGAAGGATTATCGCGAAGCGGTTGAGCTTTACCGTCGCGCTCGTGTCAACGCACAGCCTCTGCCAGCACTCCAGCCGAACGTTCAGGCTCTTCGTCAGAAACTGACGCTGCTCGGCTTTGATAAATCACTTCTCGACCTTCCACCCAGCGCACCGCCCGCAGCGGCAGCGGCAGGCGCAGGTGCCGAGACCGCATCACCGCAACCGATGGCCATCCCACCAGGAGCAAAGTCGTTGCCCACCGGTGATCTGGCATCACGAAAAACCAAAGCGATGAGCCTTGTAGCAAGCGGCCGCGCTGCGCTCGATCGCGGTGACATTGCGACCGCGAAGCGACTTGCGACGGAGGCCGAAGCACTGGCCATCCCAGAAAGCGCATTCGCGGTGGGTGAGCCTCGAGTTTGGCAATTGTCACTCGACGCCGATTCAGCGGCTCGACGCGCTGGCCTTACCCCGCCAAAGGGATCAACCCCGGTCGAACCCAAGATGATCCAACAAGTTGGCGGTGTGATGGCCGCCGGCGACCAAGCAAGTGGTGGTAGCTCCGTTGTCAATTCCGTATACAACGCGGCGGGCGATACCACGACAGTTCAGCCCGCGCAAGCCTTAGCGGGTGGCGAGGGTGAAGGCGAGCGTCTCTATCGTGAAGGGATCGAAGCCCTCTCAAGCGGTAACAGCACGCGGGCACGCGAACTCTTCACAGAGGCCTGGAAATTCCAGTCGCAGATGGACATCGCGACTCGCAATCAACTCAGAGAAAAACTGACCCTCATGCAGCCCGGTCGATTGCCGGCTGTCGGTCCGGACAAGTCGGCGCCAGCGCTGACACCCATTCAAAAGGCTGATCTCGAATCACAAGAAGCAACGAGTAAGCTTTATCGAGAAGTGACCGCTGATCTCGCGACCGCCAATGAAATGCAATCCAGCAGCCCCATGGAGGCACTTGACCGTTTAGAGAAAGCACGCCGCAAAGTTTCGGATGCGAAGTTAGACGCTGCAGCAACCAGTAGCATGCTGACCATGGTAGATCGAGCGATCAGTGAGCAGCAGCTTTATATCGAATCCAATCGTGGTGACATCGATCTCGACCTCGCGAATGCCGCGGTCAAGGCAGAGCTTGCAAGCAATGCAGAGAACAAGCAACGAGTCGACGATGAAATCGCTACTTTTGTCGAGACCTTCAACGACTTGATGGAGCAGCGACGTTACCCCGAGGCCGAAGTCGTTGCCAAAAAGGTTAGCGAGCTTAGCCCCGGTTCTTCCATTGCCAAAAGTATGTTCCACACCAGCCGTATGGGAACGCGGTTGATGGAGAACGAGGACATCGCTGCAACGAAGGAAGACAATGTCAACCGAACACTTTTGGATCTTGATCGGACGGCAACCCCCATCGACCCGTCTCGCGATTACCAAATGCCCGAAGCGACTGAATGGGTTGACCTTTCAGGACGCCGCCTTGATGGTGCCGATTCAAATACACGATTGAGCGTTGCTGAACGTGAGATCAAACAAAAACTATCAACGCCGGTCGATATCAACTATCGCAATCGTCCGCTTGCTGAAGTGCTTCAAGATCTTGCGGCTGTCACCAACGTTCCGATCGTGATGGATGGTCGCGCGCTCGCCGAAATGCGAGTGGACAGCAGTTCTCCGGTCACCCTGGAACTTACGAAGCCCCTATCGCTTCAAAGCGCGTTGAACATCATTCTCGGTGAGTACGAGTTGGCATATGTAATCAAAAACGATGTGCTCAACATTACCAGCATTGAGTCAAAACGGAGCGATGTGTATCCGAAGACCTATCGGGTTACCGACCTGGTGACTCCGATTCCTAATTTCTCGTCTAGCTACGAGGACGGTCTGGCCGGGGCTCTCCGTGCTGCTCATCAAATGACCTCACAACAAACGGATGTGCAGGTTGTTCCGGTATCGATGACGGACCTTGGCAATCGCGGCGCCAACAATGCGACGCCTCAAAGCATGAATCCAAGCATGTTGGGACAATACAACAGCATGGGTTCACAAGGTGGATTTGGTCTTGGGAATCCGCCTGCCGGGGGCCGAGGAGGTGCAAGCCTTGCCGACTTCAGTTCGTTGATGACTCTGATCGAGACGACGGTTGTTCCTGATACATGGGAAGCTCTCGGTGGTCCCAGCACAATGAGCCCGTACGCTCAGAACCTCAGCCTGGTCATCAGTACGACAAGCGAAGTGCATGATCAAATTGCGGAATTGCTTGAGTCATTGCGACGCCTACAAAACCTTCAAGTCACGATTGAAGTTCGATTCATCACGCTGAGCGACTCCTTCTTCGAAAGAATCGGTGTCGACTTCGACGTGTCCTTCGACGACAACGTGAACAACGCTCCGCCGGAAGATAGCGGACCTGGCGTGACGATCGGATTCAATGGTATCTCTGGTGCCCCAACCTCCGATTTTGACATCAAGCTCAACAACAACTTCGGTGTCCAACCCGCCTTCGGTGGCATTGATGCTGGAGCTGGGTCAAACATTGGCTTCGCCATCCTAAGCGACATCGAGGCATTCTTCTTCCTCCAAGCCGCTCAAGGTGATACCCGAAACAACGTGCTTCAAGCGCCGAAGGTAACGCTCTTTGATGGACAACTTGCAACGATCTCCGACGTTACTCAACGTCCGTTCGTGACCAGTATCACCCCAGTGGTTGGAGACTTCGCCGTCGCTCAGCAGCCGGTAATCGTCGTGCTCAATGAAGGCACACAGCTCAACGTTCAGGCCATCGTTAGTGATGACAAGCGGTTTGTACGATTAACGCTGGTTCCGTTCTTCAGTCAAATCGGAAACGTCGATACATTCACCTACGAAGGCCGACGTCGCCGAACAACGACGAATCAAACGATCGACCCCACCACCGGTGAACCGGTACAAGACGACGAGGAAGAAGACATCGTCGAAGGCACCACCGTTCAGCTGCCGACATTTGCGTTCACAAGTGTCAGCACCACCGTGAGCGTTCCCGACGGGGGTACCATTCTCCTTGGCGGTATCAAGCGATTGTCCGAAGGTAGAAGCGAGCGAGGAATTCCAGTGCTTAGTAAGATCCCCTATCTAAGCCGACTATTCCGAAACGTGGCCATCGGTCGTGACGCGCGTAGCTTGATGCTGATGGTCACGCCGCGAATCATCATCCAAGAAGAGGAAGAAATCGCTCAAACCGGTTTCGATCCGAACAACTGATGAACCATCGAAACTCCGCTAAACGAGGGAGTTTCGAAAATTTGCCCGTAAATCCTAAGAATCTCGCGGCCGCGGCGCAATCGGGGACTACCCCTTTTGCACCGCGGCCTTTTGCTATGATTCTCATCGTGCATACTTATGGCTCACGGTTCAAAAGGTGGATGGGTGCAATAGTGATGAATCCAATCGGTGTATTTGCTTCGGTCGATGCAGGACTTGGGGTCTCTTGGGATGTGATCCGAAAGGTGGGCGTTCCTACCATTCAGCTTCACACGCCCCATGCAGGTTCTCGCACCCCTGAAACCGCACAGCGCCTTCGCAGGCAGCTAGACGAAATGGGCGTCACGTTAACGGCCGTCTTCGGCGGCTTCGAAGGCGAGAGCTACGCCGACATTCCAACCGTGGGACGAACCATCGGTCTTGTACCGCCAGCGACACGGCAAGCGAGACTGGCTGAAATGATTGAAATTAGCGATTTTGCGGCGCAGCTCGGTTGTGATACGGTGGCGCTTCATATCGGTGTGGTTCCTGCTGACCGGAACGATCCCGATCGCGCCGACATCATCAACGTGACTCGGCAACTGTGTGATCACTGTGCGGCCAATGACCAATTTTTACATCTCGAAACCGGGCAAGAAACCGCAGATGAATTGATCGAGTTCATCGAAGACTGCGAACGCGACAATTTGCGAATCAATTTCGATCCAGCAAACATGATTCTGTATGGAATGGGGCAGCCGTTGGATGCTTTAAGAAAACTTGCTCCTTGGGTACGGAGCGTTCATTGCAAGGACGCGACATGGAGTGACCAACCCGGCGTCACCTGGGGAAGAGAAGTTCCGCTCGGTGAAGGTGCCGTGGATATGAAAGCATACCTACAAACGCTTTCGGACATTGGGTACGAAGGCCCGCTCACGATCGAACGTGAAATCCCGGAGGACCCAGAACGACAGCTTCGAGAAGTCGGGAGCGCAGTGCGTCTGTTGGAAAAGTACCGTGCCGAGATAGCTGGTTAGATGACGCGAATTCTACTCACGGCTTTTGAGCCGTATGACCAATGGCCGGAAAACAGTAGCTGGTTAGCAGTGATCGAGTTGACTCGTTGGTTTGAATCCTGCTCACAATTGGTCACTCGGCGATATCCCGTCAATCTGCAAGCCGCAAGCGAAAAGCTTCGCAAGGACTTGCTCGATGGGTACGACTTCGCGATCCATCTCGGCCAAGCGCCCGGCGCGCCCGTTCTTCGGCTGGAATCGACGGGTTTGAATCTTCGCACCGATGGTGCACCACTAGTCGATGACGCGCCAACCGCTTACTTAACGCCTTTGCCGCTCGCACAGCTGCGAAACAGTCTTTTGGCCAATCGAATTCCTGCAGAAATATCCCATCACGCCGGAACTTACCTGTGCAATGCAATCCTTTTTTTAAGCCAGCATTTCTCGACCCAACTTGGCCTCCCGACTCGTTCCTTGTTCGTCCACCTACCGCTTGCGCCAGAACAAATCGCTGCAGCGGGGGTAACCATGCCAAGCGCAAGTACGAGCATGATGGCGAAGGCCATCGCACAAATCATCACTCAGCTTGAGTCCTCATCGGTGGCCTAAACCGTTTCCGCTGCTCGAAAGGCATCGTCAACCAGTCGCATCAAAGTGGCATTTCGGCATGCTGCGAAAATCGTTCTTGTCCCTGGTGCGTCATCGACTTCTATCTGCATCGCGATGATATTATCTGGCAAGCAACGAGTAATTCTTTCGGGCCATTCGATGAGGATCATCGCGTCTTCGTCCAGCAATTCTTCTCCGCCAAGCTCAATGAATTCATCTTCATCCGCCAGTCGGTAGGCGTCGACATGGTGAATCAATCGAGTACCGTGGTAGTGCTGGACGATCGTGAAAGTTGGACTGGTAACCAACTCACGGGGCACTCCCGACGCATTGGCGATGGCTTGAACCAACCGAGTTTTCCCCGCTCCCAGAGTTCCCGTTAATCCCACTACCACCGCGTGTGGCAACCGAGCAACCAATTCCGATGCAAGGCGTTCGAGCTTGTCGAGGTCAACTTGTACCAACATCGATGATGGCAATGGCTCACTGGTCACGGGTTGAGCTCTCTTGCCGGCTGGCGAGTCGCCGTCTTTCTCCGTGGATAAACCCACTTGGAGACAGGCGTCTCATGTCGCTACCCGTCCGACTCCAAAGGCCAGTCCGCCCTACAAACGTTCCAATGCGATGCAAATTCAACTCTGGGTGAGCCTTTTGTAGGGTGGCCAATTCGTTCCCATTTATCGCAAGAATCAACTCGAAATCTTCGCCATCCCCCAGCGCGTGTTCGATCGCCGTCAGACCGCTTCCTGCCTGGGAGCGAGAGATCGCATCGTCGTGAATCGGAATGGATGACACATCCAACTCCGCACCCACACTACTCGCCGCACACATGCGATCAAGATCGAGCGATAAGCCGTCACTAATGTCCATCGCCGCATGAACGTCAACGATTTCACGAAGTTGCTTTGCTAACGCAATTCGTGGTAGCGGCCGCAAGTGCCTGCCCAAGAGACTTCCACCAACCGGGCCCGTCAAAACGATAGCATCCCCTTCTCGAGCGCCACTTCTTAACCACGCTTTTCCTTCCGGTACAGTCCCAAGCAACGTAATCGAAATGGATAGCGGACCGTCGTATACTGAGATATCCCCACCAGCGATCGCAACACCGAATTCGACGGCACATTCCAGAATTCCTTCGTACAACGCAGCCGCAGTTCGAGTCGCGTCGTCCTCGGGAAGCGAAAGAGTGACTAGCGCCGCCGTGGGGCTGGCGCCCATTGCAGCCACATCGCTTAGATTGACAGCGATCGCCTTATACCCGATATCTCGTAGCGAATGCTCACCGACTACAAAATCGACTTGGTCGATGACGGCATCGGTCGTTGCAACGATTTGCATTCCTGTGGGAACATCGATCACCGCCGCGTCGTCCCCTATCCCAACTGCCACTTGAGCCATCGTGCGAGTTCTCCCACGAAGCCAAGCCAAGAAGCTCTGTTCCATTTTGTTCCAGTGGATGCAATCGTCGTGCTGAATGAAAATTGAGCGGAAAAAGGCTCAGCGTCCTTTTTTCACGTGGTCGTTGAGTACCCCGTTAACTGCAGCATACAATGAACAGCGTGGTTCGTTCACTTATCACCTTCTTACCTTACGCTGCTGAAGGATTGTCGCCATGTCCACAACACTTGCTAGTCCCCGACCGACGGTCAAGATTCGGCACACCGAGTGTTTCATCAATAATGAATGGGTCCCTGCGGCAAGTGGAAAAACGTTTGCGACGGTCAACCCCGCTACGGAAGAGGTGATCGCTCACGTCGCCGAAGGCGATGCCGCGGACATTGACTTGGCCGCTCGCGCCGCCCGAGCAGCGTTTGATTCCGGTGAATGGCCAAAAATGGACGCTCGAGACCGCGGTCGCTTGCTGTACAAATTGGCAGATGCCATCGAGGATGAAATTGATGAACTGGCCGTTCTTGAAACGTTAGATAACGGCAAACCGCTTCGTGACAGTCGTCATATTGACATTCCTCTGGTGATTGATTGCCTAAGGTATTACGCGGGCTTCGCGGATAAAATCCAAGGCAGCACGATCCCAATCCGAGGTAACTATTTTTGCTACACCCGTCGCGAGCCGATCGGGGTCGCCGGTCAGATCATTCCTTGGAACTTTCCAATGCTGATGACTGCGTGGAAATGGGGCCCAGCCTTGGCTGCGGGCTGCACGATCGTCATGAAACCAGCCGAGCAAACGCCACTGACCTGCTTGCGCATGGCTCAAATCGCAAAAGATGTCGGCTTTCCCGATGGCGTCATCAATGTGGTTCCAGGTTTTGGTCCGACTGCCGGCGCTGCCGTCGTCAAGCATCCGATGATTGACAAGGTTGCCTTCACAGGGGAGCACATCACAGCCCAAACGATCACTCGCGACTCGGCTGCAACGCTCAAGCGATTGACCTTTGAACTCGGCGGAAAGAGCCCCAACGTGGTTTTAGCCGACGCAGACTTGGACGCAGCGGCAAAGGGCGCCTACATCGGACTCTACCTCAATCAAGGACAATGCTGCTGCGCTGGTAGCCGCCTGTTTGTGCAATCGAGCGTCAAAGAAAAGTTTCTTGAAAAGCTTCAAGCACTTACAAACACGCGAAAAGTCGGCGATCCATTTGCTGCAGATACCGATCAAGGTCCGCAGGTCGACGAAAAGCAATTCAATAAAATCATGCAATACATCGATAAAGGCAAAAACGAAGGCGCGGAGCTTTTGACCGGAGGCAAGCGAGTCGGAGAAAAGGGTTTCTTTATCGAGCCCACGATCTTTACGGGCGTCGAAGATCAGATGTGCATCGCAACCGATGAAATCTTCGGCCCGGTATTGAGCGTTCTAACGTTCGATGACGTCGATGATATGATCCGTCGTGCCAACCAGACATTCTACGGACTCGCAGCGGCGATCTGGACTCGCGATATCTCGCGCGCCCACGACTTTGCCGCTCGAGTGCGTGCAGGCACTGTTTGGGTGAACTGCTACGATGTCTTCGATGCTGCAGCACCTTTCGGCGGCTTCAAGATGAGTGGTTATGGCCGTGAGCTTGGAGAAGAGGGACTGAAAGCGTACACCGAAAGTAAGACTGTTACGATCGCGTTGTAAACCAACGTTTCGGCTCGCTCGTCTGGAAAGACGGGCTGGTCCCAGACCAGACGGGCCCAGACCAGACGGGCCCAGCGTTTGGCCCGATTGGGATCACTGGCATTAACGGTCGGTACGTCCTGTACATCGTCGTTCTCAGGCGGTGCTGACTCGTTGCCATTGAGAAGCTTCGCTACTTGCGATTTCAATCGGACCCATTTCTGTAGCGAAAAATAACGCTGGGCGCACTCACGTTAGGCGAAAAGGGCGTTTAGAACTTTGCCCTCGTCAGTCGGTCCGATCAGCCGGTTGTCTAGCCCTTGGTATGTATAGCTGAACCGATGGGGGTCAAGCCCCATGGCATAGAGAATGGTTGCTTGTAGATCGCGGATACTGACCGCGTTTTCCACCGGATAATAGCCAAATTCATCGGTCTTTCCGTACGCCAAACCACCCTTGATTCCTCCTCCAGCCAGCCACATGGTATAGGCGTAGGGATGATGATCGCGGCCTACGTATCCTTTTACTAGTTCACTGCGGACGTTGTTCTGCATCATCGGAGTTCGTCCGAATTCACCACCCCAAACGACAAGCGTTTCATCAAGAAGACCTCGTTGTTCCAAATCCACTAGCAAGCCAGCGATGGCACGATCGGTTTGTTGGCATTTGATCGGAAGTGTTTCGTCGATGCTTTCGCCTAACGACGAGCCGTGGTGATCCCATCCCCAATCATAAAGCTGGACAAAACGAACTCCGTTTTCGACGAGGCGTCTAGCAAGCAAGCAGTTATTGGCAAATGTCGGATCGTCTCCCTTGTAAAGCACTCGAGGGTCATCGGCGCTCTCGGCTGGTGAAATGAATCCAGGCTTTGCGCCATAAAGGTCAAGGACATGCTGCGGCTCTCTAGAGATATCCATGACCTCAGGAACGGCTGTCTGCATACGAAATGCCAATTCATACTGCGCAATGCGAGACAGTGTTTCGCCATCCCCGCTAAATCGATGCTCAGCTTCGTTCATTTCCGCGAGGGCATCCAGCATGTGCCGCCGAAGCTTGCGGTCGATGCCCGCTGGATCGGTTAAGTAGAGCACAGGATCGCCTGCTGTTCGACATTGCACTCCTTGATAAACGCTTGGCAAGAACCCAGAACCCCACAATGATTTTCCAGCGTCAGGCGTTTTGCCACCAGACAGGAGAACAACGAATCCTGGAAGATTCTCATTCATGCTGCCCAGTCCGTAGGTCACCCAAGACCCAAGCGACGGGCTGCCGAGTCTTGGCGTCCCCGTATGAACGAACAACTGCGCCGGTGCATGATTGAATTGATCGGTATTGACGGTGCGAATGACGCACATCTTATCAACCACCTTGGCAAGGTTAGGCAACAACTCACTCATGACCTGACCGCTTTGCCCATGTCTTTGAAAAGCGAACTGACCGGCGAGCACTTTCGGAACACCTTTAATAAATGCGAAACGCTTCCCTTCAAGAAATGAAGGAGGCGCATCTTGCATGTGAAGGCGTTTCAACTCAGGTTTATCATCGAACAATTCCAACTGTGACGGTGACCCAGCCATGTGTAGATAGATCACTCGCTTGGCACGAGGAGCAATCATCGGCTCTTTAATCGCCAATGGATTCGAGGCAATGCCGTCTCTCGATAGGATCGCATTCAATGCCAACGCGCCAATGCCAAGCCCTCCTGTATGCAGGAAATGACGCCGAGACGTATTGAGAAGGTGTTTCATCGAGTTACTTTCCGTCGTTAAAGTCCTGCGCGCTAAATGTCACGCAGCGATTGTTAATGCGGTGCATTGCACTCGCAGCGATCCCATCTCAGTTTCGCGTTAAAAATTCATCGAGATTCAAAATTGCATTCGCCACTACAATCCACGCAGCGAATTCGGATGGCTTCATTCCTCCTGGATTAGCGCGGCTCGCTTTTATGATGGCTTCGGTCCTGTCGGACGAAGCATCGAATACTGCTTGTGCTTCTTTTTGCAAGCGAATGAGCGGCAACACCTCTTGATTTCGAAGTGGCCGAATGAGCGACAATCGAAGCCCTCGCTCGGCACGCGAAGCATCTTCGCTGGCGTCTTCCGTCATGCGCCGGGCCAAGGATGCAGCAGCCTCGAGGTAGACCGGGTCATTTAAGGTGACAAGAGCCTGCAACGGTGTGTTGGTATTGATTCGACGAACCTGACATACTTCACCACTGCCCCCGTCAAACGTTGTAAACGAGGGGTACGGGGTGGTACGCTTCAGGTACGTATACAGTCCGCGACGAAAGCGATCTTCACCTTCGGCATCGATCCAGTTTTGCCCATTGTAAGTAGAACGCCAAAGCCCAGCTGGCTGAGGTGGCATTACCGGAGGTCCACCCTGCTTTAACGAAAGTAGGCCAGCGACGGCTAGTGCTTGGTCTCTTACCACCTCTGCGCTTAATCGAAAACGAGCACCCCTGGATGCAAGTCGATTGAGGGGATCCGCTGTTCGTAACGCAGGGTCAACATCGGACCGCTGCCGATACGCTTGACTCATCACAATTGTCTTAAGGAGTTTCTTGAGTGACCAACCTCCGTCGCGGTACTCAGCCGCTAGCCAATCGAGAAGCCGTGCGTTTGACGGTGGTGCGCCCAGTGCACCAAAATCTTCCTCCGTCTCAACAATACCCAAACCCCACACTCTCGCCCAAATGCGGTTAGCCCATACACGTGGAGTCAACGGATTGTCTTTATTGACCAGCCACACTGCGACGCCAAGTCGGTTCCGGGGAACTTCGGCGGGCAAGTCGCCGAAATCCTCAAGTACCTCGGGCGTCACCATATCACCAAGATCGAGAAAATTACCTCGCTTGTGAACCTTCGTCATACGTTGCGACTGCAAAGGCAACTCTCGCATGATCGGAAGCATCGCGAGCGATTCTTCAAACGACTTCAAATCCTTTTCCGCTTGATCTCGCTCTTCCCGACACTGTTGGGTCGCAGGCGACTGCGGATTGGGCGTAAGGGTCGCCGGGTCACTGTGACTGGTGCTCAAGCGAAACTTGGAAAGCACTAACCGGTCGCCGTAGTTCTGCGTGATGGTGATTCGCAATCTTGACTCATCTTCAACGACAAGACCCTCTGAAAAGTCGAAAATCGCAACGTGACGCTCGCGTTGACGAGGGCTCACAGCCCAACCAGTTGTTAAGTCACCATCAATGGCAGATGCAACCGGCCAACCGTCCTGTGAGAAATCGGCACGGGGCTCCACCAGCTTAAGAGCAGTTACAGAGTCTCCCTGCAATTGTTCAACGGTTAGTTCCGAAAGCACAAAGTTTGGGTCTTTCGGATTGCGTCCCACCCCTGATTGTCCATCAGGCAATGGCGCCAACATCGCTTCGATACGAAACGATCTGTAATTTCCCCGACCTAGAACGAGATTGAGCACATACGTGTCATTGTTCTCGGATGTGCCCGAGGCAAGCAGTGAACCATCTTCCTGAATGGTAAGGACTGAACCGCTCTGGGTGCTAGTGGAGTCGATCAGCGGCAGCTCCCACAGAGCATCTTCCCTTACTGCCAGTTCCGCTTCAGCACTCTTCAACTTTGCGTCGGCCGCTTTCACTCGTTCGGAGAGTGCGTTTCGCTCCGCGAGTTGTTTGTCACTGATGATTTTCAGGCGAGGTGCATCGTCATATTTGTCGGCATCTTCTGTTTGATTGAAAATGGCAAAAAAACGGTAGTAGGCCTCTTGGGAGATCGGATCGTATTTGTGTGTGTGGCACTTCGCACACCCCATGGTCAATCCCATCCAGACTTGAACAGTCGTATCGATTCGGTCCTTTACTGCGATGCTGCGGAACTCTTCGTCATCTGTTCCTCCTTCGTCGTTTGACATCGTGTTGCGATGAAATGCCGTTGCAATTATCTGTTGTTCCGTCGGATTGGGCAGCAAATCACCGGCAAGTTGCTCCAACGTAAACTGATCCAGCGGCATATCGTTATTCAGTGCGTTAACTACCCAGTCACGATACGGCCACATCGATCGTCCCAGATCTTTTTCATACCCCTTGGTGTCTGCATATCGCGCTAGATCAAGCCACATCCTCGCCCAATGCTCGCCGAATTGGGAGCGTTGCAACAAGTCATCGACGAGCCGTTCATAGGCTGCTGGCGAGGGATTTTGCGCAAACTCGTCGGCGACTTCCGGCGTGGGTGGCAATCCAATCAAATCCAACGACAGGCGTCGCGCGAGCACATGGGGCGACGAAGTAGCCTGCATTCCCAGGCCTGCTTTGGCAAGCTCGGTATTCACCTGATAATCAAGTGTTCCCGGAGGCTTAACCACCGGTTCGAACGACCAATGACGTTGCCATACCGCGCCTTCGGCTATCCAACGCTTGATGATTCCGATTTGCTCGGCAGTCAGTTGACGACGAGCGATTGGCGGCGGCATCACCAAATCGGGGTCGCTACTGATAATTCGAGCAACCACGCTACTCTTCTCGATATCCCCTGCGGTGACTGCAGCACCTCCGTCACGCAAGGCTTTTGCTTCTTCCTCTTGGTCAAGACGAAGGTCTGCCTTTCTTTCGTGTTCGTCAGGTCCATGACAGGCAAAACAATTTGTGGATAACAACGGCAAGACATCGCGTGCGAAGTGCACTGGCTCAGCGGCGATCGAAAGCGTCGAAAAAATGACCGAGAAAAGAATAAAGGTAGATTTCATGATCGTGAAGGATAGTTCCGTTGATCCGGTCTGTCTTTGCCTTAGCCAATAAAAATCAAAAAACTGGGCCACGCAGAAATGCGTCCGCCGGTCTTCAAGCCGATAATTAATTTCGACGCCAGATCTGGAAGCCACGATCATTCAATAAACTGCGACGTCTCGCGATAACACCCAGCCTTTTCCAAGTCCCGCAATCTCAATCTGAATCCATTCGCCCCGTCGCTCCGTCAAAACGAACTCTTTACCTACCGGCAAAGGCTTGTTGAATGCAGGCTCATAGGTTTCCGAGTTTCCCTTTCGTGCAACCGTGGGACCGCTAATGACGACACCGTGCTCGGTTGCATAGATATCCCGCCATTCCAGGACAACCGACCCAAAACTAAGAATCAAAAAAGCAAACACCACCAAGGCAACGCTGCGCAATAGTTTAAAGCGAGATAAAAACTGCATCGCGTAACAGGCAGCAAGCATGACCACCAAGAGGAAGGTCACCAAAATGCATTTTTCACGATAGCTCATCCAATCCTGCCAAATAAACACATAGCGAGTCAGGTTGGTGGTGGGCCTTGCTACGGCGCCCCCCTCCACCGATTTCAACGCACTGTCCAAATTTGCAGCCAGGTAGGGATCACGCGGCCTAAACCGCTTGGCCTGACGATAAGACGCGATTGCGCGCCCCCATTCGCCGGCTCGCACCCAGGCGTTTCCCTGATTGTAAAAGACTGCACCGGACGCGAAACCGCTATCGAGTATCTGCCCATATTGAATCGCCACACGGCGAAAATCATCGGGACTCTGGGCCCGCAAAAACTGCGATTCGGCAGATTGGAATTGCCTTGCGATTTCGAGATCAGCGGCCGCGCCACAACCCCCTAAAGCGATCAAGATACCAATACAAAGCCGCAAGCCGATCGCCGAATGTCGTCTTGTTTTCTCGAACTGTTCTTGCAGACGAGACACAAGCGCAGCCGCTTGTAGTTCAAGTGAGGCGATGTCTTCTACGACCGCTCCGTAGCGTGTTGCATCGCACGCCTGGAGAAACAGCCGCATATCAAATCGTATTGCTTCGTCGGCTCCTACTTTTTGAAGATGTGTATCCACATCGCCAGGTGTCAGTCCTTCACTTAAAATATCGAGCTGGTCGGCAATCATTTCAACGACGGCACAACGCAGTTGCCCAGTGGCTTCACGCAGTTGATTTGCAAGACGCAGGCGGCCAGCCTCGGCAAGTGCAACCTTAGCTTTCGTAGCGGCACCACGGCGGCGCAAACCTGCGGGATCGGCGAGGTGGCCGCGAATTTTCGCAGTAAGGGTTGCCGCCACTGCGTAAAAGGCAAGCATGCCTATCCATACTTCCAACCAGCGACGCGGCGACACGGCGTCGTTACGCAACTTGGCAACGTTCGTTTCGTTCGCAAAGATCCCACCTACGCTTACTTGTAGGTCCGAACTTTGCGTAGCTGGGGCACTGGGAGATGCGGCACCGGGTGATGCGATGATTTGCGAATCGTTAAGCGTCTCGGCTTCATTGATGACGACATCAATCGGTGCCGTTTCTACTGTCACGTAAGACTCTTTCTCAGTGTCGAAATAGGCGACCGGTATCGCAGGCAACTGGCGAATGCCCGCCTTCAACGGCCGTAGGCTATACGTAAAATGACGGGTCTTACCGCGAGTTTCGGATGTCGCTTCGTAAGTTCGAAATCTACCTTCAATGCCGGGCAGCTTACTGATATCGGGAGCTCTCGCATCGGCCAAAGATCCGCTGCCTGTTAACGACAACTTTAACGTCATCGGATCTCCGACACGGGCCGTTGTCGGTTGAAGCTCGGAAGACAGCTTAAAAGTACCGACAGCACCAATGAAAGAATCGGGCCTCCCTTTCTGGGGAACTTCACGAACTTCAATCGATGGACTTTTGACGGAGACGTATATTCTTTCGCCGCGAAGTTTTCCGTTCTCCACGGAGGTGCCAAAAGTCCCCTTCAGTGTAGAGGAGCCCCATGAGTAGATCCCTATCTTATTTGGAATGAACGTACGCTGAAAGACATAATCCCAATACGGCGTATCGACTCCCTTGGAATCATTTCGAGAGACTCTCTTTGGCGATGGATGGAACCCAAAACTGTCTCGGTCGAACAGGGAGAAAACGGATGCACTGCGAATCGCGTTAATCTTGAAACCATGGCCACGCCGACTTATCATCGGCTCCAATATTTCGCTCCATTCGCGCTCCGCTTCGATCCCCTCAGGGATTTGATCGTCGACAAACCAAGGGATGCTTAATTGCGGCGGTTCCGGCTGAACGGTGACAGGGTCTTCATCTTTAAACTCATCAGGCAACGCTTTCACTGACACGGTGAGAGTGAGCGTGAATGATTGTGTGGGATAAACGCTCACGCGATCAGCCGAAGCGTTCAACAAAACATTGTCTTGCGATTCAGGAGCCGTCACACGAATCGCAATCTCATCGCCCAAAATGACTTGGCCATCAACGGTCGTCTTGGGCGCGGGTACGGTGAGCGGACCGACCCTTTTTGGAGTCAAGCGATAATCGTACTGACGTCCTCGTCGGGTGACTTCACTCCGAACACCGTTGATGATCGTGACCTGGCGAGAATCGAGCGATTGTTCGCCCAAAGATGCAATCTCAAAATCATCAAACCCGTCCAGTATCGGCGGGGTAGGTTGTTCTACGTGGTTGACCGTCACACGATAAAGGATCGATTCCCCTTCATAGATATCTCGGGTATCCGTCTCGACGATGACTTCGGGCTCTTGGCCGATAGCGTGCGCATGCCACAGAGACACGACGAGCAGCAAAATCGAAAACGACACCTGCGCCAACTTTAGTCGTTGCCAAAGGCAACAGTGAACCCTAATGGAATGGCATGCATTAATCATTCATTACGAACCACAGTGTGAAACTCAAACCCATCTGACAAGCCATCGCCGACGCATCACCAATCACGCTCAACCGGCACTCGGATTCCACGCATGACTTCCATCTGCTTTTGCAATTGACGATGTTGCTGCTCACGTTCTCGGACTTTTTGAAGGATAGACAACGCTTGTTGCCGTGATGGACTTTCGTTGTCAGTGTTTGAAGACAATTTCGATGAACCCTCGTCCTGTGAGTCGTTGGAATCCTTTTTTGGGTCGGGTTGCGCAGTAGATTCCTCCTGCTCATCGCGACTCCCTTTTTCACCTTCTTGGCCTGGCTGATCTTTGTTTTGCTGATCTTTGTTTTGCTTGTCACCTTCATCCGGTTGCGAATCATCCTTTGGCAGAAGGTCTGCGATCTCCTGCAGCATTCGGAACGTTTCTTTTTGCTCTGGTAAGGCATCCGCAAGGCGTTCGTTTTTGAGTTCGCTCATTGCTTTGGAAGAACGAGCAACGATTTCCGGTCCAAGTTCGATCGCCTTGTCCAGTGCTTTTGTCATTGCATCGGCATGGACAGATGCTTCGTGTGCGTCATCCGCTGCGATCGATACTGAATCCTTTTCTTCCAGGCCCTGCGGCCCTTCTAAGTCATTACCATTCGATGGGATCGTCGTATTTAATTTGGCGTTATCCTGTGCCGACGACTCGGCTTTCGCAAGCGTGTCTCGTTCGAGCCGGGCTTTCGACTCCAGCGTGCGAACCCAGTCGGTGATCCGGTCTTGCTGCCATGCCAATTGGTCGAAGCGATCGACCATTGTGGCCTTGCTCGTTTCGGGGTTCTTACTATCTTCGCTCGATGGGTTATCGACCGTCAGTGAATGAGCCCCCGACTGAGTATCGTGATCCGAGACAAGACGTTTTTGTTCTCCTACGGCGCGCTGAAGTATTGCGACAAAAGGCGCGAAGGTCGCATAGATCTCATTGAAACGATCAAGCACATCGCGTTGATACTTGAGAGCGATCTTCCAATCCATCGCATCGATCGCATCGGCCGCCCTGTCCATTTTCTCCGCAGCTTCATCGGAAATATCCATGAGGACTCCCGCAATTTCCTTCATTTTCTCAGTGCCCCCGTCCACGTTCACGTCCAGTGGATTAGCTGGTGGTGACGACGAATTCAATTGCTTATGGATTTTCACTTTTAGTGGAGCGATTTCTTCGCGTAGCGATCGCTGATTTTCGCTTAGCAAGCGAATCGCCAATCGATTTCCTGGGGAACCGGGATCGGCTGAGATGCCCTCGGCTTGCGATCGGAGAACGGACTCCTTCTGTTCAATCATGGCTAGAAACTCGAGCAAGTTTTTCTCCTTCCTCTGCTCCTCGCGATCGCGTTCATCCCACTGCGCCTGAATTTGCTTTCCATACAATCGCAACAATTCGAGGTTGTATCGCGCGTCGGCATGATCACTATCGACGCGAAGGCAATCACGATAGTGTCCCACTGCCGTCATTAAATGATCGATTGCTACTTTTCTCTGCTCCTTATTCACTGCGACAGGATCTTCGCCGAGGGCGACCCGACCTAGCGTCGCCGCCAATCCACCCAAATTGTAGTGTGACGAGGCGGCAACCTTTGGATCCTTCGCGAGTGCTGATTGGAGGTAAAGTTCACGAGCCTTTTCGACTTCGTTCGACTCCGCCAATGCGCATGCATGATCAAATTGGATCAAGGGATTATCTGGCTCCGCTGCCTCCGCGTCCGCAAAAGCCTTTTTGGCTTCAACGAAGCGGGCAGTTTGAAAATACTTGACTCCTTTTTCAACCTTTTGAATTGCAGATGTCGATGGCCCCACTGCATACGCAGGGCATGCAGCAAGCAGGGTCACCAGGGCAAACAGCCACTTTTTATCGCCAAGCTGAATTCGACAAGACTCGTTACGCATTTACTGCCCTTTGAGTTTGTTTTGGAACGATGGCAATTCGGGGGATTAACAGGTCAACGATCAGTAGCGAAATCCCGATCGCAGCGAACCATTGGTACTGTTCTCGGTAACGTTTGCGTTTCTCGGAGCGGATCTCGCCTTGGTTCATCTGCGACAAAGTCTGATTGTAGATTCGGCCCAAATCATAAGCGCGCGTTTGCGCAGGAACGTAAGCCCCCGAAGTGGTCAATGCGATTTCTTTCAGCATCCTCTCGTCCATCTTGGACCAAACTTCTTGACCGCTATGCTGGAGAAATTTCAAGCTTCCGTCTGCGGCACGTTGCGGAATTCTCGCACCCTCCGCGGGGTCCCCAATTCCGACCGCAATGATTCGAATGCTTCGATCAGCGGCTTGTTTTGCGGCCTCTTTGGGGAAAGAATCTTGATCTTCACCATCAGTGATCAAGACGATTGCCTGATCGCGATCCGTTTTCCCATCCAGCTGTTCGATCGCCTTTCGAATCGCATCGCCAATCAGACTACCGCCACGTGGCGCACTGTCTGGCCCAACGTCTCGAAGAGCCAAGCGGAAATAACCATGGTCGGTTGTGAGCGGCACCTGCATTACCGGCGCACCCGCAAAGGCAATCAACCCTACTCGATCTCCTTCAAGTCGCTCCAACAAATCGACAATATCGGACTTGGCCCTTTCTAAACGATTGGGCGCCACATCCTCCGCGAGCATCGACCGCGAAACGTCTAGCAATACAAACAAATCGACACCTCGCGAAGTTACGTCGTCAATGAAGATACCAAAACGAGGTCGCGAAATCGCGATGATCAGACACGTAAGTGCCCCCATGAGCAAAATTGCTTTTAGCCACATACGCGTCGACTGAATCGAGGGCATCAAACGAGCGACCATCGAAGGATCAGCAAACTCCAGGGCGGTCAGCTTACGTTTTGAGTGCGCAAAGACGAGCATCGCACCAACTACGGGCACGAGCCAAAGTGAAAACATAAATGTCGGGAATTCCCAGATCATTAAGGCAACGTCCGAAAACGAGTAGACATTAAAGCAACTTCAACAAGGATACAAACGAAGCCAGGGATCATGAGCCATTGAAAAATTTCGCGATACTCGGTGTAGAGATTACCTTCAGTGTTAGTTTTCTCCAGGCGATCGATTTCCGCGTAAACCTGTGCCAAGCCCTCCGTATTTTGAGCATTGAAATAACGGCCTTGTGTTTTACCGGCCAGTGCCTTGAGCGCCACCTCATCGAGCGTGACCGGTTGTGATTGTAGGACTGTGCGTCCAAACATATCGATCGCAGGGAACGGCGCTATCCCCGTTGTTCCAACCCCAATCGCATAAATGCGAATGCCAAACGCTGCAGCGGTTTCCGCAGCCTCCTCGGGAGTAACAACGCCAGCCGTATTTTCACCATCAGAAAGAAGTACGATCACCTTACTCTTGATTTTCAAATCTTTGAGTCGGTCGACGGCGACAGCAATGGCATCGCCGATCGCTGTCGCCTGCTCTTCTTGCAACAGGCGTTCATTAATCACCCGCCCTTCCTTATCAACAATTGGCTCAGGAATCTTCACGGTCTCGAGAACTTCAATGAGCGTTCCGTGGTCGAGTGTAGGAGGGCATTTGGAATCCGCATAACCGCCGAATGCGACCAAACCGATCAAATCATCCGGGCGCCCATTAAAACCGGCCTCGCCAATGACGAATTCGCGAAAAACTTTTTTCACGGCTTCCAGGCGATTGACTCGTTTCCCATCGATGGGAAAGTCGAGTGCCTGCATCGAGCCAGATCGATCGATACACATTTCGATCGCTATGCCTTCGGTACGTACACGAAACTCTTCACTTCCCTGTTGTGGCCTAGCGAGAGCAATGATGACCAGCAATATGCCAACGACTCGCAACCAATCCAATACCCGTTTAAAACGCTGGGCAAAGGTTACTGGTAGTCCCCTCAACAAGCTGACATCCGAGAAAAGTACCGATTCATTTCGGCGACGCTGCTGTTCGTACCAGGTAGCGACACACAAGGGGATAATCAGTAGAAGCCAAAGGGGATCATGTAAGCGAAACTCACTCATAACGTCACCTCGTGGTGCAACTTCCTATCGCTCGCACCAATAAACGTTTGGGCCCGTTGAAGGCTGGAATCGATGTCCTCCGCGCGAGGTTGCAATCCAGCAAATTTCACCAAATCAGCTGATTCGAGGAATTCTTGCAAACTTCGCTGCTCGTTTTCGGAATATTGATTACTCGTGGTGATTTCCCGAAGGAATTCTTCCGTCGTTTGTTCGGGCGCACGCACTCCCGTTGATCTTTCGATGAAGCGGCGAACTACCCCAGTGAGCTCGACATAGTACTGCTTCGGATCAACCTTTCCCAAGTTGGATGTCACGAGCCGATCAAGTTCATTCCAAGCGAGTTCCTGGGGAGTTTTGGTTTGTTCGACGATCGTTACACGTTTTCGAAGTCCCAGGAAAACCATTAACGCGAGAAGCATAGCCAGCAAAGCTCCGACAGCCCAAGCCATTCGTCCCGGTCCCGAGCTTGGCAACGCCATCGGTTCAACATTGGGACGAAGGTCGGCGAGCGAAGGAGACTTTTCAGCAAGCATCGTCGTCACCTCCACTTCCAGTGGCTCCGACTCGATCATGCGAGGCTGCTTATCGCCGTCTTGCCTTTCGTCATAAAACGTTACCGTCAGCGGATCGATCGTGAGCTTACCTGCTCGCATCGGCTCGAGCGTATAAACTTGCTGCTGCACCTCGGTCGTACCGTCCAATTTTTTGAGCGGTTCATAAAAGTCACGTATCAGAAAATCGCCAAGCGAGCTACCAAACGGCGGCGTAATCACACGGACACCAGCCTCAACGCGAACCGTCAACGTCATTTTAAGTTCGTCGGATAAGCGTGGCTTCTCAGGGACGACCTCGACGGTGAATTGTACCGGCGCTCTGACGGTATGCGACCTCAACACCTTGGGGATGCCTGCCTCGTCGACTCGCAAGCTGGCGGCGTTGTTGGTGGACTCGATAGAACGACTACAACCTGCTGCTTGAGCGGCAAGTACAAACGCTAAAAGCATCCATCGAATGAAGTGACGAACCGAGGCTGCGTGATTCATGATTTGCTAACGAAATCGCTTTTCACGGGACTCGAAGAACCGGCGCAGGGTGGCCACGTAAGGCTCAGCTGTGCTGACTCGCAACTCATCAACACCCGCGCGTCGCAACGAAGCAGACAAGCCCTCGGCTCGCTGCGTTGCTTGTCGGCGAAATAGATCGCGAACTTGCGGATGACGCGTGTCAACCTCCACGGTCTCGCCCGTTTCCGCATCCCGTAAACGAATGAATCCAACGTTTGGTAATTCTTGTTCCCGCGGATCAGAAATCGTAATGGCTACAAGGTCGTGGCGAGCATGCGACACCGCAATAGCCTGGGATGAGATGGACGGCTGAAAATCGCTGACCAAGAAGACTACAGCACGACGCTTTTGGACACGATTCATAAACTGAAGTGCCGCCTCCACGTTTGCACTTTCGGTTCGCGGCTCGATCGCGAGCATTTCGCGAATCAATCGCAATGCATTCGAACGACCTTTGCGAGGTGGATAGTACCCGACGACGCTTTCAGCGAACAACAAGAGTCCGACCTTATCATGATTCTTTAAGGCCGAAAACATCAAGAGTGCAATCATCTCAATCATCACGTCCATTTTGGATTGTCGTTGAGAACCAAAGAGACCAGAAGCCGAAATATCCAACATGAACAAGACAGTCATCTCCCGTTCTTCGCTAAATCGCTTCACGAAGGGCATGCCGGCACGCGCGGTCACATTCCAATCAATGGTGCGTATATCATCTCCCGGCTGGTATTCTCGAACTTCGTCGAACTCCATTCCTCGTCCGCGAAACACGCTGCGATATTGACCTGCAAGCAGGTCGTTTACGGATCGATTGGCAACAATCTGGATGCGTTGCACTTTGCGAACGATGTCCGCAATCGTCTGTTCTGACATATCGATATTCTCACGGCACCGGAATGGTCGCGAGGATCTCGCGAATCACGTCATCGCTGGTTTTTTGCTCGGCTTCCGCTTCGTAAGTGAGAATGATGCGATGTCGCAGCACATCGTAGGCGATATCTTTGACATCTTGCGGCGTGACGTAGGCACGGCCCTGCAGAAAGGCGAGAGCGCGGGCGCCGGTACCAAGAAAAACCGTGGCACGAGGCGATGCACCAAATTCGATTAATGGTGCTAAACCATCTAGCTTGTATGCGATTGGCTCTCGCGTCGCACGGATGACCGAAAGGATGTAGTCCTTGATCTGATCATCGACGTAGATCATCCCTACAACGTCTTGCATTGAAAAAATGTCCTCCGGTGTAATGACCGGATGAATTGGGCGAATGGCACCATCGAGCGCCATATCTAACACCTTGCGCTCCTCATTTGGCTTTGGGTAAGTGATCTTCACCTTTAGCATAAAACGGTCGACTTGCGCCTCGGGCAAGGGGTAGGTCCCTTCGTGTTCAATCGGGTTCTGCGTCGCTAATACCAAAAATGGCTTGTCCAGCATAAAGGTCTCGTCACCGATGGTGACTTGGCGTTCCTGCATGGCTTCAAGCAATGCCGACTGGACCTTCGAGGGAGCCCGGTTGATCTCATCAGCAAGGACAAGATTCGAAAAAATGGGCCCCTTTCGAGTCGTGAACGATCCGCTTGCTGGAACATAGATCATCGTCCCAATCAAGTCTGCCGGGAGCAGGTCTGGGGTGAATTGAATCCGTTGGAATCGAACCGACATCGCCTTTGCGAGCGATGTAATCGCGGTTGTCTTAGCGAGACCTGGCACGCCCTCGAGGAGAACGTGCCCACCGGTTAGTAACCCGATCAGCAAGCGAGACACCATGGCTTCTTGCCCAATGATCACCTTGCCGAGTTCGCCTTGAAGCTTGTGGATCAGGTCGTTCTTTTCGGCCACAAGATCCTTGAGTTTTTGAATATCGGGAAGCATGGGCAGAGACGTACTTAGCAGGAGAGAGTATGCGTTTGAATCCGGCAGCGAGCCCCCAACGAAGCGGACCTCCCCGCTGCGATGCGTAATTGGATACGATATTTTTCTGACTGCCGATCATTCGTCAACCGGGAGCATTCGCTGTGCAAACACTCAAAAACTCCAGGCAAAACAACGTCGCCGACGACCACTGTCCAATACGCCGCGACGCGCCACGAGGTTCACCGCATGGGCACGGCGTAAACCCGGTAGTCAGTCCATCGGAAGTCAGGTCATGATTCAGAAGTCACACTGGTCGCTTGCTCTCGCTGACTGAACATCAGTACGAATCCGATCAGTATCATCAGCGCAAACCCCGCAGGCAGCGCCCACAACCGATGCCAATCGATGGCCGCCAATTCCTTATGGCGTAGTTCCGCTTGTTCGGACTCAAGAGCTTTGATTTGTTGGTCAACCGCCAAATCCGCCCCAACCGGGGATGCCTCCCGGAGGCGGCCGATTTCTTCTGTTTTTGCAACCACCTGTTTGCCAAAGGCTTTGGACTCTTCCGTCGTGTAATTCGCTTCCACACGGCCGGCGACCTGGGCTCCGAT
>JANOBM010000199.1:0-11148 GCA_031411655.1 Planctomycetaceae bacterium
GCAGCGCGTTTCCAAATCGATCTCTCCGAGGGCTTGGCTCATGACCTGCTTGGATACGCCACGCTTGTCGTTGCGGCGCTGCTGACTTATTCAACCGATGCGATGTTGGCGGTCGGCTTTCACCCGGTGCTCGACGGGGAAAGCTGGAGCGTGGACCCGTTCAATCGACTCTGGAATTGGCTATTTGCACCCCGTCCCGCTTCCAGAAGTGCGACCGTGCCGGCTTCCGTCGCCGAGCCAACAGCGATGGCGTCGGCTCCCAATCACTCACGTCATCGCTTTGCGACCGGCGGTGCCGGGGCCATCGGAATCCTGTCGCTGCTACTCACCGTTGTTCCCCTCATCGCCAGCGCGGGTTCGAATCCGCAACTCGGTTCGAATCCGCAACTGGCGTCGGGCACCGGTGAGATGCTGTTGGTTCCGCCGACTGACCTGCTCGATGGCTTGACGGGTCCGGTCCAATTTCGCTTCGCCGAATCGATGCGTAACGGAAGCGATCCTCGCCTGGGAAAGAATGCTGATCAGTGGGATATGCAAGTCGGCGGCCTGGCCGGAAGGCTTGTCTTTTCGCAACCTTATGAGGGATGGCATGACCTGAATATCTGTTACCGCGGGTCGGGATGGACCGGCGTCGAATCAACGGTAGTACAACCCAGCCCAAGTGTCGGCGATCCCATAAAGTTGTCGCTTTCCCGTTTTGTTCGAGCGGACGGAACGACCGCTTTCTTGATTTTTTCAGGGATCGCCTTGAACGGAGCACCGATCGCCCCCCCCACCGTCGATATTGGCGGACTCTTTCAGCGGACGCTCAAACGCTGCGGTCAACTTCTAGGAGGCGAAGACGTTACCGTGACGCCAACCGGTGATTGTGCCATGCTGCAACTTTGGCTGGTAACGGACGAAGCACTGAATCAAGACGAAGTCGGGACGCTCGTCGACGCGGTCGCCATCGCTCGGGAACGATTCGGAAACGCGATCGCTACCAAGTCCTCACGGCAGGTATCAAAGTTGTCGAACTCGGTTCTGCCAACTCAAACCCCTTAGACATCGATTCGCATGCAAGGCCTTCAGTGGATCCATCCGATTGCTTGGACTCGGGCGTTTTTCTCGTTTGTCCGGGATTGGGCCGTATCGATCCGTTGGATTCAGCTCAAGGCAGCGGTCCCGGCTATCGTCGCCTTAGCGTTCGTCGCCCTCGGCACCACGCTCACCTTCATCGGCGATTCGCAGTGGCGACGCGGTTTGGTCCGCAATCAACTTGCCATTGCCCAGCAGGCTGGCGCCAACAAGGAAGTCGCCGTGTTGGCAAAGCGACTCTTGATCGAAACGCCCGACGATCTCGACCTTCGGTTCACGGCCGCAACAGCATCCGCCGAAGGCGACCACGGACCACAAGCCAAACAGTCGATCGACCGGCTCGCGCGAAAACACAAACACGGTCGCGCGGCGATGTGGTTACTCGAAAAGGACTACTCGCCAATCGCTTGGGACCAATGGGACGTATCGAAAAGGGCCGCTTTTGGGTCGTTACTTGAAATCGCGTCGGAGGCGCAGCCCAACAACCCTGGCGTCGCATCGATCTTTGCCGACTATTTGTTGGTGACCGGGGCGACTGACAAGGCGTTTACCGAAATCGCCAAACTAGCCTCCACGCAACCGCCTCGCGCGATGCAAGGTGCTTTGCTGCTACGACAAGCGGGAAAGGAAAGCCAAGGGATCGCGATGGCCAATGAAGGGCTGGCGCTGATTTCTAAAACAGGGGCCGAGGAGCCCGAAAATGTGGATGCCGCCTTACTGACGGCGCAGTTTTGCTTGTTCCTCAAGAAATACGAAGATGCGATCCGGACTCTCAATCGAACAGCCAAGGTTTCACAAGATCCACGCCTTCGTGCAGGAATGGCGGAAACACTGGTGCTTTGGTCTCGCGACCAAGCTTCGATCCCGAATGAGACGGAACGATTTGCAAAACAACTGAGACTGCTTAGCAAAGCGGTCGAACTAGCGCCCAACCATCCGCTGGTGATCAATGACTTGATGACCGTGGCATTGCAGTGTTCGGATGAAACCGATCCAAAAGTCGCGCAGCTTCGCGATATTTTAGTACAAGGCGTTGCCCCTGACCTGTCGCACTTCATCCGCGGTACCGCCGCCATGATGCAGAACAACGTCGAGGACGCAACGTTGCATTTGGAATTGGCGGCCAAGTCGTTTGCCACCGTGCCTGCGGTGCTTAATAACCTTGCCGTCGCGTTAGCGTCTCGCGCCGGCAACGACCTGGAACGTGCGCTCAAGCTGGTGGATGCGGCGTTGAAACAAGTCCCCACCGAACCCTATTTTCATGAAACCCGAGCACAGATTTTGCTCCAGATGGGGCGATATTCCGATGCGGTGAACAGTTTTGAGAAGTCATTCCCAGCCGAAGCCCTGCGAGAGCAGATCCACACCGGCCTCAGCAAAGCCTATCGCGAACTCGGCCAAATTGAACTTGCGGAGCAGCATCGCGTCATGGCCGAAAAGATTAAGAACCTATCCGAAAACCGTTAGCCGCTTTGGCGCTAGCCGCGGGTCTCTTCGGTTTTCGGATAGGTTCTAAAGCAAACGCAGAAACCGCCAAAGCAGCGTCGAAGGAAAAATCGGACGATGGCTCTGAAACGAAAGCGGTACCGAAGACAACCGAGTGAAAACCCTCGTCGTCCATTGCGCTCAATCGATCGACAACGCAACGACCTGAATACACCATTCCGCCTTAGCAACCCAGAGTCTGAGGATCTTCAGGGAGTTAGGCCCGTCCTCGCCATTTGGTTTTGTGGCCGCGAACGTGGTTGAAAAGCGCGATCCACTGCAACATCATGAACAAGGCGATGCTCACCGTGTGGAACAGGACGCCTTGCCACGATTGCCGAAATTGACGCGCGGCTAGCGCGCGGGGCAGGTGACTGAGCACGATTGCGACGGTGGAGAGCAGGGCTACCGGCAGGTTCCCTGTGATGACGGCGGCGAGCATCGTGAACCACGGCAAAATGGTGCCTGCGATCAAGATGATCGTGAACGGAACGATCAATTTCGGGTTCGCGATCCCCTCAATCGCATTCTTGAGCACTCCCCGAATCACTTCCGCAGCCGATGTGTACATGCGGCAAGTTGCAAGCGTGGTTCCGTCTACGACATCGGTCGAAAGTCCGGCGGCACGATAGGCGCGGGGCAGCTTGACCCCGTCATGACGCGAAGCGCGAATCGCCGCGTGGGTTCCCGCCGCCTGGTAATCGGATTGGTGGGTCAAAAACAATTGCCCGCATCCCGCCGCGTAGGCGGGATCCACGCTGGTTCTCATCCGCCGCATCGGCAGAAAACCGAGCAGGATGAAATGCATCAGCGGGATGATCCATTTCTCAAGCCACGTGCCTGTTTCCTGCTGGGGAAACGCGCTCAACAGCGCGACGCCCGACTGATCTTGATAGCTCAGTAACCGCGACAACGCGTCGGTTGCCAATCGGACATCGGCGTCGATGAACACGAGCCGATCGTACGAAGCGGCACTGGCGAGCTGGTGGCAAGCGTGCTGCTTGCCATTCCATCCTTCGGGCAACGTCTTGCCTGCGACCAATCGCACCCGCCGATCGGCTTGCGCCATGGCAGAGACAATCCCCGCGGTATTGTCAGTGCTATGATCGTCTAGCACGATCACTTCGATAGCGACCTCTTCGCTTGCGAGTGCGGCTCGCACTGCCGCTTCAATCCCTTTCGCCTCGTCTCGCGCCGGAATCAACAGCGAGACTTCGTAAACGATGCCAGATGCGGTTTGCGTGAGCGAACGCTTCGCAGGCGGCAGGAAAATTCGGCGATTGGCGACGAACATCGCCGCAGGACTTGCCGCACAAAGGGTCGCGAATGATGTGGCGAGCAGCAGGATCATTGCAGCTTATCGCCGTGCTCGGGTCGAAAGCGTTTCCCGGTCGCACGCGATTTGATCGCCCGCATCACATCATAAAGGCCACCGGCTCCCGAACGTCCACGCAGGACCGGAGCGAATTTGCTGGCGTCTCGCCCTATGCAATCAGCCGCCAATTGACGCTGCGTCTTTCGCAAGCTGTCGGTAAGCAAATGCGCCCAATTTTGCTTCGAGACCCCGGTGTGTTCGGATGGTCTCAACGGTTCGCCAAAGCGAATCAAACACTCCGGTAGGCGTTCTTCCCAGAACAAGTACTCCAGCGCCATCGGCACCACCGCTCCGCTGGTTAACTTCGTGCACAGATGCGGAAGGCCGGGCATCAGCGCTGCCGTATCATCACGTGCATCGCAAAACCTTCCCTCGGGCGTGATCCAGAGTGAAGTCCTCGGATGGTTCAAGATGGTAAGACTGGACTGCAAGAACGCAGCCGCTCCCGAATGACTCGAAAGATCGACTCCATAAAAACCAAGCTTGGCGAACACGCGGTACTTTTCAAGCGCGATCGCATCGATCGGCGCATAGAATTGTCGCGGCTTGAACAATTGCAGATTCACGTAGTGGCCGATCAACGGATCCCACCACGAAGGATGATTGGCGTAAACGATCAGTGGTCCCGCCGAGCCTTGTGAGTTCGCGTCGAGCGAACTCGGCTGCCAGCCTTCGCGGTGAAGCGCAATGGAATGGAAATGACGGCGCAAGTACGAGCCGAGGAAGGTGTGAAAACCACCCTGAAACCAAGCCGGAACCGGGGGAGGCGACGCGGCCACGGCGTGCTTCTCAACCGTCGCATCGACGGCAGATTTACGGCGATTGGTTTCGGAACTCATTTTCGCGAATCTTGATCGAGTACGTCGGCTGCGATCCAACCGCTCATCATCACCATTGGCATGCCGGGACCGGGGTGGGCAGCACCGCCAGCAAGGTAGAGTCCAGCGATATCCTTGCGGCGGTTGCCGGGTTTGAATGCACCCACAAACTTGCCATGACTTGCCAATCCGTAAATCGCACCGTTCAGCACTCGATATCGATTGTGGATACCTTCGGGGGTAAGCGAGGCTTCGTAACGGATCGCCGAACGAATGCCTTTCATGCCTGCGGTTCGCTCAAGTTTGTCGAGGATCACTTCACGATACTTGGGCAACATCTCGCGCCAATCATGCCCTGGCCGAAGGTAAGGCGTATGAACCAGGACGTAAAGCGCCTCGCATCCCTCCGGTGCAACGCCAGGTTCGCTGATCGCCGGCGCACAAACATAAGCCGTTGGATCCGGCGCGGGTTCACCGCGGTGATAGATGTAGTCAAACTCCTCTTCGGGATCGCAAGAGAAAACGAAGTTATGATGCAGCAGTTGTTCGTAGCGCCGATCGAGACCAAGGTAAAGCACGACGCCGCTGCACGCGGGCTCTGGCTTGTTCTTCTTGGCAAATTGCTTCGATTGCGGAGTGCCTTCCAGCAGTTCGCGGTAGGTGCGAATCGCATCGCAATTACTGATCACGGCGTCGCATTCGATGATCTCGTGCGATGCCGTTTCGACACCCGACACCCGATCCTTACCGATCAGCGGATCACGGCGCGTGTGGATTCGAAGCACATCGACACCGGTGCGAATCTCGACGCCTAATTCCTTCGCGAGCTTCTGCAGTGCTTCGGGGACGGCGCGAGTTCCGCCCATCGGGTACCAGATCCCTTCGTCGGTTTGCATGTGCGCAATTCCGCAGAGGACCGCCGGCGATGCGAGCGGTGAGGAACCGACGTACTGCGTGAAGTGATCCATCATCTGTGCCACGCGTGCATCGGGCACGTGCGAACGAACGACCGATGCGACGCTTCGTCCCATTCGCAGTGAAAGTACGTCCTTGAGTACGGCCGCGGAAAACGCACCGCCCACTTCCATCGTGTCGGCAAGTCCACCGATCGATCTCCAAAAAAAGAACCGGTCGCTGACGCCGTGAAGTTGCTTGCTGACCGCCATGAACTTCTCATAACCCTCTGCCGATTTTGGCGAACCGGTGAACGCATGGAGAGTGGCCTTCATCTTGTCGGTGTCGGCGACCAAATCCAGGACCGTGTTATCGGAAATTTTCCCTGTCTTGGCAGAGCGATGGCCTTCGAAGAAGCATCGCCACTGAGGATCAAGCGGAATCATGTCGAGATAGTCTTCAAGGACACGTCCTGCCTCCGCAAAGACACGCTTCAAGACGCTTGGAAGCGTAAGAATCGTCGGTCCCATGTCGAAGCGATAACCTTCTGCGGCATGCTGCGCGGCCTTTCCGCCGACCCAGTCGTTCTTGTCCAGGAGCGTGACCTTGTGACCTCGGGCCGCCGCGGTACACGCAGCGCTCAGACCTGCCAGGCCGCCGCCGACGACGATTACATGGAGCGAGGATTTGTCCTGTGCGATCACAGTAGCTTCTTGCTTGAGGGGGAGGAATTCGTTGTCAACTACTTCAATCTGACGCCGGAAATCAGGCGACGCAAGGCGGCCCATTTGCTTCCGATGGGACCATGCGTGAAGGCGAGAGCCCCGGCGAGTGTATCCACGTCTCCGGTGCTCTTTTTTCGCAGATGAAGATGTAACCGCCCGCGATGGACGGAGATCACTCGAGGCACGGTCATTTGCAAAAGCCCCTCGGCTCCACGCGTGATACCGAAACCGCTTTCGCCTCGTCCGCCAAACGGAAGTCTTGGATCGGCCGTGGGGACGAGCAGGTCATTGATCGTGACGCTACCGACATTCAGTCGCACGGCAATCGCGTTGGCCCAGCGACGTCGACCGAAGATCGATGCAGCCAAGCGATAGCGGCATTGGTTGACAATCTCGATCGCTTCCGCATCGGACTCAAACTCGATCATCGATGCAATCGGAGCAAAAAGATCGGCGTTTGCGATCGAGTCCGATGCCGTGACGTTGTCGAAGAGCAGGGGACTCAACATCGACGCGTTCGGATCCGGCGGACCGGTGGACGCCAGCAAGCTCACCGCACCGCGCCGAAGCGTCTCGTCAATCGCCTTGGTAACCGATCCGATGGCGGCTTCGTGAATGGCAAATGTTCCCGCATGTTCGAGCTCATGCCGAAGGAATTGGATGAGTTTGGCCTTGATGCTGCGATGCACAACGATTCGGCGTGGGCCGATGCAGGTCGCGCCACTGTTGAACAGTAAACCGAATCGAATCGCCCTTGCTGCGAGAGCAAGATCCGCGGTCGGGCCGACGATGACGGCATCACAACCGCTGAGTTCAACGATCGCGGGCGTCAGCTTGTCCGCGCAGTGAGCCAGCACCTTGCGTCCCGTTGCCGACGAACCGGTCAGCACGACCAAGTCAACGCCCGCGTCGATTCGTTCGCGGGCGGCTTGAGTCGATGAGGGCAACACGACCAATAGGTCATTAGGAACGCCGGATTGATGAAACAGCGACGCCAGTTTGGCGGTGACCGATTCGCATCCGGGCGCCGGTTTCAGCCACACACGATTTCCTGCGGCAAGGGCTTGGGCCGCTTGCACACCTGGCAAGAACAAAGGGTAGTTCCATGCCGCGAGCACCAGCACATCACCGCGTGGCACCCGTTCTTCCCGGCTCCGCGCACCCCACAACCAGATCGGTCTTCCCAGGCAACCATACCGCCGCGTGCGCAGAATCCAGGGACCGCGCCGACCGAGGTATTTCAGGGCCGTACAAAGCGGAAACAACTCACTCGAGATTGTCTCCACCGCGTCGGTACGCTGCGGTGACATCGACAGCGCTACCAATTCATCGCAATTCGCAGAGATCACCCGGCGAGTCGAGGCGACAATCCGGCAGCGTTCGCGATGCCCGAGTTCTTGCCAAGCAACCAGCGAACCGGGCGATTTGGGAGCGTTATTAAGCCAGGACAAGATCGATTCGACGGTTTTTGACCAAGATTCACATTGAACGGAGTCATTTAATTAGAATGGTGGGCTCAATTAGAATGGCTAGCGATGAGCTGGGATAGCCGCGTTAGGTTCCTTGAATGAAGCGAGACAAACTTATGAAAACCCAATATTGCAGTCCCATCGCCGGCGTGTGCGAATGGATGATCTGTTTAACGCTGACCTTTGTTCCGGGACTCGTGAGTGCTGACGATCCGGCGCCGGCTGCTCCGCCGGCTGCCGAAACGCCAAAGGAAGAAGCGAAACCCGCCGAAGCCGCACCTGCCGCACCTGCACCTGCTGAAGCCGCAGCCGCACCTGCAGCACCGGCAGCGGAAGCCGCCCCCGTCCCAGCGGAACCGGAGAAGAAACCTGAAGAAACGCCTCCCGCGCCGCCAAGGCTGATCCCTGACCCGGCGCTGGAAGCTGCGGTACGGGCCGAAGTATACGAGAAGCGATACAACCAGGACGCGCTGACCGCGGACGACGTGAAGAATATTTCTCGTGTGGTCGGTCGCGGTAAAGGAATCAAGAGCTTGGCGGGTTTGGAGAACTGCGCGGCGCTGATGTTGATTGATTTGGAGGGCAATGAGATCGTTGACCTGACACCGATCAGCAAGCTGGCCAAACTTCAATCGGTTAGCTTGGCAGGCAATCAGATCGTTGATCTTGCTCCGCTCAAAGACTTAACGGCGATGCAATTGCTCGATCTTTCTCGCAACCAGGTCGCGGACCTTGCTCCGCTGACAGCGATGAAGAACCTGCGCACTTTGTATGTCGCAAATAACAAGCTGACGACGCTCGCGCCGATCGCGGAGTTAACCAAGATCTGGTCGCTTGATGCGTCAGCCAACCAGCTTACCGACCTAGCGCCGGTGGGCAGTTTGAGTTGGCTCACGATGCTCGACATCCGCCAAAACCAATTGACCACGCTAGAGCCGCTTGCACCACTTCGTGAACTCGACTTTTTGCTCATCACGGGCAACCAAATCCCCGATCTTGCGCCGCTGGTTGCGATGTGCAAGAAGGATGCGGAGGGTGAAAAGCGTTTCGCACCTTATCTGAAGGTTTATCTCGGTGAAAACCCGCTCAGTGAAGCTGCGAAAGGCACGCAAATCCCCGAGCTAAAGTCTTTCGGGGTAAAGATTTTTGAAGAATGACCGGTCGATGATCTTCCGACGGAGATTGCGACACCCCATTTTCGATTTGTCTTGACCAGTCGATACTCTTGGGAATCGAGGTCGCACGTTTTTTGCGTGATTCGAGAGCGACCCGATTTCCAACACAAACAATCCACGCGGAGATTTTTCGATGAGTCAAACTGGAGTGATCACGTTCAAGGGCAATGCCATGACGCTTGCGGGCAACGCATTAGCGGTTGGGTCGCCAGCACCTGCCTTTGAACTGCATTATGCCGATGCCGGTATCAAGAAGCTGACCCTCGAAGATCTCAAGGGTAAGCCAACGATCATCAGCGTCGTACCAAGCCTTGACACACCGACCTGCGCGATCCAGACCAAGCGGTTCAATCAAGAATTGGGCGCGATGGCTGGCAAGATCAATGCAGTCACGGTCAGTCGCGACTTGCCGTTTGCCCAGGCGAGGTTTTGTGGTGCAGAAGACGTAAAGCTGATGCGCACGGCGAGCGATTATCAAACCCACAAGTTTGGCGACGATTACGGTCTAACGATCGAGGAATTGAAGTTGCTGACGCGAGCGGTGTTCGTACTCGATTCGAAAGGCGTCGTCACCTACAAGGAAATCGTCAAAGAAGTCACGCAGGAGCCCGACTACGCGAAGGCCCTCGAAGCCCTTAAAGCTGCTTCTTAAGGTTGAATCAGGGCCAGACGCAAGTCGACTTCGGAACGCAAACGTTTCTTAGCGAGGCGATTGCTTGCGTGATTTGGCTTAGGGATCTTTCCAAAAACCGAACGGACCCGCGGCTAGCGCCAAGACGGCCAATGGTTTTCGGGCAGGTTTTTAAGTTTGCTGGATAAGTAGCTATTGATAACGGCTGAAGCCGCCTGATTTTCAGGCGGCTTTTTTTGTTTGCTCCGAATTCAATTCCGCGTGATTTCCCGAATCCGGATTTACTGACTAAACTAATCGTCCCACGTTCGAATCCCACCCTCCCAGGCTTCTTCGATGTCGCGAACTACGCCCCTTGATTTCATGATTTTTGGCTTTCTGCTTTGCCTCTGTATTTTTTCGACACAGTCGGATGTTTTTGCTGAGGATGCCAAGTCGGTTTCGGCCGAAGAATTGCTAAAGCCAGCGCCACGGCCTCCTCGTGCGGCGTTATCGCCCAGTTCACTGCCGCTTGAATTCTTAGACGGCGAACGAATCGCATTGATCGGCAATTCGACTGCGGAACGAATGAACCTGTTTGGGCATTTCGAAACGAGGCTAATGCTACGGTTTCCCGAAAAACAACTGGTGGTCCGCAACTTTGCAAGACCGGCCGATGAAGTGTCGCTTCGTCAACGCGGGTCGGATTACTACAAACTTGATGATCCACTGTTCGCATTTGGACCCGACACCTTCTTGTGCTTCTTCGGCTTCAATGAATCGTTCGCTGGGCCGTCAGGGATTGAGCAATTCAAAGCGGACTATGAAAAGTTGCTTGATGAATTCAGCAATCGCTACCCACGTGACGACGCAGGCAGCAAAGCTAGATTTGTGCTTTGTTCACCGATGGCGTTTGAATCGACCGGTGATCCGTTGCTGCCTGATGGTTCCGCCGAGAACGCGAATCTTGCGATCTACTCCGAGGCCGTTCGCGAGATCGCAACCAAACGCAATCTTGCCTTTGTCGACATCTTCGCCGAAACACAAAAAGCGTTTAATGCGCAAGCGGGACTTCAGTTCACGATCAATGGTTGCCATGTCAATGAAGCGGGTGATCGCTTGCTTGCCAACGTTTTGGAGCGAGCAATGTTCGGTTTGAAATCCGAGGTTCATAACTCAGACCAGTACGAGCAGCTTCGCAAAGCAATCAATGACAAGTCATGGGTCCATTTGCAGGACTACCGAATGCTTAACGGATGGTATGTGTATGGTGGCCGCCGGACTTGGGACACCGAGACATTCCCTCGCGAGTACGTCAAGATTCGCAACATGGCAGCGGTGCGCGACCGATACGTGTGGGACATCGCGCAAGGAAAAACGGTCGCCGAGAAACCGGATGATTCGCAGACCGGTGATCTGTTCAAGCCCGATACGCGGTTTGGCAATCCATCGCAAAAATACAGCGAGAATGCCGAGGGTGGCCCCACCATCTTGCCACCGGATGAGCTGATCAAAAAATG
>JANOBM010000200.1:0-37505 GCA_031411655.1 Planctomycetaceae bacterium
TCTCGGCGCCGGCCTCGATCGCCGCGCTTGCCACCAGGGCCTTACTGGTATCGATACTGATGGGGACTTGGAGCAGATTGCGAAGCTTTTCGATCAAAGGAACGACGCGCTTCAACTCTTCAATCGCATTCACCGGTTGACTGTAGGGACGCGTACTCTCGCCACCAATATCGATGATATCGGCCCCGGCAGATTCCATTGACAACGCTGCATCTACCGCTGCCTGAAGATCAATGTGTTTGCCGCCATCGGAAAAACTATCGGGAGTAACATTAAGAATTCCCATCACCAACGGACCCACGCCGGCTCGTCCGCGAAGGCAATCAAGCTTGCGCTTGCCGAGATTCCAGTAGGAGGCGGGCTCCGATTTCGCGAACGGCGAGTTCACCAGCGGTTTTCCATTTGCGACACAATGCGGTCTGCCAAATCGTCGATTGCGGCTTGATTTGCAGTTTCGATGGACTGACCGGCTTCGGGTATCAAACGTTCACTTTGTAAAAAGTTTGTCGCTGGCTTGCCATCGACCACCACGCGATTTTGCATCAGTGGGTTGCCTGATCGGTCAGCCCAAACGGCTTGTACGGACACCAATGATTCAACCGCACGGGGGTCGTCAGTCAAAGTTTCCGTCAGTACGCGTTTGGTTTCACTGATAAAGCGAAGGGAAAGCGTGCTATCCGCGTTGGGATCGCCGGTGACCTTGTAGGGTGTGCGAGATTCAATCAACCGGATGACCGATTCGGTCAATCGGACACCGAGGTCATGCCGAAAGGTATCGTTTCGTGCGATCGGAACGTAAATCGTACGGATGTCCTCGCAATAAAGCGATCGCGTTCCGAATTGGTACGCGCTGCACCCTACCTGCAAGGCGACGAACAACAAAACCGTGATGGAAAGTTTTGACAAGCGATCACCTAAACATAGAGGTCGCTTCGGAGGTCACAAGCGGCTTGGCGCGTTTACCTGGTGGAAAGACTTTAGTGAGAAATTCGAGTGGCTTGCTGGGTAACGCTGGTAGATCCTGGATTTCAGCCAATCGTGTGCGTGCATTTTCTGCGAACGAGGTTTTGTCGTGCTTCTCAAGAAGTTCCTGGTAGTATTGGCGCGCCGCTCCGTATTCACCGCGTTTCTCGCGGTATTCCGCACGGACGGCGAGTCTTTCGGCCAGTCGATAATCCACTTCCGCTGCCGAGCGCGCCACGAGGTCGCGGAACTCTGGCTCACGCATCTTGTCGGGGAAACGAGTCCGTGTCTGCTGAATCAACTTGTCTGCTTCATCCAGCACTAGCCGGCTATACCTCGGCCCTGCATACATCTCCATCTTGCACCGAATGCCTAACAAATGCGCGTTGAACAAGTGCTCACTGTCGGTAAACGTTTCTCGCAAGTCGGTCAAGAACTCATCAGCGTCCGACCAGTGTTGCTGCCGGATGTGCTCCACCGCAGCAGCCATCGTGGCGTCATCAGCGAGTTTGCCGGTGGGATCGTCAAATCTTATTTGGTCGAGTACGCGGATGCCGTGGCCATCGACGTCGAACCACGGACGTTTCTTGTCAACAAAATTGACGGGCAGCACTTGGCTTGCACCTGCCTTCTCCGTTTCGATCCAATATTGTGCAATCGAAAACTGTCGCGCTGCTGCGCGGTCGTTGTGTCGAGAATTAGGGAATTCTTTCTGGAGGTATGCGTATGCTTTTTCTGCTTTGGTAAGCTGGTCCGCGAAGAAGTAACTCTCCGCCATCATGTATTGTGCGTCTTGGGCGATCGCTGAACCCGGATGAGCTTTGACCGCTTTGGAGAAGCTCTTTGCTGCTTTCGCAAACTCTCCGGCCGACTTATCGCGAGGCATGTTGGATGCGGCGCGAAAGGCACGATCTCCTGCGGTGAAGTGAGTTTTCGCGTTTGCAAGTCGCTTTGCACGCTCCTCGGGCGTCAGTTTTAAATCGGCGTCGCTATCGAACACTTTTCGAGTCGCATGACTTGCTGATCGCATCCAAGATGGTCCGCGCATCGACGAACAACCAGCCGAAAATAATATCGCTGTGGCAATCAAAATTGTCGCCCGGGCGTCGAATTGCATCAGCGATCGTCCTTGTCGCAAGTATCCGTTTTGTCGTTTTCCAAACTGTTCTTAACGAACAGACGTGGTTGAGGGCAACATCGATTGTGTTCTGGGGCGAGACCCAAGTGTGATGGTGATGTAGCGGTTTAGAAACGCTCGCAGCGGGCGATAAGTTTCGTTTGACCAAGGCAGACTCAGTTCGTCCGCGGAAAGCGTCTTCGGTTGTTCATCTGCGTCGTGAAGCCGATCGAACCAGTCGAGAACGATACTTTTCACCATGGAGACACCGCGATGGCGAAGGCGACATTCATGGCAAAGGACGCCGCCGGCTTCATGGCAGAAAGGAATTCGAAGGTTCACGCGATTGACTTCACAACCGCAACTAACACAAAACCGAGTGCCAGGCGCGTTGCCTAAAAGACGCATAGCCCGAATTTCAAAATGGGCGACCGCCATCAGCGGGTCCCCGACTCCGTCAATTTGATCAATCGTCCGGACAACCGAATCGTAAAGGTCTTGATGCGGATCCTCGTCGTCGGTCCAGCGCCTTAGCATTTCTGCGACGTAGTATCCGCAGTACAGGCGGTCAAGCGATTTTTGCGCGGCTCGAAAGCGGCGCGAAAGCTTGGCTTCGGTCAAGAGGTCCAGCGTGTCACCCGGTTTCCTAATCACTTCTACTTGGCAGATGGAGAGCAGGTCAATGGCGCCCTCGAATGGTCCCTTGGGCCGCCTGGCACCTTTTGCAATGGCTGAGATGCGGCCAAAGTTTCGGGTGAACAGCGTAACGATCAAACTGGTTTCACTGAACTCGATCATCCGAATCACGATCGCGTCCGACTTCTCCGAAGCCATTTTTATAATTCGCCCAGTTCGCCAAGATTGGCTAGTAGCTCACTCATTTCGGCTGCGGCATGCGAGTCTCCTTGACGCCTGGCTTCATCAATCCCATCCCGAAGGTAGGTACGTGCGGACTCGATTCGGTCCAAATCGACGAGCAGTTGGGCCGCCATGAAGAATGCTGGTACATAGGGCGTGGGATCGTTTGTCAGCTCATGGAGCTTTGTCAAGCTCGCCTCGTTTTCTCCCGCCGACCGCAATTCCATGGCCAAGCTGTATCGGAGAAAAGTATCCTGCGGCTCGTCGCGAAGCATCGCTTCGATTTTTTCTCGTCGGTTCACTGGTAGACGCGCAATTCTTGTTAGGGGCTCTTCTTCGAAGTTCAATGCAAAACGGATCGTCCGCAGGCGACTATTAAAGCTGCCAGCGATCGTCCGTGAAGCTTCAATCGTGTCGAGCTTCAGAGAATATTAAAAGGGGCCGCGTCTTTTTTAAAATGCGCAATGTGAAGCGATACAGTCCGCAGAATCGATCGAATTGATTCAATTCACACAAGTCGACGTTCCGATAACGACAGAGCACAGTTTGTTCTCGAAGCTGCGCGCGTGTTGAAAAACACGCTTAATCCACGAGCCAGCCGCGCCTTTCCCAATTTGGCGAGCACGCAAAAGATGTCTTCAACAACCTGCTTTCTCTCCCATTTTCGATTCGCTAAGCGAAAAAGTCTTGCGGCGCTCTTGGCGTCTGCGACGCTAGGTAGCTTTGGGCTTCATGGCGCCAACGCGGCGGACGGGCCATCACTGGTAATGCCTCCTGCCGTGGTCCACGCGGTTGGGGAATCTTTTGAAAACGACCCAAACACGATCGTGCAAGTCGCTGATCATCGTGCGCAGAATCAAAAATCGAATTCGCTCCAGGGCATCTTCAAGTTTGGCGACGGCCGAGTTCCGCAGAATTCGCGCGCTAGTGGTCAGCCCGTAAAGGAGACTGAAAGCGAATCGTCGTATGTGGCTCCTGCTGGAGGTTTGATGGGAAATCTCTTCGGCGGTCCGAAGAAGGCAAAGAAGGAACATGAAGACGGCCGGAAGGCCACCGCGCTGCCACCGCCTGATCCGAGTACGGTAAATTGGAATGGAATTCAATTCCACCAGCCCAAATCAGTTGCCAAGGCCGACCAGCCAGCGCCGCCTGCTCCACTCCGCGACGGACAAACGCGTAGCACAACCTCCGGCAGCGATCGAGGCGAAAGCGTAACAAATCGCAGGGTACCGGATGAAGAGCCACGTGGAAGTGCGCCGACCGGAAGTGCCTTACGAAGCACGCCGCAGTCGGGAGGTTCGGGGCGGAGTTATGCTCCATCGAGCAACGCGTCGAACGTACCTTCGGCGCCGGCGCAATTGCGCCGAACCAGTCCCTCTGGCCAAATTCCAGGTCGGTCGGTCAGTTCCATCAAGAGCACCGACGTGACGTCAAAGCAATTGGTGCCGTTGCCACAGTCGCTGGAGCCAATGGTAGATCCCAGGACGAAGATAACCCCTGGGATTTCTGCGAACACAAGCAGTCGACGAAGTGATCGTCGGCCTATCGATGACGCCGACTCTGAATTTGCAAATGCAACGCCTGATGAGGTCGCCGAAGTTCCATCCATCCCAGTTGCCGAGACTGGTGATAATGATGTGCCTAGCGTTTCAAGACGGGAGTTGACTCCTATTGAACAGCCTGTTGCCGTCGATGCGCCAGTGAAGCCTGTGACGCCAATCGAAAAAGACGCAAGCGATATCCCGATGTTGCCTCCCTCGAAAGACATCGGCCTCACCGTGCCTGCCGCGCCACCGACCCCGTCCGTCGAGCCATCCGCGCTAACGCCACTTCGAAATGACGACGATCAGTGGCAGTCCAAAGACGTAGCGTCCGGGCAAGGAACTGTGGGAAGCGGGGTTGCTGGCATACCACAAGTACCAAGCGGTGCGCCAGAGGCCAAGCCGATGGTGAGCTCGCAACCGCTTGTGCCACTTGCGACCACACCGGCGGCGCCTTTGACCGCAATTCCGGTTCCATCGCCTACCCCAGTGCCTACCGCGACGTCTACCGCGACGCCTGCCCCGACGCCTCCTGCGAAACCTGTCGTCGCTGATGCAACGCCGTCGGGTCCGAGCATCGCGTCTGAACGCGAGCTAAGGGATCGTCTGGCACGGGAATCATCAGCCACTTCGCCAAGAAATCTCGCTGTAAGCAAACAGTTGGCCGCATCCGAGCTGCCCGGGGTTCGCGTGATCACGGAAGGGCCGTCGGAAATCATGATTCGCGAGTTGACGCAGTATGAAGTGCGAGTGGAGAATCGTGGTTCAATGGATGCGACCGGTATCGTTGTTCGTTCAGCTTTGCCCGCCTGGGCTGAAGTGCAAGGTCACAACGCCTCGATTGGTGTTGTCAAGTCAATCGACCAGAGCGGCAACCCGCAGCTGCAGTGGACCATCGAAAAGCTTCCAGCAGGCGTTGTCGAGCGACTCTTCGTCCGTTTGAAGGCTACGCAAGCAGGGGTGTTCGATGTTGCAACGGAGTGGACGATGATGCCACAGTCGCACTTGGCGAAGGTGACGGTACGCGAACCAAAACTATCGGTGATCATCGATGGACCTGACGAAATTGTGTACGGTCGCAGCGAAAAGTATCGTGTTCGAGTTCTGAACCCTGGCGATGGCGATGCGTCCAATGTTGCTTTCACCTTGGCACCCGATTCTTCATCTCCCCAACTGCAAAAGATCGGTACCATTCCTGCCGGTAAGGAAGCTCAATTCGAGATCGAGTTGACCGCGCGTGAACTTGGTTCACTGCATATCGGTGGCGTTGCGACGGCCGATCGCGACGTGAAGACTGTCGCCAGCAAACAAGTGCAAATCGCATCCGCGAACGTTGCTGCTGAACTGACTGGGCCATCTCTTAAGTATCAAAACAGTGACGCAACGTATCATTTGCAAGTTTCCAATACTGGCAAAGCAGTTTGCGAATCGATGAATGCTGAACTTCGAATTCCGGTTGGTGCCAAGTACGTCGATGGCATCGAAGGCGCTGCCGCGGAAGCGGATCGACTGGTCTGGAAAATCGATGCGTTACAACCGGGTGCAGTACGTGACTACGACATTAATTTCAAGCTCGAAAGCACCGGAGAAATGGCGTTTGCATTCAGTTGCGCCGGGTCCGCGGCCGGACGAGCAAACGTAGCGATCGAAACCCGAGTGGAAGCCATCGCAGACTTGGTTCTGTCGATCAGTGACCCCATCGCTCCGGCGCCGGTCAATGCAGATGTTGTCTACGAAGTCACCGTAACCAATCGCGGCAGCCGAGCAGCAGAAGACGTGCGAATCGTCGCGCAGTTCAGCGACGGAATTGAACCCATTCGAACGGAGGGACAGAACGGAGAGATTGTGACGGGACAAGTACTGTTCCAGCCAATCGCTCGTATCGAGCCAGGAAGTGCCGTTCGCTTGAAGGTCACCGCAAAGGCCGATCGAGGTGGCGACCATCGGTTCCGTACCGAAGTGCGCCATGGCGACACGTCGTTGATCGCAGAGGAAGCGACCATGTTCATGGAAATGCCCGCCGATCGCATCAGCCGTCGTAGCACTCAGCAGTAAGTGCTATTAAAACGATCGCTAGGCGAGCTTGCCGCTACGCGGACAACCGTCAATGGTTGTCCGCGGCATCGATCAGACAAGTCCGTGAATCCCTTGACGGATGGTCGGGAATGGAATCAACTGAACGACTCGCTTTGAGCATGTTCAACAGGACGCATCAACGCGTCATCCGTGGTTGATTGCCCTTTTCAAGCAAGTCGCGAATTTCTTCAAGCAAGACTACATCGGCTGGCTTCGCAGCTGGTGCGTCGACTTTCTTTTCTTCAAAGCGAGCTTTGGCGCTGTTGACCAGCTTTACGACAATGAAAATTGCGGCGGCAACAAGCAGAAAATCGACCACTGATTGAATGAACGGACCGTAGTTGAGAATCGCATAATCCTGCAATGCCATGACCGGACTGCCATCAGCACCCAGTTCGATCGTGCCGTCAGGTTTCAGCTTGGGCGATTCCGTTTTGACTTTCAGTGCCAGATCTGAAAAGTTCACACCATACTTTGCTGTGAGTAGGTTCAGCGGTGGCATCACGATGTTGGAAACAAGCGAGCTGATGATCTTTCCAAAAGAAGCACCGATCACCACACCGACCGCCAAGTCCATCACGTTGCCGCGCATCGCGAACTCACGAAACTCTTTTACTAAACTCATTACAACGCCTTTCAATTAATAAGAATGGGGATAAAAGTAGAGAGCGAATCGCTGACGTCAAAGAAAAAGCCTTCGTCAGCAACGTGTACGAACACGTACGCCCCATGGTCGGAGAGTGTGTGGATAACCCTGTTGATCGTCAATGTTAAATGGAGGCGTTCGTGGATAATTTTCCTGGAAAAACTGCAGCCACGCTGATTTGACGCTCTTGTGTGGGGACTAGACTTTCCAGAGGTGGGTAAGCCTCTTTTCAGCGCGGAACGATCACCATGAACGCGATTACCTTAGGCATTGTCACCGTATCCGACCGCGCATCGCGTGGACAATACGTTGACTTGGGCGGTCCCGCCATTGAGGCGTACTTTGATCGAGTACTTGCAATGCCTTGGTCGGCGGAGAAACGGTTGGTTCCGGACGATCAGCACCAAATCGAAAACGCGCTACTTGAACTTTCCAACATCGGTTGCTGCCTGATCGTGACCACCGGCGGGACAGGACCCGCTGCACGAGATGTAACCCCGGAAGCGACGGAATCCGTTTGTCAGAAAATGTTGCCGGGTTTCGGCGAACAAATGCGCCGGGCTTCTCTAGCGTTCGTGCCAACGGCAATCCTATCGCGACAAACCGCAGGGATCTGTGGAGCGGCTCTGATCGTTAACCTCCCAGGGCAACCAAAGGCTATCGGTGAATGCCTGGATGCAGTTTTTGCCGCAATACCTTACTGCATTGACTTGCTTGGAGGGCCTTATTTAGAAACCAATCCTGCCCACTGCGTCGCGTTTCGGCCAAAATCGAAGTGATTTTCGAGGTTTAGCGTTTCCCCGCATTCTGCCTGAATGCGGTAAATCCGGATTTTGTGGGGTTTGTGACGGCGTGCGTTTTGGTACCGTGTTAGGCATGGAAACCGAAAAGACACCGCGACCCGCTCGCAAAAAGACCGCCACGACGCCCTCCTCTACAGTTCCCGATCGTGGCGACGCTGTATCGGCTGGCTCTAAGACCAGCCGCCCCATTCGGCTCCAACGAGCCCTTGCGGCGGCCGGATATGGAAGCCGTCGCCAATGCGAGGACCTGATTGTTGACGGTCGCGTCATCATCGACGGTAAGGTCGTTACCGAGCTAGGTGTGACCGTGGACGTGCAAACACAAAAGGCGTTTGTCGACGGCACGCCGCTCAAGCCACGCCGCCTTGTTTACTACGCGCTTAACAAACCCGTCGGTGTGGTGACGACCAATGTCGACCCCGAAGGCCGTCCGCGGGTCATCGATTTGGTGCCACCGGACGAACGGGTATTCCCAGTCGGGCGTCTGGACCGTAGCAGTGAGGGGCTGATTTTACTGACCAACGACGGTGAACTCGCACAGCGTTTAGCGCATCCGAAATTCGAGATTTGCAAAGTCTATCGTTGTGTGGTCGCCGGCAAAGTGGAAGTCGAGACTCTCCGACAGATGGAGCGAGGCATTCATATCGCTGAAGGGCTTGTTCGCGTTGAAGGTGCTCGCTTGCTCAAAATCCGTGGACGTGCGACGGAACTTGAAATCACGCTTAAGGAGGGGAAAAACCGAGAAATTCGTCGAATCTTGGCGCGGTTGGGGCATAAAGTCCAACAACTCAAACGGATCGCTATCGGATCGCTTCGATTGGGAGAAATGCCATCGGGAGCCTATCGAAAGTTGGGTTTCGAAGAACTGAAAAAGCTCAAAGCGTCGATCGAACCGGTCCGTGGCCGCGGCGCGGATCCCGATGGCGAACTATCGACGGGACCATCGAAACCGCGTTCTTCTGGTAAGAAGGGTGTTGGAAGCCGCGCCTCGGCTGGCAAGCCGCGTCTAAGTCGAACCGGCGAAAGTCGAACCGGAGATGATGCTCCGCCCCGTAAGTTTGCCAAGCGTGACAAGCCCATGTCTGGCATGCGAGACAAACCCGATCGGTTTAGCGCAGGCGATGACACAGCGTTACGAAAAGGAATCAAGAAAGGCGCCCGTCCCGCCGGTACTGGATCCCGAGTCAGTACCACCAGTCGGCGCCCATTACCGAAGAAACGTGAGCCTGAAATCATCATTGCCGAGCCAAAAACAAGTGGCTCGATCATTGGCGCCGATCCGGCTCCGCCACGGACCGAACGATTGGCCCGCAAGACTCTCAAGAACACACGAGATGACAAGGTCGTCGACCGAAAACGCTCCGATGCTCCCAAGCGAGGCCTTCCCAAAAGTGCATCACGATCTGGTACCAGACGCGACGGCGCGGTGGCTGAAGGGTCGCTCGGCGGTATCAAAAAAAGTGGAGGCAAGCGAGCTGGTTTCAAGAAAACCTCCTCGGCAAAAACCTCCTCGGCAAAGGGTGCACCTCCAAGAACGGGTGGCTCCAAGGGTAGCGGTCGCGCTGCTCCTGGTGGAAAGCGAGGCAATAGCAGTCGCGGAGAATCCGGTGGTGGACCCGGTAATGGTTTCCGCGGCAAGCGAAAGGATGGCTGACCGGTGAACAGCGGGGAAAGCATGTCAGAAGCGGCGGTGCATTACGCAGACGATATCGATGTCGTCGATGCCTCGGTTGAGCGGATCGATGAGGTCGCCAAGGACACGTTCTTGATCCGATTCGATGCTCCTCGTATCGCTTCCCAGGCGGTACCTGGGCAATTCGTAATGATTCGATTGGCGGGGCGAGACGCGCCGTTGATCGGCCGAGCCTTGGCCGTTTACAACGTCATCGACGATACCGCGGGAAAGCCTCGCGCCATCGATTTGGTTTTTGTTCGAAAAGGCGCGTTCAGCACCGCCATGGCGAACGCCCCGATTGGAACCCAAGTCACCGCTTGGGGACCACTGGGGAATGGTTTTGCCAGCCGACCTTGCCAAACGCTCGTCATCGCCGCCGGCGGCATCGGTCAAACGCCGATGCTAATGCTCGGTCAGGAGGCGCTTGGGAGTCGTAAGTTTGGCCTTCCGACACGACCGTTCGCCTGGGCCAAAAGGGTTGTGATGATTTACGGCGCAAGGTCCGCAAATCTGCTCGCCTGCGTCGAAGATTTTGAGAACGCGGGCATCGAGGTCGATATCTGCACCGACGACGGATCTCGGGGAGTCCAGGCACGTGTCCCGGATCGACTTTTCGAGATGTTTGGCGGACAAGACGCTCGCCAAGGAATCCGGGTCGTTACCTGCGGACCTGAAATCATGATGGAAAAGGTCGCCGAAGGCTGCATTGAGCGTGGAATTGACTGTCAAGTATCGATGGAGACGCCAATGGCTTGCGGTATCGGGATTTGTTTCTCGTGCGTCGCGAAGGTTCGCACCGACGACCAAGCCGCTTGGGACTATCGCCGCACTTGTGTTGAAGGGCCTATCTTCGATGCATCGCAGTTGGTTTGGTAGTGTCATTTTGGACGCATCGTATCTTGGCGGGTTAGGGGGCCAGGGAAAGGTGCGTGCTTTCTCGCGACTGTGCTTCCCTCGCCGATCGCTGGATTCTCTTGACCGTGACAGTCCCAAGGTGATAAGGCTACACCACGGCTAGGTGCGTTTGCTTTGCTGCTCGGCAATCCCGTAGGATTGCGGCGGACAATCGCATCACCCAACTCTCCCCTTCGAGATGTTTGTTTTGCCTTGTCTATCACTTTTTATCGCGATTCAGCGGTCGACTGGTAAAACAACACCGGTTCTCGTCGGTGTTGCGCTAGTTTGCTTGGCAGTTGGATGCCAAGGACCAGCTTATCGGGACGTTTATCAGCAAAAGATGGCGAGTGAAATCCGCGTGCTTGAGGACCAGCTGTACGAAGCCGATTATCAAAATCAAGTTCTGCGAGACCAGTTGAGCCGGGCCGAACGTGAAGCGGTTCGCGTGCCAGTGCCGTCAAATCGCCCGCCTCGATCGTTTCTTGGAAAATCGCTGAACCAGAATGGTGAAGTGGTCGACTCCGGCCCGCCCGCGAACAGTTCGTCATCAACCATTTCGCCGATCGATGGGGGCGATTCTGCCGAGCCTTCAGAACTTCCCAACGAATTGCCAAAGATCGATCCGGCAAAAACTCTGCAAGTTGAACCAACGAAGGAATCGATTTCACCAAACGAATTGATCCCGCCTGCCGAGCCAACACCTCCAAGCAGTAACGAATTGATCATGCCCGACGTGGAGCTTGGTGACCCCATTCCGCCTCCTCCAGCTGACGCGCCTCCAGAGGCATTACCGGGGAAGATCGAGGTGCCCGAGTCAGCACGAAAACTTGGGACTGGCCCTCCGTCGGCTCCCGTATCAATCCGGATTCATCCAGGACTTTCGGGCGGTCACAAGACGGACGATCAACCAGCGATCGAAGGGCTACGATTGGTCATCGAAGCGATTGACGAAAGCGGTAAACCGGTTGCTTTGGAACAATTCGATATTGATGCAAACTTGACGATCGCCATCATTGACCCATCGCGACCTGCTTCATCGGCTCGTCTCGGTAAATGGGAATTTGGCCCCGATGAGATACGCGAAATGATTCAAACTGATTCCGCGACAGGTTTGCATGGCAAGGGTTTAGAGGTCGTTGTGCCATGGGGAACCGAGCGACCATTGGCCGATAAGGTGATTGCTCATGTGCGATTGGCTGCCGACGAGGTAATCATGCAAACTCAAGCGGAATTACCCATTGCGCAACCAAATGTTGCACAGTGGACACCGCGTGGGACTTCAAAAAAAGTCAATGAAAGCAAACGCCGGCTTTGAGGCGGTGGCCTCGCAAAAAATCGTCACCGCTGACTTCATTGCGTCCTGCGGGTTGTAGGCGTTCAATACAAATGACGCCTGGGTTTTCAGTGGGACCTGTCGAGATGAGCAGTCGCTTGTCATCAATCAACCGACCGGGCTGGCGAATAAGTGAGCCAGCAGTAGAGTTGTCCGAGTGGGGCCACTCCACCTTTTTTACTACACGAACAGCAAGTCGAATCGCTGGACGGTCATCCTCAGGGGAATAGTCAGTGAAGGCACCGGGCCAGGGTTGCATGGCGCGAACATGGCAATCGATTTCTGCTGCTGACTTTGTCCAGTCGATCCGTCCAGACGCTTTCGATAATCGTGGGGCACGGCTGACGCGAGTCGAATCCTGCGGTTTTCCGGTTGATGCGGTTCCATCCCACAAGGCAAGCTTTTCAACACTTCGAAGGGTCGGCTCAACGCCAAGCAGCGACAATCGGGTTTCGAGGCTTCCCGCAGTGTCCGTCGGTTCGATGGGCGTTTCAGCCGTTGCCAAGATTGGGCCTCCGTCAAGTCGAGTGGTCATGTGGATGACGGTGACGCCGGCCACCGCATCGCCATTCAGAACAGCCCATTGCACCGGAGCAGCTCCCCGATAGGCAGGCAAAAGCGAACCATGCAGATTGATGCCGCCTAAGGGAGTGACATCGAGCGCGCCAGACGACAATATTTGGCCGTAGTCGCAGACCACCAGCAGGGACGCCTTCTCGGAACGGAGTCGTTCAATGGATTCGGGCGTATTGATGCTTTCCGGATCAAACAATGCAAACCCATGTCGCTGGGCGAATGCTCTCACTGGCGTAGGCGGTGTACCCTTGCGGCTTCGTACCTGGAGGGCTGGTCGCGTGACGACGAGTGCGATTTCATGACCGGCATCGACCAATGCTTCAAAAGCGGGAACAGCGAAGGGGCCGGTGCCCATCAGAATCAATCGCAACGGGTGGGGAGTCTTCGTTTGCTGACTGAGCATGGACAGGTTCCTCGTCACGCGTAACGTGATTCCCAAGCAGCAAGAGCCGCTAAGGCTTTTTCATCGGTTGGAATCGCGCCACTGGCTTGCCGACTTTGATATTCAATCTCCAACTCCTCAAGCTCAGAATCGAACTCCCGGAGTTGCTCATCCGTCATTCGATCAAAGAAGAACTTACCGTTCAAATGGTCGTACTCGTGCTGAACGATGCGAGCGACGAAACCGTCCAATGTCGTTTCGATAAGATTCCCTCGAAGGTCGTACGCGGTTAAGTCGACCTGCTTGGCGCGTCTTACGTCCCCATAAAGTCCGGGGAGGCTGAGACAGCCTTCGCGATCGACTTCGCTGCCCTTCAAGTGATTCAATTCGGGGTTGATGACAACCATTTCCTCGCCCTCACCGCGCTTTCCTGCAGGATTGAGAACGAATAGCCGCAGCGGCAGGTCGACCTGATTGGCCGCTAGTCCGACGCCTTCCGATTCGTACATCAGGTCCAACATCTCCGCGACCAAGGACCGAAGCTCGTTGTCTACCCGGCGGACGGGCTTGCTCTGGTAACGAAGTGTCGGGTGAGGGTAACGAATGATGCGCAGCGACATAGCGGACAAATCTCTGGGTGAAGGATAGTCCGTATGATGATCGATGAACGCGATTTCGTGCAGGGGGTTCTGCTGAGGAACCGGCGCGCAAATCAGTTTACTAAACTGCGGTCAAACCGGAGCTATTGCGAAGAAAGGCTCGCAAAGGGGCACCCTGATCCGCCAGCATTGCTTCGCGGATTCGCGAGCGATCGCCTCCTTTGGCATCGCCGGTAGACTCGTTTATCGTCACTTTTCCATCCTCAACCGTTGCCGTCCCGACGAACAGCCGGGGCGAACTGACGGCGGGCGAATCAACGATGGCGGCAACGGTCGGCTGTGCGTTGTCGTCGGCCTTGCCGTCCACAATTTTTGCGTCCAGCTCGCTGCGAACAACGCGAATGCTGCGGGGGGCCTCGATCCCAATCCGAACCGTGTTTCCCTTGACTTTCAGAATCGTGATCGTGATGTCATCGCTGATTCGGATGGATTCGTCTAGCTTCCGTGTGAGAACTAACATGGCAATTTCCTTCTGCCTAAGTGGCATCGCGTTTTGAAGAGTGAACCGTTTCAGAACGGTGAATCTTAAAAGCACACCTCATGCCAAACTCGATGGAAATATCGCGGATCGCAGAAAGCCAGGCAATTGCATTACGATTCGCATGACTACCTAACAAACGCGATGGCAGTCTCGAAGCGTTTTTTACAAAGAGTTTGTAAAACGTGTAAAGAAGTCAGGACGGATTCTTTGGTGATCGCCCTTCCGCTGATTAAGCGGAGGCACATGAGATGATCAAAAATCAAGCAGCATGGCGGCTTTTGATCGCTGACGAGATACTTGATTCGATCTGTTCAGCCGCATTGCAATCTTTGAGCGCAATGATAGCGATCCCGGCTTTGGCGGCGTCGGCGAGCGTTTGGACTCGATCGACGAGAATGGTGCGGTGTGCCTCGATCGCAACCGCGATTCCGCCTGCCTCCTTTACCTTCGCAATCGTCTGTGGACCGATGGTGGGTACATCAAATCGCATGTCCTGTGATGGTTTCGCTACTTTGACGAGTGTCCACCCTCCGCGTGGACAAAGCTTGCCCGTTCGTTCAATGCACGCGTCGGTTCCTTCAATCGCTTCGACTGCCAGTACCGAGCCGTCCTTGATGGTAATGCTTTGACCGATATCAAACGCTCCCATCTGTTTAGCGACTTGCCATCCAAATTGAATATCGCGTTCCACTTTTGCATTGGGGATTCGCCCGACAATCAAGCCTTCGTCGACGAGCAATTCGGGGGCGAAGTCGGTTGCAGGAACGACATGCATTTCGTTTCGCAGATACATTTCGGTGACCGCCGTGAGCAAGGAATCATCTCTCGCGTTACCGCGGCGAGATAGCAGTAAAGGACCAAATGTTTTGAGACCTTGCCAATCGGGCGTGTGTCTCAGCCAAACCGAGCCCGAGTAAAGCAAGTCGGCCTTGAAAAGCTTGCCTGCCATCGTGACTTCTCTCACACCATGTCTACGAAAGTATCGGACATGATCGCCCAATCTCCCTACGCCAGACCATCGCACATCGGTGCAAAGGAATTCCAGATGCTTGTCTGCGTGGCCATGAATCGCGATGCAGTACACGGGCACGCGAGCACGAACGAGCGACTCGGCCACCAAGATTGGAAAACGTCCCCAGCCTGCAACCATTCCAACCGGCGTTTTACGACTAGCGTGACTTAGCCAACGGTTCGCCCATGGCCAGAACCCGTCAAGTGGTTGACGGCCGAGCCAACGTCTACTGAGTCCTTGTCCGCCAGCCATCATGCAGCGGACCGCTTGAATGCCAGGCAATGTGGATTTTCACCCTCTGACGCTGGGCCACCTGAGCTATGTCGCAGGTCGCAGTCAGCGTTTGCCGCCTCGGCAACGATGGCGGGCTGGGCAAGTTTCGCAGTGACCTCGTCCAGTTCGCGCCGAATCATTTTGAGTTCACGGCGCATTTCGGGAAGGCGTCGTTGGACAGCGAAGACTTGCATCTGTTCCCGTTGCGGCATTGCTGGGCTACCAAGATAGACTTGGTTGGGACTTAAATCTTCCATCACACCCGCCTGCGCACCGATGACAGCGTGGTCCCCGAGTGTCACATGGTCGGCAAGGCCAACCTGTCCGGCGAGCACAACGTAATCACCGGTTTGACATGACCCAGCGATTCCAACTTGGCTGCAGATCAAGTTGTGGCGTCCAATGTGGCAGTTGTGGGCAATCATCACGAGATTGTCGATCTTTGTGCCCTCGCCAATCCGAGTCACGCCATATGTGCCCCGATCAATCGTTACGTTGGCACCGATGTCGACCGAGGACTCGATTTCAACGTAGCCGAGTTGTGCGGAAATGACATGACGTCCTTTGACTTGCCTGTACCCAAAACCGTGAGCTCCAATGACGCTCCCCGCGTGGATTTGGATGTCATTACCCATTCGCGTGTACTCGTAAAGAACCACTCGCGGGTAGATCGTACAACGATCGCCGATCGTTGTCTTCTCCATGACGACAACTCCTGGCATCAGATGGCAATCGGATCCGATCGAAACGTTAGGACCGATCACCACGCCTGCATCGATGCGCGTACCGATGCCAATACTTGCGGTGGGATCAATTTGTGCCGCAGCATCAATCGAAGAGTGAACAATGCCCTCTTCGCCGTGTCGGAATCGCTTAACGATTGCCGCGAATACCGCGTGTACGTCATTCGTGACGACCTGAGTGCAATTCACCGAGGAAAGTGGAACTGCAGTAACGACTGCGACGGCGTTCGAAGTGACCAACTGTTCAATTCTCGACGCGTGGTCGATCATCGTGATGCTATCTACCTTGGCATCACGAAGCGGTAACGCGTCTCGGCAAATCGCTTCGGCATCCCCAATGATGGAAACACAATCCAGCTGTTCAACTAACTCGCGCACCGATATTCCGTCGATCCTATTCACCCTCGGTACTCCCCGCCCTGGAATTGATTCTTTGTCATCCTGACGTATACCGGGGACTTGTTGAGACAAGCAAGACCAACTTGCCTACAGGCGATCAACCATGAATGTCCCGTTATCCGCGACTTCAAATAGTGGCCGACTGTAGCGGGCACTCGCCTGCCGTTTTCCTGGTCGATAGACCAATCCCATCGACATGTTCCAACTCTCGTTTTCGTTTCCGCCATTGCGGCGCCCTTGATTGGGGATGAGATAAGTGGTCCCTGCTTGAAACGCGAACCCACGTCGTGGGGCAGTCACTAAGCCACCGCCAAGAAGGCCATCGCTCGAATCGGTGCCACCGACAAACGCGTAGTAATGGCCGCCTCCACCTGTGTTGGCGCGGAAGAAAAAGCGGTGTTGGTCGGTCGGTTCGAACGACACCGTCCCGTTGATTCGCGTGCCGGCGGCATTGAAAACGGTGGTTGCTGATGTCGAGTCTTCGACCCCTGCCATGAACTGGTAACCGAATTCGTGGGTGCAACCATCATTCCAGCTCAGCTCACCTCGAAGTTGAACCAAGTCATTTTGAAACCACCAATCGTCGTTCAAGTAATCGACGACCAAGCCATACTGAAGGCCAAAGTCGACGCGGCGAAATAATCCGCCGGTTACAAAGATTTGATTGCGTGTTTCATCGGTAAACTCGGCCCCGGACAGGCTTGTTTGAGTGCCGCGAACCCCCAATTGCATCGCTAGATCGAACCCGAAAAGCGGTCTCAATGATCGGCCTTTATTTACGCCTTCATAGAAGCCAAAGCTACTTGAACCGTTGCGAAACTCGCTCGGCGTCGCAGCCGTGTTCGCATAATTGGCTGGACCGGTGAAACTATTCGCACCCGCGAAAAACTCAAATCGATTCCACTCCAAACGGAAGATAGGCAGGCAGAAGTTGTAGCTATCAAGACATCTACCACCACATGAAGGCTCCCCGCAGGCGTTACATCCACCGGCTCCGATCGCTTCCGTTCCACAGGAAGCCTCCATGTTCATCCACTCACTTCCACACCCTGGATCACATCCTCCATCACACCCTCCGACCATGCAGCCCTCAGCGCCACATCCTGCTTCTTCAACATGGGCAACCTCGTAACCGCAAGTCGGCTCACCGCTACATGACCCGCACTCACAGCCGAAACTTGCCTGCCGGACGGGTTGAAGCGTCTGAACGTGGTGATTGGGCCGGCCGGCCATGCTCGATTGCATGACGGGCGATCGTTTCACTAAACGAGGGGCCGGTTCTTCAGCCATCTCGGCGTAAGCGGCTTGGCGGACCAAGGATCGACGCTGCGCCGCTGGCAACGGAGCCGCTTCCGCTTGCTGGTTTACCCTGGGAACAACGATTTGACGGTCGCGATAGCGAGGCTGCTCGGCATCGCCATGCGTCGCCAAAAGCACCAAGACAATCCGCAGAAGTCCGAGCCAGAAAGAGTGACGGTAGTCGGTTGGCAGGGAGCGAGTTGGGTACATGACGACGGTTCCGTGGGGGTGCGGAACCGGACTGCGACAACGACACCTATGATTTCGCGGACCGATTCCAGTCCTTTCTATCGGCGCGTTAAAGGCTATGCCATTAGAAAATCTTGCGCAGTCGTTAAACTCGCGCGATCGTGAAGAAAGCGCGACAATTAACCACGCGTTGACTTGCCTAGCGGCACGGCCACCAGATCGTAACCGTCCGCAGCCACCATTTCACAGGAGTAGAATTCCCCTGCTATCAATTGCTCTTCGGGTTGTTCGGTTACATAGACCAAACCGTCGATATCCGGAGCCTCGGCGGCGGTTCGTCCGATCCAAACGCCGGGTTGGTCGGGGAGCGGGCTATCGAGTAGGACGTCTTCGCGAGTTCCAACGCGAGATTGGGTCCATTTGAACGCAACTCGTTGCTGGACTGCCATCAATTCGCCCAACCGACGTTCAATGACTTTTTCAGGGATCCGATTGGGTAATTTCTCAGCGGGAGTACCCGGCTCGATGGAGTAAGGGAAAACACCTAAATGCTCGAATCGCTGCTTTTCGATAAACTTCGCAAGCGTTTGGTGGTCCTCTTTCGTCTCGCCTGGGAAGCCGGTGATCATCGTGGTCCGCAGGATAACACCTGGAATGAGTTCGCGAATCTTTCCGACGATCTCTTCAATTTGTTGGCGGTTAACCCGGCGCGCCATTCTCTTCAACATGACATCGCTTGCATGCTGAAGGGGCATATCGATGTAGGGAACGATTCGTTTTGCCTGGGCGATTGATTTCAGCAATTCGTCGTCGATGTACATGGGGTAAAAGTACATCAGTCGAATCCACTCCAAACCTTCGATTTGATCAAGCTGTTCTAGCAGGTCCTGGAGTCGCGGTCGGCCGTAGATGTCCATTCCGTAGTAGGTAGTGTCTTGGGCGACCACCACCATTTCGCGGACACCCGATTTTGCGAGCGATTTGGCTTCGCTAACAACTTGCTCGATGGGCTTGCTGGCGTGCTTGCCGCGCATCTTAGGGATCGCACAAAACGTACAGAGCCGATCGCAGCCTTCGCTGATTTTCAAATAGGCGAAGTGGCGAGGAGTGACCGCCGAGCGGATGTTGTCTGCCAAGGCACGAATCGGTGCGGGACGGAAAACGGTCCGCTGCTCTTCCAGACCACCGAATAGCCGATCGGCTACCGAAACGATTTCATCTCTGCCAAAGACCCCGATTAACGCATCGATTTCAGGTCGTTCTTCAAGCAACGCCTCGCGGCTGCGTTCAGCCAAACATCCGGTGACGACGACACCGCGAATCTTTCCATCACGTTTGAGCTGGAGCATTTCATCGATCGCACCATACGATTCCTTTCGTGCTGAAGCGATGAAACCGCACGTATTGACGACGACGAAGTCGGCCCCATCGACCGAATCCACCATTTGATAGCCGTCTGCGTCGAGACGGCCAAGCATCTGCTCCGTGTCAACTAAGTTCTTAGGACAGCCAAGACTCACAACCGCATATTTCCCGCGAGCGGACGTCCCTTCTGCGTTATTGGGTGCACGAAGTGGCGTCGCGGATTCGGTGACAACAGGTAACTGCATAGGGTAGGCAGACGAAAAAAGGGCGGTGAGTTCACCGGAAAGTCTATCGCAGTTACTCGCAAAGTCTACCGCAACTAGGCGCTTTACGGCGAGTAGCCAACCAGCTGTTCGCGCCGCTGGCGGATGATCTCTAAGACTCTTGAAAGCACCTGTTCCGGCGTCAGGCCGTCACTTTGCACCGGAATTGCGTCCGGCGCCGGTCGGAGCCTTCCAACAGGTCGCATGCGATCTTCAAGATCACGTTGGTTTTGCTTTGCCAAAATGACTTCGAAAGGGAGGGGGCGTTCGGCAGCGATCAACTGTTGTTGGCGTCGTCGAGCACGCTCTTCCGGTGACGCGGTGAGGAAGATCTTGCACTCAGCGTGAGGAAATACCTCACTACCCTGGTCGCGACCTTCGGTGACGATATCTCGTCCGATGGCATATTCGCGTTGTTTCTGCGATAAAATCTCGCGAATCTCGGGGATGTCAGCGACGTGCCGAATGACATCCGTCACCGATGGCATACGGACCAGCCCGCTGACATCTTCGCCAAAAAGAAAAATCTTTTGGTCACGAAAATCGATGTCAGCGTTTCGACAAACTTTCAATAGCTCGCCGCGATCGGACCAATCGACGTCTTTTCGAATCGCTGCCAAGGTGACGGCTCGGTACATCGCCCCGGTATCTAGAAAATCGAATCCCAGCATTGCGGCGACTTGTTTCGCGATACTGCTTTTACCGGCGCCAGCCGGCCCGTCAATGGTGACAATCACTCGGTCGTTCCCCGCACTTTCCCCGTCACTTGATCTTGGTCATTCACTCGGTCCCGAATCCGTTGCAAAGCTTTCGCGATCTTTTCACTGTCTGGGCGAGTTTCGGCCGTCGGGCCCTGCACCGAGTTTCCACTAAAACGCGCGAAATAGAAAGCCGCTGTGAGAAACGATAAGGGGGCTGCAACGGACGCCGAGTCTTCGTTCCGCAGGATTTTCGCTGCGGATTCCGTATACTCCTGTGCCGTCTGGCCGATTCTTCGCTTGATTCCCATTCGCTCCAGCAACGAGACCGTTTCGGCAAAAAAAACAATCTTTGGCACGGCAAGCGTTTGCTCGGTACTCTTCGATTGGCTCGATCGAAACAGTCGCCCAACCCACCCAAAGTGATACACCAAAAAGATGCCTAGTGAAAAGACTACGCCAAAAACTGCCGAAGGCAATGAAAAAAGGTCGCGCCCGGCGAGAGAGCCGGCACCTAACTCACCGGCACGGATCCGTGCAATCTTAAGTTTCACCCATTCGTAATAGAGCTGGTAAGTTCCAGTTAGCTCGTCCGTTCCATCGCCTCGTTTGCCACGGCGATCTTTTGCGTCGGCATCCACCACGTAGTTGGTCCAAAGGTCTTGAGCGAGGTCCAGCACATCGGAAACGCGACCGCCAGCGCGCACGTTCGAGCCGCCTCCACCAGGAGTAGGGTCGAGACGAAACCAGTACTGATCGGGCGGACTCTCCGCATAATAGAGTTCGTTGGGCTTCAACCACTTGGCATCCACAAGTGCTTCTACCCAAGCGTGGGCATGCAGTTGCCGGGCGACGTAATATCCGCCCAGGGCATTGTATTCGTCGGTGCTAAAGCCAACGACAAGTCGCGCAGGGATACCTTGGCTGCGAAGCATTAATACCAGCGCGGAGGCGTAGTACTGACAGTTCCCTTTTTTGTCCACCGACAAAAACTGCTCGATCGGATCCATGCCCGGCAGTGGGTCCATCGTCAGGTTGAGGCTGTAGCTAAATTCACTTGATTCGGCAAGATACCGCTCCATGGCTAACGCAATCTCAACTGGACGTTCCTTGCCGTTGCTCATCTGTCTTGCAATCCTGCTAGCCAGCATCTCCGCCGTTGGAACCGAATCGCCATCGTAGTTCAAGCACTGCTGCGTATACTCACCCGCTGCTCGAATGCTCTCGCGTTCTTCGATTTGTTCTAAGGCTCGAGCCCGTTGTTCGCTTGACGAGAGCTGCGTACTCTCGCCTCCGCTGGATGCGTTCGCTTCTGACGTTGCATCGTATGCGGTAACGGTGCTGATCCTGCGGGGTAAAAATCGGCTTTGAACCCCTTCGCGAAATCCTAAAGAAGCAAAGCGGTACGAGATCTGACTTTGGCGAAGAAGTAACGGCCTACTTTTTCGTTCGAGAGTCCATCGATCACTGACGTGAACGACATCAGGATTCGTCGCATCGCGAAAGTAAGGTGGCAGCGAGAAAAGCGACTCACCCTGGATTGGCATGACCGTCACTTCCACCAACACTTCATCGCTGAAAAGTCGGTCGCTATCGCGAAGTCCATAGCCTTCGGAAGGAATTGTCCTCGGCGAGACAGATCTCGAAGGGGGTGATGAATGCCAAGATCCTTCGAAATTCTGGTTCAATTGATAGTCTTCAAGGACCGCACCGCGAACGTAAATATTGCCAACGACACCGTAGTTAAGCTCGGTACGGCGATTGCGAAGTTGAAAGCGTGCCGCGACCTGTGGGTTAAGCATCATTTGACCGATCTGCCCCAGCTTCACTTCCTTGTTAAAGCCGACTTGCGCCGCGCCGCCCAGACCGTTCTGGGCGATCTGATTGGTACGAGGTAACGCGTAGAAAAATACGATTGCAACTGCTAGCACCGATGGGCCAATGGTAAGCATTCCGATTTTTGGCAACGGCCTGGCAATGTTCAAGAATGAACTACGAGATGTCGCAGAGCTGACGCGTATTTCTGCATTGCCACTGCTCCGTTTTGTGAATGCGTCCTCCGCCGTTGAATAAACGTGCAATAACGATAACGCCCCAATCGCTACGGCACTCAGTGGAACGAGCAGCAGTCCGTAGCTGACCGCGTTATTGAAGATGGCCGAAACGATTAAAAGGAGTAACGAAAATACGGCGAGCTGCTCGTAGATACGACGTGTCTTGCGCTGCATCACAAGCACCGACTGCACGAGGACAAGCAGTTCGGCAACGACGATCATTTGGGGTTCAGCCGCCAGTGAACCGATCGTGATAAATCGATTGATTGTGTAGAACGCGATACCACCCAGCATGATGTAGGCCATCGTCGGCGGTAGGGCAAACCAATGCAGTAGATCGACGAAGACTAATCCAAGAAGCGCGAAAAAGATTGCCACCACCGCCATCGACTGTAAGTCAGTATTACTTGCCAACGTGAGCCCACTAAGGCAGGCGAGCAGGGCAAAGTAGATATTTAATTTCGCTTCCACTCGCTCCGTTTCATGCTCCAACGATCGCGGTATTCCGCTGGAACTTAAGGTGTTCGCATCGCGATCCATTGTCGTCAAAGAGTCAGTGGTCATCTTGTTCTCTCCCGCGTGCTTCATTCGACAGCAACCCGCCAAGGCCACTCGGCAAAATTTTCATGCCGCGTAAAACGAAAAGGAGGGGACGATTCAACATCAGAACGCCTCCCATCAGTACTCCCAACCATCCATTCACCAATGAAATGGTCAACCACCAAGGTCGATAATTCAGTCGCAGTGTCCACCGACCTTCAGGAACCATTATCCCCGTCATCATATAGTCCAGTTGGCACACTTCACATGGCGCAGCACGACATGGCGCAGAGGGAGCCACGCCTGCTGAAGTGATGAGACTGCCCTTTGAATTCGCCGCCCAAAGCGTGGCATGCCAGTTGCCGTCTTGAAACTGCTTGAACTCAAGCACTCCGGCTGCTTCGGCATTGACCTCCACCGTCCATGATTCGGGTGAGCGATCGATGAGCTCGACGCGAGCCGAAGGGTTCTTTACCGTCTTCCGATGATCCGATTGAATCGCAACGGTTTCGAGGATGGGAAGACTTTCTTGATCGACATCAAGAATCTGGCTTAATCGCAACGAAATATCTGCGCTGGTGATCTCCCTGGCAGGAACGATGCTGCGCCACTGAGGGTGCCATTTGAGCATGGTTGTTTCAAGACCATTGGGAATCGGGGCCACGGAACCGTCGCCGCACGCTATCTGGTAGTCGATACCGAGCCACTGCATGATCCGCTCCCATTCCGATGATCGTTTGGCGAGATCGCTCGAAAACCGATGCTCGGCAATCGCAAACCAGAAGGCATCCATTCGTTGAGAGCGAATGGAGGTGACCGAGTTGAAAATCGCATTGCCGTCGGCAAGGTGCCATCGTCCAAACTGACTTAGCCGCTGAGACACCTCGACGTCTAGTATTCGCCCAGGAGCATCACTTTGTAATGCAAAGGACCGGTGCCATTCCTGCGATTGGGTGCGCAATCCACGTTGCCCCCGAATCTCAACTTTTTCGCTCAGTCTCTCTTGTTCTACTTTTCGATTGACGACAGCCATTTGTGGACGTGAGATGATGAACAGTTCGACGGCAAGCAATACTATAAAGCCGACGTGCAGCTGAGCAGGCATTCGACCATCACCGAAACGGATGCGGCGAAATAACCACCAGGCGGCACCTGCGCACAAGACCGAAACGATGGCTGATATTGCGGCCGTTCGGATCGCTAGTGGAAGCTGAAGCGGACCCCAAGACCGATCGTATGTTTTCTGTGCACTCACCATCGAAGGCATGGCTGCAAGGTCCGAGAGAAACGCTAAGGCACCTATCGTCAATGCTACCGTCGCAATCAATAAACTTACGTTCGTCAGCGATCGTCGACCGCTTTGGCTTCTGACTCGATTTGCTTGTCGCGCCGTGGCGATGGCAAAACCGATCATCGCGACCGGAAGCCATTTGGCGGGATAACGAAATGCGTCATAACCGGGGATGAGCCAAAGTAATAGCCAATACGGACCGCTCATCGAGAGCATCAATCCAGTCGGTATCAACGAATCCCATGCATCGAACCGCTTGTAAGTGCACTTGGAAATGCGATTCACGACAAAAATGAACGGCAAGATTCCGGCCGCAAGGGTCGTCACCCAAGTTCGCGCTGATCCGTCCCATAACGAACTGATCCGCGTGAATACGGGGAAAAGCCGACCGGACGCATCGGGAATCAAAAACTCAACCCAGTGCACTGGAGAAACGCTGAATTCGAGCTGATCCGCGAACCCGGCGCCGACCACTCGTCCGCTTTGTAGACTCCAATCCAAAGTCGCCGCCAGCTGCGGGGCCGCGATACACGCGGTCAGCAACAGTACTGCAAGCAACGCTCCTACACGCGTTCGCCAATAGCTTCCCTGAATGTTAGACCCCTCCCGATAACCCGCAGTTCGCCTTTTAGGAGTGCCGATGAACCGCGCGACCGCGATTGCTGCGCCGATCATGATCACATGCACCGCCGATTGAGGATCGCCGCCAAGAATGGGCATCGCCAACGAAAATGCAGTAGCACCGATCCAAAACGGGGTTGGTGCTTTTAAAATTCTTAGGCCGCCGGCAAGCGAAATTGGCATCCACGCCGCACCGACCAAGAACGGTGGGTTGTAGATCAGGAAAAAAATTGGGCCTGACAAAGGATACATCAATACTGCCAGCGCGATTCCTAGGCTCCCTGCGCCGACGGTTTTAGCAGCCACATGAATCGCAATTGCCGCGATGACTAAGTGCAACACGACGTACCAGGCGACTGCCGACTCTGCCGACGACACGAATCGATAGACGACAAATCGGATGGGATAGTAAACCGCTGTCGTGGTTTCGCCTGTCAGAGGCAAGCCGTTCAAGTCAAGCGGATTCCAAAGCGGCAGCCACTGCTGCGTTTCTCTTGCGGCGATGTATTGGTAAAGCGGCGTATAGAAATGGCTCGTATCGCGAAAGGCGAGCCGCTGCTGTCCGATTAGGACTGGCGAGAAATGAACTGCCAGGATGATCCCAAGCAATGCATAGGCAAAGAAAAACGGCCAGGACGAGAGCGCTGACCGCTGTTTCACATCGCCACCATCATGTTCGCCGATTCCTACGAAGGGTCATTCACCTCCGAGTTTAACCGAACCTAGCTCTTGGCGGAGGTTCGCACCATCCCGCGAGCGCGGTTGAGGGCATCGGATCGAAGTTTTTGGGTGGCAGGAGTGGCGCCCGGCATCTCAAGTGCCGCTTCCAAAGCCGCTTTGGCCTCGTCGACATTCATCGATTCGACTTTGATCGCGCGTGCGGTAAGGATCGAGACAACGTCGTTTTCGACCTGAACGAATCCGCCGTCAATGAAATACTTTTCCGCACCCGATTCGCCTTCAAACCGGAGCGCCCCGTAGCCGAGTCGGCCGATCATCGCCGCTCGACCTTTTTGCACACCCAGTTCGCCGTCATACATCGGAAGCGTCAATTGTTCAACGTTTCGATCAATCTCGGTTCGCTCGGGCGTGACGACAATGCAACGGATTGGCATGTTGACTACTTACCCTCAGCCATCTTCTTGGCTTGTGCTTCGGCCTGCTCGATCACCCCGACGTACATGAACGCCTGCTCGGGGAGATGATCCCACTTGCCGTTGCAAATTTCTTCGAAGCTGCGAATCGTTTCCGAAAGCGGAGTGATTTCTCCCGCCTTGCCCGTGAAGACCTGGGCAACCAAGAACGGCTGCGACATGAACCGTTCGATTCGACGTGCGCGGTGCACGATCATCTTGTCATCTTCGCTCAGCTCGTCCACACCAAGAATCGCGATGATGTCTTGCAATTCGCGGTAGCGTTGAAGGATCGTCTGCACTCGCCGAGCGATTGCATAGTGGCGTTCTCCGACGTACTGCGGATCGAGAATTCGCGAGTTGGATGCGAGAGGATCGATTGCCGGATAAATCCCTTTTTCTGAGATCGATCGTTCGAGGTAGATGAACGCATCCAGTTGACCGAATGCAGTCGCTGGCGCAGGGTCGGTTGGATCGTCCGCAGGCACGTAAACCGCTTGCACGGAGGTGATCGCGCCCGTTTTAGTACTGGTGATTCGTTCCTGCAAAGCACCCATTTCTGTTGCCAACGTAGGCTGATAACCCACCGCTGACGGCATACGACCAAGCAACGCGGATACTTCGCTACCTGCTTGCGAGAAACGGAAAATGTTATCGACGAACAAGAGCGTATCGGCACCGGTTGAATCGCGGAAATACTCTGCCATTGTCAGTGCGGATAGAGCGACACGAAGACGAGAGCCTGGTGGTTCGTTCATTTGGCCGAACACCATGCAGGTCTGCTCGATAACCTTTCGCCCGGTACTACCGATTTCGGTTTCTTGCATTTCCAACCATAAGTCGGTGCCTTCGCGAGTTCGCTCACCCACACCCGCGAACACGGAATAACCGCCGTGACTGCTCGCAATACGCGCGATCAGCTCCGTGAGAATAACGGTCTTGCCCAATCCGGCGCCGCCGAACAGACCGGCTTTACCACCGCGAACAAACGGGGTTAAAAGGTCAACGACCTTGATACCGGTCTCGAAAACTTCGGTGCTTGTCGACAGGTCATTGACCGAAGGTGCTTGGCGGTGAATCGGCCAGTAGTCATCGGCAGCAACTTCGCCGCGCTGATCGATCGGTTGACCAAGAACGTTGAAAACGCGACCAAGGGTTGCTTTCCCAACCGGGACGGACACAGGCTTTCCGGTGTCGACCACCTGCATCCCTCGCATCATGCCTTCGGTACTACCAAGTGCAATAGCGCGGACGCGACCGCCGCCGAGGTGCTGCTGCACTTCGCCGACAAGGTTGATCGTCACACCTTTGTGTTGGGATTGGATCTTCAAAGCGTTGTAGATCGCGGGCAGATGGCCGCCCTCAAATTCAACGTCGAAGGTGGAGCCAATGACTTGCGAAACGCGACCGACCAATTGTGCTGTAGCTGTGGACATTCGACTTCGACAACGATGGGTTGAAAAAAGTGTGAGTTGACTGGGGAAAAATACTATTTGTTGAGGGCTTCGACGCCGCCGATGATTTCCATAATCTCGCCTGTAATCTGAGATTGACGGGCGCGGTTGTAGTTTCTGGAAAGTAGCTTAATCATGTCGCCAGCGCTCTCGGTTGCGCCTTTCATGGCGATCATTCGTGCCACTTGTTCGCTCACCGCAGAATCCAGGAAACACTTGAACAGCTTCGCTTTGAAACTGGTCGGTACGATTTCTTCAAGGATACTTTCCGCTGACGGTAAAAATTCAAACTCGGAGGTCGTTTCTGAGGCTGCCCCCGCGTTTTCACCCGCACCGAGCGAACCAAGGGGCAGCAGGGTTTCGACCATCGCAATCTGTCGACTGGTGCTGATGAATTTCGTATAGACCACGTCCAAGCGATCTACTTCGCCGGTAATGTATTGCTGAAGATACAGATTTGCGATCTTTTCGACTTCGTCGTACTTCGGTTGATCTTCGAACTGGGTGTGTCGTTGATCGGTCGCCACGCCACGAAACTTCAGGCCGTTGATGCCTCGCTTACCGCTCACATCCACGATCAGATGCGGAACAGACTTTTTGAGTTCTTCAATCCGCAGCATGGAAGCTCGGAGGACGCTCGCGTTGTAACCACCACATAACCCGCGATTGCTCGACAGAACCAGCAAACGAACGTTTTCAGTCTTCTCACGCGGCTTGAGTAATGGGTGATCGACCTCGGTTCCCGCAGCAACCAATCGCGAGACAATGCGAGTCAATTGGTTCGTGTAAGCCGTGACCGCAGCGGCGCGGTCCATCGCTTTCTTGTAACGAGCCGTCGCAATCAATTCCATGGTTCGCGTGATTTTGCGAATGTTGCGAATTGACTTTCGTCGTTTATCGAGGGCGCGAGCGTTGGCCATGAATCGCGGTGATTGAAAGGGGACGTTGCAGGGACGACGGGGATCGCTTCGAAGCCACCAATCATGGTGAAAGTCGGACGACCCAAACGAAAACTACTTGATCAAACGCAAATTAAACGGGTATCGGTAGGCGTTACCACCTGAAACGGACAAAACCGCGATGATGCCAAAAACAACTTGAAGCACCATCGGGACGAATACGATTGGAAACAATGTTCCACAACTGACAAAAACCAACGCAATACAGACAACACCGACAATCAGGAGCGTAATTTGAAAGTTCAATGCTTCCTTCGCTTGCTCTTCGACAAATGGCGATTGATCTTTTTGCCACAGCCAGATGATCAGCGGTCCCAGGAAACCGGGGACGCTGCCAACAACAATTCCAAGGCAACCGGTCAAATGTGCGAGAAGGGCGAGATTCTTTTCCTGATTGTCGAACGAAAACGGACTGGACGATACGGGTAATGGGTCGATGGGAGTGTAGGGCGCATTAGGGTCGAAACCAGCTGGACCAAGGTCCTTCGCTCGACCATGATCCCGGTGGGTGGGATCGCGATCGTAGGGGTTATGCTGATTCGACATTCATTCGCTCACTTCCTTTAGGAGACGACTGGCTTGTAACTGGCTTTAAATTCTTTGATCGCCTCAATGATTCGCTTGGTAATGTCATCGGTAAGCTCACGCTTATCGTTCATTTCCGAGATTAAAGTTGGATGCTTATCGTGGATCCATTGGCGGAAGTCTTTCTCCCACTTCTGAACGGCCTTGATCGGTACGTCGTCGAGATAGCCTCGCGTACCGGCAAAAAGGCTCAAGACTTGATCGGTGACGGTCATCGGTTGGTACTGTGGCTGCTTGAGTAATTCGACCATTCGATAACCACGGTCGAGCTGTGACTGGGTCGCAGCGTCCAAATCGGTACCGAGCTGGGCGAAGGCTTCCAAAGCTCGGAACGCCGCGAGGTCAAGACGCAAGCCACCAGCGACCTTCTTCATCGCCTTGGTTTGAGCGGCCCCACCCACGCGCGAAACCGAGATACCGGCGTTCATTGCCGGGCGAATCCCTGCAAAGAACAAGTCGGGTTGCAGATAAATCTGGCCATCGGTGATGGAAATCACATTGGTCGGAATGTATGCCGACACTTCGCCTTCCAAGGTTTCGATGATCGGTAGGCTGGTGATGGATCCACCGCCTAACGCATCGGAAAGCTTGGCACTTCGCTCAAGAAGGCGACTGTGGCAATAGAACACGTCGCCTGGGTAAGCTTCGCGACCTGGCGGGCGTCGCATCAACAAACTCATTTGGCGATACGCGACCGCTTGCTTTGACAAGTCGTCATACACGACCAGGCAGTGACCACCATTGAACATGAAATGCTCAGCCATCGCTGTACCGGCGTATGGCGCGATGTACTGCAGCGGCGCCGGAGCGCTTGCACCCGCGGCGATTACGGTGGTGAACTCCATCGCACCGTTGCGTTCCAGAACGTCGACCACCGCGGCGACCGCAGAGTCTTTTTGGCCGATCGCGATATAGAAGCACTTAACGCCGGTGCCCTTCTGATTGATGATCGCGTCGATCGCAATCGAGGTTTTACCTGTTTTGCGGTCACCGATGATCAACTCGCGTTGGCCACGTCCGATCGGCGTCATCGCATCGATCGCTTTGATACCCGTTTGCATCGGTTCGGAAACTGGCTTTCGCTCGGACACGCCTGTCGCAATGATTTCAACTGGGCGAGTGGTGGAGGTCTGCACCGGGCCCTTGCCATCGAGCGGATTTCCCAGAGGGTCCAGCACGCGTCCAATCACTGCATCGCCAGCGGGAACGCTAAGCAAAGTCCCCAATGCCTTGACTTCGTCACCTTCCTTGATGGTGAGGAAGTTGCCAAGGATGATGACCCCAACGCTGTTTTCCTCGAGATTAAACGCCAGGCCGATTGCCCCGTTGGGGAACTCGACCATTTCGCCGGCCATCACACCGGAGAGTCCGTAAACGCGTGCGATGCCGTCGCCGACCTCAAGCACGGTACCTACTTCGCGTACATCAATCTTGCTGTCGAACTGTTCAATTTCGGCCTGCAAGACCGATGCGATTTCGTCACTACTAAACTTCACGGCTTCGTCTCAACGGCCAAAGGACTGTACTTGGATAGAAATGATTTTTAGGAATTGCTTCCGGCAAACGATTCGAATCGCTTGAGTAGTTCCCGAGAGAAGCCATCGCGGGCCCTTCTCGACATTTTATCAATCTGATTCGCAACGCTACTATCAAAAACGGTATCGCCCACTCGAACAACCATCCCACCGATCAGATCGGGGTCGATCGTTTCGACCAAACGCACCTGTTTGTTCATGGTGCTGGACAATCGAGAAACAACCGCTGCACGAGTCGCTTCATCCATTGGTACGGCAGTCCGCACCTCGGCGACTAAGCGACCTTGCATTTCATCGTTAATCGATACGGCGGCGGTGCGCACGGCACCCACGAAACCAAGTCGATCTCGTTTTGCCATAACCTTCAAGAATTTCACCAGCACCGGATGAAACTCGCTTCCGAACAATCGATCAATGACTCGATTCTTTTCGTTCTGGTCGATACGAGGCGATGCAAACGCGGCCGTTAGCTTTTCGCTGGAGGCTAAGTAGCCATCGACCAACGTATTGAGCTGTCGCAAAACATCGTCCGCAACACCAGCCGACAAGGCCGCACCGATCAGCGCACGGGCGTAAGTCTTGCCGACCTGCTCCGCACCAGGATCGAGAACCGTATCGTGTTTAATTGCTTCCGTCATTCTCAGCTTCGCTTACTTGTCTCAGTTGTTGCTGGGCAGACGATCGAGTGACTGGCGAATCAGATCCGCATGATCGGCGGCTTTCAATTCTCGACCGACGACCTTCCGGGCCACAGACATCGCCATGTCGGACGTTTGACTTGCGAGTTCCGAAATCGCAACCTTTTTAGCGGTCTCGATATCGGCAAGTGCTCGTACGCGTTGACGTTCAGCTTCAGCTTTCGCGTCTTCAACGATCCGCTGGCCGGCAATTTCACCATCTTTTCTTGCCTCCGCAATCATCGACTGCACCTTCAATGCTGCTTCATCGAGCTTCGATTGGTAGCTTGCAAGAATCGAGCGCGCCTCTCGGTTGGCTTTGTCAGCCGATTCCAGATCAGTGCGGATTTTCGATTCCCTCGCCTTGAGGCCATCTAAAATGACTGGCCAAACGAGTTTTGAAAGGATCGCAAGCACACCAATAAAAATCGCGATGTTTGCGATCGCCGAACCCGCATCAAACTGCAACAGGGGCGGCGTCCCAGGAGGGTCTTGATGACCGCCATGCTCTACCTTGTCAGCACTCGCTGCTTTATCCGCCTGCTCAGTGGCCTCTGCGCTGCTTGCTTCGTCTGCAAAGCTCGTCACTTGGGAGCAAGCCGCAATCGATAGGCAGACAAACGTCGCCATGACAAAACGTAACCACGTCGCGTACATACCATTCACCCTAACGGAATGAAACTTGGATACCAGACTAGCTGATCAGGATGAGAATCAACGCGATAACCGTAACACCTTCGATGAGTGCTGCGGCGATCAGCATTTGAGTCCCGATGGTGCCACTGGCCTCGGGTTGACGTGCGATCGCATCAACGGCTGAACCACCGATTCGACCGATGCCAAGTCCTGCACCAAGAATGACCAAGCCCATGCCAAGACCGGCACCGAGCTTGTCGAAACTGGCTACTTCTTGGGCCAACAACATTGCAAACTCAAACATCTTCGCTTCGCTCCAACGAGAACTTTAGTGGGTGTAGTTTCAAAATCCGAATCAGGTCTCGACCCTGCAACAATGTGCCGAAGGGTCACTAACTTACTAGCGGGCCAAGCCGTTCAGGCTTGATCAGCTTATCCATATCCATCTGCCCTTCATCGCTGAGGGGATGTTCGTCATGTTCTTCGTGATGGTCGCCATGATGGGCGACGGCGGTCGATATGAACAGTACAGTCAGGAACGTAAAAATGAATGCTTGCAAGAAACAGATAAACAATTCCAGCAAAGTCAATACGATCCCACCAATGATCACCGACAAATGGACTCCATAGCCCAACGCAATCGAATATTTCGCTGCACTGAAAATCAATAACACAAACGCTGCAATCACCAAGTGGCCTGCCATCATCGTCCCGAACAAACGCATTGCCAGCACGATGCACTTGATAATCAGCCCCATCCACTCCAACGCGTAAAGCGGCAGTCCGATCACTAGCATCTTGGGATCATCCCAACCAATTGGGTTGAAGTGGGAGAAAAAGTTTTTCGCCCCGACTTCGCGGATGCCAACAAACAGAATCGCAATGAAACTTCCAACGGCAAGAATCGCATTCAGCGCAAGATTGCCCGTCGCAGTTCCGCCCCAGTGAGAAAAATGAACGTCATGCGTGGCGGCTTGTAGTATGTATCCGATCGGGATCAGCCCCATCACGTTTGAAAACAGGATGAAAAAGAAGATCGTCCAAATGTAAGGGATATACTTATCGGTCAAATCACCCAGGTTGGGTCGGGTCACCTCATCGCGGATGAAGGAACACATCGTCTCAAACAACTGTGCGATGCGGCCCTTGGTTTGGTAGGCAGCAAGCCCTTCTCCCCGAACACGAATTCGTCGTGACACAAAGAAGAAAGTCAGCACCAAAATGATGCCGACCACTGCCGTCATCATCAAATGGTTGGTGACGAAGAACTCGTAATACCCGTGATGAATGTTGAGTGCCGGAATGGTCGTATCTCCGGAGCCGACGGCAACTCTGAAAATCGGTTCCTGGTGAAGCGCGTGCGGCAACACATGTTGCACGGCAACTTCGGCGAGACTCTGCTCAGGTTGGGCTGCGGCCCAGATCAATTTCACAGGAGGGAGCATTGCTTCCTAAACGCCTTTCTTACACCGATAAAAACGCTGAACGACTTGGTCACTAACCACGGCTTCCAACCACCGATTCATGCCCACCTGAGCGGCCAAGACCAGTGGCGGCCAAATGCTCATCGGACCTTACTGTCTTCGAAGCCCAAACAATGCCGACAACTTCGATCGCCGTCAATGTGACATACCAAAACAAAACATCAAATCCAGCCTCGCCAAGCGGAATGGTTCCGGTAATCCAAAGCCCACCCAGAATGGCAAACGTGCCTGCAAAACGGATGGTCATCGGAAGGATCAACAACCCGACCGGGCTCACCTGAGACGCAGCGCTTCGCTTTTTTTTGCCGAAAGCCATTGCCGCCGGTAAATGGGAGACCAGCGTGAGGACCAAAAAGGTCACTCCTACCAGAGCGAAGGCGATCGTATTCGGGTTTTCCGTGATGGCTGACGAGTTGTTCTTGTTAGGCCCGCTCAGCAACCACGCTGCCTCAGTGTCAGAAATGAACCAGTGAGCGACCGTCGCCGCAACTATCACGAACGACATCCCCACGGCCAGCATCCAGGTCGACACGAGATCGCCCCTCGAGATGGTTGCTGAATCCGATTGGGAGTTACTTAACAACATGACTTCGGGAAAAATGGGAAGGCGAAGAGGCGACGGACACGACAGATTGGATCGGTGTGTTGGACAGCTCAATCAACCAATGCGACGCGTACTTTGTTTATTTACCTTGACTCAACCCTTGCTCTTAATCGGTTTTGTCCCGAACGTCGGGCAAGTCCTGCGAACGAAGCTCGGATTTTCCATAGGGTCGATTTGCTTTTCCGGCCAGGATCACAAACCGCACCATTCCCATTGAAAAGCCGATGAGCGAGCCGAAAGCCAGCCCGAATTGTCGTTCGCTTTCCACCCAGTGATCAATCGTGAAGCCAATCAACCCAAAGCACAGACTAAACGAAGCTAACTCAACTCCGGCACCGACGAATCGGATGTACGGATTGCCCCGTTTGCTGTCCGCCTTTTGATCGCGATCCACTCTCGTCGACGCATGCTGGGGCTAGAGGGTCTGGAACAGTGAGAATACGATCGGATCCAAGTAAACGTGCGCGACGACTATGCTTTGATGGCATCGCGGTAAACCGCTGATGTGTGGACAGAGTGTGACCGGGTGGTTGCAAAAAAACAGGGGTTGTGACCGATCGCCGCAGTTTAGCACGACTGGAAGGTCGGCCTCTGGTCGCTGGCCGTGTCGCTGTCCGGTTTGCTTGAAGAATTCTGCACAGAAGTGCTGGCCAACAGTTCTGCATTGCGACCATCAGTCAACGCCCCGACAATCGTGAGACCGTCAACCGAGAGCCGCCTTAGGAAGCGGCAAGCGGGTTCGAATGGGGGACGGTAATCACTTCGGTACGTTTCGCGGCGGCGTTCGCCTACGTTGAGTTGCCAAAGTCGGTCCGCTGCGTGAGCATGGACCGGTAGGCGCTGCCATCGAGGGAAGGGCAAGCTCTCGTTCTTCCAGCCTCTGCGGCGGGCGACGATCCGATAGACTCGTTGAAAGGCTGGCGAGCTTCCGAGACCCCAGTCCATCTGCCGCGGCAGAGGTTTACTCAATGATCGCTCCCGCCCAGCGGGTGGAGCGATAGCCCCTGTTGGCCAAAAAAGGTTCTTGGCAATGGCTAACTCCTGCGCACTATCGCGCAATTAGAAGGCCTCAGCGGCGTTTCATTAGCCATTGCGAAACGGGGTTTTCGTTTGGCACTAGAAGTTTGGTGTAACCCTAGTCATAATGCCAGTGGCGTCGTTGGCTCCATTGGTGAGGTAGCGACGTCGAAGCAAAGAGTCGGTTTGCCATGTGCTCTTGGCATGGTTTTCGTTACCTGATCATTCGGCAAGCTCAGCGGACGATTCCCCCCAGGCAGGTCTTTCTGCCGATAGTCGAACCGCACCAATGCTCAAGTGAACGATGTTTGGTTTGTCAGCATTCGCTCGAGAAGACAGTACAGCAACGGACGCGCAAAATCGAGTGACGGAAGCAGGAGGAGAGTTGGTCAATCGCACGTTTGCGGTTGAACCTTACTTGGATTTGCATTGATTTTGCGGGAGCGTTGCGTTGATTACTGCAGTTGAACTTAGTTCGCGAAGCCGACAGGACCTTGCTGCCCTCGCCCGAGATCACGGGATTGAAGGTTATCGTGACATGAAGAAGGACGATTTGGTTGCAGCGATCCGCAAAGCGGAAAGCGCATCGCGGCGCAAAACAACGGCAGCCGCCAACCCCAAGTCTACCCCCGCCAAATCCGCATCCGGCAAATCCGCCGACCCTAAGTCGAAAACAGACAAATCGGCAGCGGTGGGTCCGCAAGCCAAAGTCGTGAAAACCGTAGGCACAAGACAAGCGGCCCCGTCGAAATCTGCTGAAACCGCCAAGCCCGCCACCGCGGTTGCCCCAAAAGCGAAGAAAGTATCCACGCTGGCAGTGGTTTCAAAGGCCTCGAAGCCATCCGCGACCGCGAAATCATCCGGCAAGTTGAAGGGTTCGACTCCTAAGGCGGCTGAGAGTAAATCGCAGGTCGGAAAAACGCTGCAGTCCTCTGCTCCTAATGGCAAAGCGGTTGAGCCTTTGCGAGATTCATCGAAGGCGAAAGGACCGACTTTGGACCGGGCCGAGGCGAAGCAAACGCCAGGCACAAAGGCAAACGAGTCAGGCAAAACGATGCCAAAGAGTGCGACAGGCAGGCTGGTGAGCAAACCAGTCGCTGCAAGCAAGGCGGAGGTTTCATCTCCAAAGAGCAGCAAAGGTGCTAAGGCGTTGCAGGCTGGCGGTGGCACTCCATCGAGCAGTGCGATCGATCGGACCGCTCGCGGTAGCGTGAACAAAGTCGGAGCTAAAAATGGGGAGCAATCCTCGTCCAAGGGATCGAATTTGACTTCCGCACCCAGCGAGCCCAAAACGGTGCAATTGCTCAAAGCTACGGCGGCGGTCAAAAACGAAACGGGGTCGAAGTCGCCTGCTTCTTCCCCAAAGAAAGTGTCGGCGACAGCGAAGAAGCCGCTTCCCCCACCACCGCCAGTGGTGCCGGTATCGGCAAAGTCCGTCCGAATACGGAGGGAAATGGCGCTGCGCAGTCAGCGCGCCTTGCAAAACAAAGACATCTCCACCGAAGCGTTATTTAACGGCTCGCCGACGAGGCAAAATGCGGCATCTTCCGTTCAGAAAGATCGGATTGTCCTCGTCGTGCGCGATAGCTTCTGGTTACAGGCCGAGTGGGAAATCACTCGCGCTGCGGTGGATCGGGTTCGTGTCGCTATGTCAGAAAAATGGCACAATGCGATTCCGGTGCTACGCGTGATGGCGGTTGCTGACGCCAATGCAAATCGAACCGAACAAATCGTGAGGGACATCCCCATTCACGGTGGCGTTTCGAATTGGTACATCGATGTGGACGAGCCCCCCACTCGTTTCCGCGCCGTGATCGGCTACGTGGCTGAAAACGAAAGATTCTTTTCCATTTGTCGCAGTAACATCGTCGAGACGCCGCGACCCGGTGCAGCGAATCGAATCGACGAACATTGGCGCGACATCGCAGAAGACTACGAGCGGGTTTATTCGCTCAGTGGTGGTCTAGACGTCAATGGAAACGCTGACTTGAAAGAGGTTTTTGAGGATCGCCTGCAGCGCCCCATGCCTGTCCGTGGAGATGCAGGGCTAGGTAGCGACACCGATGTTGCACTCGATCGTCATCGAGCTCTCCCTTTCGAAGTCGATGCCGAAATGATCATCTACGGCTCCACCATTCCTGGCGCCACGGTCATGCTTGGCGGCGATCCTGTGAAACTGCGTCCCGATGGGTCGTTCGCAATCCGTGTCGCGTTGCCCGACAAGCGACAGGTGTTTCCAGTCATCGCGCAGAGTCGCGATGGGATGCGTCAACGCACGACCGTGGTGGCGGTGGAACGCAATACCAAAGTGATGGAAGCCGTTGATAGGGATTCTAACTTTTAGCGTGTTGCTTCCAGTGGAATGAAAGTTAGCTGTGGTTGCAAAGGCTGCGATTGCCTTAGGGGTAGACCCTCATGGATCCGTCCAGTGCTTCGTCAACTCTTAACTAGAAGTCCGCCGCAAGCATCCCCTTCAACCCTAGAATTTCGATTGTTTAAAGCACTAAACGCGGCTTAGTTTGACAGCGCCAACGCATGAGTCTGCTGTTGTTTTGCAGAGGCCCGATGCACAAGCGAGTCGTTTTGGGCGTCACTGATTTATTCTCTGACGCTTCTAGCTGGTATTGGCAGCTGAAATTGTCAGCTAGTTGGTGCCGTCCAGTAAGC
>JANOBM010000201.1:0-12879 GCA_031411655.1 Planctomycetaceae bacterium
GTAATCGCTTCATCGTTTTGCCGTAGGTCTAATAACGTTTTGCAGCGAAGCAATCGCAACGGGATGCTCCTTGGCTCTGCGGCAATGGCCGTATCAAGCATTTCCAACGCCTCGCGATCCCTACCCGTCTCCAAAAGGACCCTTGCTAATCCACGACGTCCGCGCTGGAGCATTGCATCCACTTTCATCGCGGTACGAAAACCTGCCTCCGACTCTTTCCACTGTTGAAGCGAGGCTAGTAACTCCGCCTTGTGAATAACTGCCCTCCTATCGTTTGGTGATGTCTCAAGCCACTTATCAATATAGGGAACGGCCTGCTCGGGGGCCCCAGCCACTTCAAAACCAGTTGCAAATGCATCCAGTATCTCTGCACCTTGCTCGGGGTTTTTCACCAGCATGCTTGGCAATCGAGCGATTGCTTTTTCACTGCCCCCATTCTGAATCGCGATCAGCTCATGCTCGACCTTTGTCTCCGATTGCGAGGCACCAAACGATTCGGCAGTCGCCAAAAGATTTTTCGCGCGAACAAGGTCGCCGGCATGGCGACATGCCGTTGCTTGGCCGATCAACGCGTCGACTCTTCGTGGTTGCATGCGCAACACATATTGCCAGTATTCATCTGCGTCTTCGTATCGCCCCTCACGCAACGCGTTTTCGGCTTGCTTCGCAAAGTAAGTGGGGGCACCCCACCAGAAAAAACCTCCCACCAAACCGACAAGTGTTAGCAGGAGGATCGGGAGTCGCCACCGATTCGATGCCGGGACCGGATTTATGGAAACCCGCGCTGGCACACTGGGAGTCGCACATTTCTGGTTTCGATGCGCAGGTTGACGTCTTTTCGGCGGGCTCATTTCAATACTCCAGACAGAGCATTGCTTGGCTCCGATCCGCTCGTCTGATTGACGTATACCGTCAATTCAAGCTTGGCATTCCGATCGGTGATGCTCGGCGGAACGAGTAGGTCAAGGTCGCCATCTCGATCCCAGTCCAGTAGCATGCAAGTTGCGGCCTGGCACACATTTTTAACCATCGTGTGTCGCAAAAAACTTCCATCGGCTTGCTGCTCAAACCATGCCACCGCGTCGAAGGTATTCGGCGTGAATTTGGCAACTTCTTCCTTTGAAAGGTACGAGACGGCGGCCACATCCAAGTCGCCATCCTTGTCAATGTCGCCTGAAACGGCACGATAACAGCCGGGCATCCCTGCGATGTCGTGCACAGTGAAAGGGAAGACGCCTTCATTTTCAAGCCACTTCATCCCATGATGAGGCTTTGCCAGTGTGTCGTCGAAAGTGTCGCCGTTCGTGTAGAGAACGTCGAGGTCGTCATCGCCATCGAAATCAACCAGTTCCATACTGCTGGTGCCAAAGGAAGGATCGCCTGCCGCGTAGATCACCTTCGACTCAAACTCGCCGCCGCCACGATTCAATTTCAGCTCGACCGTTTCATACTGCTGCGCGATCAGAGCAACGAAATCAGTGCGGCCATCCCGATCGAAATCAACCGTAGGAAGCGATATCGCGCCAGGTCGTGTATCAATGACTTTCCATTCGAATTTGGGAATCCCGTCGACGAGCCCACCGTTGGAACCAAGGTAGATCGATCCTACAAAGTGCAAGCCAAAGTCCCCCGCAATCAGATCAAGGTCGCCATCATTGTCGTAGTCGATAGGCCGCACATCAGCGACACGGGAAAGGCCGAGTTTTAGTGCGTGACGCTTCAATGGTTGGCCGGCTTGGCCGACAAACCACCAGATGCTTCCTTGTTTCTCGTCTTGTGGACTCAGGGTTGCCAGGTCAGCAACAATGTAATCGGTCTCTCCGTCCTGATTCAGATCGCACGGTTCGATGTGGGCAGGATGGGCGACGTCTCCGAGTTCGTCAACGTTGATGCCGTCTTTGATCGCCGTCACCTGGGACAAAGCCCCGTTGCTCATATCCGTCAATAGAAAACACGGCGACGATCCTTTCTTGTCAATGGCAAGTATGCTTGAGATCGACGTGGGTCTTTGGGCACCGGGCCACACGAGGGTCTTAGCGATAAATCGAGTGTCATCTTTTCGGTCGGGAGGTTCGATGACGACGTCGTCAGGTGCTTGGTCTCGAAAGAAAGCCACCGTTGCCTCAAGATCAGGGATCACAAGATCCGAACGCCCAGATCGGTTGTAGATACGGATTCCTTGTTCCACTTCCTCATGCCAACGAGATTTCTCGAAGCTTGCGGGATTGGGCAGTTCATGGCAGTCGGCGCAAAATCGAATGATTGACCCGATGTCGGAAGGGGCGCTGTTGGCTGACTGCAGGGACTGTTCGTCACGTCCGTCACTGCAGCCTGCCATGAAAGCAAAAGCTAAAAGAATCGCATGTAGCCGGAATGCAGTGTTCTTCATCGATGTTACGAATCTAGCTATGGGACGGTACAAGTATTTGTTCGGTGGAAAATTATACAAGGGGATTTTAAAGCGGAACTGCCGCATCGCCTTGGATGATGAGCCATTCTTGCCTCGTTTTTAATGCCGGCCATGTCTCGGTCTCGCCATTAAGCCAGCGAACTGACACTTCGACTGCACCGTCGTGATCGCCCAAGCCAACCTGTATTCGACGTTCGTTGCAGCACTGAAATCCATTGCCGCTTGTAAGCCTAAACACCGCTTCATGCGCTTTGGAGCGGACCGTTACCACACTCCCGATCGCATTGCGGGCGTCCTTTGTACCAACCAAACGCAATCCCAGGTACGCATAGTTGCTCTCTGTTTGATTGAGGATCAACGCAACTGGTTCGGTTTGGTGCGTGATCACCATGTCGACTTTGCCATCGCGATTGGCATCGGTGGTCCAAAGCGCCCGTCCGACGTGCATCGACTGAAAATACAAACCATCGACTTTCGTGCCGACAGACTCAAATCGACCATCGGAACCGCGCTGAAATAAAAGCGGCGGCTGCTCATAAAACGAAACGCCGTTTTCATCGGCGAGGTGATCAACGTGTCCATTGGTTACCACGATCTCGCATTCCCCGTTATTATCGACATCAATCGCTTGGGTACCGAACCCTAACAGCGGAAGCGTTTCGTCGATTAGACGCTCTTGCCCAGTCTTGTCGCTCCACCCGCCTTCGGCGCGACTGAGATAAAGCGTGTTGTACTCATTCTGAAAATTGGTTACGTAGAAATCGGCAACACCATCTCGATTGAAGTCCGCCGTAGCGATCCCCATCGAAGCCTGAGACCGCGATTGTCCGTCCATTGCCAAGCCCAGCAACGATGCCGATTCCTCGAGACCAAAAGAATCCCCGTCGGATTTCGGAAGGCGTCGAGTCCAGTAGTGATTTGGCGTCATGTCGTTAGAGACAAGCAAGTCGATGCCCGGACGGTCGTCGAGTGAACCTGCGACAATCCCCAAACCGCGACCCGGTATTTCCGGAAACGCTTTCCAGGTTTCCGCTGCGTCGACAAAAGTGCCTTTTGGTGTTCCTCGAAGGATCGTATCCTTTTCCGCAGCAAAGTGGTTCGGCGAGCAACTTCGAGGCCCCTTGCTGTGGACTGCAAAGCACTCTTCGAACGATGGTTCGAGTCCAGTGCAATAGTTTGTAATGAATATGTCCGTAATCCCGTCACCGTCGATATCGGCTAATGCAGCGCTGGTTGACCAAGTTGAATTGCTCGGCAAACGATCATTGGAATGATCCGTAAATGTGCCGTCGCCATTGTTGATCCAAAGGCTATTGGGGCCGTAATTAAGTACCAGTAAATCATCAAAGCCGTCTTCATTGACGTCTCCGATGGCTACGCCATTTCCAAATCCGCGATCTTCTGCACCACAGTTGACCGATACATTTTTAAATTTTCCATCCAAGTTGCGGAACATCGCATTGCTCGCTGAATCGCGATGGGGTGGGGTTCCTCCCGCGGTAATTAAATACAAGTCGGGCCACCCGTCGAGATCAAAATCGATCGTACCGCCACCACATCCCATCGTTTGGTGAAGTAGGATACCGGGTTCGGCTAAGTCGTCCGCGGTTCGGCCAAAAAAGACAAGATCATGCTCATCCGCCTCGTCACGTAACTTCGGCAGTACCGGCGGGCTGGCGGGCCATGCGAGTTCCTTTCTTACGTCCGATTCAAGGGTTGACGGTGGCGCCTTTCCGCTCAGGGTCGCAATGAGAACGCTCGGCGACATTGTTTGGGCCCACTCCCAAGCGGGAAGCCTATCAGCGAGTTGCCGGGGCGTATCTGACTTTAAATGCGTCAGAACTTCTTTACGCAGGTCAACGAGGGCTTTTCGTTCCGATTCGTTGATGGAAGGGAAGGTCGTGCCAAAGGCTACCCATGCCTCTGCCTCCCAAAGCCGTCCGAGGTCGAGCAAGGCGTGCGAGATTTGGTGGACTGCCTGAGGTGATTGTTGGCTTTGAGCGTCGTATTCTGCATAGGATTGTCGTAGCCGCGCCAGCGCCGCAGCGCGAGATTTGATCAATGGATACTCGACGGTTCCTGGAGCGTGAATTGCGAGCAGCGACGCTAACTTGTTCCACGGTTCGAGTCGGTCCACCCCGTGCCGGGCCGCGACTGCATACGCGTTCATGGCCAGGTTCGCCCTCTCCTGTTTCATGGCCCAATCCCCAAGCGTCAGCCAATAGTCTGATTCGTCGACCATCGCTGGAGGGACATTCTTTGCCCATGCTTGGAGTGCAGGGTCGTTGCCTGTTAGGAAGATGACACGGCCGAGCATGGCCTGCGCAGCAATGAAATGGGGATGTGCGTCAACGATTTGTTGCAGTGCCTCGCTCGCGTCGCGATATCGCATGGCGTCGAAGGAGCGTTTCGCTTTCCCGATGAGCGGCCGTTTATCCTCTGGATTACGTTCGAGCATTTGGGTCAATGATTGGACCTCTTCATTTCGCTTTTCGTATCGGTAGGCGGAAAACAACAAATCGTTGTCGATCTTCCGATGACGAATAAGAACTTGGCGATGAACCGCCGCCTCCTCGTGTTGTTCCGTGGCGATTAAAAGGTCAAAGAAAAGTCGTCGCAGTTCATCATCGGCTGGCCTCACGGCGACTGCTTCACGAAGGAGCTCAATCCCATCGAAGAGGCGCCCGGCGGCGAGCAAACCAGACAATGCAGATTGAAACCGTGTAGGATCTTTGAGGCCGTTTGACCGCGACACTTCAACGAGCAAATCGGCCGCGACTGATTTGTGATCGGTGTGGAATGCAACCTTTGCGATAAGCTCAAGGGACTCTGGGTCGCTACCAGCTTCGATGAGGGCACTGTCCGAGTACGTCCAAGCGGCGCCCCAATCGCCGGCCTCCACCATTTGGCGTAGGAGGGCCAAGGAAGAAACGGGAGCCGATTTGACGGGAGCATCGGCCTGCCGACCACATCCGATGGTTCCCAAAACCAGCAGTCCACCTATCACGAACCAGCGTAGACCAAGGAGCGAACTCGATGTGCGGAGAGCCGCTTGTGTTACGAAGTTGTATTGATTGACCAGCGCGCTTTTGGGAATGAATAGTCGCCTCATGCACATAGATCGGAGATGGAAGCAAGCGATCGGACACCTTATTTGCATACACCGGCCATGCTACAATGATGCGGTTCCCGTGGCAAGAAAACCGTTCTTGATCACGCCCATTCTTTGACCCTCATGAAAGGTATTGATTATGAAAAAATTCACTCTCGCGATGCTGTTTGGTTTGTGCTTGGTAAGTGTTGGCTGCGCCGACAAGGCTGCTGTGTCAAACGTTGCTGAAAATGCTGACGCAAAGAAGATCGCAGATTACGAAGCGGAAATGGCCGCACAGCAAAAGGCAAGCGATGACGCCGAAAAAGGCGCGGGCAACTGATGCCTGTTGGCGTTGTTAAAGTTGAGAGCGGAGAATGCGGTGCATCAGGCGTAAAGCGTTAGCCTATCGGTCTCGATGAGAATGAAACCCGTGCGATAGCGGCCTGCAGTGCTACTAAGGTCGAACCGCCGTGACCTGATGCTTTTTTGACTTTGAGTTTGGGGTTTATAGCGTGGCATAAGTAGTCCGCTTGCTTTTTTGTGAGATGGATTCGACGAGAGGCATGACGCCTTCCCCACTCATTCATTTCGGACAAATCCCGGGGCTTTAGTGACTGCTTAGCACTCGGGTAGCGAAACTCGTCAAGAGTTTCGGTCTCCGTCGTGCTTCCCCGATAGCCTTGACTACGTTCGCTACGGGCGGAACCCGCATATTTAGCCATCGCCAAGCATTTAGTGACCGGACAAGCTTGGGACAGCGGTTCACGTTCGTGCCTGTGTTGGTGGAAATTCCACTTAGCGATCTCACCTTGTGCGGTCGCGCTGCGTCCTGGATCGCTAGAGTTTGTTCGCGGTTATGACAGCCAGGTTAATGCTTTCAATAACGGAGCGACCCTCGCCTACCGAAACTTCCTGCATCGAATCTTGAAGTGTTTAAGGGCTTTCCGATTTGCCCAGGCTCGCAGCCGACCGTTTGCAGGATCCCAATAAAAAAACCTCAGCCCCGGTGGGAGCTGAGGTCAAGAAATCAGCGGATCGAAGCAGTCGATTAGATGCTATCGGTGTTGATGACTTCCTTGGACGCACGAGTTCCAAGTGCACCCCAAAGACCGTAAGGGCTGACCGAACCAGGAGCAAAAGTTCCTGTGCCGCCATTGCGTACGTTTGGATGGCGCGAGTTGCCGGCTTCAATCGAATCGGTGACAAACTTCACCGCACCATCAGCCATCAAGACGTGAGCACCACCCTGGTGCCGACTTGACATTGCAGCTTGGTTGTTGCGGTCGACTCCACCCATTCCACACATTTCGGTGTTCGGTGGTAGAATCGTCATGCACTGGCCGAAGTCCGGCCAAGCATCGGCCCATCGATACCCACGTCCACTGGTCGTTCCAAGAACGCCGGTTGTCGGAGCCCAGAAGCGAGGACGAAGAGGGTCGATCCCTGGGTTGGTGTCCCGGCACTGTGACGGATTATCAATGAATGGATTGACGTTCGCGTTTTGTGTGCTTCCGATCGTACGGACGTCTCGGTCTCCGAGATCCGTTGCGATTTCGCCCATTGCGATCGTATTCGCGGTGCCGTCGAGGATATCTCGAAGACCGGTCTGCTGTCGCATCACGAATACACCACGTGCACCGGCTCGCATGTTCTGAGCGGAACCTGCCGTTGGAGCGTACGGAAGTACGGCACCCACCGCAACATTCAGGTAGCCATTGCGATTTTCATGAGTCGAGTCACCAGTACATGCGACGTAGTTGGTTCGGCCCAATGCTGGTAGACCAACACCTGGATCGCTTGGGCATCGCAAACCGGCAATGTCGCTTGCCCACGGTGGATATTGAATTTGGTCCGGGGTAGGGCCCATCGCGCTCCACGGTGTTGTTCCACCTGGATCAGCGGTGGTCTTGTCAGTACGTTCCCGGAGAGGGGACGAAATTCGCTCCCACAAAGCCTGCTGCTCCATGAACGGAGTGATGCCTACCAACATGCTGAGGCGCATGTTAGTCGCTACCGTGCTTCCATCCCACGAGTTGAGCGCTACCGGTGGGTGAGTTCCGGTGCCATGCTGAGGCAGTTTGCCGTAGGCAGCATGGTAATTGTGCAGTGCCAAGCCCAATTGCTTGAAGTTGTTACCACACGACATTCGTCGTGCAGCTTCCCGAGCGGCCTGAACCGCAGGAAGCAGGAGACCTACCATGACGCCGATGATGGCGATCACGACGAGGAGCTCCACCAAAGTGAAGCCAGAACGATTGCGAGACAATTTCATACAAAATCCCCATAAAAACAGATGTTTACTGAAAACCTGAAGGCAAGAAAATTAGAAGATAACGATCTTAAACGCGCCCTCGGGCCCTCATCCTACCATTAGATGGCGACTTTTGGGAAGAATCTGAACAATAAAAGTGGTGAAAGTTTTTCTGGGAGAACCTACATGAACTTGTTTTCCCCTAAACAGGGGCTGCATGGTTTGGTGATGCTGATGCTGAGGCTATCAGCGGTTCGGCAAGACCTTGCGGCCTTTTACGCCGAGGTCAAGCCGAAAGACGGCGCCCGGTTTGCCATCGGCATGAATGGCTCCGGTGACGAAAAGCTGATTGAAATCGGGCCCGCCAAAAGCAACGTTGCTGGTGAGCTGATTGCCACCGTCAAGCGAGCGAAGTTGCTTTCCGGAGGCGTCGAGCACTTGAACTTGTTTCATGCCGTAGTGGGCCACATAGAGCAGGCCGCTTGCATCCAAACACATGCCATCGGGTTGATTGTCTTCCCACTTCCCAGTGGAATTCTTGGGAAGATCAGCGAACACCTTCATTTCGCCGACCTTACCAGGCGAGATGACCGGAAACTCCAATACTCGGTTGAACTGGCTTTCACCAACCAAAAGCCGCTTGCCATCTTGTGTCAGGACGACTCCGTTCGGGAATGCCAAGCCCGATGCTACCAAGTGTGTCTTGCCGGCTTTGTCTACAAAATGCACAGTGCCGATGAGGCTTTCTTTCGAGGAATCGCCGGGGTCAGTGAAGTAGAACCCGCCGCTGATCGGATCGAGCGTCAGGTCGTTCGGGCCGCGCAGCGGCTTGCCTTCGCATTCGCTCGATGCGTGATCGAGAGGGGTGCCATCGGCATCGAGGTGCAGCACGGCATGTTGGCTTGAGTCACAAACCAAGTGCGTGCCATCTGCCAAAATCTTATGCCCATTTGGCGCGCCGGTTTCTGCAAAGACTTCATGCTTCCCATCCAACTCGAAACGAGTGATCGTTTTGCCCCAAGAAATATACCCTCGTCCATCGGCATCGAAGACGACGCCTTCGCAGTAGCTATCGACTTCAAAAAGCTTGGTCGGTTGAATGACCGCCGCATCGGGCAGTTTATCCTCGGCGACAACGGTCAGTTGGCTGACTCCGATAACAATCGTGGCAAAAATCGCAAAACGAGCGAATGAGTTATCCATCGAAACACCTTTGAGAAATGGCAGAAGAAAAGAATTGAACAGGTTACGGTTTTGCGATCCAGGTTTGGACTAGCGTACCATCGGCCGCGTTCCATAACCGAATTTCTCCGTCCAGCGAACCGCTGGCAATTAGATTTGTGGTCTCGTTTAGCGACACCGACGTGATCCAGTCGCGATGACCGGACAGCGTTTTCAGAACCGCGTTGTTGTTTAAATCAATGGTGCGAAGTTGATTATCGGTGCTAGGTACCAAGAGAATTGCATTGCCTCGTACCAACTTGAATGCTTCGCCGCCGATGCCTACGCCGGCAACTTTCGCAGCGCCCTCGATTGCCCAGCGATGAATCTGGTTATCGCTTCCAGCCGACAAAATGTTCTTCCCATCCGCTGAAAAAGCGACGCCCCGCGTGGCTGCCGCGTGACCTTGATAACTGACCAGCAACTCACCGTTATTTGTATTGAAAACTTTGACCGACTTGTCGCGACTGGCTGATACCAATTGCGTTCCGTCATCGCTCCAGGCGATCGCGGTTACCCAGTCGGCGTGACTAGCAATCGTCCGTACGTCCGCAAACGTCTCATAATCAACGATACGAATCAGGCCATCAGCGCCAGCTACGGCCATCTCATGGGGCGCGGGTTCTTGACTTTGGGGGCGGATGGCGAGATCGAGGACCACGTCAGTCGACCTTGCAGCGACATTCTTTAACGTGCCCGTTTCAAAATCAATCAGGCGAACTTCGCCTCTTATCCCTGGCTCGCCGCATCCAATCGCAAGCGTTTTACCGTCGGGCAAAAACTTGATTGCGTAAATGGATTGCCCCAAGTTTTTGATGCGTCGCACCAGTTTCGCGTCAGCGCAGTTCCATATCGTGATTTCGTGGTACCCACTTGCAAGCAGTTGACTACCATCGGGCGAAAATGCGAGGGCGGTAATGGGAACCGCTTGGGCGTAAGTTTCCGGAGGATCTGAGTAGGTCTTTGGTGGAATGACGGTCAGCAACGACTCGCTGCTACTGTTGCCATCGAACTTTGCACCTTCAGCGATCCAGGTTGAAATCAGGGTCACTTGTTCGTTGCTGAGCGGCTCGCAGTCTGCCGGCATGCGTTCCGATTCATCGGTTGTCGTGAGCCTGCGAAGCAGCTCGCTTGCCTCAATGTTTGCGTCCGTCACAGGAGCTTCGCCGGAGTCACCCGCTTTCTTGAGCTCATCGAAGGAGTCGATGCGATATCCGCCCTCGGCTTTTTTAGGGCCATGGCAGGCAACGCAATTTTCAAACAGGACAGTGGCGACCTGGGATCGAAAACTAATGGGCTCCGTCGCAACGCTTCTGTTAGCAAACCCGAAGGAAGTGGTGACGCACAGCACCCATGGTACGATTACGATTGAACGAAGCTTCAAATGGTGAAATGACATGTTTAAGCAAATCAGTGTTGGAATAAAAACTCATCGGTGTTAAGCAACGCCCAACACACATCTTCAATCCCGGCTGCGATATCGTCGCGACTTTTGCAATGAGCGAGCGACGCTTGAAACTCGGCCTCCGATGGTTCGCGACAAACGCTGGCCATGTAAACTTCACGGATGACGTCTTCAGGCGTTCGGCCATCGGCGAGCGCCTTTCGAAACCGATTCGCGGGATCTCGCAATTTTTCGTGCACTAAGGTGCCATTGAATAATTCGATTGCCATTCCGAGGTTTGAATCCTCAGCGCGTTCGCATGCACAGACGGTGCTCCGCTCGGGCTGGCCAAAAACTTTGAGGAACTCGACCTTCACGATGTCCGGTGCGGGCAGCTGTGTCGCCTTGGTCCCCGCTGGCAAGCCACCGAACACTTGACTTAATCCCGTCGCTTGATTGATCGCGTCGAGCAATTGCTCGGCACTCAGGAATCGCGGCAATTGGTGTGAAAAGTAGATCAGGTCCTTTTCATTCAATGCGTTCGCTTGGTAGCTCGCTTGATAGGTTCGACTATTCAGAATCGTCCTTAGGATATGCTTGCGATCAAAGCCATGTTCGGCAAAATCTTTTGCCAACGCGTCAAACAATGCGTCGTTGGTGGGAGGGTTAGAATCACGGAAATCGTCGATCGGATCGACGATTCCCCGTGTGAACAATTGGCTCCAAATGCGGTTCACTTCGATCTTGGCGAAGTAAGGGTTCTTGCCGTCGACGAGCCAATTAGCAAATGAGTGGCGGCGGTCCTGTGCGTCAGCGTTGTCAAGGCTCCCGACTTGTGGTAGCCAAGGCTTCATCGCTTGTCCGGTGCGTGGCTGCGTGACTTCTCCCGATGCGGAGGTCCAAATGAACATCTCCCCGGGACGCTGGGTTTTGCGACGTTCGACACGTTGGAAGAACGCCCCTAAGCCGTAGTAGTTGTCTTGGGTCCAGCGTTCAAACGGGTGATTGTGACACTTAGCGCATTGCAATCGTGCTCCCAGGAATACCTGTGAGATCGTCTCGACACACTCGTTCATATCGGTAGACGTGCGATAGAAATTCGCAGGTGGGTTCGCGAACGTGCTCCCCGTACCGGTCAATAATTGCCGTGCGAACTCGTCGTAGGGCATGTTCGTTCGGAACGCTTCCTCAACCCATCGGTGATACTTGTAAACGCCTTCATCACCAAGAAGTTTGCTGGTCATTTTCAGAAGGTCGCCCCACTTCAGTGCCCAAAATTTTGCGTATTCATCTCGATCCAAGAGGCTATCAATCAATCGTGAGCGCTTGTCTGGCGATGGGTCGCTGTAGAACTCGTTCGCTTCTTGCAATGTCGGCAGTGTTCCGATGACGTCCAGGTACACTCGCCTCAAGAAGTCGGAATCACTGCACGTTTCGGAGGGAACAAACTGCAGTTGCCGCAGTTTTGTGTTCACGAGTTCGTCGACATAGTTGTTGGGGGCCGGCGCGGACCACTCAAAATTTGGGATGTCTTCGATGAACATGAGCGGTAAAGACTCGATATGTTCCAGGAAACGCACCAAGATTGCAGCTTCACCGCGATCGTGGGGCGTGATCAAGCCATGTTTATCGATGGTTGCGACAGACGTATTGGAGCTTTCGTAAGCGACCAGATGGGTAACGTCGCGATAGGAACCATCTGCAAAATGGGCGATCGCGGCGAGTTGCTGTCCCCCAGCGATTCGCTTTAAGACGCGTTTTTGATTGGGAAAAATTTCCAGCCGTACACATCGCGGTGCACCGGCTGGCTCCGGCTTCGCTCCTTCCGAAATCCAGTTCCGCAAGACGGAGTAGGCGGCATCGGTTTGGTGAAGCTGTTTGCCGCCACCATGAGCGACTTTCATCAGCGGCTTGGTGAGCAAGAGACTCTGGTCTGGATCAATCGTATTGATTCGTCGTCCGAAATCCTCGCGTATCAAAGTCAAGAGGTCGAGTTTCATGTCGAAAGCGCGAAGCGACATGCGAAAGCTTCCCTTTCCACTAGGCGAACCATGGCATGCGCCGGAGTTGCAACCTTGCTTTGACAGAGCGACTAATACTTCAGCCTCAAAGGCTGTCGGGCGAGGCACTTCTAGGTTACGCACCTGAACCGGCACTGTGTGTGAGACACTACCGACGTTGACAAGAAGCTCGGTATCGCCGTTGGCAACTGGGTAAGCAACACCTCTTTCAACCTTAATCATCTCTGGATTTTTTGATGTGATGATTGCGTCACGAGTCCAGTCCCGAGCGTTTCCAACTTCGTCAAAGCCAGTCACAACGAGTTGCTGTCGTGATTTTGAATCATTCAGCAATACCGAGGTTGGAAATACTTCAACGACCTTCGGACCGGGAACGATCGAAATCGGATCGGAGTCAAGCGATATCGAGAAGTCGCTTCCGCCAAATTTGCTGGTTGCTTCCAGTCGGACGGACGTGGGTCCGGTCGAAACCGCGTCCGCGGATGATTGCAACGGAAT
>JANOBM010000202.1:0-9863 GCA_031411655.1 Planctomycetaceae bacterium
GACGGCGAGTGGAGCTTTCTTTCATTTCAACTGAAGGAACCGTTTCGGGGGGATAGCGTGAGTGCAGTTACAAATACGCAACTACCCGCTTGGATGGAGCCTAATATGTCCCGTACCAGCTCTCGCCGCTGGCTAGCAGCCGCCATTGCAGCAAGCCTTTTCTCTCTTCCGGCGGTCGTCCTTTCACAAGCAAAGGAGGATTCTTCGTTGGGAAATTCCTCGGATGAAGGCCTCGACTCTTCGGATGGAAGCACCGGTACCAAAGATTCGTTGCTTTATGCCGACTACTGGGCCGCGGATGATTCCCGTAGTGAAGAGCTGCCTTCGGATGATTGGGAGATCGAGACCGTACCGATCGGATCAAGAATTCAAAATGGCGAGGAGGAGTTCATTTCGCAAGTCGTTGCGATTGAGAGCATTGGTGGGCCTCAATCTGCTGTTGCCGGTGCGTGCTGTGACAAGAAGAAGACTGCTGCTGCCGCAGCGAAGGCGAAAGATGCTTACAAAGGCGTTTTCTATGCGAACGACTACAGCTACCTGAAGGATCCGTGCTTCAAGGGGCATTTCCCGGGCGATAGCCTGAAGCAGTTATCGATGCCTGGCGATGGTAAGTTAGACCTTGGTGGCGAAGTTCGTGTTCGTTATCACCATGAAGAAAATCATCGCGGGCTTGGATTGACCGGGCTCGACGACGAGTTTTGGTTGACCCGGTTGCGGTTGTTTGCGAACTACCGCATCAACGATTGGGCCAGGTTCTATGGTGAGTTCATTTACGCGGATTCGGCGGGTGAGTTCTTTAACAATCGTTCGATCGAAGAAAATCGTGGCGATGCTCAAAATCTCTTCGTGGATGTCAAATTACTCGACGAAGGCGCGAGCAGTTTGACCGCTCGAGTTGGTCGTCAAGAGTTACTTTATGGAAGCGAACGATTGGTCTCGCCCTTGGATTGGGCAAACACCCGTCGAACCTTCGATGGGTACAAGTTGATGTACAAAGGTGAATCCTGGGATGTCGACGGGTTCTTTGTCAATCCGACGCAGAGGTTGCTGACCAACGAAGATCGTTGGGACAGTGCTGATCAGAACATTGACTTTTACGGTATCTACTCGACGCGTAAAGGATTGAATATCGGCACCGTTGATTTTTACTACCTCGGCTTGGACTATCAAATTCCTAACGCATCCGTTCATACCCTCGGTTCACGTTTAGCCGGTAGTCGAGATTCGCTTCTCTACGAAGCCGAGGGTGGCACCCAGTTCGGAAAGAACTCCAATGGATCGAATCATTCTGCAGGATTCGTTACGACCGGATTAGGTCGTAAGATGAGTCTGCTGGGCGGCAACTGGAAGCCAACCCTTTGGGGTTGGTATGACTATGCTTCTGGTGAAGACTCCTTTGCACAGTCTGGTCGCTTTGGCGATGGGTTCGATCACCTGTTTCCACTGGGTCATAAGTATCTTGGTTTCATCGATTTGTTTGGGCGTCGCAACATCCATGACATCAATGCACAGTTGATCACGCCATTTGGAGATCGCGTGAACCTGCTGGTTTGGTACCATTACCTTATGTTGGATAACTTGACGACGCCGTACAACGTAACCCTGACGCCGTTCAATACCACGACTGCTGCTGCCGACCGTGAACTTGGACACGAAATCGACGTTCTGTTCAATTTCGCGATCAATCCGCGGAACAGCGCACAACTTGGCTATTCATACTTCGATTCGGGTAAGTACTACGAAGAAACTAGCGGCGGAGTCGCCGGTACGAATGGGATTCCATCGATCGGTGACGCTCAGTTCTTCTATGCGCAGTACCAGATGCGGTTTTAAGACGGCGTAATTCCCCCCAATCGTCAGTGGACGAAGGGGCATGCAAAACCGTTCCTCCATCATGCCTCGCGATCGAGCCGGATCGCGAGGTTTTTCTTTTGGCTTCAGGGAGATTGGGCCAGGTCGCCGAAAAATCGCTATTTACCCGAGATTGCCAATGTCGTTACCATCAGGTTTTCCCGATGGATTTTGGGTCGATGGAAGGATGGAGCGATGGGCGCAGTTCCTGTACTACTCGTACTGGCCGCCGTTGGCGTTGATTACGGCTGGAAACCCGATGGAACCACGTCTATGCGTGGTGACAATGTCGAGTACATCGTTCAGATTTCGCCGGAACAATTGCGACAAACCAGTTCGTTTGGTGAAATTACCAGCACGATTGACCCGTCGATTCAGGGTCGTGTCTCGCGGATTGTCGTTCGTGTAGGAACAGGGGAACTACCGCGCGATGCAGGACGAGCGACGCCAGAAAAGGAATTTCGAACTGCAAAAGCCGACCGATCAGCCGACAATGACGTGCTGCCAATCCCCGAGATTACTGATTCCTTGGCGGTTAAATCGGCAGCATCCAGCCGCGATGGCATGCAGACGAACGAGGCTACTGAATCACTGATGAAGCCCGATCCGCAGGGAAGCGGCTTTCAACTTCCCGATAGCTTGCGTAACGGTGGCCAAACCGCGTTGGACCAAGTGCGAAGCAGCGTGAACGACGCCGCCGGCCAGTTTGAATCGCAACCACGCGCCACAAACGCATCGCAGCCAAATGCATTCGGTGCTTCGGCTGCAACAGCGAGTCCTGCCGCGACCGCTAACTCAACTTCGCGGCCAGATGACCGATGGGCTGACCTGACGAGGGGTAACGCGTCAGCTTCGGCGGCTGGGCCGTCAACCGATCCCGTGGATTCCGCTACTAAGTCCAGCACTTGGCCTCGTTTTGTGGGACCCCTGCAGCCTTCCGATCCCCGGTCGATAACCAATTCGAATACAGCGACCACAAACAACTCCCTCGTCGCCACCCCGGGTTCTCGACCGGCAACCGATGCGAGCGATCCCAACTGGAGCGGCTATGGTACGACTCAGAATTTTGGTGCGACGCCCGCTGGCATCAATCTGCGCAACGATTTTGCGACTGCATCGCAGCCGAACACCTCATCGCAAACCGCGTTAACACAGCCCAATACCAGCCTGCTCACTGATCCGCGATACACCAGCGCGGGAACAACGCCGACAACGGCTCAAGCAGGGACGCAGGTCTATTACGACGAGCTCGGACGTCCCGTTGATAGTGAAAGTCGGCCGATTGATCCGTCAACTGTGAAGTATTCGTATCGTGGAACCCAATTAGTGGACCCTCAAGGACTTCGCGTTGATCGATACGGGAATCTTGTCGATGCAGCGGGAAATCGAATTGGGCGCGACGGTAGTCGACTGGATACCTACGGTAACCCTGCGTTCGCTAACACTGCGGCCAACCCGTCTGCCAGCTCGTCGACAATAGGCGGAGATCCTTACGGAACTTCGATTGGCTACGACCCCTCGAAATATCCAGCAAGCAACAACCCCGCCATGCTCACAGCGGCCCAGATCCTCGAACAGCGACGTCTGGAGGCGCAGCGATTGGACGAGCAAAACCGCATTGCCTATCAGCAACGGCTAGACGAGCAGCGGCTATACGACGCACAAAACCAACGGATCGCTCAGCGGAACGCAGCCGGTAGCACTGCATTGGTAAACTACGATGAGGAAGCGGGGAGCCCTAGCGATGTTCGATATGCTGGTACAACGCGTTCGGCGACTACGGAGCAAGAGCGTAACGCAGCAGCGTCTACCATTCGACCGAAGAGTGTTGCTGCCCAGCCATTCTTCAACTTCGTGCTCTTGATTTCGCTGGTTGGTAATGCGTACTTAATCTTTGAGACCAATAACCTGCGACGCAAGTTTCGTAACATGATCAGCAGCATGCGAACCTCTAAAGTCGCAGCTCAACCCGTGACATAGCCATGCGTTAGCGTTAGGCTGACTCGAGTTTGACTCGACGGTCGTGGCGTTGCGGTACGAGAATGGTTGAAGGTCGCGTTAAAGATCGTATTGCGTGTTGCCTAAACCGATGTACCGGCCGGATGCCGTCACACAGCAAGAATAGTCATGGAAGCCAATCATTCGCTGGGTACTCCGACAGGTCGTCGAATTCGCTTTTCTTGCTTGGTCGCCGCATTTCTGATTGAATGGGCGGGCTGCGGCTTGGTAGCTGGCTTGTCGCCTTGCCATGCATCAGAGCTTACGACTTTGATGGCAGGTCTTGAATCAGATGGCACTGCCTCTGCAAAGGGCATGCTGGCCTTGGGGCCTGAGGTAAATTCGCAGCCAGAGATGGTGCAATGCTTTGTTCAAGCCGCCCGGACGATCGGTCGACAAGGGCACTGGGAATTGTCTATTGCCTTGCTTCAAAGAGCTCGCGGCACGTATTTGAGCCAATCTGAACCGGCCACAGGAAAAATTCGGGATCCGTCGTTTGTGCATACACTGGATCTCGCCATTGCGTCAGCCGCGATCCAATGCTCGGAATTTGATTTGGCATGTGAGCATTGTGGCTTGGTCATCGAAGACCGTGCCTCCCCGATAGGTCACCGTGCTGCTGCGTACCCATTATTCATCAAAGCTCACCTTGATACTAAACGACTATCACAGGCCGCCGACGTTGCGTGCGGTGCCATTTCCAAAGACGCCGCCGCCGTGACGCCCGGATTGGTGGACCTTGGTTTTACTGTGGGAGCTGCTTGCCTAGAAGCAAAGCAGTTTGGCGAAGCTCTTGAAGTTTATGAATGTTTGGACGCCTACTTGCTCGAAGGTGCTCGCACGGCAGAGGCACGCTTGGGCGCAGCATGGGCTGCTGCATTGGGTGCAGAAGAGCCCGAGCCCGCATCGATCCGATTGGAATCATTCGTGTCTCAGTTCCCAGAACATCTGGATGCTGCCCATGCACTTCGCGCGGCTGCGACTTGTCTCGATCGTGCTGGCCAAACGGATAAAGCCGAGAATATTCGAGCGCAGTTGCTCAGATCGTACCCTCAAAGCGATGCGGCCGTCGCGGTTCTTTTGCATTACACCCGTGCCACGTCACCTGCCGATGCCTTGCCTTGGCCCACCCACGTCCGACAGGCGTGGACGAATCGTATGAACGGCTTGAAGGATAATGACACTCCCTTGAACCGAGAGCAATTGGCGGGAGTTCTCAATGAAGCGCTTCGAGCGAGCGATGATAATCTGTGGCAGGCGTCATTGAATCGACTTATCGCACACGATGCCGACGGGGTCCTCACCGACGCTCTGTTCAAACAGTTTGCAGCCAGATCACAGGATGGGCTTGCCGAGCACCTCGCGATCGATTTGATCGGACGCTCCGTGTCGGTTGCTAAGTCAAGCAATGAGTCGGACGATGACAACCAAACAGTCGCCCCACCCCTGAACGTCAAACCGTCACCTGCTGCAACGGAGGCGGCATGCCGTTGGGCAGGAGCGAGCGAACGTTGGTCGATTCTGGCGCTGGCCGCGGATGAAATGGGACCACCGAACGAAACATCGGGGCGCACGATTGTGACGGATCGTTTAATGGCTGAATCGCTGATGCAGATGCAACGTCCTTTAGAAGCGATGCCGTGGTGGGACTGGTTGATCGATCAACGGGGGGCGAGTGATTTTGCGACGCTTCTGCGGGGTGCTGAAACTGCCGTAGCGCATGGAGAAATCAATGTTGCAAATGATCGAATTGAAGCAGCGCGGCAGGCTGCCGGAAATGAATCATTCAATCGCGCGTTGACTCAAATCCTCGCCGCCGAACTTGCGATCCGGCGAGCTCGATTCGATGAAGCGAGAGAGAGTTTGAACGACGTTGTCCGAGCTGTGGAGCCTTCGGTTGCGCTCCGGCCGCGGGCCCAGTGGTTGATTGGCGAGACCTATTTCATGCAACAGAAATACTCCGAAGCAATCGATGCTTATCGACGAGTCGATGCAATGGATTCTGCCGGTGAGTGGGCCCCAACAGCACTCCTTCAGGCAGGAAAAGCATTTGAAAAATTGGGCAGAGGACGCGATGCGGTCGTCTGCTATACGGCGTTGCTTAGCCGATTTCGTGACTGGCCGCACGTCGGTATCGCCCAGTCGCGTTTGGCGGCACTTGGTACTACGGACCCCCATAAGGCCCCGGTGTTAAGATAACCGGATTGCGCGAAGTTCGTTCGCAATGGTTCGCTCCGGGCTCGCTCTAGGTTCGCTTCGGGCTGGCTTCGGGCTCGGCTTTAAGCTCGCCCCAGGTTCGGCCGATGCAGTGTACAATTTCGGTTGTGCGGTGCGTCCATCTCGGCTGCGAATCGCATTTGGCGTTCATTCCGTCCCTTTTCCACTGAGCCCTGCTTGTGCCGTCTTATCGAGTCAACGTTTATCGTTCCGGGCACCCGGTCTTTGAGCATGTCATTGACCATGTCGTTGAAGTCGGTCGGCGCGATGTTTTGAAAAATGAGCCGGCTCCCATCACGATTTATCGTAAAGACGGGGTCGCCAAGCTGATCGTCGCGGACGAAACCGAAACCGAGATAACGCGACGGTGGTTTCGCCTTTCGGCTGTCGTCGATGGTCAGGTTTTGATCGAGAATCTAAATGAACGAATTCGCGTTCCACTTAGCCATGACAACGCGGTGGCCATCGGTGAAAGACGGATCATCGACAATGAAATATTAATTGAACTTGGTGGCGAACTCGCCATGCGAGTCGTACCACTAAAAGGGAACAACTTCAACGAAAGTGATCGTCGCGATAGTAAACTCAACAACGACGAGTTTCGAAGTTTGATGACGGTCCCACCGAGTCCTGGGCAGGATGATGCGACGCTAGTTCCAACGATCGCTATTCGGCAACTCGCGGCGCCCGATGCGCATGAAGTCGCCAAGATGCTTCGGCTGGCTTTACAAGTTGTTCACAAAGCAGCAGGTAGCGATGCGTTTTTCCAATCTGCGGTCGCAGCGGCGGCTCAAATTGTTGAATTGGACCGTGCTGTCGTTCTGATCCGCACTGATGCGGAAGGCGTTACGGAGATTGCAAAAAATAGCGTGAGCGTGAACGACTGGTGTGTCGTCGCGGAGCATTTGCGACCGGGTGTCAATCGTACGTCGCTCGGGTCGATCAGTCGTACGGTACTTCAGCAAGTCATCGATACGGCAACCACCGTCATACATGATCCGATGAAACGCAATACATGGCTCGATTCAGAGGGCGCGGATAATCCGCCGTCTTTGATGAGCGTGTGTTGTGCGACGGCATCGCCGATTCTGAACCGCGACCGTGCCGTCATCGGCGTGCTTTACGGAGACCGAATGAGTGACCAGTTCGACTCTTCAAAGTCAGGAATCAGTGATCTCGAAGCGACGTTGATGGAGGTCCTTGCAGGATCGGTCGCTGGCGGGATCGCGCGAAAATCCGAGGAGAGGTTGCGAGGTACTCTGTCCGAATTCTTTTCACCTAAGGTGGCTGATCTGTTAGCGAATCATCCAGAGTTGATGGACGGCCAAGATGCGGAAGTGAGCGTTTTGTTCTGCGACGTTCGTGGATTTAGTTCCGTCACCGAAAAGCTTGGGCCGCAGAAGGCGATCGAGTGGATCAATGACGTGATGAGTGAACTCAGCCAGTGTGTTATTGACCGCGACGGTGTATTGGTGGACTACGTGGGCGACGAATTGCTTGCGATGTGGGGAGCGCCAGGTGCTCAACCAGACCACGCATGTCGAGCCCTCGATGCGGCACGTGCGATGTTGAATGCGATTGAGATCCTTCGAGTTCGTTGGGCCGACGTTTTACCACAACGATTTGGCGCCGGGATTGGGGTGAATACCGGGCCAGCAAGAGTAGGTAATGTGGGATCGCGACAAAAATTCAAATACGGTGCAATCGGTAATACCGTCAATGTGGGTTCCCGTTTGCAATCAGCGACCAAGCAAGTCGGTGTTGACTGCATCGCAAGTGGAGATACGATTCTCGCCGCAAAGCAAGTGGCCCAGTGTCGACGAATTGCAAAACTAGCGGTCGTTGGTATCGATCAGGCGATGGATGTTTATGAGGTTGTGTGCGCACCTTCCGAGACATGGACCCACTTGTCTAAAAACTATGAACTTGCGTTAGATGACTACGAAGCGGAAAGATTCGGAGAAGCCGCCAGGCGAATCGGCGAACTTGTCCAAAAGCACCCTCAGGATCGCCCCTGTAAGAAGCTGCTAGGACGAGCCGTCAAGGAACTGGACGAGCCTGCGGAGTGCTTTTCACCGGTATGGCATCTAGCCACCAAATAGCAAACTCGTGAGCTACTGATCTTCGGCGGTAACGCCAAGAACGATGTCCCACTTCGCCGCCAGTTCGCCAATGGTGGACTTCTCGACGGGCTTGAATTCGGCCAGCAAGGACTTACGGGCCTGTTCGTCTCGCAGGTTGCGAAAGACCCCATCGCGTTCATTCTGTGGCTCACCTGCAATCAAAAGTTGCGTCGTCAATACTCGCGTATCACCACGACTGATCGCAAAATGGATATGCGGTGTGCGGCCCGGATAGGAAACCGGTTTGACTGTGCGGAAAAAATACCTGCCCTCACCATCCGTCAGAAAACGACCATAACCTTGAAAATTCTGGTCACGTTTTTCTCGGTTACTCGAACCCGAGTGAATGTAAGCGCCTTGATGGTCGACTTGCCAGATTTCGACAAGTGCATTGCGAACCGCCGAGCCCGAGGGGGAAAGGATACGACCGCTCAAATAGGTTACCTCACCCACTGCCGGAGTGATGCCATCGTTGATGATCAGCAGGTCGTTGTCGGTATCTAGCGGTAACCGGTCAGGGTAAAACGGCCCCTCGGTAAGCGCTGCCGTTCGGGTCAATTCGTCCGCAAACACGCCCCGCTGCGTCATCATCGCAATGCCGACGGCGGAAGTACAGAGAAAGTTTCGGCGACTAGCACCTAACAATGTTTTGTGATTCATGGAAGGCATTCAATGGTGGTAGCTGAATGGAAGTATCTCTGCCAATGAACCCCGACCTTCAGTCGCAGTTTCGGGGCTACCGTGAAGTTCCATTGTATCGAGCCGAGATGGTTTGATCGTTCTCAAAAAAATTGCGTTCCCTTTTTGAAACCGCAGGGTTAAACGAAACAAGGCCGCCGTTTGCGGCAAACGATTCAAGGAAATTTGCGGAAGGTCCCCTCATGAAACTTAACAAAACGCGGCTTCTGGCCGCATTCGGCTCACTCGGTGTCGCGATTGCTACTTGCAATGTTAGCTTGGCTCAACCACCAGAAGGTTCGCCTCGCGATGGCGATCGCGCCGCAACACAAGAACGTGAAGCGAAACCCGATGGCGGTCGCCGCGAAGGTCGTCCCGACGGTGACCGTCCCGAAGGTGGCCCAGGTGGTCCCGGTGGGGGTTTTGGCGGTCCCGGTGCTGGTTTTGGTGGTGAACGCCCCAGTCCCGAAATGATTGCCAAAATGATGATGCAGCGGTTTGACAAGGATGGAGACCAAAAACTAAACGCCGAAGAACTTGTAGCCGCGCTGGGTGAAATGCGTCCGCCCGGCGGTGCCGGTGGCCCTGGCGGATTTGGCGGCGGTCCTGGCGGATTCGGCGGTGGGCCAGGCGGCACGGGAGGCCCTGGTGGATTCGGCGGAGGTGCCCAGTTCGCCGGTAGGATGTTTGAGCAAAACGATAAGGACGGCGATGGCAAGCTTACCGGCGACGAGATTCCCGAGCGAATGCGACAAGGGCTAGCTCGTATCGATGCGAATGGCGACCAGTCAATCGATCGTTCCGAACTCGAGAAGATGATGAGCAACTTCGGCCGTGAAGGCGGGCGTCCTCCTCGCGATGGTGGGCAAGGCGAAGGCAATCGTACCCCACGGCGTCCAGCCGCAGAGGAATAAGCTGAAGGGAGTTTGGTGAGCTTGTCCATCGGTAGGGAGAAGGAGCCGAATCGGGTTCCATCGGTCTACACCGCTCGTTCGT
>JANOBM010000203.1:0-1630 GCA_031411655.1 Planctomycetaceae bacterium
AACAATATTCAAACATTTTGGTTTTTTTTGTTCCTCATTCCCCCCTGCCCTTTGGGCGGGGGGGGGGTTGTGGCACACCGCCCCATAACGCCATGCGTTATGTTGCTATAACGCAGCACCTCATAGCCGTGCCCAGACCCCGCCCCGCTCATGGCCAATGCCCCGGAAGGTTGAACGAGAGTTGCGCCCCATCCGCGGACAAGGGAGCGCGCGCCAGGAAAAGTCCTTCAGGCGAGCCAGAGCCGCACCTTTCAGCTTCCCGAACTCCCTGGCGTCCGAAGGCTCGGCCGTCAACGGCTTTCCCGGACCGGCGGCCTTTCCATGCTCGGTTTCAACTTCCGCACTCGCAGGCGATATGGCGCCCGCGCCTGTCGCACCTCCCGCGGTTGATCGAGACGGTCCACGAATCGGCGAAGCGACAGGATCTCGATGCCCTCCCAGGTGCCGAGGAAAAGCATCTCGCGGTCGCGGGTAACGATCACATCGACGCCGGCAGCCGAAGCGCATTCGAGAACGCGGTTATCGGGATCGTCGCTCAATACGTCGATGCGTCGCCGGGGTGTAACGATCTCGCCCAGCGACGCGAGAAAGAGCGCCGTCCGGGAGAGCGCCTCGGCATCGCGCGCGAATTTGCGGGACATGACACCCAGCACTTCGTCGAGGATCGCCCGCGAGAGGTAGAGCTCGACGGCGCCTTCCATGGCCGCGTCGATCGCCCGGTCGGCAACGCCCCCGGGCATGGCGAGCCCCGAGACGTAGATGTTGGAGTCGAAAACGACCTTTACTTGCGCAGCAGCCGCTCGAGATCTCGCTCGGTGAGGATGCCCTTGGCCTTCGCCTTTGCGGACCAGAAGCCCTGCAACTCACGAAACTCCGTCGTCAGCCGGCGTGTGCGCGCCTCGCGTAGCGCATCCTGGACAACCGCGCTCAGCGTCTTGCCCTCGGCCCGCGCAAGCTCTTCAGCTTCCGCTGCCATTTCCTTGGGAAGGGAAATCGTCTTCTTCACTGCTCCCGCCATTTCGACCTCCGGTGTGAATTATTCATACCAACTGTACCACCTGCGACCTTCTCCCTCTCCCGTTGCGTAGAGGCCCTCCTCGAGACGCCGGCCGCACGCCTATCTCTTGCGGGCAGCCTTGCGCGCGGGACCTCCAGAGCTCCCGGCTCGATAGGTCGCTCGACGCTGTCGAGCCTCGGGCTTCCCCGCTGCCGGCGCCCGAGGCGGCTTCACCACGTCGACCAAGGTGATTCTCAGTTGCTTGCCCAACGCCTTCAGCACCTGCTCGATGCGCGGAAGCTTCGAGGAATGCCGCGGATCGAGCATGCGGCGAATTTCCTTCTCGTCGAGGTCCACGGCCCTTGCCAAAGCGACACGACTCGTGCCGCTGGCGGCCACGGTTTGAAAGAGCGCCGCCTTGGTCGCGGTCTCGATGGGCACGGTGACCAGGACTTCACCGGCCTTCGCCTCGCTGGGCTCGGGAATCGTCATCGCGTCCTCAAGCCGTCCCTCGATGCACGCTTGCAGGCAGCCTTCGGCGATGTCGATCACATCCTGGTCCGCTTCCGCCTGCGAGTGCCCTTCGGCGAAATCGCGGAAGCGAATCAGCCAGCCCCCCTCCTCGGCCGGGAC
>JANOBM010000204.1:0-1978 GCA_031411655.1 Planctomycetaceae bacterium
ATCCTTGCGCGCCTTGTATTCCGGCATATCGGAATTCGCGATGTCGGGATTGATGTCTTGGAGGTTGGCGTTGTATTTTGAGCCGGTTTCGTGGCAGTGCGGCGCGACCACAAGCGGTAACAGGAACGGATCGGTCTCGGAGACAATTGCGTCAAACGGTCCGTGTTGGCGAAGCCACCGGCGTGACGCCAGGGTGAATGACGCGAGGTTCGCCATTCGTCCCCACGACTTTCGCTTATTGAACTGGGTATGAACCAGTCGGTGAACCGTGACACCGTTTCGAACTTCAGTGCCCTCGGGAATGAACTTATCGTTGGTGGGATTGCTATTGGGTTGGCCGCAAAGAACCGAAATCTGAAAGTGGTCTGCGAGCGATTCGCAAAGGTCGGTGAGAAGTTGTCCGGTGGCCTCGGCATCCGGCCAATAGGAACGATTGACAAAGAGGATATGTTTCACGGGTGGAAGCGGGGCGTTCAAGAGGCGACGCCGACTTGTTTGAGGTCGTGTTTGACCATGATACCGATCAGATCATTAAACGTTGTTTTGGGTTTCCATCCGAAAGCATGAAATGCTTTCGAAGCATCACCGACCAGACGGCACACTTCCATCGGGCGTACAAATCGTTCATCCGTACGAACGTAGTCGTGCCAGTTGCGTCCAACGGATTCGAAGGCTGCTTGAAGGAGGTCCGCAATGCTGTGGTCCTCTCCGGTTGCGAGCACATAGTCGTCGGCGACGGGATGCTGCATCATTTGCCACATCGCTTCGACGTATTCAGGTGCGTATCCCCAGTCGCGACGCGAATCCAAGCTGCCCAGAGAAATGTGGTCTGACTTGCCCGCGACGATCGCGGCGACGCCGCGAGTGATTTTTCGAGTCACGAATGATTCACCTCGGCGTGGCGATTCGTGGTTGTAGCAGATCGCGTTACAGGCGAACATTTTGTGCGAGTCGCGATAGACCTGAACCATGCGGGTCGCGAACGCCTTCGCTACCCCATACGGTGTAACGGGGCGATAGGGAGTGGCTTCGTTCTGAGGCGCAGTGTCTGGTCGACCAAAGAGTTCGCTGCTGCCGACGTTGAGGAACTTCGGTGCATGCGATAGATCGCGTAGGATTTCTAGTAAGCGAAGCGTTCCCATCGCCGTGAATTCACAGGTTGATTCAGGAATGTCAAAGCTGATTCCCACGTGACTTTGGCCCGCGAGGTGATAGACCTCATCCGGTGAAATCTTGACGAGCAATCGCCGAATGGTGGTCGTATCGTCGAGGTCCGCGTAGTGCAGAAAAAACCGTGTCCCATAGTAAGCGGGATTGCAAGTCAAATGGTCCAATCGATCGCGGACGGTGGAACTGCTGCGCCGTACAAGGCCGTGAACCGCATACCCTTTTTCGAGCAACAGTTCGGCGAGATACGATCCGTCTTGGCCGGTAACGCCCGTGATGAGTGCGGTTCTAATTTTTGGGAGGATGTGCGTGGACAGGGGCGAATGATGCGCGACGCTTATTCATCTGCGTCGGGTGCTTTTTGGAGCAGTTCGAGTTGGCAGTCATCGAGAACGACGGAGGCTCCTTGATTCATGAAGCGGACTTCGACGATTAAGCAGGTGTGTTGCTGTCGGCGGATGACGGTGCCCTCGAAACCTGCGAACTGGCCGTTCTTGACGCGGACCCGGTCGCCGGAATCGATTCGAGCCTCGGGTGAAAGGGGAGCCCCGAGCCGAATCAGGTCATGGATTTGCCGCAAGTCTTCAAGTAGCAGCTGCGGTTGGGGAACGGTGATGGTACGAGAGACGCACCCGGAGCAAACGGCTGCATAACGCGCCATTTCGTCGCCGCGAATGAACACGTAATTCGCGAACAGGGGCAAAAACGACTCGCGAATTCGACCCGCCGGAGAGCGATACCGACGGGAAATGATCGGGGCGTAATGCGGGATTTGGGCGGCTCGCAAGGATCGCATCAACTGCTTTTCTTG
>JANOBM010000205.1:0-23151 GCA_031411655.1 Planctomycetaceae bacterium
CCCCTCCGAACGCACGGCGGCATCATTTAAAACCTATCGGAAAACCGAAGAGACCTGCGGCTAGCGCTAAAGCGGCTAATGGTTTTCGGATCAGTTCTTAGTAGTTTCCTGGGCGTCGCGTTGTGACTGCATACAACCGCATGAAGGCTGAACGTAGTCGATACCGCCGATACCGCTACTGACGGAGGCGCTCGACTTACCTGTCACGTCGAGAGTCTCTTTCTCTTCTTCCTGCCCATGACGTCGTTGTCCAGGTCCACAGCGTGGCATCGCGATTCGCATTGCCGAGTTATTTGAAGGTCCTGGGCGTCGGTCCAAGCGAGCTTCGGTCCCAATTGACTTCGGTCTAAATTGGCTTCGGTCTAAATGGGTGTTGGTCCGGTAGCACTTGCCTCCGGATCGCTTCTCGGTCATTTGCTCGTCGGGCGAGGGGTGGCGAATCCATTTCGGCACTGTTAACCTCTCAGAATGTGGATGTGGGAGAGCATGGTTGTATCTCTTACTCCACGACCAGCAGTACTTGGTGGCACGTTTGGCGTCTTGCCATGGGTGCAAACAGGGAACTCCGGTGAAATTCCGGGACGGCCCCGCCGCTGTGAGTCGCGCGACTCGGTATTGGTCCGAGTCTAAGGATTCCTCCTTCTTAATCGAAGTGTCATTGCCCGACATGAAAATGTTGGGTGAGAAGGCAGTGAGTGAATCTGACGCGATCAGTCAGAAGACCTACCAACTATGTTGTCGATGGATGCCCTCTCGGGTCGGGGCTTATCGTCGCTGGAGATGGTAACCATGTCCCCTCAATGCTTATTGGGGCGAACACCGTTACCTCAGAAATCCGCATCGTTGTCTCCGCTTTGTACTTGATGAGTTTGCACCGCAATGCCCGTACCGTCACCTTGCATCGGGGTTTGCCTCGTTGATAGCGAAAGTACTTGCACCGGTTGCCTTCGCTCCGTGGAAGAGATCGCTGCCTGGTCAACCGCTACCGACCCTCAGAGAGCGCAAATCCTTCAACGAGTCGAACTCCGGTCACAGGCGGATCGACTCAGCGACGACGCCATCCGATCGCATTTCGATAACCTGTGCAAACCGCCTGGAAGCCTTGGAGAGCTCGAGCGACTCGCGTTCGAACTTGCAAGAATTCAGAATAGCTTGCAGCCAAAAACCAACCCCCGACGTGCGGTGATCTTTGCGGGGGACCATGGCGTCGTCGCACAAGGCGTTTCCGCTTGGCCGAGTGAAGTCACCGCAGGGGTCCTCGGTGTCATGACAACGGGCCGAACTGCTAGCGGAATATTGGCGAAGAAAACGGAGACCGACTACCGCCTAGTAAATTGCGGTTGCAAGTATTTGCCAGTCCTACGCGATCACTTGTATGCCGGTGGAAAGGTTGACCGAGTCGCCATTGAACCTTACTCGGTCGCGCCTGGAACGGCAGATCTTAAAATCGGTCCCGCGATGAGCCGGACGCAGTTCCATCTTGCATGGAAAATTGGTGTCGAACAAGCGAATTCGGCTGCAGACGAAGGCATGGCGTTGGTCATTGCGGGCGAGATGGGGATTGGCAACACCACTTCTGCAGCGTGCCTAACTTCGCTGCTAACTGGCCTTGACCCGTCCGAATCAGTGGGACGGGGCGCCGGCATTAACAGCGAAGGATTACAGCGCAAGTTGGATGTGGTTCGAATCGCGGTCGGGCGAACCCGTCCACTGGTGGAAAAAATGGATTGGAAGGGCGTTGGGGCCGAGGTAGGCGGTTTCGAAGTGATTGCAATCGCTGGCTTCTTCGTTCGTGCGGCGCAGCGTCGATTGACGATCGTCTTGGACGGTTACATCACGACTGCGGCGGCACTTCTGGCTGAGCGAATGTATCCCGGCACATCGCGATGGATGATTGCAAGTCACCTATCATCAGAGTGTGGTCACGGGTCCGCGCTGGAATCCATCGGTCTCGAACCGATGTTGAAATGGAACATGCGGCTGGGGGAAGCGTCCGGTGCCCTGACGCTTCTGCCGATGCTCGATCTTGCTGCCGCAATTACGACGCAAATGGCAAGTCTTAGTGATGCTGCTTCGGTTGAACCCGCGTCAAATCGATAAATGTCAGGCCTGCTCTTGAATGACACACCAAAAAGAACGTTGATTTCGCTTCAATGGGAGGCGTTTTGTACCGCGATTCAGTTTCTGACGCGGGTTCCGCTACCCAGTTTTTTGATGGCCGGTGGTTTGATGGCCGGTAGCAAAGAGCGATATCGCGAAGCTCTCAGTCGAAGCGCCGTGTACTTTCCTTTGGTAGGAAGTCTCGTGGCGATTTGCACCGTCATGGTCACTTCGCTTATCCGGTTATGGTTGCCCGTTGAGCTTGTCGTCATCTTAGCCTTAGCCTTTGAAGCGATGCTTACCGGCGCTTTTCATGAGGATGCATTGGCGGATAGTTGCGATGCGTTAGGCGGAGGTTGGACGCGTGAGCAGGTATTGGAAATCCTAAAGGACAGTCGACTGGGAACCTATGGAACTCTCGGGCTAGGCTTAGGAGTGGCGTGCCGCTACTTCGCCCTCACGTCACTTGCTGGTGACCAATGGTATTGGCTTGGTGTGTCCTGTCTCGTTGCATCGGCGACGCTGGGCCGATGGGCCATCCTTTGGCTTATGTATAGCGTTCAGCCCATTTCCGATCGGCCTACACAAGCGCGCGATGTCGGCGGGCAGCAATCGGTTCGCGCAGTCGTGGGTTCAGGCTTGATCGGACTGCCCGGTGTGATTGGTTGGCTGTGGCTTGACTATGCGGGCGTTTTTATCGCGTTGGTAGCCTCGGCCATAGTGCTTGCCGCATATCGTTTGCAAATCCTTCGGCGCGTCGGTGGAATGACCGGTGACTTCCTCGGTTGCGGTTGTTTTTTGGTGCAATTGACCGTATTGATCGTTGCCTCTTCACGGTGTTACCTACAGAGTTAATTGTGAACGCTGTTGATCGATGTCCGGTTCGAATCGTATTGGTTCGACATGGTGCTGTCGAAGTTTCATGGCGAAAAAAGTGCTATGGTCAGCTCGATGTGCCCCTTTGCGACCAATGGCAAGCGTCCTCGAAACCGCTCATCCAGTCGCTGGCAATGCTTGAACCTTCGTTCATTTACCATAGCGGCCTCCACCGAACACAATGGCTTGCCGAGCAAGTTTTCGCGTGTGAATCAGCGTATGCCAATCGATCGACCAGAAGCTGCATCTTCGACAAGCGACTACGAGAGCGCACTTTTGGAAGCTGGGAGGGGCAAACCTGGGACGACGTGTTTGCCAGCGATCCCGAAAATTTCCATGGTCTGATTGATCATCCTAAAACGTATCGGCCTCCGGGTGGAGAAACGACTTGGGAGCTGCAATGCAGAATGGTTGATTGGTATAAATCCGTGCTCTCAGCATCGTCTGCCGAACTAAGGGCCCATTCGGGACGATGTGAAACGATATTGGCAATCAGCCACTCTGGTCCGATCGCATCGCTTGCAGGTCACTTGCTCGGTAAGCCCGCAAATCAATGGCAAGAGTGGATGGTTGCCTATGGCGATGCGATCACGATAAGCGTCCAGCACGAACGAACTAACCAAGCTCACGTCACTTTGGGTCTCCCCTGAGTACGAGTCTGTCCTGCCTATTCATGTCGGTGATTAATCGCTCAAAGGATCAAACACACAACTAACAATGCGCTGAATCTCTCAATCTCATGCGTTCGGATTTCGCCGCGCCCCAGCCCCCAGAAGGTTCTTTTTCCTTTTCCTGAATCTCGTCAAAGCTATCTTCACCTGAACCTGGATCGCTAGGGCGACTTGCACCTCGGCATGGCGAAGTTCATTGCTCCCTTTTTCGATCGGATCAATGCATTCGTCGAGCGTAGTCAAGCAAACAACGTCGCGCTCCGGTAGGATTGACGCTCATGATGGTATTTACCCAATGCGCTCGTAGCGACGGACAGGATTACGCATGAGAAGTTTTCTTTGGATCTTCATCGGGTTCGTTCTTGCCCCGCTATCCCATGCAGAGGACAAGGCGTCTGTTGACCCAGCAAATGGAGAACGGCCGCTGTCCGTGATGATGGGCGATTGGCTGATGGGGCGTGTTGACGAAGCGATTAAGAATTCGAATGACCAATTCGAAAAACTCACTTCCAACGAGTTGATCTCGTCACACCAGCAAGCACTGCGAAAGCGGTTTATCGAGAGCATCGGTGGATTTCCTGAACGAACTCCACTCAATGCGGTCACTACCGGCGTGGTGCACCGTGACGGTTATCGTGTCGAGAAAGTATTATTTGAGAGTCAGCCTCGCCACTATGTCACCGGACTCTGTTTCGTACCGGATCATCCCCGCTTCACGAAACCGTACCCGGCGGCGCTGGTTGTTTGCGGACATTCGGCCAATGGCAAAGGCTATGAGGGATATCAAACGGTCGGCGCATTACTCGCCTTAAATGGGGTCGTCGGACTGGTGATGGATCCTATCTGCCAAGGCGAACGCATCCAGCATTTCAAAGACGACGAGACTATCCTAGTTCCTAGCTCTACCGACGGACATACGTTCATCGGTTTGAGCGCGATGCTACTTGGTCAAAACACGGCTCGATTCGAGGTCTGGGATGGCATGCGTGGTATTGACTACCTCAGTGAGCGTGACGACGTTGACCCCGAGAAAATCGGGTGCATGGGTAATAGTGGCGGTGGGACGCAAACGTCGTATCTGATGTCATTGGATGATCGAATCAAGGCGGCGTCTCCTGCTTGTTACATCACGTCATTCGAGCGACTCCTGCATACGATTGGCCCTCAAGACGCGGAGCAAATAATCTTCGGTCAATTGAATTGGGGAATGGAGCATTCCGACTACCTCATCATGCGGGCGCCATCGCCTGTTCTACTCTGCGCAGCGACAGAAGACTTTTTCCCCATTGACGGCGCGTGGGCATCATTCCGGAAAGCAAAGCGAGTTTTCACACGCCTCGGATATCCCGAGCGAGTGGGCATTGTCGAAGCCGATGGGCCGCATGGTTGGCATCCCTCGCTTCGCCAAGCTTCCGTGCAATGGATGGTGCGTTGGCTTGCCGGACGCGATGAAGTCGTCCGCGAACCTGTCATAAAACAATTGACTGAAGGTGAATTCCAAGTGACCCCGCGCGGCCAAGTCCATTGGCTTGCCGATTCTCGATCGGTAGTAGATCTAAATCTCGCGGAGTACCAACGGTTGCGTTTACAACGGCAAGAACTCTGGAAAAATCGTGAGCAAGCATTACTGAAAGTGCGTGAGATCTCAGGAATTCGAAACCTGGCCGAGCTCTCCGAACCGCAAGCCACTTTGCAGGGAAACGATTCTTCTGGAGTCCACTCTTTCCAACGATGGATCCTTGAGCACGACCAAGGGATTTCGCTGCCTGCATCGCTCTATGTTCCCAAATCGGAATCAAAGGGTCTTTGTCTCTTCGTTCATGAAGCCGGAAAAAATGAACGCGTGGACATAAACGCCGAAACCATGTCTGCAACAACATTGGTTGAACAAGGGTTCACGGTTTTATCGATTGACCTTCGCGGTGTAGGCGAATCCATGCCTGGAGATGCAGTTTGGTACAACCCAACTTTCGGGAACGACGGTCGCCATGTCGCTATCGCGTACCTACTTGGCAAAAACTATGTGGCGATGCGAGCGGAAGACATTCTTGTGGCTGCGCGGTGGTTCATCAAGCAACAAGGCAAAGTGGTTGGTAAAGATGGGGTCAAGCTTGTTTCGGTCGGACGCCTTGGGCCGGCAGCGATGCATGCGGGGGTATTAGAACCGAACCTGTTTTCCGACCTGGATGTCGTCGGTTCGCTGAATAGTTGGGAATCGATGATCGAGTCGCCAACGTCCGAGAATCAATTCGTAAATTGTATTCATGGTGCACTTCAAGCCTACGACCTGAGCGATCTGATCGAAACGCTTGGCGATCGGATCCGCATCCGGCAGTCGATTAATGCGATGGGAACAGTTGTCAATGCGGCAAACGCTGATTCAGCGAGTAGTAATCAAACTTCTGAACAAAACGTTGCGCATCGTTTGGCGATTGAGAGAGGATTGGAGTTAGTGAAGTCGGCTGCGGCACGCTGGCGAACAAATACAGATTGCTTTTCTTGCCATCACCAAACAATCCCCCTGCTCGCGATGGCAGAAGCCGTCCATGTGGGAGTCCCCATGGATACAGAGTGGTTGAAAACACAGGTGGAATTCACTCACGATTTCTTTAATGATCGCATCGAATTGCTCAATCGCGGTGGGAAGTTGCCGGGCGGTGCGGCGACTGCAGGGTTTGGAATGTGGGCATTGGCGATTGCGGATTGCCCTGGTGACGATGTGACGGCGGCGGCCACCGAATACCTTTTGAAAGTCCAAGGTGTGAAACGCCTTGACGAGCGTGATCCTGCGAAAGAGCCAACGGTAGACGATGGACGATGGCTCGCAACCTGCATGCGTCCACCGATGCAAGCATCGATGATTGGCGACACTGTCCTTGCGCTGCTGGGTGCTGAGCGGTTTGCCACCCCCGAGCAGCGAGAAAGAGTTCGAAAGGCAAAAGGCGATGCCGAGTTATATCTAGCTCAGGCTCCTCTCCACACGCAGCAGGATTACTTGTGGCGACTGTGGGGCTTGCATTCGCTTGGCGGCAGTAGCGAGTTGATGAGGGAAGTGGCTGGAAAAATATTCGCGGCTCAAAACGAGGATGGCGGTTGGGGTGAGACCAGCGATTCCCCAAGTGACGCTTACACAACCGGTCAGACTCTTTATATGCTTGCGGTGACTGCGGCTTCCACCGAAGGGGCCAAGTTGTGGGAGGCTCGGGATTGGCTTCTCCATGCGCAAAAGGAAAATGGTGCGTGGCATGTCAAGTCCCATACCCACAAGGTTCAGCCATACTTCGATAACGGAGACCCTTACGGCGAGGATCAGTTTCTCTCGACTGCCGCAACGGCTTGGGCGGTTGCAGGGCTGTGCCGGCTATGGGAGTCACCATCCCAACCGGCCCTCTGATCCGTCGCGGGGGATGTTGAACGAGGTTAGCTGTAGTATCGTACTGTCATCCTTTTTCTACCCGCTCCTGTCTTCCCTTTTTGGTTCACCGCGATGCGACCGATCGTACAGATTTCACTCGATTTAACAAACATCGACGAAGCGATCCAAACGGCACATCTTGCGATGAGGGCCGGAGTCGATTGGTTGGAAGCCGGAACGCCGTTGATTCTTGCCGAAGGCCTCCATGGGATTCGAGCACTTCGTCGCGAATTCCCCAGTACACCTATCGTTGCCGACCTGAAGACAATGGACGGTGGTTATCTGGAGGCGGAAATGATGGCAGGTGCGGGTGCGACCCATGTGGTCGTGATGGCCCGTGCTCATGAAGAGACCATTCGGTGCGTGGTCAAGGCCGGGCGGGACCATGGCGTAAAAGTGATGGGTGACAATATGGTTTGCCCCAACATGGTTGACGGCGCAAAGTGGCTTGAGGATCTCGGTTGCGATTTCGTCATTCATCACATCGGCTATGACGAACGAAGGGGGATCGCTGCCCGGGGTTACCGCATGCCGAGCCCATTGGATCAGCTTCGTGAAGTGGTTCAGGCCGTCAAGGTTCCTGTTCAGGCCGTAGGTGGTCTTTCGCTAGAGCAGGCCATCCAATGCCCCGCCTATGGTGCTCCGCTGGTCGTGCTTGGCGCCCCGCTCACCATTGATGCCGATTCATTCAAGACTGCTGACGGCGATCTTGAATCTTCACTTCGTCTGATTTGCGACGCCGTTCATTCGCAATGCGTCGGATAAACTCAGCGTGCGAGTGAGTCTGTCGCCTCGGTTGAAGCTAATCGCCCTTTCACTACCTTTTATCTACTGCTAACCCAATCCGACCATCATGAAATCAGCTGCTGTTGTCAACTTTGCACCGACCAAACATTCCGTCGAATTGCGAGAAATCGAACGCCCTACGATTGGTGACGATGACGTACTACTCGAAGTAGCAAACGTCGGAGTTTGTGGTAGCGATCTACACCAGTGGACGGCAGACCATTCTTGGCCGGTGAACTACCCGGTGGTACTCGGGCATGAGTTCAGTGGTCGTATTTTGGAGCTCGGCAAACAGGTGCAAGGTTGGCAGGAAGGTGACCGAGTCGTCAGTGAAACTGCGGCCATCATCGACCAGCGGAATCCTATGTCGCGCCGCGGACTATACAATCTCGACCCGACTCGCAAAGGGTTTGGTTATGGCGTTAATGGGGCGATGACCAAGTATGTTCGAGTGCCCACCCGCATCTTACATCACGTACCCGATCATTTGCCGCTGGATCGGGCATGCCTCACCGAACCATGCTGTGTCGCGTACAACGCCGTCGTCAAAAATGCTCGAATCGAGCCGGGTGATCGCGTCGTAGTGCTCGGCCCAGGGACGATTGGGATTCTATGCGCCGCGATGGCGAAGCTATGCGGTGCCGAAGTGGCACTGGTCGGACTCGAAGCCGATGCACATCGGCTTGAAATCGCGAAACGTTACGGTTGTGAAGGGATCATCGGAGACGCGAAGGCCTGGGCTACCGAACGAGATGGATTGGGGTGTGATGGAGTGATCGATGCGGCCGGGGCGAGTATCACCTTGAAGATCGCACTCGATCTGGTTCGTCCTGCGGGTTGGATCAGCAAGGTTGGCTGGGGGCCTCAACCGTTAGGCTTCAACATCGATCCATTGGTACAGAAAAACGTTACCTTGCAGGGAAGTTTTAGTCACAACTGGCCGATTTGGGAGCGAGTGATTGCGATGATGGCTAGTGGGCAACTGGATGTATCGCCGATTGTGGGTGGCATCTGGCCAATTACCCAGTGGCATGAGGCGTTCGAAAAAATGCACACTGGGCAGGTTGTAAAGAGCGTGTTGATGCCCGTTTAGGTCATGGAAGTGGTGACGATGCTTCGGTCGAAGGCAGGCGAACACCGATGAGCGTTAGCCGGCACCGATTGCTGTCCGTCGTTGACCGCGATGATCGTTCCTAGTCGTCTGTTTCCCATGATGGCTAGCTGCTCGCTAAACTGCCATTCATTTGTTTCCCCCTCCAGTCGCCTCCGAAAACCTCGCCATGCCTAAACTCGCTGCTTTCCCAAAGGCCTACATGCAAGCCCTTTGCAAAGATGGGTCGATGACCATTTCGCAATGGATCGAACTAGCTACCACCGTCAACGTCGACGGGCTTGAATGGTATGCAGGCTTTTTGGAAATGGTGGACGATTCAAAGTGGAGCGGCTTTCGCCAACAGGTCGAAGACCGCGGGATGTGCATCCCCATGATGTGTTGCTCTCCTGACTTTACCCATCCTGATGAAGCATTTCGACAGGCCGAAATTGCAAAGCAAAAGCGATGGATCGACATGACCTATGCGCTGGGAGGTAGTTATTGTCGCGTCCTGAGTGGACAGCGACGACCAGAATTGACGATCGAACACGGTATTCAGCTGGCCGCTGACTGCATTCATGCGTGCCTACCCTATGCGGTTGACCGCGGCATCACGTTGATCCTTGAAAATCATTACAAAGATGACTTTTGGACCTATCCAGAATTCGCACAAAAGATGGACGTGTTTTGTCAACTGGTTGGAAAAATTCAACACCCTCATTTCGGTGTGAACTACGATCCCAGCAACACCTATCTCGCCGGCGAGGACCCGCTTGAATTACTGCGCCGCGTCTCGTCACGGGTCGTCACGATGCATGCCAGTGATCGGTTCTTGATCGAGGGCACGATTGAGGACTTGCGCCGGGAAGAAGGCGGTGCGGCGGGATATGCGAAACGATTGCGACACGGTGAAATCGGCAAAGGGCTGAACGATTACGACGCAATCTTCGCGGAACTAAAACGCGTGGGCTTCGACAGTTGGATCAGTATCGAAGACGGTGTCGATGGCATTGAGCAGCTCCAGCGCAGCGCGATGTACTTGCGCAACAAGATCGCGGAGTATTGGAAGCCAGACTGAAGCAAAGAGGTGATGATGCAGCTTTCATTGCATCGATCGCCGTCAATGGTCATTCGGTTTGGTGAAGTGTGGACGCGTTGCGGCCCCCATTTCATCGAAAGAAACGGTCTTCTGCTCGCAAGTCACGCCGACGGAGGAAACGTCTTCAGATGATGATAGCCAACTTACTTTGAAAGCAATCAACCGCGAGCCGCCGTAGGATCGTATCAATCCATCGTGCTTTCTGATTTCATGAAGCTGGGTTTAATTGCCATGGAGCCAGACAGTGCTTGGTCCAGTCCAAGTAATGAGCGAGGCCTCGCGTCTCCAGCCTCGCCGATCGTCTCATCCGACGACTTCTGCATTACCTTGTGCGATCTTTTCTTCGGCGAGCACTTGCTCGAAAGTTGAAATCCGGATGGCGTCAAAGCGAACCTTGGGGTTTTCGCGTTCAAGGAATTTCGCGTCCCACTCCGATTGCAATAAAACGGCGTCGTGTCCGTACTGATCACGAACCAATTTGGCAGAATAGGGCAACTGCAGATCGGCAAGCTCCTCGGCAGTTCCGGTCATCCACCGTGCAAGTTTATAGGGACGCCAACTAATGCTCGTTTGCGTGTTGTATTCGGTTTCAAGTCGAAATTTTACCACGTCAAATTGAAGCTCACCGACCGCAGCCAAAATCATCTCTCTTCGCGTGGCTCTAGCGTCGTAGAAGACTTGAATCGCGCCTTCTTCGACCAATTGCTCAAGCCCACGATCGAATTGTTTGCGTCGCGAAGTGTCGGTGCAATTGAGTACGGCAAAAAATTCCGGAGAGAATTGTGGCAAGGGTTCATAGTGAATCGGCGCACCCTGACAAATCGTATCCCCCAGCTGAAACTCACCAGGGTTGACTAGACCAATGATGTCTCCTGGATAGGCTTCATCCATTGTCTGGCGATCTTGGCCGAAGATTCGAAGCGCTCGCGGCAAGCGTAACTTTTTTCCACTGCGGGCGATCACGACTTCCGTATCTCGTTCAAACTTACCTGCACAGACTCGAACAAATGCGACGCGATCGCGATGGCGAGGGTCTAAGTTGGCTTGAATCTTAAAAACGAATCCGGCAAAGTCGGAACGGCTCGCAGGGATTGGACCAATATGGCTTAGTCGATCGCTTGGCGGCGGACAAAGCTTCAAAAAGCCTCGCAAGAAATGCTCCACCCCAAAGTTCGTGAGTGCGCTGCCGAAATACAGCGGTGACTGCATTCCAGCCAAGAACTCGTCGCGGTCAAAACTGGTGCCGGCCGCTTGTACCAGTTCAATGTCATCGCGAACCGCTGCCACCATCGACGAATTGGGGTGTTCGTTTTCGAGTTCTTCAAGGGATCTCAAGCGTGACTTCGTACGATATTGGCCATCTCGACCTTCAAAAAGATGGACCTCACTGCTTTGCAAGTCAAAAATGCCGCAGAAATCCTGACCGGAGCCGATCGGCCAGTTTTGCGGTACCACCTTGATATCGAAGCGCCGCTCTACTTCATCGATCACTTCCAACGGAGATAGCCCCGGTCGATCGACTTTGTTGACGAACGTCAGTACGGGGATTTTTCGCAAAGCACAAACACGAAAAAGTTTCTCGGTTTGCGTTTCAATTCCTTTGGCCATATCGATGACCATCACTGCAGCATCGGCCGCCATCAACGTGCGATAGGTGTCCTCGCTGAAGTCATGGTGTCCAGGCGTATCAAGCAAATTGACTTGATAGCCGTCGTATTCGAATGTCAACACGGTAGAACTGACGGAGATTCCGCGTTGCTTTTCAAGCTCCATCCAGTCCGATGTGGCGCTTCGTTGGGTTTTGCGGCCGCGCACCGACCCGGCGATTTCGATGGAACCACCGAAAAGAAGCAACTTTTCGGTCAGCGTCGTTTTACCGGCGTCAGGGTGCGAAATGATCGCGAAAGTGCGGCGACGCATTTTTTCGCGATCAACGACGGAATCGATTGGCTGCATTGTCGAAGTCGGCCAAGTGGGTTGGCGAGTGGTTTGGAATGGAACGCGACGACACTAACGTACTCATGATGAGCAAATCGTAAATGCCATCGACCATCCAGTTTTCCTGTTAACCATCGCAAAACCACTCAGTGCATGGCCTTTTTGTCGGCTTTTCAATAGCCGGCAGTCGAAGCAGCAAAATTTTCTTGAATCGGTGGCAGATTCAAACGTTGGCGACATTCGTCGAGCATTTCCTTGGTGCGGCTCGCACCGCAACGCGTTACGCCTATCTCGCGCACTGCCAAAACCGAATCGAGGTCTCGAATGCCCCCAGCCGCTTTGACCTGGACATGGGGTGCCGAATGGGTGCGCATTAACTGGAGGTCATCAAGTGTGGCGCCGCCCGTACCATAGCCCGTCGACGTCTTAACCCAGTCAACGCTAAGTTCGCTACAGATCTCACAAAGTTTGATTTTCTGGATTTCGTTGAGATAACAGTTTTCAAAAATGACCTTCACCTTTTGACCGGCTGCATGGGCCACATCGATGACTGCTTTTATATCAGCGCGGACATAGTCCCAGTCACCGCTGAGGACTTTGCTGATGTTGACAACCATATCCAGTTCTTCACAGCCGTCTGCAATCGCTTGCTCAGCCTCGGCCTTTTTGATGGCTGTCGCGTGTCCGCCGTGTGGGAAACCGATGGTCGTGCTCGGTCTGACCGTGCTGCCATGGAGCATCTCAGCACATCGCTTCAACGCATACGGCATGATGCATACGCTCGCCACGTCATAGGCGAGTGCTAACCTTACCCCTGCCTCGAGATCCGCCGTCGATAGCGTTGGATTAAGCAGCGAGTGGTCGATCATCTTGGACACGTCTTCGTACGTATAACTCATTTAAAAAACCTTAAGAGAAAACAAAATCGAAATTCTATCAACGGTCAACGCTGCACCACCGCTGCTCACGATGGCTTTGCAAAACGGCTTCGCAGAGCAAGATCTCGCGATGGCCGTCTTCAAAAGTAGGGAATGGTCTTGGAGCACTAAAGTCACCTGTCGCAATGTAGCCGTAAAAGGATCGGAACAACTGTTTGAAAGTATCCGGGAAACCTTCATTGTGGCCGCCAGGATAATTGGCGATTGCACTGGCCGACGGGCTCATAAGCGAGGGATCGCGAGTCAACGACTCATTGGCGCAATCGCGATGTCCGATCCACAATTCATTCGGTGATTGGCTGCTCCACGCACACGCTTGCTTCGACCCGCCAATTTCGAACTGCAAGTGGTTCTTCCGTCCCGCTGTCGTTTGAGAGACCCACAAACAACCGTTCGCACCGTTATCAAATCGGAGCATGATGGTGCCACAGTCCTCGGTTGTAACGGCTACGGTTTCTGTTGCCCCTGGACCGGATGTTTTTCCCGAAAACGTTTCGACCCCACCGATCGGTCGCTTGCGTGTCGGATGCACGGTTCGCAGATCAGCACAAACCGATACCACTTTGTGTCCCGTAATGAACTGCACCAAGTCCAACCAATGCGTCCCGATGTCCGCGACGGCGCGAAGCTCACCGCCGTCGACGGCGAGGACTCGCCAATTAAAATCGGATTCGTTTAGCAACCAGTCTTGAACGTAGGAGCCATTGACATGCAGCAAGTCGCCAAGCGATCCATCGCGTTTTCGCGATGCGGCTTCATGGCAAAGTGGATAGAAGCGGATATTGTAGGCTACGCCTGCGGCGACTCCGGATTTCGATGCGATGCGCACCAATTCAGCCGATTCTCTCGAATTCATTGCAAGTGGCTTCTCGCAGATCACATGCTTCCCGGCGCGAAGTGCAAGGGACGCTTGTTCGAAATGAAATCGATTTGGTGTTGTGAGATGTAGCGAATGCACATCGGGGTCCGCAAGGATTTGTGTGAAAGTTTCGTATGCAATGGCGATCCCGAGGCGATTGGCAATGCTTGCCGATTTCTCTGCCGTCGAGCCTAGAACGCCTCGAACGTGAATGCCTGCCCGCCGCAATCCCTCGACGTGAACAGGTCCAATGAAACCGGTTCCGACCACGACGGCGTTAGGAGAAAAAGGCCTTGCTGATTGATTCATCTCAAAACTCCTTTCGCGGGGGTCGCGGAACGAATGGGCCCAAGATGACTTTGGAATTCATAATGGTCGCCACGATAAAGCGTACGCTCCCACCATAACGGTGAGTTGTTTTCGATAAAGCCAACGGCCGAAACTTCCAGCGCGGGTGATCTTAATGGCGCACGGAGGTGTTTCGCCTCGGTTTCAGTAAGTAACACGGCGCGGATGGTTTCGTCCGCGCCGGCGATTGGTATTGAATGGGTATCTGTCCATGCACGATAGAGCGACCCTTCGACTTGCGATTTTGTGAGTCGGGGACAATATCGGTGGACGACATATCGATGTTCGAGAATGACCGGTGTGTTGTCCGCGAGGCGGATGCGTTCTATCTGCCATAGCAACGACTTGGGATCGGTTTGAAGCAATTCAATGACTTCGGGCGAAACAGCATCCGCTTTCAACTTTCGAAACATGAGGAGTATGGTACTCGGCTTCTTCCCCGCAGCCTTGGCCTTTTCCGTAAAGCTGACTAACGATCGGACATCGTACGCGATCAAATCTTTGCTGACAAAGGTTCCCAGCCCTTTGCGAAACTCGAGCAATCCTTCGGAGACCAGACCCGCTAGCGCTTTGTTGGCCGTGGGCCGGCTGACCTGAAAGCGGAGGCTGATCTCGCGCTCAGTGAGAAATTGGTCACCAAGTTGGTAGTCGTTTGCAAGGGCTAAACGCAATCGATCGTTGAGCTGTTGATAGATCGGACTGCGAACCAGCGGTGAATCCATCGACGTTCCTTGTTTTGAGATGATTGGCCGGACGGCAAGTGGCTTAGCCACAATACACGCTGATGGTCTTCGTGGTCAACCGCCCAAGTCGCGGCTCGTAAAAAGGGTGTGTTACGCGGTGAGTCCGTTTTATCCGAACGGTCTTCGCAAACGGAAAAGGCGGAAAAGCAGTTCACTGGCGTTTCCGTGTTTCAGCCATACAGCGTAAGCGGCTGAGCATCCCTCAGCGGCTCAGCATCGGCATCAAGGTGCCTTTGTATCGCATTGATGGAAATCCCCCTTTGTTCCGCCGGCAAACCTTTCCTAGCCCATATTGAAAGCAGGCAGATGAATGTTAATCCTTGCAATCTCAAAACGCGGAGAATACCGAGCAAGCCAAACCATCGATACAACGCTCACACGGATGTGTGGTTTACGAGGGCGGCTATGTCAAGGAGGATTCAAATGGTGATGCGTTTCAGGAGTCGATTAGCGCTGTCATTGGCTATCTCGGCTGCAATGGGTTTGGGTAAAACGGCGCAGTTTACCCATGGGCAAGAGACAGGTTCTGGCATCGAGTTGATCGAAGACCGGGGCAGCGATTATTTCGAGCATTCTGAAACTCGCCTCATCAATTCGCCCGACGAGGAAATCAGTAAAACGGATGATGTGACATTGGGCCCAGGCATTGACCAGGAATTGCTGAAGCAAATGGTCGACGCGTACCTCGAAGAACGCGAAGCCGAGAAGAAGGCATCGATGACACCCGAGGAGAAAAAGAAGAAAGCCTTGGAGATGACAGCCCGTTGGAACGATGGGTTGGAATTAAGTACAGCGGACAAGGCGTTTCGAACACACATCGGCGGTCGAACCCAATTCGATGCCGCGTGGTTTGGCGCGCCAGAAAACGTCAATAGCGCAATCAACACGCCCTATGGTGATGGCGTTGACTTCCGGCGTGCCCGTCTGCGGATCGACGGTACTTTATACGAGATCCACGAATTCGCCGCGGAGTACGACTTTGTGAATTCGATTCGCGTTCGCAACCAGCCAGGAGTCGCCGGATTTGTTGACGAAGCGGTCACTGCGCCGACGGACCTGTGGTGGCAAATTAAGAAGGTACCGCTGGTGGGCAATGTCAAGTTCGGCAGCCAAAAAGAGCAGATCGGATTTGAACACATCGTCAGCAGCCGGTTCCAGCCGTTAATGGAACGCTCATTCAACCAAGATGCGTTCTACGGTGGACTTTTTAACGGATTCCAACCCGGTATCACCATTTTCAATAATTACGGGAACGACGATATCGGCGTTTGGAACTTGGGTTTATTCAAACCGACCAACAATGTTTTCAGTAATGCGACGGGGGACGGTGATTATGCGCTGAGTGGTCGACTCAGTCGGTTGTTGGTTTATGAGGATGAGGGACGCCGATTGATTCACGTCGCGATATCTGGTCGGCAAGCGACAGCGGTGAGCCAAGCCGGCGTGCCGGGGCGTTTTCAAACATTCAGGACTCGTGACGCAATCCGATCAGGGTTGTCCGTAGCTTGGCCGACTCCGGCAAGCATCACCCTTCTTGGAGACGACACCCAAACCGTCAACGGTGAACTGGTCAGCGTCTACGGACCCCTTACCTGGCAGTCGGAATACCTTGTAAATGGACTGCAGGATGCAAGGCCGTCCGCAGCCGTTCCTGGTCAAACCGTCACTTACCACGGCGGATACGCGCAGATCGGCTTGTTCCTGACTGGTGAAAGCGATAATTACAGCAAAAAGACCGGGGCTTTCGAGCGAATCCACCCGCATAGCAATTTCTTTAAAGTTGACCGTTGTGGTGGAATCAGTGGAATGGGTGCGTGGCAAATCGTCGGCCGTTACAACTACCTCGATCTAAACGACGGCAGCCCAACCAGCGGCCTAAACGGGGGGATTCTCGATGGTTACACCGCGGGCCTGAACTGGTTTTGGAATCCGAACATGAAGTTGCAGTTCAACTACAACATTACGGATCGAAACGTCAGCGAAGTGGTTGGACGCGAAACCGGAAGCGGCCGGATTTATGGTTACGGAAGCCGTTTCGCCATGGATTTTTGAGCCACTTTGGCAAAGATGCAAAGGACGATTCGAGTATCGTCCTAGGCGATTGCTTGGACAGCGTCAACGACGCCAATCAGTTGCTACTACTAACCCGAAGCGCAAGCGAGTGAATGACTTACGTCGAACTACTCACTCGCGCCTCGGGCTGGTATGAAAACACTCGCTCGCGCTTCGGGCTGGTATGAAAGCACTCGCTTGCGATTCGGGCTGGTATGAAGCGGCGAGATTTCGACGCGGGGCTGGCGTAAAGTCACAACAAACTCATTAGACGGCGTTTGCCAGTTCATGACGAGTTAAGCTTGCCCTGGCGCATTCCACGGGATATCATCGGAAGGTCCTCTCCTGATGAAATCCGGTGGTGATGAGTACAGCCCTCAAGCTTTTCGTCTTAATCGCCTACATGCTGGGAACGCATGCGTTTCCCGTTTTGCACCACGCCACTCATCATTCCGTGGCAAAATCTGCAGCTCAAAAATGTGCCTGTAGCCATTCTCACAACTTCGATTTCTCTCAATCGTTGCCGTCTGCTCAACACGCTCCGCGTGTGACTCAGCATCAATCTGACCCGTCCCACCACTGCGGACCGTCTTGTGCAATTTGTCTTTCGGGCAATGCTTCTAGTGGTGTCGCATCTTGTTCGACTCCTTTGATTCTCAATCCAGAATTGCGATCTGAAAAGATTGCGGTTGAGCCTGTTCACTTTGTGCCCGATACGCTCGCAAATGGGTACGGCTTGCGGGGACCACCTGCAACGGCTTTGCACCATTCTTTTTTCGCCGGTTAGAACCGACACGCAAGCGTTATGGCGTCGGAAACACCGGTGGCCATTTCATTTGCATTTTTCTAACGGGTTATTCTTATGCGTAGGTCTGTTTCTTTTTCGCGTCAAAAGTACGCGTTTACGCTTGTTGAGCTTCTGGTGGTCATTGCCATCATCGGCATTCTGATTGGCTTACTGTTGCCCGCCGTCCAAGCGGCCCGCGAAGCGGCGCGACGTATGTCGTGTGGGAATCATCAAAAGCAACTTGGTCTCGCGGTTCACAATTATCATGCCGCGTTCGATCGAATGCCTGCAGGATGGATCGCAGACGAACCCAGCGATGAGCCAGGCTGGAGTTGGGGCGCAGCGCTGCTGCCTTACATGGAACAGCAAGCACTTTTCGAGAAGATCGATTTTTCAGTAGCGATCGAAGAGGATAGGCATCAAGCGGTGCGGGAGCAGATCGTTGCGACTTTCGTTTGTCCAAGCGACGTTGGCAGTGATCTGTTCATGATCGCCGAAGGTTCCGCAGCGCACCATCACAGCCATCATTCGATGGTCGCCGCCAGTGCATCTGCTGATGATGACGCGAACGTCGATGCTCCTGACGATAAGCTATTCCTGATAGCCAAGGCCAATTACGTCGGAGTTTTCGGAACGCGAGAAATTGAGGATTCACCCTTCGATGGCGACGGAACCTTCTACGGGAATAGCAAAACACGCATGCGAGACGTTTTGGATGGCCTGAGCAATACCATCATCTTGGGTGAGAGAACGACCGAACTGGGAAGCAGTATCTGGCACGGAGTGATTCCCGAAGCGAATGCTGCTGAATCGAGAATTGTGGGGTCAACCGACCACACGCCGAATTCTCCTGCTAGGCACTTTGAAGATTTTAGCAGCCAGCACATCGGCGGAGCGCATTTCACGCTGGCCGATGGTGCCGTTCGCTTTATCACCGATTCGATCGATGCGACGGTTTACCAAGGTTTGGCGACGCGACACAATCATGAAGTGATTCAAGCTGATGCATTTTGACCCCCCGACTAGTTGAATGATGATTGAAGATGGCGAGACAGTGGGAAGCAAACGGTAACATCCGTTTGCTTCCTGATCTCCACTCAATCACTTCCACTCTCCGGACCGATTGAATTTTGCCTTCGCCGCTTGGCGGAATTGAACGCTGGCCTGATTAAGTCGGTCCAGCGTTTCCTTTTGGCCGTCTGTGCTTCCCGTTCGTGCTGCCGCGATCACGGTGTTGCACTCGTTCGCATCCATGAACGCTGCAGCTTCAAGCAAAAGGGATTGATCTTCGTCGGGTATCGCGAGAAAGCCGTGCTTGTCCGCATGGATGAGTTGTCCGGGTTTAATGCTGCGTCCGAAGACGTTGACCTCGCATCCCCAGCGAACAGGCGTCACATGGGCATGACCAACGCAGAGCCGTTTCGCAATCGCCTTAAAGCCGGCATTGGTCATCTCGTCAAGGTCTCGAATGGCCCCGTCGGTAATGGTCCCAACGCACCCAAGGGCTCGATGAACATTGCTGTTCACCTCGCCCCAGAACGAACCGATCACATTTGGTTTATCGAGATCCTGGATCACGACAATCTTTGGTCCCGGTTGCGCGGCAATGTATTGGCGGTAGTCGTTCCAGGCACTTGGGTGCAACGCGTGCATACGGTTGGACGGTTCAATCACCAGCGTTACCGCGTACCCAACCATCGGCCCCATTTGCGGCATGAAGTCGCGGGTCTCCTCCAGGTTAAACGCTTCCCCCGCGATGTCTGCCTGCGTGATTTGTTCCCAACCGTTGTAGATGGTTGGAGTGTTCCAGCGCTTCAGTTTCAACAAATCAGAATGAGTGAGCGGCATGGGTGCGGGGAGTGTTCGTGGAGGAGCGAGTTGACAAATGTTTGCGTTACCCTAGTCGTCACACGGGTTTTGCATGATGAGAACATGTTAAACTTTGCTCGCAAGATTGAGACCCGGCCTATGAATAAGATCGCGCGATTTTGTTCAAACCTTTTTATCAAGCCCAACATTTTTGACAGGCATCCTCATCCATGGCTTCTACTCGTTTTCACGTCATCATTTCTGACTTCATTGCGGACTCCCTTGACATTGAGCGGCGAATCCTTGGCGACATTGCAGACGTGACCGCGTTGGACGCCAACCGCGAAAGCGACCTCTGTGGGCGCATCGAAAAGGCGGATGCTGTCATGATGTACCATAATCTGTCGATCGGCCGTTCAACCATCGATCGACTTTCGCAATGCAAACTGATCGTGCGGTGCGGTGTGGGTGTGGACAACGTCGATTACGTTCATGCGGGTTCCCGTGGCATTCCTGTCGCGAACGTACCGGATTACGGCACTGAAGAAGTAGCCGATTCCGCGATTGGGATGACGTTGGCGTTGACGCGAGGGATTAACTTTTTCAACGTACGTTTACGCGACAACCCCAACCCCTGGATGTATTCCACCGCAGGTAAGCTCTTTCGACTGCGCGGTCGTACTTTCGGTATTCTTGGTTTGGGACGAATCGGTGGCGCGACGGCCATTCGCGCAAAGTCGCTGGGGATGGACGTCGTCTTTTATGATCCCTATTTAAAAGACGGATATGATAAAACGTTTGGCGTTCGGCGCGTGGAGTCAATGGAAGCGTTGTTGAAGTGTTCTTTTGTCCTCAGTCTTCATTGCCCCAATACTCCGGAAACCAAACACATCATCGACGCGAAAGCGATCGATCAAATGCAACACGGCAGTTATTTGGTAAACACGGCGCGCGGCGCGGTAGTAGATGTTGCGGCGTTACCCGAGGCCCTCGCTAGTGGTCAACTCGCCGGGGCAGCCATCGATGTCCTGGAAGATGAGCCGCCATGCGTTGATAATGCATTGCTTGCCGCTTGGCGGAATCCACACCACGCCGCACATACACGTTTGATCATCAATCCTCACGCGGCGTTTTATTCGGAAGAGGGTTTAGCGGATATGCGAATCAAGGGGGCTGAGGCGTGTCGTCGTGCCCTGTTGAAGATGCCGCTGAGGAATCTTGTGAATGTTGTGAACGAAGCTTAGGTCACGACAGATCGCCAGCGATTATGATTCATTGCCCCCCGAAGGCTCGACGCGAAACGCAAAGCCAGATTTAAAGACTTTGCCGTAACGTCGTACTCTCCTGCCACCCCCGAGCATGACATGTTTTTTCGCTTCAGTTCGCAATGTTTAATATGCGTTTATTTACTTTCGTCCGCTTCGCTTAATGCGCAATCGCCCACGCCCGCTTCACCTGCTGAAGTGGCGAATTCCCTCGTATCGCCTGGTCCTGGAGCAGCCGAACCGGCATCACCCATCGCTTGGTACGGCGAAGGCGTACGGCCGACTGGACCTCGTACTCCTGCGGACGAGTTAGCAGGCTTTCACGTTCCGCCTGGCTTTGTTGTGGAATTGATCGCATCGGAGCCGGAAATCAACAAGCCACTCAACATAGCGTTTGACGTCCAAGGTCGATTGTGGGTGACCAATACGCTTGAATACCCCTACCCCGCTCCTGACGATCGCAAGCCTCGCGATTCAATTCGAGTATTAGAGGACACTGACCGGAACGGAAGCTTCGAGAAGGTGACGACATTTTCCGATGAACTGAATATCCCGATGGGCCTGCTGCCAACCTTCGACGGTGCTATTGCATTCGCTATCCCCAACCTGCTGCAAATGCATGACTCAAACGGTGACGGCCGTTGCGATGAGCGATCGACGCTGCTCGGTCCGTTTGACACCACGCGCGACACCCATGGAATGGTCAATGCTTTGCGACTTGGAATCGATGGTTGGGTCTATGCATGTCACGGATTTAACAATCAGTCGAAGGTAACGGCGAGCGATGGATCCAAAGTTGAGATGAACAGCGGAAACGTGTTTCGTTTTCGAGCCGACGGGAGTCGCATCGAGCATTTCACTTATGGACAAGTAAACCCCTTCGGCATGACGGAGGACAATTGGGGCAACTGGTTCACTGCGGATTGCCATAGCAAACCGATTACTCAATTGCTTCGCGGTGGCTGTTATGAAAGCTTTGGCCGCCCCAGCGACGGACTTGGCTTTGTACCATCGATGATGGACCACCTGCACGGAAGTACCGCCATTTGTGGGCTGGAGATCTATGACGCTGATCAGTTCCCTGCGGCGTATCACCAACAATTCTATAGTGGCAATGTGATGACCAGCCGCATCAATCGCAATGCCATCAGCCAACATGGCGCAACGCTCCGCGCCAACGAACTCTCTGATTTTATGACCAGTGATGACCCGTGGTTCCGACCTGTCGATATCCAGCTCGGGCCTGACGGAGCTCTTTACGTTGCTGATTTTTACAACAAGATCATCGGTCACTACGAAGTGCCTTTAACACATCCCGAGCGTGATCGCGAACGGGGACGAATATGGAGGATCGTGTATCGCGGCGAAGGGAATACGGCACCAGCACCACTGATCGAGGATAAGGATTTAGCCTCAAGTGATGTTTTCGAGCAGTTGTCGAACACAAATGCCACGGTCAGGCGATTGGCGCGCCGGCGACTTCGTCACCTGGAGGATGACAATGTTCTTGCAAGTTTGCAGAGTGGGTTAAGAAATCTAAACCCCTACCATCGAGTCGCGTGTGGATGGGAGCTTCTGCATCGCCATCAGTTAAGTGAGTCGGAATGTTTGTTGCTGCTGTGCGACGATGATGCGGTGGTGCGATCGCATGCATTGCGGATGGTCGCTGAAAGTGACGAGCGCCCCGCGAGCATTCACCAGCAAGTTTGTGAGATGCTCCATGATTCTGACGCGAGAGTGGTTCGGTTCGCTGCCGAAGCGATTGGCACATACGCAGAGGGAAAGGATGTCACGTTACTCCTAGATCGGCTGCAGCAAGTTGACCAGGACGATTCGATCTTGCGCCAAGCCCTCCGGATCGCAGTTCGAGATGCACTGAATCAGGAACGCGTCGCGTCACAAATCGATGCGTTTGCGATCTTTCAATCAGGCTCGAAGGGCGACCTCTTCGCAGATATCTTGCTGGGATTACGCACGTCGCGTGCGGCGGGCTGGCTGCTGGTATACCTCGATCATAGCGATCGACCACTTGACACCCAAATCAAGTACGTCGAACACGCCTCAGCTCTTATCAAGAGCGAAGATGTATCAAAACTTATTTCGCTCCTGAAACGAAAGAGTACCGGATTCGAATTGCAAAGAGCGATTTTTCTTCGTGCTCACAATGCTCTCGACAAGCGAGCAACCGACTCAAAGGAAGCGATGGATGCATGGGGTGAGGAGCTTTCCCTGGAGTGGTACCACCAGTTCGTGAATTCATTAGAAAGTCGCTCCGTTCCGTCCATCGGTTGGTCATGTGGTACCGAAGAAGCCTGGCCGACGCAGATTAGGCAATCAGAAGACGGAGTGGCCGATGGACAGTTTCGATCTAG
>JANOBM010000206.1:0-18273 GCA_031411655.1 Planctomycetaceae bacterium
CCTTTGGCCCCCAACGATAGAACGGCGTTCGTCGCAGCGATCCAGAAGATCTCGCTGGAAATCGCCCGAGGCAACCCAGCGTAAATGGCCGCATTCCGACCTGCCCGAATCACGTCGATTCAAGCCGAGACTAACACTGCCGCATCCATTTGTTCCTAGCCCGAGCCGAGCGCGCGGCAGAACATTGTCGTCATCGCGGATGAGGCGCACCGCAGCCAATATGGGTTCGGCGGCAAGGTGAATGAGAAGACCGGCGAGATGTCCTACGGCTTCGCCAGCAATCTGCGCGACGCCTTGCCGAATGCGTCGTTCATCGGCTTCACCGGTACACCTATCGAGCAAACGGACGCGAACACGCGCGCCGTCTTAGGCGATTACATTTCCATCTACGACATCCAGCGTGCCGTCGCTGACAAAGCCACGGTGCCGATCTATTACGAAAGCCGGATTTCCAAGCTGAGCCTGAACGCTGCCGAGCTGCCGAGGGTGGACGCGGAGTTTGAGGAGATCACTGAAGGCGAGGAGCTGACGAAGAAGGAGAAGCTCAAGAGCAAGTGGGCCGCGCTAGAAGCTCTTGTCGGCGATCCAAAACGCATCGCAATAGTGGCCGCCGACATGGTGACGCACTTCGAGAAGCGTGTGGAGGCGATGGATGGCAAGGCGACGATCGTCTGCATGAGCCGCCGCATCGCCGTGGACCTTTACAACGCGATCGTCGCGCTGCGGCCTGATTGGGCTAGCGCCAAAGACGATGACGCTGAAACGGAGAAGGGCAAAGCCTGCGTCGTGAAGGTGGTGATGACCGGTAGCGCCGACGATGGACCTGATTGGCAGCCGCACATCCGCAGCAAGGACGCCCGGCGTAAGCTGGCGAACCGTTTTAAAGACAGCAAAGACCCGTTTCGCATCGTGATCGTGCGCGACATGTGGCTGACCGGTTTTGATGCTCCGTGCCTGCATACGATGTACGCTGACAAGCCGATGCAGGGCCACGGATTGATGCAGGCTATCGCGCGAGTGAATCGCGTCTTCCGTGATAAGCCCGGTGGGTTGATCGTTGATTATCTCGGTCTCGCCGATCAGCTCAAGAAGGCGCTGGTGACCTACACCGAGAGCGGCGGTCAGGGCGATCCGACCTTCGACACTGCGCAAGCAATCGCGGTGATGCTAGAGAAACACGGCATCGCGTGTGACCTGATGCACGGGTTTGATTGGGACAAGTGGACGACGGGTAAACCGACGGAGCGCCTCGCCCTTATCCCAGCCGGCCAGGAGCACATCCTTCAACAAGACGATGGCAAGAAACGTTGGCTGCAAGTCGTTTCGGAGCTGTCGCGTGCTTTCGCCCTCTGCGCCGCGAGCGATGAAGTAACGAAGATTCGCGATGACGTGAGTTTCTTCCAAGCCCTGCAAGCCGCACTAAGCAAGCAGTCTACGAATTACAGGAAGACGCCCGAACAGATCGACGCTGCCATCCGCCAGCTCGTAAGCAAGGCTATCACGACCGAAGGTCAAGTGATCGACGTCTTCACCGCCGCCGGATTGCCCAAACCAGACATCAGCATCCTCAGCGATCAGTTTCTCGCCGAAGTGCGCGGCCTCAAACACAAGAACGTGGCTGCGGAGCTGCTTGAGAAGCTTCTCAAGGATGAACTGAAGGTTCGCTCCAAACGCAACCTTGTGCAAAGCCAAATCTTTTCTGAGAAGCTCAAGAAGACGCTCAACGCGTATCACAACCGCGCTATCTCGACCATGGAGGTAATTGGTGAGTTGATCAAACTTGCTAAGGATCTCGACGCCGCCACGAAACGTGGTGAAGACCTCGGGCTGACAGATGACGAAGTGGCGTTCTACGACGCACTCTCTGCGAATGAAAGCGCTGTCGCGTTAATGGGTGACGACAAGCTGAAGTTCATCGCCGCCGAGCTGATTACGCAGGTGAAGAAGAGCGTGACAATCGACTGGACGCTCCGCGAAAGCGCGAGATCGAAGATCAAGGTGTTGGTGAAACGCATCCTGAACAAACACGGCTATCCGCCTGACCTCCAAGAGGAAGCGGTCCGGACTGTTTTGCAGCAAGCCGAATTGTTGTGTGCCGACTGGGCCATTGAAGTCCATTAGTGAGACTCCAGCTGTTGCCTATCACGCGGCGGCATTGGAGGCGCGCACCGAGTGAAGTGAATCCGCCGCAACCCGAGTGAGAGATCGCCTCGAATGCCGAAGGCACGGGCCGTAGGATGCGGCCCGAGATAAGCCGGCGGGAAACAGGATGTTTGCCCGAAGTGACGTAGCAGGATGCGAAGTCGCGAGGGCCGGAGCGAGCGAAGCGATTGCGTAGCCCGCCGTACGTAAGCCCGCCCCAGGCGAACGAAGGATGAGTGAGCCGTGGAGCGAGGGCGATGCGAAGCGTGGCGAGGAACGAGACCGCGAAGCCGCCCCCATGCGACGGGCGGGCGTGTAGGGCACGATGCCCGTTAAGACGAGTGCCGGAGGGCACGGATGGCCGACGTCCGCCGATGATCGAGCGAAACGAGAGGAGGAATTGTTCTTGACCGCGACCAACTACGCAGGCGCGTTCCTGGACTTCCATAGTTTGCGGCATACTTGCGGCGCGTGGCTGGCGTCACGGGGCGTTCAAGCGAAGGTAATTCAGTCGGTGATGCGGCACTCAACGATCACGTTGACCCTAGACACCTACGGGCATTTGATCGCAGGTGCGGAAGCGGCCGCCATTATGGACACCGCAGACATGACGGCGGTTCCGCAGATGTTGGCTGCAACGGGAACCGACGGAGCTTGTATCCCATTTGTATCCCGCGAGGATGCTTTTCCTTGCGTGGACGTTGCGAGATCGTGCGACGAAACATCGCACCAAACCAACAGAGACGATGCCGCAATACTCCCGTTTGCTCCCGGAAAAAGCGGCGAATTTGCAACGCCTTGCGACTCAGTGCGTGACATTGCTTCAAGTACCCCCGCAAGGACTCGAACCTTGGACCCAGGGATTAAGAGTCCCTTGCTCTACCAACTGAGCTACGGAGGCGGGTCTGTCAAACGTGCATCTAAAACCAGATTGATCTGACAGTTGCGGAGTTTAGCAGGTTCGAATTTCTCTGCAACCGCCGATTCTATCGCGAAATTGAGAACTTCACGGCTTATACTTCGTGAACCAAACGATCGAAATCAGCCAGGACACGGAGATAAAGGCTTCCCGGCTTTCCATCGCCCACCGGAGCGCCGTCCACGCGATTGGCAAACCATAATCCCCCGTCAGTTCCCATCAGCCAAACTTCGTCGGCTTCTCGTACTTCGGATGGCCACAGGCGTTCAGAATGCCAGGCGAAACGAAGACGTTCACACGATCGCTGGACGATTTGCTGCGTCACTCCGGGAAGCACCTGCTCGATGGCTGGGGAGTAGACATTCCCGCCCCGTACGATCGCTAAATTTGCAACGGAAGTTTCCGTAACGGTGCCATCATGGTCGACAAGGACACCCACGGCATCTCGATGATGTTGACGGGCTTGCTGGTCGGCCAAGTAATAGTGCAAGCGACTGCGAACCTTGATGTCGCGGGGCCAACACTTCCCAGATGGTTGCTCGACATCGGTGATGAATAACGGCTGTCCACTCGCTCGGTGCAGCGAGACTCGTTGATGATTCAATGCGAGAAGATGAATCATTTCGTTGCACACGGCCAAAGTGTCGCTTGGCAGGCTGACACCAGGAGTGGCAAGCATCACAATTCCACAGTCACCGAACTGCCGCGTCCAGTCACGATTATTAAACAATAAAGTTTCAATGCGTTCGCGGATCTCTGCAACGTTCACTGGTGTCAAAAGGTAGAGCTCTTCAAGTGTACGGCGCCAGCGCACGATGTGTGATTCAAGCGCACATACCCTTCCGTCATAGGTTCGCAGCCGTTCGACTGCGACAACACCTTGCCTGAAACCAAGATCCTCAATTGATACATGTAGCTCTTGAGTAGGAATCAACTGGCCATTGTGCCAAGCGACAGGAGGCAAAAGGTCGTTCATTTCATTGACTCAAAAACGCGTTATGAAGGATCAACGCCGAAAAAGATGAAGACAGATGTTAACTGAAATATCCGCCACTATTCCAGTATCTTCAATGCTCGGCATGAACCAATCTCGCCATTTGCAGGCCCGCATTACACCCCTCGGTATAGTATTTCATTTCGTCGTGACGAATCCCAAGAGTCGGCGAGCAGTCTCGCGAAACAAGCGGTACCGACGAACCGTCAACGCGAGGCCCCAATCCGCGTGGTCCTGTATAACCTAAAGCCATGTTTCCTCGTGCCGCATCAATCAGCCAATATCGTTTCAGAACCGCGTCACGACGATTGTAAAGAACGGATATCCGACTGATATTTTGCGTCGCGAGGCCATGATAACTGTCTGAACGCAGCCAATCATCTTCAAGCGCCGGTGCAATCAGTCCCACGGCAACGTTTGCACCTCGATGGTGCTCTCCCGGAAGCGATCTTCCCCCAAGCCTACCACCAGCGAGTGCGTGAAGCGCGCCTGTGGCTACGCGGCCACCAAAACTGAAACCAATCAAAGCCACTTTCTGGTCGCGCTGGGCCAGCTCACGCAACAACCATGCAAGGTAGAGTCCCTCTGCGTCGGATCGTTCTGCCTTCTCTCGAGCATCGATACCGAGAATTCCCACCCGGTCGCTCGGCCAACTGAAAACGACATAGTCGATCGGTTGGGGGCCGATATGAGGTGTGACATAACGATAAATGAACAGCCCGCGTTCAATTGCGCTCTCATCGGTCATGCGATTGCCATGGATTTGAATCACCATTGGCCTCGCTTCAGAACGATTGTCCAAAAAATCGTTTAAGGTCGATTGCTGAGTCGTCCCGCAGGCATTCAAACGACAAATGGAAAAGGAAGGACAATCGAGATTGACGCGACAGGTGTCACTGGAAAGTGATCGCGTGTTGATGAGCCAAAGCCGATCTGCCTTTAGGTCATGTCGCAAGCACGTCACGCGCGAGTCGACTTCTGACGCTTCGGGCTCGTTCGCTACTGAACTAGTAATTGTCGCCGACTGAGAAACTTCCGCATCAGCAACCGCAAATGGGATCACCGAGAGGGTTATCGCGGTAGTGAGGATTATTCGATGCACAATCATCAAGTTGGTAGTCAATGGTGTCGGGGTGATGCAAAAAAGCAACAAATGTTGCAGTAAAAACTCATGGATTGCTTGCTTGCTCGCTAACGCAACCTAGATTTGTGCGGCTCGGCGTCCGGGCCAAACGATGACGCTCAGTTTGCACGTGAAGGGAACTAAAATGAATAACCGTCTTGCTACGCTTTTGGCGACTCTAACGCTGCTGGTATCTACCGGCGGCTGCTCTGGAATGAAAAACTTCCTCTTCGGCCGAGGAGCTGCGTGCAGTTCATGCGCGACAGCGGCCCCCACTTACGGAATTGCTCCTGGCATGGAGCCAACATGCGGATACGAACCTTCCTGCGGACGCGAACCCGTTTGCGGTTACGAGCCCGCAGTGCAACCAGGTCCGTTTGCGAACCTGCGTCGCGGATGTGGTCTGCTCGGCGGCCAACCTACCTGCAACGGAACTCCTGATTGCGGTTGTGGCAATGCGAATCAGACGTCCATGCAGCCAGGTATCGACTCGTACTACAATGAAGTTTACGATCCTTACCAATCAGGTGGCGAAGTTATTGGGTCCCAGGTGATGGGTGATGGCTATAACAGTTATCCAACTCCAGGTAGCGTGTATAGCGGTCCTTCGGTTCAAGATAACTTCGATGCTCGTGGCGACCGAATCATCCGCGTCGACCCCATCCCAGGGGCGAGTTCGGGAACGGTTGTTCAGCCATAACTTTCTGGCGGGTAAACGCGTTGTTAGTCACTCTTGGTGTAGACTGAGAGTCAGCGTGGCGACAGCGCAAGTTCAACAAGTGTAACGTCCACCACCGCTAAGCCGATCGCTGATCCGGTAAAGCACGCTTTAGAACGAGTGGGATGTGTCCTATGCCCTCAGTGCGATTAGCATTCGTCGTATCCTTCACCGCCTTCTTGGGGCTGGTGTCGCTACCAACTTTGGCCGACGACGAATCGGTTTCAGAGTCCACCGATGCTATCCAAACAGCCGATCCGCGGATCGTTTATGAGGGCACAAAGACGGAAACGTGGCGAATCGGTCTCAAGCTTGAGACTCGAGGCGTCACCTGCAACGATATCCTGGCGACCTTTCCGATTCCAATGGACTGGCCTGAACAATCAGTTCGGTTGATCGGTCAAGAAATCGATCCGTTAGTTAACCGCTGGGATACGCGCGATTTGCCCGGGGGCGCGAGGCAAGTCGTGCTCAAGATGCCGCGAGCACTCGGCGGCAGTGATCCGGAGATAATGTTCCAGTTTGAAGTGTCCAAATCAAGAATTCTCGCGCCGACGCGAACCGATGACCTGGTCATTCCGGCCAAACCACCGCAGACGGTGAAGATCTATCTCGGCAATAGTCCTTACATCGATGCTACCGACGCCCGGATTCGTAACGCCGCAAAGGAGATTCTTTCCGATGGGCAACAGAACGATTGGGAACGCGTCGAGGCGATCTACGATTGGGTGCGAGACAAAGTCGAATATGTTGAAGGCGACATCAAGTCAGCGTCACAAGCGCTTCGAGATGGCAAAGGCGATTGCGAAGAATTAACCAGTCTATTTGTTGCAATCTGTCGAGCCAACCGTATTCCGGCACGAATGGTGTGGGTTCCGGACCACTGCTATCCCGAATTCTATCTCGAAGATGGCAACGGCAGCGGCTATTGGTTCCCTTGCCAAGCCGCAGGAACACGCCAGTTCGGCGGAATGGACGAATATCGACCGATCCTTCAAAAAGGTGATCGATTCAAAGTTCCTGAAAAGAAACAACCCGTCCGATACGTCGCCGAGTTTTTCCAATGCTTGCCTCAAGGCAAAAAAGATCCTCACCCCGTTTTCGTTCGCGAAGTCGTTGGACAATAGCTTCGTGGGCTGATTAGAAGCGATCTTGGCTAACTGAAGTGCATTGAATCGCTGCGAGTACTACGCCCGAAGCGAAAGTGAGTGATTTACTCATCGCAAAAGTCACTCGCTTGCACGTCTGGCTTTGATGGAATGGCTACAGACTCATTGGATGGCGGCATGCAGCTAAAATCTCGCACAAATGACCTGTATCGGAATGTTAAACCACGTTCTGGCGAATGTAGTTACATACTGGGGATGCCAAACGGGAAGACAAAACCACTATCATTCATTCTTTAAGCTTTGGCGAGGTATTGTTGGTATCAGGTTAGAAATTTCGCCGGACGACGTAGCTGAATGGAGCAAGTACGAATGTTTCGAAGTAAGCTGTGCCCGCGCTGCCGCCCCCGTTGGGTTTATCCTTTTTTAGAACCGCTAGTTCCTTCCATGATGTGCGTACTGCCCAAAATCGCATTCCTGGTTGCAACGTCCACCGCCGCGCTTTGCCTGCCCGATTATTCCCTTGCGCAACACATTGTTCTAAATACACAGGCGCCGAATTCCGATGAGAAGGCGTTGCTCGCCGATGCGGTCGAACAGGGGAATCTAGAGCGAGCGAATTCACTTCTTGACGCTGGCGAAACCGTTCGTGCCACGCAAGCGGATGGCATGACCGCATTGCACTGGGCGGTTTATCACGAAAACATCGAATTGGTTGGACGCATCCTGGCAAGGGGTGCCGACGCAAATGCGAAGAATGCGTACGCAATCACTCCGTTGTCGCTCGCTTGTACAAACGGCAATGAGGGCGTCGTGCGCGAACTGCTGCATCATGGTGCAGATGCTAATCTTGCAATCGCAGGAGGAGAGACACCGTTGATGACCGCCGCGCGCACGGGTCGCGTGCGGATAGTGGATGAGTTGATTGGACGGGGTGCCAAGGTTAACGACCGCGAACGCATCGGAGACCAATCGGCGATTCATTGGGCGGCGAACGATGGGCATGCGGAAGTAGTGGCGTCGCTTATCGCTGCTGGCGCCGATCCCATGGACACACTGCCCAGTGGCTTTACGCCACTGCTTTTGGCGGCGAGACAGGGGCACCGTGAAACGGTTCGCACGCTTCTCGACGCCGGCGTTCCATTGAATTCGTCGTTTAAGAAGAAAAGCAATTCAAGATCTCCACGACCAGGAACCAACGCCTTGATGTTGGCGGTTGAAAACGGACACTTTGAGCTAGCCATCGATTTGATTCATGCGGGGGCTGACCCGAACGACGATTCTTCGGGTTTCGCACCGCTGCATGCAATGTCCTGGGTTCGCAAACCCAACCGCGGTGAAGATCCAGATGGTGACCCGCCGCCTCACGGTTCTGGTTCGCTCACCAGCGAGGCATTTATCCGGGAGTTAGTCGCTTTGGGAGCCGATGTGAACCAGCAAGTTAAAAAGTATACGGCGGCGCAGGGCCGAACGAACAAGTCGGATGCAACCCCTTTCTTTCTTGCTGCGGATACAGCCGACACGCCTTTTATGCGGCTGTTGGTTGAACTGGGGGCCGATCCAAATCTTGCCAATGCGGACGACACAACTCCATTACTGATCGCTGCTGGTGTCGGCACTTTTGCGCCCGGTGAGGAAGCTGGCACTGAAGAAGAAGTCATCGAGTGCCTGCGTTACCTGTTAGAACTTGGCGCCGATATCCATCACGTTGACAAGCATGGAGAGACGGTCATGCACGGAGCGGCGTACAAAGGAACGCCGAAAGTCGTCGAGTTTCTTGCCGAACAGGGAGCAAGGATTGACTTATGGAACCGCGAAAACCGATTTGGTTGGACACCCCTGGAAATTGCCCAAGGGCACCGACACGGCAACTTTCGTCCACTCGCGGACGTTGTCGCCGCGATTGAAAAGGTGATGAAATAACGTTGCCGAACGGCTTACGCCCACAAGGCGACGCTTTAAACCGCGCGACCTAACGCCTCGTCAACGTTTCATCGGAGGGTACGACGGAATTCTAGTCCCTCGGAAAACATCGTCAACGACGGACTGGAAGTCCGTCGTACCTATTCCTGCCAACCCTGATAATCAGATTGGTTGAAACACTGGTGCCTCGCCAGATTTAAGTTTTGGGTATCCACACTCACAGATGGGGGATTCCCACGTTCTGGCGAACGTGACTACGCACGATTTAAGTGTTTACGAACCACTACTCGGTTAGAGCTTAGGGACCGGTCGTTTGGGTGCCTTTTGGAGCATCCGTTTCTGATCGTCACTTGGCGGCGGATTGGGATTGTTGTTGCCTGGACCGGCCGGCCTTGGCGGATCGAGATCAGTAAATTCCTCGCTCCATTTCCAGCCAATCGGAGTCTTCAGTTCTTCGGATGCGAGCAAGCCCCACGGCGTTCCCTTGTGCTCATCAGCCACCGTGGTCAACAGTTGTTTAGCCAATTCTGCTTCCCGTTCCCACTTACTGCCGACGCTAATATCTTCGGCAGGGACAAGCATCCACGTGTTGTTCTTGGCATCTTCAAAAACGATTCCTCGCTTGAGCTTGGCAAGCATTGCGTTGTAGGTCTCGGTGCGAACTTTTTGCGCCAAAACTCGACCGTAGGCTAAGTCAAAGCCGGCTTTCCAACGCGGCGTGGTCTCTTCATCACGCCCTGCCATGCCGGGTTCGAGAATGGCGGCGAGCCGAATGAGCGATGGTTCCAACTTGGCGGCATCTTGCTGGGCGCGGGTAAGGTCACCGACGAGGCTGGCTTCATCACGTTTAACGAATCGAGTTTGCGGACGCTCCAGCGTCGGAGCAACCTGCATCGCCGCGGCTACAAGCGCCGACCGCAACGGACTCTTTTTGACTTTATCTTTGTAATCGCTTGGAGCAACGTAGTCTGGCCGGTACCTTGCCATGATGGCAGGGTCGAAGAAGTACTTCAGGTCAGCGGAGAATGGTTCGATTTCTCCGCTCTGCACTTCTCGATTAACGTTTCGGTTCGGGTGAACCGTGAAGTAAATCCCACCGGTTTCGTAGCACAAACGGGTCAAGCCATAGGGTCCAAAGCCTGAATCGATGACCGGTTCATCCTGGAAGTTGGCTGAAAAACCGACACGAACACTTTCGGGCATGATCGTTTCGGGGCCCTGATCGACCTCCGCCCATTGCGGCGACTGGTCGAACTTGGGATCAGGATCGACGTATTTGACGAAGGTATGCTCTCGCCCAAACGGTGCGGGCACGCCGATCACGTAGACCGGCATTCCCCATCGGCGACAAATTTCCGCAGCGGGCTCGAGGCGATCGATATCGTCGCCTCGTTCATCGGTCACCACCACAAGCAGCACATTTCGCTGAGGACCATTGCCACCACGACTTTTTCGTAGGGTTACATACCGATCAGCAGCGAGTTCGATCGCCGTGAACGCCTTTTCGACTCCGGATGTGTCTATCGGAATCGAGTCGACAATCGATTTGATTTCTTCGATTTCGGAAACGGGTTCCTCGGTATAAAGCTTGACTTCCTGCCCGAAACCCACGATCGACGTCAGTAAAGGAATTTCATTATTTGACTTCTTCCCAAACGCGCTGCCACCGCTTTGCTCGACAATCCCAAGCTCTTTATAAATCGTATCGAATCGTTCTCGAATCTCCGCTCGCTGACGATGAAGCGAACCGCTCTGGTCGAACAGCCATACGACCAAGGTAGGACGTTCTTCAAGCGATTGTAGAATTTCAAAGGTAAGCCGGTCCACGGCGCCAGCCGCCCCTTGGGTTCCCTCGCCCACTTTGCCCTTTTGAGCCTTCAGTTTGTCCAGAGGCGCAACGGGCTGGGTGAAGAGGTTATTGACCAGAATATCGCCCCGCACGTCTGGCTCGATTTGAACGGGACTTGGAATCTCGGCCATTTCGGAGAACATTTCTGCCGAAGCCTCAGCCATTGCAAAGTCACCGATGCTTGCGGCGCCAACCTGATCCTGAGGCGACTCGCTATAAGTCACATCATCGACGACGTGAATTTTTTCCAATTGCTCCAATTGGGGAGGCGACACAATCACAATGGCTTCCGGGTCGACCTTGCTCAACATGGGAGTCACCCCAAGCATCACAATGATGCCGAGGTGAACCAAGAGACTCCCAACAAATGCCGCCGACTCATCACCAAACCAACCGCCATCGTCCTCAAGCTCTTCTTCATCCCAGGCGTCCACCTCGGCAGAAGCATTGGGCTGCGGACGCAAGGGGGCAGCGGGGACTCGAAGCGTTACCTCTTCGGTAGGCAGGCCAGATGGAGCGACGACGCCGCCGTGAAAAGCCGCATCATCCGATACAACGCCATCCATCTTGTCTCTCCAAATAACATCAGGGACCGAAGGCACGCCATGCCGTCCACAGTGGGACACATGCTCCCCCAACCGTCAAGTCAACCAACCCTCGTATCGCACATCTAAAATCGACACAAGACAACTCTCAACCATACTGTACTTGAAAAACGTTGCGGTTTGTTTCAATCCAGGGCCAAGCTTTGTTTGAATCCAGGGCCAAAAGGGGAACCGCCAAAATACGACGCCACCGGCATCCCCCCTGCCAGAGGAACCCACTTCACGGCTTCGAGACCGCTTCGAGCAGACCCCTTCATTCATTCTCGCCAAGCCCAACCACTTTTTCAACGCTTATGCTTAAAATAAGAACCCTTAATCGAACTCGCTAGGCGGATAAAAGCAAATTCTACCCAGACATGCCGTCTTTCACCGCCAAGAGACGGGTGTTGCGGAAAATCGGTTAGAAGCCGAAAGTACGCCAACGCAGAAGTTTCTGATGTTCCCTCGTGAAGTTCTGTTCGACCGCCCCACCCTCATCGCAATCCTTACCCACTTTTAACGTAGCGATGTACCGCCAGTCATGGCATAGTACGCGCTCCCAAGTCGGTTGATTTTCCCAAAGTAAACTGTCGTGACGAACCGGTTAATTGCGATTGGCGATATCCACGGATGCAGCGTCGCGCTAAAGTCGCTGCTCATCGCCATCGATCCGCAGCCCACCGACACAATTGTCACCCTTGGTGACTATGTCGATCGTGGCCCTGATTCACGAGGCGTGATCGACATCTTGATCGACCTCAGCGGTCGAACCAAGCTCATTCCGTTGCTGGGAAATCACGAGGAAATGATGCTCATGGTGCTCCGCGGCGAACAGCCCTACCAGGATTGGCTCCGATTCGGCGGCGTCGAAACGTTAGAAAGTTATGGGTTCGATGGAGATCTCAATTTCCTGACGAAGGAGCACCGAGAGTTTCTCGACTCCTTGGTACCCTTTTACCACGAGGATGGTTTTTTCTTTTCTCACGCGGCATACGATCCCTTCTTGCCCTTCGAAGACCAACCCGCAGACATGTTACGTTGGCATTCATTGCGTGGAGGCATCCCCGATCCTCACGTATCCGGCGTTCAGGCCATCGTCGGTCACACCGCGAATCAAAACGGCGAAGTCCTTGATTTGGGGCATCTCATTTGCATCGACACCTACTGTTATGGGGGCGGTTTTCTTACCGCGCTGGACGTACGGGAACGGATGGTCTGGCAAGTGGATCGCGAAGGCCTGTTGAGATAACGTCGCTACGCCTTGCGATAACCTTGGCCGCGATAACCTTGGCCGCGATAACCTTGCCCGCGCCAATTGAATCAAGCCACTGCGAACCAAGCCACTGCTACCAGCCGCTTGGATTGCTGCTGCGCACTTTCCCTTCGGCAACGAGTACCGATGCCCAGGTCCAATGCCGTCAACAGCTTAGGTCAACAGCTCAGGTCAACAGCTCAGGTCATCAGTTCCGGTGATCAGTTCCGGTGCTCGGCTCCGGTCAATGCGCGATTGAACCCTAAATAATCGAGCTAATCGGATGGCCTTTGCTAATGGCCAACGGCCGGCCAAATCGATCGCGAAGCTCGGTGTCCGGGGTGAAACCGAGGCAATGATAGACGGTTGCGGTGAGATCTTGCGGTTCGACTCGCCCGTCGAGCGGAAAGGCGCCCTGCCGGTCGGACTGGCCATGCACCGCTCCTCCTTGAATACCGCCCCCGGCAAGCGCTGAAGAGAAAACATGGCCCCAGTGATCACGGCCCCCAGCGGCATTGATCTTGGGCGACCGCCCGAACTCGCCCATCCAAACCACCAACGTTTCTTCTAGCATGCCGCGTTGTGATAAATCTTCTAGTAAAGCGGAGTACGCCTGATCCATAGGAGGCATCAAGGAAGTTTTTAGTTTCTCCGCATGCTTTGCATGGGTGTCCCAAGCCGGTGCCACGCTGTCATCGGTCTCCCATCGCGTCCAGTTGACTTGAACCAGCGAAACTCCGGACTCTACCAAGCGGCGCGCCAACAACACGCTTTGACCGAATCGATTCCTTCCGTACCGTTCGCGAATCGCGTCCGGCTCGCTTTCAATGGCGAAGGCTTTCTGCGCGTCAGAGGTTCTCAACAGGTCAATCGCTTTGTTCTGCCAACTCGACCATCGCTTGATGGGCATGTTGGCTTGGAGCGAATCGAACTTTTGATTCATCGCCAATTGGAGTGCACGCCGCTCGATCAATCGTCCCGCCGTGATTTCCGCAGGAAGGGAGATTGCAGGAACTCGAAAATCCGTTTTGTTCGGATCGCAGGTGACCAACCAGGGATCGGCGTGGTTACCGAGCCAGCCAGCATTTTGTCCCGGCCAAACGATGCCGCCCGTGTTCCAGATTTCCTCAGGAAGCCGTACGGCTCCTGGAAGGCTTGTGGTATCGCCTTTGAGATGCCGCACCACGGAAGCCATGCTCGGCCAATCGTTCGGGGCGCCGGCCAATGCGTTCTCTTGATTTTTTGGCGAATGGGGATAGCCGGTAAGCATCCAATAACCGCTCGATGAATGTGCATTATCGTCGGTTGCCATGGCACGAAGTACTGCAATGCGATCGGTCAGCTTTGCTGTAAGCGGCATCAACTCGCCGACATGCAAGCCCGGTGTCGCCGTGGAGATCACACCGAAGTCGCCTCGAATCTCGCTGGGCGCGTCGGGCTTGGGGTCCCAGGTTTCGTGCTGCGGCGGGCCACCCAGCATGAACAGAACAATGCAAGACTTGGCTTTACCAAACGACGAGCCTGCCGACGTCTGACCGGCCATCGCGTCGCCCGCACGACCTTGCAGCAACTGCGGAAGACTTAGGCCCAAAGCACTCAAGCCACCAATGCGCATCCATTCTCGCCTTGTTACCCCATCGCAAAGATTCGGTCCTCGTTGATTCAGGGTGAGCATGGCCGGGGTTCCGATACATGGGCATTGGGTGGGATAAGCAAGCAGGCGGGAGACACCATCGTAGCAGAAGTTGCGATTCACTTGCCTACAAGCACTCCCAATTGGCATCCAATCGCTCCGGGGACGGTTTGCACCGAAGTCATCTAAAACCCCCTTAGTCGGGCTACAGCGTTGCTTTCTTGCTCCCGTTGGTCTAAAACGGAGGTCCCGCCTAACGCCCTACCTATCGGAGCGCCGATGCTCGAACCCAACTTCTATGTCGACCGTCGTGGGTTATTGCGCGCAGGCATCGCGGGCGTTTTCGGAGCTGCCATCCCCTGGCAAGGATTGCAGGCCAGTGAGTCAAAGTTGCCCGGCAAAGGCAAGGCAAAGTCTGTTTTGATTGTTCTGCTTAGCGGCGGACCAAGTCAATTGGATACGCTTGACCCCAAGCCACAATCCCCCGCCGAAGTTCGAGGTGAGTTCGCGCCGATCAATACGACGATCCCCGGGGTCATCGTTTGCGAGCACCTGCCTCAGTTGGCGAAGCGCACCGACCGCTGGGCGATGGTGCGCACGCTCGCCCACCAAGAGCACAATCACCTTTTGGCCACCCACGTCGCGTTGACAGGCCGACCGACGCCGCTGCCTCGCGGCGGTTCGGACCTTGATCGCGTCGAGTCACGCAGTGATTTTCCTAACTTTGCAGCAGCCTTGGATTTCATTCGCCCGAGACAAGATGGCGTCCCTAGCGGCGTTTCACTTCCGAATTACCTGATCGAAGGACCGCTCACGTGGCCGGGTCAGCATGCCGGCTTTCTGGGTTCAAAGCATGACCCCTGGCAGATCCAAGGTGACCCGAACGACCCGGGTTTTCGGATGCAAGCGCTGAGCATGCGAGACGACATGACGCCTGGGCGACTGGTTTCTCGCCGTGAGTTGCTCGATACGCTCAATCGAGATCGCAACGCATCACTTTCCAATGATGCAAAGGACTTTCGTGATCAACAGGCTATCGCTATTAAATTGCTTACGTCAGGTCGAATGGTCGACGCTTTCAACATTCAACGCGAGTCCGATGAGGTTCGAGAGCGATACGGACGTAACCAGTTCGGCCAATCGCTGCTGCTGTCCAAACGTTTGATCGAAGCCGGCGTACCGATCGTTCAAGCCACGATGGGAATCGTTCAAACCTGGGACACACACGTCGACAATTGGGGCCGACTGAAGAATACTTTGTTGCCTCAGCTTGACCAGGGACTGGCCGCGCTCACGGATGATCTGTTGCAATCGGGACTGCTCGATCAGACTCTTGTGATCGTCATGGGAGAATTTGGACGAACTCCCAAAATATCGACGTTGCCGGGGCAAACGATTCCCGGGCGTGACCATTGGGCTCACGCTTACTCTGGCCTGTTTGCTGGAGCAGGTGTCCAGGGAGGCCAAGTCATCGGGCAAACCGATGCCCAAGCTGCGTATCCCATCACGACATCCTGGTCTCCTGCGGACATCTGCTCAACGATTTTCAACGCACTTGGTGTAGAGCACGATGAAACCATCATCGACCCCATTAAGCGTCCCCACCACTTGCTCAATGGCAATGTCATTTCACCTTTGTACACAGGACGCTCGGCATGAAAGCCGCTCGACCGAACACGGGTGCAACGCCTTGGACACACGCATGCCTCCCTCGTCGTGACGCGTTGCAAATTGGCGCCATTGGAATCCTCGGCTTGGGCTTGAATCACTTGACGGGGTTGCGACAGGCGGACGCCGCTGACGGCTCATTGATGCATGGCAAAGCGAAATCCTGCATCTTCGTTTTTCTATCCGGCGGCCTGGCACAGCATGAATCATTCGACATGAAGCCGGATGCACCCGAAAGCATCCGAGGCGACTTCAAGCCAATCGCTACGCGCACTCCCGGTCTTCAAATCTGCGAACACTTGCCCATGCTCGCCGAACGAAGCGAACTCTGGGCACTTTGCCGCTCTTTAACCCATGGTTCTAACGATCACTCCGCGGCCCACCATATCCTGTTGACCGGACGCTCTGCGTTACCCATCGGTTTTGATCCCAATGTTCCCAAACGATCGAATCATGCATCGATCGCCGCGATGATTGGGCACGCGACGACCAGCCGAAACAACTTGCCCCCCGCGGTTATTTTACCTGAACGATTGGTGCATTCGACCGGCCGCGTCATCCCCGGCCAAGATGCAGGCGAAATGGGCATCAGCAATGATCCCTGGTTGATCGATGCATCGCCATTTCACGCGTCCTCCTACGGAGCCTTCCCCGAATTCAGCTTTGATCACGAACAACGAGGAAAACCTGATGAACGAATCTTCCAAGCGCCACAGCTAACCCTACCTGAAGGGCTTGGGCTTCGCGAAATCTCGGGACGATTGCAATTGCTGGAAACTCTTCAACGGCAACAAGAAAACCTGATGAGATTTTCCCACACGGCCCAGTTCGACCAACTACGACAAAGCGCCGTTTCGCTATTGACGAAGCCCTCCGTTCATCGCGCACTCAACGTCAAACAAGCGGACGATAAAACCATCGATCGGTACGGACGCAACTCATTTGGTTGGTCGCTAATGATGGCGAAAAACCTTGTTGAAGCCGGTGTGAATCTTGTCCAGGTCAACCTTGGTAATGACGAATCCTGGGATACCCATGGCAATGCGTTTCCTCACCTCAAAGATCGATTGTTGCCGCCGACTGATCGTGCGCTGTCAGCTTTGCTGGATGACCTCAATTCGAGTGGACAGCTTGACGAAACCTTGGTCGTGGTCGCAAGCGAATTTGGACGCACACCGAAAATCAGTCTGCTTCAACAAAGCTATAAGCTTCCCGGTCGTGACCACTGGGGTGCGGCACAATCCGTACTGCTTGCCGGTGGCGGCATTCGTGGTGGCACCGTGATCGGAAAGACAGATGCCCACGGTGCGTATCCTTCCGAACAACCTGTTAAACCTGAGAACTTTGCCGCTACCATCTATAACGCTCTTGGGATTCCTTCCACGGCCGTTTGGAATGATGCCCAAGATCGTCCCCACCCCATTTATCATGGCGAGCCTATCGCCGGATTGTGTTAACGACTCGTTAAGGTGTCCTTATGCCTAGTCGAATGTTCAAGACCGCCGTGTGCGCGCTGCTATTGCTGGCCGCGCGCTCCGAAGCGCAGTCGACGATCAGTTCATTACAACCTGCTTCCGTCATGCCAGGTAAAACGACGACATTAACGTTGCTTGGTAGCGAACTCAAAGATCCAGTTCGTATCGTTGCCAGCAATCCTGCAGCATTGATTCAATCGAAAACTGTCGAACCGCACCAAGCGATAGTGGATTTTGCCTTACCAAGCGACGCACCCCTCGGCCCGCTCGGTCTATGGCTTGCTACCCACACAGGGCCGCAATCGCAGCAAGTCATCTTAGTCGACGACTTACCCGCCATCGTCGACAATGCGGCGAATCATTCGCGAGATACGGCTCAAGTCGTATCAACACTCAATGCCATCGATGGCAAAAGCGATGGATCACAAAGTGACTTCTATCGTTTCACGGTTTCCGCGGGCCAACGAGTTGCGTTCGAAGTGCACACTCAGGCGATCCGTTCAAACATGGACCCGCTGGTTCGTTTGTTTGACGCAAAGGGGCAAACCTTAAAACTGATCGACGACGATACCACTGGTCCTGAGTGTCGATTCAGTCATCATTTCGTCGACTCCGGCGACGTTTGGTTGGAAATCCGTGACAGTCGGTATGCGGCTGGCGGCGCCTACCACTTGCGGATCGGCGATTTCCCGATCGTTACCTGTCCGTACCCACTCGCGGTACGCAGAGGGGAGAAGACCTCGCTCACCTTCCTGGGGCCGGATGGAACTTCGACTCCTAGCCAAGAACTTCTCATACCAGAGTCGGATTCTCGCAGCTCCCACCGCGTAAACGTAAAATTTCCCCAAGGCCTTTCATCGGCATCGGTGTCAGTACTCGCCGAGAAT
>JANOBM010000207.1:0-6236 GCA_031411655.1 Planctomycetaceae bacterium
AAGGTTGCGCCAGCACCTTCGTATGGCAAGTTCCTCGTGGCGACTTGAAAGCAACATGTTCGGAATCGTTAGCCTGACTAGGCCAATCCGTCTATCGATCGCGTTCATCGCGTTCGCCACCGTCGTGGTTGGCGGCAATCACACCCTTTCACCCGCCTTCGCCCAAGACGGATCGCAACCCTACATGGTTTATGTCGACCATGAAGGTGTTACCGCGCGATGTGGACCAGGCGGCGAATATTACCGCACCGATCCGCTGAGGCACGGGCAAGCGTTAGAAGTGTATGTTGAAACGGAAGATGGTTGGCTCGGGATTCGGCCTCCTGATGGCAGTTTTTGCTGGTTGCCTGCGGATGTTATCAAATTATCGCCAAGTCAGGACTTCGGCATCGTTACCGAAGACAATTCGCTCGCATGGATCGGAACGCACCTTGGTAAAGCAAACAAATACCTTTGGCAGGTTCAACTCGCCAAAGGAGAAGAGGTTGCCATTTTAGGTCGCGCTCAACGGGAAGGTCCAGACGGTCCGAAGCTTTGGTTTCGGATCGTTCCTCCGCCAGGCGAATTTCGCTGGGTTCACAAGGACCAAGTCGTAGAAAATCCTGAAATGTTGCTCCGCGAACGTCCCCAATCTAGTTTGGAAGTTGCAATTGGGCAGCCGACCCTCGCGCCCGAACCAGCGCCAAGTGATGCCAAGTCGTACGGCGATGAAGAGACCGACAGGCATTCCGAGGAGTACGGCGATGACTACATCGCTGATACACCCAAGGTCGCATCGGTGCTACCGGGCACTCGCCGCGAATCCATCCGTGGAGAAAAGTCGGATGGGCTAATACCACTGCCCACGCCGATCCACGACCAAGGTGAAATGAATCGAATGGTAGGTTCCGGATTGAAGTCAAATTCAATGGGAAATAACCTGAGCCGAGAGGAAACCAGCGCAGACAATGAATTGCAGGTTGCCCGCGCTTATGAAGCGCCTCTTGTTTCAATCACATCGCTGCCTGCTATTCGATCGATTGGCCAAACTGCTGCAATACGTAGCCAACCTTCGGCTGACGAGTCCGTCGATTCATTTGACCGCCGGAACACCGGCCGAGTGACACCAACGCAGTCCAGTCGCGATTCCGACCGACTCGCAGTCGAACAAAGCCAAGTGGTAATCCATTCACAGGTCATGCCGGTTAGCAATGTCGTGCGGACTTCAAGCAATTACGCAGGTATGCTTCCGCCGAATAGTCAAAACGTCGATGCGCTGCAAGTTGAGTTGTCACGTTTGATGTCCCGATCCGCATCAGCGATTGAAGTCGAACCAGTACTCATCGCGACAGCGATGCATTCGCGCACGTCATCCTCCGAAGATGAACGCCAGCGAGCGGCGATGCTCACACAGCGTGCTCAGCAGTATCAACAAATTGCCCGGAGGCGAGATGCAAGTTCGGCCAGCGGTCAACCGGTAACAACCGGTGTGATTTCAAGCGACAGCCCCTTGGGGTATCCGGCGCCGGTTCAATCACTCGGCGTTCCCTCTCCACCTGTCTCGGCATCCAGCGGGTCTGAACAAATCTCGGGCTACTTGGTCCAGGTGTTTTCAAGCCGTCCAGACAGTCCACCCTTTGCACTAACCGATAAACAGGGACGTACCGTGTTTTACGTTAGTCCGGCTCCGGGAGTGAATCTGAGGCGTTACTTGAATCAATTCATTAACGTCACTGGCCAGGCCGGCTATGCCACTGGACTAGACACGCCTCACGTGATCGCGACTAGTGCGCTTCGTTCACTCGAAGAGTAATGCTTAAGTCGCGAACATAGAACCTATCTGAGAACCATTAGCCGCTTTGGCGCTAGCCGTGGGTCTCTTCGGTTTTCGGACAGGTTCTTATTGTGAGATTAAAACCAAGTTGTCGCGATGAACGACAACTTCGTAGGGGCGGTGCCCAAGCACCGACGGAATCTTTTCGCTCGATAAACCCAAGATCAATGAAACTTCATTGGATGGGTAGTTGGTCAAGCCTCTCGCAACTTCTCGGCCTGATGAATCGCAGAGCGATACCACCGCGCCACGAGTGAACTCGCCTGTCACCTGCTTGATGCCAATCGCCAACAAGCTGCTTGCGTTTTGTTCGACCGCACGAACGGCGCCGTCGTCTAGCGAAAGCTTTCCTTCAACGTGAGCTGCTGATCCGATCCACCTTCGTCGACCGCGGATGGGATTAGTTGGTGGAAGAAAAAGCGTGCCCACATCGTAGCCGGCAATGATCCGGTCTAGTACCGTATCATCGCGACCCGGCGCGATGATGGTCGGGTGGCCGTATGACGTTGCTGTCTCCGCCGCTCGCAGTTTGCTCGCCATGCCCCCTTTGCTGGTGTTGGATTTGTGATCCTGCGCTAGTGCAAAAATCGCATCATTGAGTTCGGGAACAATGTCGATTCGCTTACTGCCAGTAGCGCTCGGTGGACCGTCGTATAGTCCCTCCACATCAGACAGAATCACTAGCAACGCATGAGTCATCAATCCAGCAACGTTGGCCGCCAATCGATCATTATCTCCAAACGTCGTCATCAGCTCTCCCACTGCAACGCTATCGTTTTCGTTGATGACCGCAATCGCGCCGAAAGCATGGATCTGTGATAAGGCGTTGCGAACATGCAAGTACCCGCTACGTCGGCGCAAATCGGATGCAGTCAATAACACCTGTGCTGCGTGTCGCCCTCGTTTTGCCAGAGAGACTTCATACGCCTGGATCAGATCCGTTTGCCCGATCGCGGCGACCGCTTGAAGCTGTGCTAGGCCTGTCGGTCGCGCAGCAAGCCCTAACTTGCCGACCCCGGCCCCAACCGCACCGCTGCTGACCATGATCGTTTGACGCCCCGTATCGGCGATCCGACATAGTTGGTCGCTGAGCGTTTCAATGCGTTTTAAATCCAGTCGCGCGTCGGGCCCAGTCAAAACCCGGGTCCCCACTTTGACGACGACAGCTTCAGTCGACTTGATTACTTCCAGCCGACGCGGGTCCACAAGAGCGGGTGTGAATGACGAAGTCATGGAGATTTACGAAAAAAACAAAAAAAGGAAATACGTAAAACAGTTCGTGGCGCTCCGGTATTGCCGCCACGGCGGGCCGCTATTGTGCTTGATTGTGTCCGGATTGGAAACTTGTCGAATTGCGGCCAGGCAACCCTGCGATAAACTGAGGTGGTTCCCGATACGACATCGTCAACGATTGTCGCAGACCGGGCTGCCACGTCAGCGCTAACATCTGTCCAGTGAAGGCTCACGCAGACGTTATCGGTTGAACGGATTCTCCTGAACGATTTTCCTCCCAGATTTCATCGAGCATTTGCTCTAGGTTCCGGCAAGTATGAGTGAATTACATCACGAATGTGGCGTCGCCGCGATCTACCACTTGTCCGGCCGGGGAAGAAGCCCGGTTTGTACCGAAAGTGGGCCAAGGCAAATCTCACGGCTCCTGCCCCGTATGCTTCTGGATATTCAAAATCGAGGGCAATTGGCCGCAGGAATGTCGACATTTGACCCGAATCGCCCAAAGTTACTCAAAACGCTGCGTGATGTCGGGACCGTTACGGAAGTTTTTCGCCTCAACCATCGAGCAAAAACTGAAGCGATCATGCGAAACCTCGCTGGTTGTGCAGCGATCGGACATGTTCGCTACGCCACCTGTGGCAAGGACGACCGCAGCTACGCTCAGCCTTTTGAACGCAGGCACATCCATAAGCGAAAATGGTTTAGTTTCTGTTTCAACGGCCAACTTGCTAACTACAGCATCCTTAAAGAACAGTTGTTGACCGACGGGGATCACCATCTGGCGCTTGACACCGATACTGAGATCATCCTCCATGAAATCGGGCGAATTCTGAGTGAATCGCGAGAACGATTGGATTGGATCGATGTGATTCGCGAGGCAACTCGGAGGTTTGATGGCGCTTATAGCCTCGCACTGTTAACGGCCGAAGGTGAAATGCTAATCGCGCGTGACCCGTTGGGAATCAAGCCGATGTGTTACGTCAACGAGGGGCCATTGTTTGCGGCTGCGAGCGAGAGCGTCGCATTGCTCAATCTCGGTTTCAAATCGGAACAAATCCACTCGCTTCAACCTGGTCATGCAATCCTTATCGATCCCGAACGCGGTTTCCGAATGGAGCGTTTTGCCGATGAGCAGAAGCCTGCGCACTGTTTCTTTGAGTGGATCTACTTTGCGAACGTCGCCAGTACTCTCGACGATCGCAGCGTTTATCTAAGCCGTACGCGATTGGGCGAGGAATTAGCCAAGGCCGAACGAGCCGACACGCGGTTCAATTTCGATCGTTCGGACACGATTGTCGTTCCTGTTCCTGATACTAGTAAAGCTGCTGCGGACGCGATGGCCTTTGAATTGGGAATTCCGAGTCGTGAAGGATTGATTAGGAACCGTTACGCCGGGCGAACATTCATCGAATCGGGCGGTGCCAGAAAAGCAAAGGCTGAGACGAAATACACGCCGCTTCGTGATGTGTTGGAGGGAAAGCGAGTGATTTTGGTCGAGGATTCCATCGTGCGTAGCACTACGATGGGTGTGCTTCTCAACCGCATTCGTGAAGTTGGTGGCGCGAGAGAGATCCATGTCCGTGTCGCGTGCCCGCCGATTATCGCGCCATGCTTTTACGGGATCGATATGAGCACGGTAGATCAATTGATCGCGCCAAAGTACTTTCCAGACGGCTTACTGACCGATCAAGCTCAACAGCAACTTGCCGATGATTTAGGAGCTGATTCGCTGCGTTACCTGCCGGTCCAGGCGTTATCGCGGGCGATCGGGTTGCCCGAGGAGAGCCTTTGCAGAGCTTGCGTTACCGGGCATTATCCGACGAAGTGTGGACAGCACCTTTATCAGATCGCTTTAGACAGTCGGGGCAAGTCACAAGACAGTCGTCGCACCTATGAACAGTTGGCCGCCGCACTTGCGACCGATTAGGCGAGAAGGCAAGCGATCAAGCGATCGGCAGCCAGCAATCAATCGCCTGGGACCGGGAAAAGTTAGCCCAAAGCGATGACGCGAAGGAGCAATCCAGTCTAAAGGCACAGTCGACGACCGACCGACTGAAACGAAAAAAGCCCGGCGGTTGGTGGGCTTTGACGCGATCTGTCGTCTTCTGTCTCAGGGTGGCTTTCCCCCTATCATGGGCATTGAGGGACTCGAACCCCCGACCCTCTCGGTGTAAACGAGATGCTCTAACCAACTGAGCTAAACGCCCGAAGTACCGACGCGACTGCCACGCGGCGCAGCCTTTTAACATCTTTTTTGGTACACCCGTGTAATCTCACGGGGCTTTAAATATCCAGTAGTTCTATCGGCACAAATACTACACTGACAGTAGCCGCGACCGACGTCCGCGACGTTCAGCACGCAACCGTGATCGACGCTTCGTTTCGCTGGGTTTTTCGTAATATTCCCGACGGCGCATTTCTTTTTTGATCCCGCTACGCTCCACCAGCTTGCGGAATCGGCGAACAGCTTCTTGAATCGACTCACGGTCACGAACCACTAACTTAACCATCTTTTCTCCAGATGCATGATTGAATTCGACTCCGGTTCGGAGGGTGGAAACGAACGGCGCACGCGATTACGGAATCGCAATGGTCGCGAAGGCTAAGAATGTAATCGGCAGGTAGGCACTTCCGCAACCGCAAAGAAAGGAGGAAACCGCGTGAAACTTATTTCTATTGCGAACCGTACCACCGTCACGGCCGTCCGACAGTGCGTAATCACGCCGGAATAGACTAATTCAACGGCATGAAGGGCAAATACAAAGCCCAACTTGCAAGAAGGAAAGGAGGTCACTAAAGTTACGCTATGCGAGCGATCGATGACAATCCTCGCACATAATCCCTTGTAGCTCAGTTGGTAGAGCAGCGGACTGTTAATCCGCTTGTCGCTGGTTCGAGTCCAGCCGGGGGAGCTTTCGTCAAAGTTCTAACTTTGGCGACCAAAAGACTTAACGCCCGGCGTCGAGAGAGCGACTGCCGGGCGTTTTTCGTTTCTACCCAGTTTTTCGCGGGTTTCCAACGCTTTTCGCCGATCGCCACCCCAAACGGCCGCGCTCTCTGTTTGCAGAGAGATTTCCGACTCTCGAACGCAACCTTCATGGTTGCACCCGCCGGTGGGGAAAATCGGTCCCGAACTCTCTGACTCTCTCTTTTCGGGGGCCTCCAGAGTTAACACAGAGTTCTCGTTCGG
>JANOBM010000208.1:0-14340 GCA_031411655.1 Planctomycetaceae bacterium
GTGGTGCAGCACTTTTGCGACTCTGCCTTGGTTCGGACCATCGATTGCCGCCTTAAGAAACTGGATCGCTTGCCGCCACTAAATAGTGCATCGTCGATCTACGATATGCAGCTTGATGCCTTTCGTCAACGCCGTTCCGCCGATTTGGCGGAAGTGACGTGAATACCTTGCGTTTGGTCTCCTTTTTCGCGCGAATCAAGGGACAACGGGTTTATCGCGATAGGCCCCAAGACCGCTTGGTGTTTTGGACACTCTGTGAACGCTCAGCGCACTGACCTTGGGTTTATAACGCCATGCAGCATAGGAGGCGATGAAGACCTGTTTGTCGCCGCATGTCGATCAAGCTCAAGAAATATAACCTCGCGTCAGCGCTTTGACAAATGCGCCTTCATTGACTGTGGGCCGCTCAGGGCGTCCTTTATGGTTATAGGTCAACTCCATGTTGCTTAGGCCAAGCAAATGCAGAATGGATGCATGGAGATCATGAACATGGACCTTATCGATGACAGCATGCAGCCCCAAATCGTCCGTTTCCCCAATCACTTGACCTCCGCGAACGCCACCGCCCGCCATCCACATGGAAAAGCCCGTTGGGTTGTGGTCGCGTCCGTTTCCACGCTCTGACATCGGCGTCCGTCCAAACTCGCCACCCCACACGACCAGTGTTTCATCCAACATCCCTCGCTGTTTAAGATCTTTTAACAGTGCGGCAATCGGCTGGTCCACCGAACGACAAAGGTTCGAGTGGTTCATCTCGATGTCCGCATGCGAGTCCCATTTGCTACCCGAACCGCTGTAGAGTTGAATGAACCGCACACCGCGCTCGGCCATGCGGCGCGCCAACAAACAAAGTCGCCCGTAGGCGTCGGTTTCGCGAGTACCGATGCCGTACATCGCTAAGGTCTCCGATGATTCAAGCGACATGTCGATAACTTCGGGTGCGTCGGCTTGCATGCGAAATGCGAGTTCATAGCTCGCGATTCTTGCTTCCAATTCTGATTGTTCAGGATGCTTATCGGCAAAGCCATGATTAAGTGAATGAATGAAATCGAGCTTGGCAATCTGTTGCGAATCTTCGATACCTTCGGGAGATTGGAGGTGTGGAATCGGATGTTTGCCTTCGCGAAAGCGGATGCCCTGGTAGACAGCAGGCATGAACCCAGGTCCCCAGTTTCGCGGTCCATTAACAACCGACGCCCCGTTGTCCTGCATGACGACGAACGCCGGCAAATCCTGGTTCTCGGTGCCAAGGCCATAACTAACCCAGCTTCCTAGAGACGGACGCCCACTCAGAATTGAGCAAGTGTTCATTTGGCAAACGCCAGCCGAATGGTTGATTCCGTCGGCGACGCAGGAACGAATCACTGCCATGTCATCGACGAAGTTAGCCGTGTGCGGCATCCAGTCCGACACCCACGTGCCGCATTCGCCGTGTTGTTTCCACTTGCGCTTGGAAGCGAGTAGCGGCGATTTTGTTTCACCAAATGCCGTAACGACTTTGCCAAAACTGTCTGGAATCGTTTTTCCTGCGAGCTCTTGCAACAACGGCTTTGGATCAAACAAATCAAGGTGACTGGGGCCGCCTTCCATGAACAAAAAGATGACCCGCTTCGCCGTCGGTGCGAAATGAGGCGGCTTCGCGGCAAACGGGTTGTCCGTGATATCAGTCGATACGTTCGGCTTCGGCGTTGACGAACGTGTCGCTGCTTCGGCACCGGACATCATTCCAGCCAATGCCAATGCGCCAAACCCAGCGCCACTATTGGCTAAAAATTCGCGACGAGTCCTCGGAACGGCAACATGCGACAGGCCCTTTGCGGCCAACCCGCTCAAGCGGCGATCAATGGACATATAAGAACTCGTTGGAATTGAGGAGCGAATGACAGAAATCTACCAGGGCAGTCTCGGCGGGGTTGAGCTGAAGAATCGACTTGCCGTTGGCCTTGATGTTCAGTTTTGATTCTCCGCTGTTTCGCAATACTCCGGGGTCGGATTCAAATTGCCAATAACCGACCGTATCGGGTACCGATTTCTCTGCGGTGTACAAAAGTTGATCAACCGTCAGGGGCTTGGAAACCAGTCGAACGTCGTCGATCAGTCCATCGAACGAGGCCGTTTTATTGCCACCCAGTCGCCCAATCGTTAGCGAATGTTGGTTTGAAAAGCCACCGGTGACATCGTGCTCAATCACGGCAGTAAGCAACGGAGCGTCGTCGTTTGACAAATCCTTAAGGAAAAACGTGATCGACCCTAGCTGGCTATCTTTGGCAAGTCGAATGGCAGCAGCCGCGTAATACGGCTTGTCGATCTCAATGTGCTGATCGGAAAAAATAGCACGCTCAGCAAACTTTCCATCCATCGGAAAGCCCACTAGCTGCACTACCAGCGTTTGTGGCTTGCGCCTTGATCCGTGTCCTGTGACACCAAAGCTCCAACCCGGTTTGGTATGATCGCCATCCCATTTGCTGGCGATAGTACGAACGGTTGCTCCCTGATCGATTGATCGCAATTGGAAAAAGGTCTCGATAGTGAAATCAGACAGTTCAATCGAATCGGAGTGGTCGATTTCAAGTTTCATGTCAGCGTTGTCGGGAAGAATCCGAACCGCTTGGCCATCGCGGTACGGAAGCTTCGCCGTTTCTACAATCCGATTGCCATCGCCCGCTTGAAGCTTTGAAATGCGATCGGTTTGGGATTGGATAAACCGAAGTGATTGTGAGAGTTCATCGCTGCTTGGTAAGCGACCATAAACTCGCCGCCACGCCAACTGAACCTGTGAAGGCAAGTCGCTTGCTTCCTTTTCAATCGACTGCCCCAAGTTTCGCGAATGCGCCAGCATCAGCTCGCTATTGATCAGCAGTAGTGACTGGACGGGTGTGGTTGTGGTATTGCGTGAAGCATTACTGGAGAAGAATAGCGGCAAGTCAAAGCTGTCCAGCAGCTCGTCCGGTGAGTTACGCAGAACCTTCGTATAGATCGTCCGTTCACCGCCATCGGAGTTCACGCTGGGACCGCTGCTACGATCTTCGAGCTTTCCTGACACAAACAGTACTGCATCGCGAATTTGTTCGGCCTGCAATCTCCGTGTATCGCCTCGCCAATAAAGCCGATTCATCGGATCAATCTGTCGATACGCGGCGTATTGTGGATGCTGCGTCGATTGACGATAAGTCGCCGAGTTGAGAATCAACCGATGCAGTGACTTTAGACTCCAACCACCTTCGATAAACTCGGAAGTCAGCCAATCAAGAAGTTCTGGGTGAGTAGGAGCTTCACCGAGCTTGCCGAAGTCGCTGGCGTTCGCCGCCAAGCCGCGACCGAAGTGACTCTGCCAGACTCGGTTGACGATCACGCGTGTTGACAACGGATTGTCGGGCCGCGTTAACCAACGTGCCAGTGCCGCTCGACGGCCCGTTGAAGCTGGCAAGCCAGCGATCGGCACCACTTCAGTAGCCTTTTCATCAAGGACGCTTGGGATACCGGGTTCGATGATTTCATCGGGCCGTTTGGGAAGCGCCGTTGGAGGTGCGATCGCGCCAACATCGCAGACCCCCATCGCGATTGGCAACGCCTTCGGTTGCTCGTCCTTAAGAGCTTCTAACTCGCGCTTCAGTTCCAAGACGCGGTCTTTGTCTTCCGATTTCAGTGCACCCTCAAGCCCACCATATTCCGCATCGACCTGCCGCAAAACTAGATACGCGATCTGATTTTCATAGGGAGTTCGTTCGGCAGGTGGCTTGCGTGTCATTGCCTGAATATCTTCGGGAAAACGATTGATCGCCGTGTTCTTAAGCTTTTCTCGATAAGGAGCTTCGATGGCGGCGATCTCTTCGCGAATCTTGGCAGTCGCCTCATCCCAAGCAGATCGCTTGGCTTCATAGTCTTGGAGTTCGCCTTCCGTCGCAATCGTCAAGTTTTGCGGCATGATCGGTGCAAAGAACGCCTGCAAGCGGAAGTAGTCCTTCTGAAGCAGGGGATCAAATTTATGGTTGTGGCATTTTGCACACTGCAACCCGAGCCCGAGGAAGACATCTGCCGTCGTATCCGTAACATCCTCAAGGATGGTTCTCCATTGCCCCGGCGCATCACGAATATTCCATTCGTAGACCCAGTGTCGCAGGTAGCCTAACGCGACCTTAGCGTCGAGGTCGCCAGGGAATAGCTCATCGCCCGCGATCTGCTCTTGAACAAACCGATCGTAAGGCTTGTCTGCATTGAACGATTTAATGACATAGTCCCGATATCGCCACGCTTCGGCACGAAAACCATCCGCGCGATAACCATCCGATTCCGCGTATCGAACCAGGTCTAGCCATTGACGTGCTGAACGCTCACCATACCCATGTGAGTCTAACAATTCGTCGACAAGTTGCTCGTATGCACCAGCATCTTTGTTGTTGACAAATGCATCGACTTGTTCGGGCGATGGCGGCAACCCAGTGACATCGTAGTACAACCGCCGAACCAATGCGATTCGATCAGCTTCCGGTGCTGGCGTAAGATCCGTCGATTTCATGTGGTCGAGTATGAAATGGTCGATTGCATTGCGCGGCCATCTTACATTTACAGCGACGGGAACGGTCGGTTTCTTTACCGGTTGAAATGCCCACCAGTTCCGATCTTCCTCGCTAAAGGTTTCCCTCGGTGCGACAGTGATGTTTGCATCGCTACCGGGCCAAGGCGCACCGATCGCAACCCACTTCGTCAAGATTTCGATCTGCTTATCATCGAGTTTACCCGTAGGCGGCATTTCAAATGATTCGTAGCGGATCGCGTCCACCAACAGGCTCTCGTCAGGCTTGCCCGGAACGACCGCGGCGCCGGATTCACCACCGACCATCATTGCGGCGCGAGTATCTAAACGAAGCTCACCTTTCTGTTTCTTCTCGCCATGGCAACTAAAGCATTTTTCAGCTAGCAGCGGACGCACTTCGGATTCGAAGAACATCATCTGGACATCGGAGATCGGTTCGTCGCCAAGCGAAACCTTCGGTAAGTAGGCTGCAGCCAGCAACAAGACGCAGAGCAGTCGTTTAAACACGTGAGAAACTATCATGGAATGGGTTTAAGGCCTGCGATGTGTACAGGGTCGAAATAGTTAACGTCGTCCATGGCATCTTGGAAAAACAAACCATCCACATCGACTCCCTCCGCGTATCCAAGGTCCGAGAGGTCGATCGTAACAGCCATGATCTTGGCCGGAACCTCATGCAATTCCGGGTAATAGTCTGTCGATAGCGCCCCATGCAACGAAGTGATTCCCTTTTCATCGTCTTTCGCTCGGAAAAGGAAAAATGGCGACAGGAATCGCGACTGTGGCGAGCAGGTATCAATGTCGTAATTTCTGATCGTATACGAGTGAAGTCCAGACTCAAATTTCAGCGGGCTGACATGGAAAGGATCTCCCCGTTCACTGTGCAGAATATTTTGCAACTCAAACACGATGATGTCTGGACCAGCCGTATTCTTTACCGACTGCTGAAAGCGAACGCCGAGGCCTGGCGTGCCTGCCGCGTGAGAAGCCGTGTCCGTAGAAAAAAGAGGATCACTGGTCAACGGTTGGACTTGCCCGCCGGCATTAATGATTCCACTGCAGAGACTGCGATCCAGTCCGGTTAATCGCGCGCGGGCCGCAGCATCAATATAGGTCTCGATTCCGACTCTGGTAGAGACCGTCATGAAGGCATTCCCGGGGCCGTCATAGTGAATCACTTCACCCGGAATCAATTCGTCCACTCCATACGGATACTCCGTTCCGTCGCGCTGGATAACGACCGATAGTAATTCGTCAACGGCTCCTTCGCCGTCTTCAACTGCGCTAAATCCGATGACACGGTCAGGAAGACGCCGTGCATACTTTGATTCGTCGTAGGGGATCTCGCTGGCGACAGCCGTATCCTGTGCGCTAAGCATGCTCGCCTGGTGGTCGCGCAGATTGATCGGTTTTTCGACGTTGCCCGCCTTTCCCGCAATCGTCTTTTTCGCAAACACGTCCGCTTCGCCTTCGACCACCTGAACCGATGTGTTTCCCGATTGGCTGACGTCAACAACAAAACGAGTTCCAAGGTCAACAACGTTAGCCAGCGGCGTGTCAACGCTAAAGCCTTGTGCACCTTCAGGGGCATAGACGGAGCAGGTGCCGACGGTTAACAAGAGCCGATCGCTTGAAGATACCGCGAACGCAGCAGGTGCTTCGATGATGGTCGTCGCACCTGCGGGAAAACGGAGTTCGACCATGCCGATTGTTAGCGCATATTCGTGCCCCGGCTGCACCGGGCTATTCACTTCCGGCGTTTCTTCGCCAAAAAATCTCGCGGATGCCGAGTTTGTCATCAGAACCATCGGTTGCGCATGATTGTCAGATGACAGGGCTGTGACACCAGGATTGATGGAGTCCAACGACGCTACATCCGCGTTGAACCCGTTTGGTGAAACAAGTAGCCAGGAAATACCTGCAGCCAGCAATAGCGTGGCGGCGAGTGCAAAGACGGCCGCGCGGCGCCAAAGAATGATTTGTTTTTGCTCTGACTTTAGGACCTCGACGTGGTAGCCGAGACCTTGCGCGCTTGAGCACGAGGCGGGATTGTTGATCAACTCGATTAATTTTGCAGTATCGGCTGGTAAGTCACACGCCGAAGATTGCAACCGCCTCAAGTCCGCGTGCAGGTCGATGTGTGCGTGGTATTGCCGACGCGCCTCAGGGCTGGCCTTCAAGATATTCTGTAAGCGAAAATGGCTTTCTTGGTCGATGGTTTCGTTGCAAAGTTCGTCAAGCAGTCGATTCAGCTCGTCGTCTGAAAACCTGTTTGGGTTTGTTTCATTCATAAGGTCGGCTCCTGATGAGCAAGTTTTCTATTCACGCAATTCAGCAACTTGCGGCGAACCAAACTGATTCGGTTGTAGAGCGTTTGCGCCGCCCTCCCAGTGGACTCAACATATTGTTTAATCGTCTTATCGCCATGGTAGGCGACGTTAATCAAATCACGCTCTGCTTGTTTCAACCCCTGTACGCAGTTGCGCAGTGCTTCGAGCCGTTCGTCGGCATTGTCGATGCGGTTCGATCTTGTGTCTGCCAGTTTTTCCAACAGTTCTTCATCAAACTGCAGTCGGTCTCGATTGGTAGCGCGGACAAAATTGCGAACTTCGTAGTGCGCTAAACTGCAAGCCCAGGGTAAGAAAGGACGCCCGGGATCGTAAATGGAGAACTTATTCCAGAGTACTAAACTACTTCGCTGAAAAACATCCTCGGCATCTGCTTGATGAGGCAATAGGGCAAAGATGTAGCCAAACAACCGATCACGGTCTCGCGAATACAACTCGAGAAACCGCTCATAATCCGTTTGCTGGGCTTTCGGTGAATTCATCGACGGATCAGACAACCAAATAAAACGATGACGACTCTATGGGTAGATAGTAGTGAAAATACCCCAACCTACCGAAAATTCGCCTTCGAAAAATTGTGGAAGCCGTAAATCGAGACGGTGACGCCGAAAGCTCCCTGTTTCCTCGTCAAGATTCGGTGGCCCGTGTTCCGCCAAGCCCGTGTTCCGCCGAGCAAGCAGACGCGTAGGTGCCTATTGTTCGACTGCAGCGGCGTTGGTCGGGTCCTTCGATGCCGGCGTCGCAGCGCTTGCTCGGGCCGCCGCCTGCTTCTTTCTCAAAGGCTTCGAGCGCGCTCGTTTCCGCGGTTTGAGGGCTGCTGGAAGGACTACCTCAACCGATAGAATGGAAAGGGAGGCAAAGCAGCAACGGACAGATAGATTTTGCTAGCCGATCTATATCAAACTCGATGAAAACGAACTGATTGGACGTGTCTAAAAAGGAAGGCGAGCGTCAGGCGCAAGCAGGGCAATACAAACCTGACGTTGCGGATGATCAGGTCCAAGCCAACCGCTGGCTACTGCGACTGGCTTGGATGTAGGAAAGGAGAAGAAAAAAACGAACCCCGAATTAGAAATCGGCGCTGATGGTTTCCTTTGCGGCTCGTGTACCGAGACTACCCCATAGGCCATAGGGGCTCTGTGACCCTGGTGTCCGTGGGCCGGTACCGGCTTCGATAATGCTCCCGATACCATTGTTGCCCGCCTCGATCGAGTCGGTGATACGTTTGACAGCGCCATCGGCCATCAGTACGTGGGCGCCACCTTGATGGCGACTGGATGCCGTCATCAACTCCCCGACGAACATGGTGTTTCGAGCGCAAGCTTCGGCATGGGGAGATGACACGGTATGAAAGCCTGAGTAGATCGGAAAGTAGCTCGCCCACATACATCCTCGCCCCTGCGACGTTGGCCCAAGCTCTTTCAATTCAGTTTTGGAGCGTCAACGCGCTGTGACCAATGCGTCGGTGTGCTCGCGCAAGCCTCCTGAGTCGGTTGGTTCGTTAAACCGATCACCCAGTGACCATCCACCAGGCTGACGCCAAAGATAAAGTAAGGCGTGATTTGATAACGGCGAGCAAGACTTTTCTGAGGTAATCTGACACTGTAAGGCAGTCGGCATGAGGCTATCAATAAAGTCGTTCCGTTATTGTGTGGCGAACACTTTTTAGTCGCTCGCGCATTCATTCGATGAGAATGGAGATGGATATTAGGCGGGCCGCCGAAGCAATCTCATGATGATTCCTTTGCAGGTGCGGGCGACTGTAGAGCTGGCGTGTTCAAACGGCGGATCAAGTAGTGCGATGGCAACTCAGACGACCACGCCCATGATGACTGCAATCAAGAACGGAACGCTGGCTCGAGCATGGGTGTCCCTTGAGTCGCCGGTGTTTGAGGACAGAAAAATGGCGGCGACGAAAGCGGTTCGGGACATTAGAAACAAGTGGGCGATGCCTATGTCGGAAATGCTGACTTTGACGATCGACATTGTCTCCTAGCCCATTTCTGCAAAAACCTATTCGTTATTTCGGAAAGTCGAAGAATTTTCCGTAGGCATTTGTGAAGCATCGAAAAGCTGCCTGCAAAACGCTCCATGCACAGCCTGCGGTTTTTGCTTTTGACGTTTGGATCAACCTTGGTCAGATTCGCCGAGTGAGACGGATAGTTCGGGTAAAGGCAATAGAGGTCGGATTTCAGCGGTGCCTCTTCGGGTACCGGGAATTCTTGATGCGATTGCGATGGCATCATCGAGATCGATCGCCTCAACGAGAAAGTAGCCACCGAGTTGCTCTTTCGTCTCGGCAAACGGTCCGTCGGACAGATGGGTTTGTCCGTCACGAACGCGTATGCATTTTGCGGTATCCGGTGGATGCAATGGCGCAGCAGAAATGTACTTGCCTTCGTCGTTCAAACGGTGACAAAGCTCGATCGATTCTGCAAGAGCTGCCTTATGCTCATCGGGAGGCCATGCACCTTCGGCGGCATACATTAGGATGATGTATTTCATTGCTCACCATCAAACGCTCTCTGCAGCGTCGCCATGTCGAGCTTTATCATTTGCCAACACGACTCGAACATCCTCTGCAGGGCTTGAGGGTCATCACTGGACAGCCAAGATTGCATCTGAGAAGGCCAGACTTGCCAGCACATTCCGAACTTGTCCTTCAGCCAACCGCAGGCGAGTGCCGAGCCCCCATCGGCTAAAAGTTTTTCCCATAGTCTATCAATCTCGTCTTGGGTGTCGCACTCAATGGCGAGCGACAGCGCCTCAGTGAACTGCCAATCTCGACCAGCGTTGAGTGAGACGAACTTCATTCCACACAGTTCGAATTCGACGGTGAGGATTGAATCGTTCGAAGGATTTTTCACGTACCGTATGATCTTTGAGTCTGGCAATACCGCAGCATAGAACTGGGCGGCTTCGACCGCTTGAGTATTATAAGTCAGGAATGGGGTAATTCGTTGCTTGAGCTTCATGTTTAATTCCTAAGTCAGTGAGTGGAGGCCAACCCTATTTCCTTCGGTGTCGATCACCAAGGCAATGAACCCATACGGTCCGATCGAAAATTTTGGTTTACATATGGTTCCGCCGGCCGACTCGACACGCGATACTTCGGTCGCACAGTCCTCGCAGGTGAAGTAGACCAGCGTGCCCATGCCGCCTGATGGGCAGCCTTCCATCTTCGCGAGCGCGCCAGACGCACCGCCGGTTTCCATGTTCATAGGGAAAGCCAACATTTCGAGTGGTGGCATCGGCGATTCAAGTTTGGACAGCTCGATCCCTAATACCTGTTCGTAGAATCTCTTTGCACGATCAAGATCTTGGACGTAGATCTCAAACCAACCGACGGGATTGCGATTCATCGCCGTGCTCCGCTAAAGGATTGAGGAAGCTCAGGTAAATCCACCAGTGGTCGAATCTCGACAGTGCCTTTTTTGGCAGGTGGTATGCGTGCAGCGATTGCGATGGCTTCATCGAGACTTTCGACGTCGATGATGTAGTAGCCGCCGAGTTGCTCTGCAGTTTCGGCAAAAGGACCGTCGGTGATCTGTCGTTTTCCATCGCGAACGCGAACACTCGTTGCGGTCTCGACGGAATGCAGTGGTGACGACCCGATCCATTTTTTCTCTGCCTCAAGCGTCGTACAGATCCGCATCGATTTGATCATGCACTCTTGTCGTTCTGGTTCAGTCCATGATGATTCTGCACTGTAAATCAGTAGCATGTACTTCATGCTGCGGGCCCCATGACCATCACCATCCAACCGACTCCAAACTTGTCAGTAACCATGCCATAAAGAGGTGACCAAAACGTCTTTGTCAAAGGCATGTCGATCTTTCCATCTTGTGAAAGCAATTGAAAAGCTTTTTCACACGCCTGGCTCGATGAAACCGATAAGGCAAGACGGAAGCCGTCGAATTGTGATTTGTCGTCGCAGCCATCGGAGGCCATTAGTGTCATAGCGCCCACCTTGAAGGAAGAATGCATGATCTTGGATTCAAATCCCGATTGAAGCATCCCCTTGGGTACCGGGTCGGGACTCTCGTCGAAACGCATTTTCATCGTGACCTTCGCACCCACCGCATGTTCATAAAAGGCGAGTGCCTCTTCGCAGCGACCACCAAAGAATAAGTAAGGGCAGACAGTGGCATCGTGTAGTGCAAGTTGATGCGAAAGTTTCTCTTCCTGATTTCTTATTGCTCCCGTCGGATCGCTAGCGGCGAAGTCTTCGATACCAAACAGGGGACGAATGTCGATGTCAGAGTCTTCAAGCATTGGATTGGGGCAACGTTTGACCCAATCGATTGCTTCCTGCATGGAAGCGACTTCCCAAATCCAGAACCCAGCGATCAGTTCTTTGGTTTCCGTAAACGGGCCATTGGTTACCGTACGCTGTTTACCACCAAAGCGAACCCGTATGGCCTCGCTACTAGGCTTTAAGCCTTCGCCCATTTTCATGATGCCGGCATCAACCAGTTCGGCGTTGTACTTTCCCATATCCATCAATAGTTGCTCGGTGGGCATCTCGCCCGCTTCGGAACTCTTGGTGGCTTTGACCATTACCATTACTTTCATTGCGATTCATCTTTTGACGATAGGTGATTGATATTACGAACTGGTTCTTACGTGCGTCCCATTCAAGAAACGGATCCACTCGCCAGCCTCGTTCCGAAGCTCGCTTGTGAATAGCCAATGCTCGGCATCGACGATTTCGATCGTGTCGCGGTATTTGCAAGTCCCATGACCTAGAAAAGCGGGACCTTCCGTTTCAAGAGGCAACCGTTTACAGGACGGATCAAGGTTTCCCTCATAAAGCCAAATGCTGGGCATCATCGAGCCGACGAAGGTTCCCACGAAACAGTCCTTCCTTGGGTCAAAGCCAAGCGCCATGACCGATGACCAAGTGTCCCCGTGGGCAGATTCGCCATTGCTTTCACAAATCACCCACATTCCGCCTAGCGAACGACAGCGTATCGTTCCCGTTGTCCTCGAAGTATTACCATCCGGATTTGTGCAATCGTGCTGAAGACGCCAATCTCCAACGAGTTGGTCAAGCCAATGATGTTCGCTCTGTGGTTTGTCAAACACGCCTACCTCCCCTACTTGGACTCACTACGTTTTTGCCGGGCCTTAATTAACTCGTTGATACTTTCATCCGCGGGTCGAATTTCGAATGGTCCGATACGGACGCCTGGGTGCTCGGACATCAATTCGACTGCATGTGCCATGTTGTCGGCTTCCAGGATTAAAATGCCGCCTAATTGTTCTTTTGTTTCTGCATAGGGGCCATCGGTGGCTTGAACCTTGCCGTCAATGAACCGAAGAGTGATGGCTTTGGAGGGGTCTTCAAGGGCCTCCCCACCGTTGAAATGGCCACCGGCACGTAGCACGTCGTCGTAGTCAAAGCAGTCGTCCATCGCCCGATTTAAGTCTGCCTCCGGCATGGCTTCGAACTGCGACATATCGGCGTATCCCAAACAAACGAACTTCATTTTTATTCCCTTCATGGCAGGACAGGTTGGTTGTTCACAACCGATTCGATTACTGGTCGAGTGAGGGTTCGCGGAATCGACAGCCAAGTGCGAATGTTCTCGGAAAAAATCAGCTTCGCAACTTCGCCAGTTTTTTTGCAAGAAAACGCCGCTCGGACGCTTGGACCGAAAGAGACTGTGCGGTTTCAAAAGCTTCACAGGCAAGTTTGCTCTCGCCCGACCGTAAAAGAAATTCGCCTCGGGCCGCATGGGCGAGCGTGTACTGGCGAAGTTCTCCTCGCTCAAGAATCGCGTCAATGAGTTTCAGGCCGGTTTCAGGCCCATCTCGCATCGCCATCGCAACGGCGCGGTTGAGTTCGACCACAGGTCCCGGAGAAACTCTCAACAGTACTTCGTAGAGGGCAACGATCTGGGACCAGTCGGTCTCGTTTGGGCTTTTCGCTTCGGCATGGACGGCAGAGATGGCGGCTTGCAGTGTATACGTACCAAATCGGCCACTGCGTAGTGATTTCTCGATTAGATGGCTCCCTTCGTGAATCATCCCCTGATTCCATCGACTTCGGTCTTGATCTTCCAGTAATACAATATCGCCAGCGGAGTCGGTACGGGTCTCACGGCGCGATTCGTGCAACAGCATCAGAGCGAGCAATCCACGCACTTCGCTGTCTTCGTGTAGGCTAAGTAATAGACGCCCAAGCCGGATCGCTTCGATGGACAGATCAGTCCGTAACAGGGACTCACCGCCCGACGCAGAATAACCTTCGTTAAAGATCAAGTAGATCACAGACAGCACACTATCCAGCCGCGATGGCAGTTCACTCAGTTCGGGTATTTCGATCGGAATCTTCGCATCGCGAACTTTTGCTTTACCCCGTACCAAACGCTGAGCCATCGTCTTCGGCTCGATCAAAAACGCACTTGCGATTTCTTCCGTCGTCAGCCCACAGACTTCACGCAGCGTAAGTGGTACTTGAATCGTCGGATCGATTGCAGGGTGGCAGCAGGTGAAGATCAAACGGAGCCGATCGTCTTCGATGGGGTGAGCATTCTTAGATTCGTTCGACCTGCTGATTGCATCTACTCGATTCGCCACGTCACTGGCCACCTCGCCAAGTTTTGCCGCCTGACGAATCCGATCGATCGCCTTAAAGCGACCTGCGGATACCAGCCAAGAAACGGGATTGTCGGGCATTCCGTCGGTAGGCCATTGATTCATCGCGGCAGTAAACGCATCTTGCAACGCATCTTCGGCCAAATTGAAATCGCCTAGCGACCGCACCAGTGAAGCGAAAACATATCGGGACGATTGCCGAAAAATCTCATCAATCATTCGTAAGGTGACTTGGCTCATGAAGAACCATTATCGCGATCTTCGGGATAAGCAAAAGCCGGCCCCAACTTCGATTCTACATCGCACTCCACTTGCATGTTTGGTTGTCGCCGACATGAACGAGACTCATCCGCTCTGTGACTACCCCAAGGTTTCTCGCGCAAGAATGCGAAAAGCGTTTCATGCAATGTTGCCAGTATCCATCGATTGCAGCCCGACCCGAAGATATCATTTCGGCAATATCGTTTCGTTGATCATGAGGACTTGCCAGAAACGGATTCGCGAACTTTTGATTCGAAAGGATAGGGATATTGGCACCCAATCGTCATGAGCGTTGCATTTCAATTGCGATGCACCACTGTGGTGCTACGTCGAATCTAAGTTTAGAGATGACGGGGATGCGTACGACGGACTTCCAGTCCGTCTTTGACGATGTTTGCCGACGGACAAGAAGTCCAGGGCTTTCAAGGTGTTTTAGGTTTTGCTATTTCTCGACATCCGCCGAGTTTACTGCGAGGCTGCGGTCTTTTTCACTACAAGTACAAGGATGTTGTCATGGATGATAGCAAGCTTTTAGAAAAATTCCTTAAACACTGCCCGTTCGCTGTTTTGACCCAGGCCGTCATGCGTGGGCTG
>JANOBM010000209.1:0-6080 GCA_031411655.1 Planctomycetaceae bacterium
GGCTGGCGGTTTTTATTTTCCGGAAAGCAATCGAGCAAAGCTATTTCTCAATGGAGCCGCGATTGCAAACGATGATCCCCGCTTACCAAGCGTTTGGTATTCCTCCGATTTGTGGACCACGGTGGGACTGCAGTTAATCGACGACGCTCTTGCGGACAAGAAGCCGTTTTATCTGCACCTATGCCACAATGCGCCCCATTTCCCGTTGCAGGCGCCTGCTGACGACATCGCTAGGTTTCGAGGAACGTATCAAGCGGGGTGGGGTGCGGTCCGCGATCGACGTTACGCAAAGCAGTTGGAGCTTGGAATCATCGACAAAGCATGGGCCAAGTCGCCTCGCCCCAATGACGTTCTTCCATGGAAAGATCTACCGGCAGAGGAACAAGACCGGCTCGACCACTTGATGGCCACCTATGCGGCAGTCGTTTATCGATTGGACCAGTCAATCGGTAATTTGGTCTCCGGACTGAAGCAACGCGGTGTTCTTGAAAACACGTTAATTCTGTTCATGAGCGATAATGGGGGTAACGCTGAGGCCGGACCGAACGGCCGATCCAATGGCGATCCGACGAAAGGTGATTCCGATTGGTTTTGTGGTACGAGCTGGGCTTTCGCCCAAAACACGCCGTTTCGCCTGTTTAAACATTTCAGTCACGAGGGCGGTATCGCCACTCCACTGATTGCACATTGGCCTCATGGAATTTCAGGACGAGGTGAGTTGCGTCATCAACCAAGCCATCTGATCGACATCATGGCGACCTGCCTCGAAATCAGCGGAGGCGACTATCCTGCTGAGTTCGGCGGTACAGCAATCAAACCGCTGGAAGGCAAGAGTTTGGTTCCTGTCTTCGCGAATCAGCCTATCGAACGTGAGGCGATTTATTGGGAGCATGAAGGAAACGCAGCGGTGCGAGTAGGAGACATGAAACTTGTTCGCGTGGGCCGTAAGGGTGATTGGGAACTTTATGACTTGAAAGCGGATCGAACAGAATTAAAGAACCTTGCCGTGACACAGCCTAGTCTGGTGTCCGAACTCTCCGCAAAGTGGCAGTTATGGGCTGAACGAGCGAGCGTACTTCCCTATCCCGAAAACGCCAAATCAGATAACCGTTCCCAACGACGCACGAAGTAACATGTTGAAAACAGTGCTGTTGTGTTATCAATCGACAAAGTGACAGAGATGGATCGTAGCCATTCGGTTCGAAGCGAAAGCGACGAGATACGACGGACCGCGCAGCCGGTGCTTGATTTTGCGATGGCTCAATCGCTCGTTCAAAACCATGGCTCTCCGCTTTTGGTCGCATCGCGACAAGGCATTAACCAGTCGTACCAGACGCTTCAGAAACACCTTCCGGGCATTGAAATCTTCTTCGCTGCCAAAGCGAATTCAGAATCTGTAGTCCTCGCAACTCTCCAGTCCCTCGGATGTTCGATTGATATCTGCTCGCTCCAAGAGCTCGACGTTGCCATGACAGCCGGATTTCAATTGTCGCGAATCATCCACACTCATCCGTGCAAATCCGAGGCGAATCTTGCTGGCTGCTATCGCAAAGGGGTTCGTCGCTTTGTATTCGATAACGAATCCGAGCTCGACAAATTCAAAGTGGCAGCGCCAACTGCGAAGCTAATACTACGGATTGCGATTACGGCAAAATCATCGCTGCTTAATTTGTCGTCAAAGTTCGGTGCACAGCCCGTGGATGCGATCCGACTCCTTAACGCGGCGCGATCGCGCCAACTTGATGTGACCGGCTTGTCGTTTCACCTCGGTTCTCAATGCATCGATGCCAGTGACTTCGATATCGCGTTGTCAACCATGAGAGCGATTACGGACGAGGCATTCATGAACGGCTTCACTCTCAATTTGATCGATATCGGAGGTGGTTTTGCGGCGGCTTACGGCGACCAGTCGCTGCCTCCAACGAAAGACTATTGCGATGAAGTCTATCGAAGTGTGCGACGACATTTCGGCGATACATCGCTGAAGATTATTGCCGAACCGGGGCGAATCCTTTGCGCTGAAAGTGTGACGCTAGTGACTTGCGTAATTGGCAAGACGCATCGTCAAGGCAAGCCGTGGTATATCATTGACGATGGTATTTACGGTTCATTCTCTGGACGCCGATTCAGCGAGAGTGATTTCAAGTGGCTACATTCCCATGCCCAGGATGCAAATGTTTATTCCTCGGTCATCGCCGGCCCTACGTGCGACAGCGGCGACATCGTCAGCCACGAACAATGGCTGCCTGATCTTGCCATCGGCGACATCTTAATGGTTCCTAGCATGGGAGCTTATACGAGCGCGAGTGCAGCGGCATTCAATGGAATGCCGCTGGCTCGAACGGTGATGATCGATTGACATGGCATTGGGATACTTCTCATTTAAACTGAACAAGTTTCACCCGTCGACGTGGTCAAGCCCCAATCGCTCCGAAGCTCTTAAAAAGAGTTCATAAAAAACCGGAATCAGAAGCAATACAAGAATTGTCGAAAGCATCAAGCCAAAAGCGAGACTGCAGGCCATTGGAATCAACAGTTGCGCCTGGAGCGATTTCTCAAAAACAAGCGGACCGAGCCCGGCAATCGTCGTTAAGCTCGTTAGCATGATCGGACGGAAACGTCGCTGCCCCGACTCGAGCAAAGCCTGGTGTGACGAAACACCTTCAGTGATTCTTGCATTGATGAAGTCGATCAAAACGATTGAGTCATTCACCACGACTCCGGAAAGTGCGACGAGCCCGAACATGCTGAAAAAGGTAAGCGGCAAACCCAGCAACGCATGGCCCCATACAGCGCCGATGAGCCCAAAGGGGATGATTGCCATGATAAGGAAGGGCTGCGAATAACTTTTGAACTGCAGCACGAGCAGCACAAACATCGCCAGCAACGCGATTCCAAATCCTACCTTCAAACTACCCATCGACTCGTTGGTTTGCTCCGCTTGCCCTTCCCAACGCACCGAAAGACCAGGATACGCCGCGAGTAGTTTGGGAACATACTCGTTTCGGAGCGTCGTTGTGATTAACTCCGAATTCGCAGTCAACTCGTCGAGATCTGCAGTGATGGTGATGCTTCGCAATTGATCGACGCGATTGATCTCCGAAAAGCCTCGCTTCAGGGACACCTCTGCTACCTCCGTGATGGGCCTCTCCACACCCGCTTTATCGCGAACGTGAATTTCACGAAAATCGACCAGGCTTCGCCTCTCTTCTTCGGGGTATCTAACCATCAACTTCACTTCGTGTCGGCCGCGCTGCAAACGCATCACCTCGGCACCGAAATAAGTATTCCGAACTGTCTCGCCAAGATCCGTTTCCGTTAGCCCAGTGGGAATGGCATTGTCCTTCACGGCGAATTGAAATTCCCATTTCCCCGGGGCGCTATCATCGGCGATGTCAAAAACGCCAACGAACTGAGACAGTCGCTCCTTCACCGCCTCCGTTGCAGCTTGTAATTCTTCAACTTGATTACCCGGGGCAAGCAACTTGAATTCAATCGCCTTTCCGCCGGGACCGACCCCGATGGTACCGAAGACGACTTTTTCCGCACCGGGAAATTCACCTGCCTTCTCACGCCAGCGCTCAATGATCTGGTCGCTGTGGATGTCCCGCAATTCAGCGCCGTAAAGTTCGACAAAGATCTGGCCTACATGACTTCCGCTGCCACCGGAGTTGGCTGAAACACCTTGCGTATTGGCCACACTTCCCACCTCTCGATACGTCAGGCGGACAGGACCAACCATCCCGGTGCCTTCATCAGGATAGGTCTGCTCGATTGGTATTCCCTCGCGAAGGCTGCGCTCCTCCGCAAGATCACGACTCACTTCACGGACGGCTTCTTCCATGCGTCGCGTCGCGGCATCGGTAATTGAAGCAGACGTTCCATCGGGAAAAGTAATACTCGCTTGAAGGAGGTTGTTATCCGTTTTGGGAAAGAAGTTGGTCGGCACAACTCCCCCGCGAAGCATTCCAATCGTGACCAAGAAGAAAAAGATTGCAAATGCTACGGGAATGGCCGGATGACGGATACCAAAGTGAAGAATCGGTGCGTAGATCCGATCGCAGAAATACTGGGAACCGGCTGTCGTCTTGCGGTTTGCCCACTCGAGTGCAATCCCAAAGGGTCGTAGCGGATAGGCGATAGCCGAAAGCAATCGAAAAAAGCCCGTATGGCTATGTGCCAAGTGGCAAGGAAGTACAAACGTACTTTCCAACAGTGATACGGTTAACATCGCAATCACCGCAAACGGAATCACAGCCATGAACTTGCCCATCACACCAGTTACGAAAAACATCGGCGCGAAAGCGATAATCGTTGTCAACACGGAAGCGATGACGCTGGGCATGACTTCACTCGCACCATCGATCGCTGCTTGAAGCGGGCGTTTGCCCATCTGACGGTGAGCGTAAACGTTTTCACCGATGACAATTCCATCGTCGACGACGATCCCCAGCGCCATCAGAAATGAAAACAGACTCAACATGTTCAGCGTTTGGCCACCAAACGAAAGCATGATTCCTGCGCCAACGATCGAAATTGGAATTCCGCAAGCAACCCAGAACGCGAGTCGCATCTCCAGGAACAAGGACAAAACGACAAAAACCAGTATCAAACCTTGTGCGCCATTCGCAATTAGCAAATCGAGTCGTCCACGAACCTCGCGACTCGTGTCGTCCCAAACGGAGAATCGGTAACCCTCAGGAAGCTTGGTTTCCGCAACGTAGGCTTTCACCGCATCGACCATCGCCAGTAAGTCTTCCGTTTTTGATCTCTCGACATTTACCACCATGGCAGGTACGCCATTGATTTCACTGATCGTCGAAACGTCTTCAAATTCGTCCCGCACCTTTCCGAGATCCCTGACAGTGAGCACAACGCCACCGGGCTGCGTGATCAGTGGAATGCGTTCGATTTCCTCGCCGATGCGGCCTTTGTTTGTCGCTCGCAAAAGGACCTCTTGACCTTCAGCTTTCAATTGGCCACCAGGAACTTCCACGTTTCTTGAACGGATGATGCTTGCGACTTGTTCGAGCGTTAAGCCGTAACTGCGCAGCGTGGCCTCGGGGATTTCTACGTCGATTTGGTAAGGACGGCCACCCATCACCGACGCCGACGAAACGGCTTTCAATTGCAAGATGTCGTCCCGAACGCCTTCGGCAACTTCTCGCAATCGCATTTCTGCTTCGATGTCACCAGGCTCATGCTCGGGACCAATCACCCCAACCCGAATCGCCGCAGTGCGAAAGGTGATCTGCTGAATCTGGGGATCCTCAGCTCGAACAGGAAACGTCGGAATGCGATTCACTTCACGATCGATTTCCGCGATTACCTTCTGCACATCGCGCACATCGGACTGTAGCTCCATCAAGACAAAACCCGAACTTTCGCGGGCGATCGATGTGACTTTCTTAATGCCGTCGATCGATCGCACTGCCTCCTCAATCTTTTGGCAAATACCTTCCTCTACATCCTCTGGAGTGGCGCCGGGGTAGGGCACTGTCACCATTACGACTTCGAGTTCGAACGCGGGAAACGTTTCTCGGCGGAGCGTAAACAGAGCAATCGAACCAATAACCAGCAAAGCCATCACCAATACGTTCATGCCAGGCGCATTGGAGATCGCCCACGCGATTGCGTTTTTCATCTTACTTTCCTTGCTGCTTGAGAGCTGCTGCTGGCACACGCACCGACGGACTGGTCGTACCAAAGTCCCCAAGCGGAGTGACCACAACAAAGTCACCGCCATTCAATGTGTTGTCCGCTACTGAATCGCCTCCATACAAAACGCCCTGAACGTCGTCTTGCTGAGTCATTTCACAAATCCAATAACGACGATCGCTAAGCGTGTCTTTTCTTCGAGTGGCAAATTCATCGGCGACAACGTCACTATCACTCGCCGGCAACCACAACGAATCGACAGGCACAACACCGCTTCGTACAACCACACGTCCAGCCTTCCACGCAATCGGATCAAAATCGCGTTTCTTATCGCTTGACGCAGTGCCAACGCCGGATTGAGATGATTCGGATGATGTACCCGCATCGGCTGACGTGTTGACCGGTGTTGCATCGCCGGCGAC
>JANOBM010000210.1:0-3660 GCA_031411655.1 Planctomycetaceae bacterium
CGCGAAAACTGCGGCCGGGAGTGTGGATCCGGCTGTGGCGATCGCCGTCGACGTGACCCATGCATCGGACTGCCCCACAATTGACAAACATCAACAGGGTGACATCAAACTAGGAGGCGGGCCGGTGATCTTCCGTGGTCCAAACATGAATCCCGCGGTGGTCGAGCGATTGATCGGATTGGCCCAAAAACATTCGATCCCATTCCAATTGGCTGCCACCGGACGTGCGACGCCAAACGATGCCAATGTCCTGCAGCTTCACGGAGGCGGCGTTGCGACCGGTTTGGTGGCGATACCTAATCGTTACATGCATTCGGCTGTTGAGGCCATCTCTTTGGGTGACATCGACCATGTAGCGATGCTCCTGGCGCATTTTGCATTGTCATTGACCCGTGAATGCCGCTTCGTGCCGAGCTAAAGCCCCTCTAAAGGAGTTTACCGATCCCTTGAGCTCCAGATCGAACCGCCCAATAACGCCCCAAGAGACTGACCAATTCATCGGAGAATCGCGACAATCGTGATTATGCGGGCATTCGGCGGCACTTCTTGGGTATTTCTTGGTTGGTAAGGCGTTTCCAGACTGTCGGCAAAAGCTTTTGACAAGAAGGATCGGCACGGTTAGGCTAGATGCTAGGTCGGAAGCGGGTGCCTGAGACTTTTGCGTTCCGGTTCTGCGTTTTCCTGCCATTACAGCGTGCTCGTTGCGATCAAATCGTTTGTCGTGATGTCGCGCCTCCCGCCTTCAAATTTGAACATCCGATTGGCTGAATCGATCAACCTCCGATGGGGTTCGCTAAAGGTCCGGCAGATGCGTTGGATCGATTGTGTTGCCGACATTTGTGTGTCGATCGACTATGCTGTGTTGTTCGCTGACTCTTACTTGAATGAACGTTTGCATTCGAGGTCGGCTTTACGACAAACTCAATTCCTTTACATGGGAAGTTAGATGATGCGTTGTCACGGGAATGATCTCAGTCGTCGTGGATTCTTGACCGCCGGTGCCTTCGGTGGACTCGGATTGACGCTGGCGGACCTCATGATGCTTCGAGAAGCTCGCGCGGACCAAAAGTCGTACGAGTTCATCGAGGCCAAGGCGAAGAGCGTCATCCATATTTTTCTTCCGGGTGGAATGGCTCACCAGGAATCATTCGACCCCAAGCCTTATAGCCCGCTTGAGTATCGAGGCGAATTGGGAACGATTCGTACAAATACGGGTGAAGTCCTTTGCGAAACCGTTCCCAACTTAGCAAAGTGCGCAGACAAGTTCTCGATCATCCGATCGATGACACACGGTGAAGCGGCCCACGAGCGAGGCACCCACAACATGTTCACCGGTTATAAGCCGAGTCCCGCGTTGGTATTTCCTAGCTTTGGCAGTGTCATTAGCCACGAATACGGGCCGAGGAAGAGCCTTCCGCCTTATGTCTGCGTGCCAAACGTTCCAAACGAATTCGCAGGCAGCGGATACCTGTCAAGCAGCTTTGGACCATTCGCGCTAGGAGACGATCCGACGAGAGCCGAGTTCAAAGTTCGCGATCTTGATCTCGCAAGCGGCGTCGACGCGGAACGTTTCGTCCGACGCAAGTCCGCACTTGAAATAGTAAACCGGAACTTTGCATCGGTTTCGAAAGCCGATAACGTCGCGGCCATGGGGACCTTCTACGAGCGTGCTTACGGATTGCTTGATACGCCGGCAGCCCGTGACGCGTTTGACATCAGCAAAGAGGACAATGCGCTTCGCGATCGATACGGACGAAATGAAGCCGGACAGCGACTTTTGATGGCACGTCGATTGGTTGAAGCAGGCGTCCGCCTGGTGACCGTCACCTATGGTGGCTGGGACATGCATGATCAGATCACCAATAACTTCCGTGCTCAAATGCCCCCTCTGGATATGGCATTGGCAACCTTGATCGATGATCTTTCACAACGCGGATTGTTGGGTGAGACGTTGATTATGGTTAGCAGCGAATTCGGCCGTACTCCCAAGATCAATCAGACCGCTGGTCGCGACCATTGGCCGAAGGTGTTTAGCACATTGCTTGCCGGGGGTGGTATCAAAGGCGGGATGATCTACGGCACAAGCGATGCCACCGCGAGCGAGCCGGAAGACAATCCGGTCAGCCCGGAAGACTTGGCAACGACGATGTATCACTTGCTTGGAATCGTCGCCGACAAAGAGCTGATGGCTCCCGGCGACCGCCCGATCGAAATCGTCGACGGCGGAAAGTTGATCGAGCCGCTTCTGGCATAGTCGAGCTTGCAGGCTCGCGCGATTGCAGCGGTGTTCGGACAGTTCTGCATCTCGGACCGAGATGCAGGTTTTGAATTGAATTGAATTGGGCATGTGTGCATGAGGACTTGTATGATAAAGCCGGCCAAACGAATTGCTCTTTGTGGATTCTCCCTAGCGGTAACGATGTTGACGCTCGTCCACTCGGCCGGTGCTACACAGCCAGTTGTTTCTCGGCTTGAACCGCTCGGGGTGGTCCGTGGCGAGACGACAAAATTAACGCTTCACGGCGCACGCATCGGCGACGCATCGTCCGTATTGTTTGATCGTCCCGGCTTGACGGTTACCGAAGTCAAGCCGATCGATGCGAGTAAAGTCGAATTGACCATTGTGGCCGATGCGAACGCCGATCCAGGCTTGTATCCGTTACAGCTGGTGACAAAATCGGGTGTCAGCAATTTGCGTTTGGTCGGTGTCGGGGCGATGCCGATCGTTCAAGAAGTCGAACCCAACAACGATTTCGATGCGGCACAAAAGATTGAATTGAATCGAACGATCGAAGGAATTGTTCAGTTTGAGGACGTCGATTATTTCGCCGTGGACCTGGTTGAAGGTCAAACCATTCATGCCGAAGCCGAAGGCATTCGTCTCAGCTACAACCTGGGTAGTCAGATTTTCGATCCCTATGTCGCAGTTCTGGATGAAGGGCGCTTTGAAGTGTCGAGCAGTGATGACTCAAGTTTGCTGCAACAGGATGCGCTACTTGCCTTTAAAGCGCCCAAGTCCGGAACCTACAAGGTAATGATTCGCGATAGTAGCTTTAGTGGATACGACCAAGCCCATTATCGGCTACATGTCGGCACCTTTCCGCGACCGATCGCTGTCGTGCCAGCGGGTGAAAAGCCCGGTGCCCTGTTAACCGCTACACTGGTGCACCTGACGGGAAGCGGAAGCGAGATGGTCACCTCACAAGCCCAAGTCCAACTCCCCAGCGAGCCAGTCGAACGATTTCCTGTAGTTACCAAGACGGACGCTGGAATCAGCCCCTCTCCGAACTGGATTCGAGTCAATGAACTGCCTGTCACGGTGGAAACCGAACCGAACAACGATATCGCAGCCCCGAACGTAGCCGTTTCCTTGAGTGCGGATCAACCAGGTGCGGCCTTCTGCGGAATCATCGATGTGGAGAAAGACATCGATTGCTTCGCGATCGAATGCAAGAAAGGTCAAAAGATCCTTATTACCGCTTTCGCCAAAAGCATCTTGCGATCGCCATTGGATACGGTCGTGAATGTTTATGGGCCTGCGAAGAATGGGATCGTGGGGAATGACGATGCGGGTGGAAAGCCAGACTCGTTCGTCGAATTCACAGCCGCTGAAGACGGTCTGCATACGGTTCGGATCACCGATTCGCTCGGTCGCGGAGG
>JANOBM010000211.1:0-9890 GCA_031411655.1 Planctomycetaceae bacterium
GCCCGCTGCATGCAGCTGATGCTCTCAAGCAGAAGCCCAACATTATCCTCATCATGGCCGATGACTTCGGCTACGAGTGCGTCACCGCGAATGGCGGGCAGTCTTACAAGACGCCGCATCTCGACAAACTCGCGGAGACCGGCATGCGCTTTGAGGAATGCCATGTGCAGCCGCTCTGTACGCCAACCCGCGTCCAGCTCATGACGGGTCGCTACAACATCCGGAACTATCTGAATTTCGGCACGCTCATCCGCACCGAGACGACGTTCGGGCAGTTGCTCAAGAAGGGGGACTACGCCACGGGCATCTGCGGCAAGTGGCAGCTCGGTCGCGAGGCGGATGCGCCGCAACATTTCGGCTTCGATGAATCATTGCTCTGGCAGCACACCCGCCGCCCGCCGCGTTATGCCAACGCCGGACTTGAACTCAACGGCGTCGAAATGGAATTACCACAAGGGAGCTACGGGCCGAAGGTCATCAATGACTTCGCGCTCGATTTCGTCACTCGCCACAAAGGCACGCCCTTTTTCCTCTACTACCCGATGATCCTCACGCACGACCCGTATCAGCCCACGCCCGACAGCCCCGACTGGGACCCGACGGCCGACGGCGAGAACAAGCAGAGGGACGTGAAGCATTTCGCCGACATGACCGCCTACATGGACAAGATGGTCGGCCGACTCGATGCGAAACTCGCCGAACTCGGCATCCGCGAAAACACGCTGCTCATGTTCATTGGTGACAATGGCACAGGGCGCGGCGTGACGAGCCGGTTCAAAGGTGCGGATTATCTCGGCGGCAAAGGCACGACCACGGCGCGAGGCTATCACGTGCCGTTCATCGCGAGCTGGCCTGCGGTGATGAAGACAGGCCGCGTGAACAGCGACCTCATCAGCAGCACGGATTTCCTGCCCACGATCTGCGAGGCCGCGGGAGTGAAAACGCCTGCGAACGTCGATGGCGTGAGTTTTCTCTCGCAGTTACGCGGCGAAACGGGCACGCCGCGCGAGTGACTCTACTGCTGGTATTCCCCGCGCCAGAACACCGACCTGACGGTGCGCGAGTTCGCCTTCACGCGCGACGCGAAGCTCTATCGCACCGGCGACTACTTCGATCTCTCCACCGATCCATTCGAGGAAAAGCCGCTCGCAATGACTTCGCTCACCGGCCCTGCCGCTGACACCGCTAAGAAACTGCAGGCCGCGCTCGACCAATTCAATGACGCCCGCCCCGCCGAACTCGACCGGCAGTTTCAAAAGGCTCGGCAGGAGCCATCGGCGGATGCCACACTGAAGAAAAAGAAGAACAGGTGAGCCACGGCACTGCCCATCATACAACGCACGCTCATCTACCCGCGTCATCTGGTGAGCGCAGGTTTGTTGACGGGGATAGGTTTGGTCACCACCGCTTCAGTCAAACGACGCTGCCTACCCGCAAAGGATGCGGAATGAACTCATCGCTATACGGGCACTTCCAGGCCAGCTTTTGCGAATGTGAACCCATTCCCATCGTAGTCGATCACGATCGTTGAACCCTCAGGGTAGGCAGATCGCAAAAGCGAAGAGGCAAGAGGGTTTTGAATTTCCCGTTGAATGACCCGCTTAAGAGGTCTTGCTCCATAGGCGGGATCATACCCTTCGTCTGCTATTTGACTGATCGCAGCCTCGGTCACGTCCAAGTGCAGACCTGCTTCTTCGATACGCTTGGAAAGTTCGGCGAGCTGGAGTCGTACGATACGATGAATTTGGTCACGCGCAAGTGGCTTGAATGTCACGACGTCGTCGATGCGGTTGAGAAACTCAGGAAGGAATTTCGCCCGTAAGGCTCCTTGGACGGCCTCGTTCATTTCCTCGGCTGTACCGCCTTCGGCAGCGACGAGCTGGATCATTTGGCTACCGACGTTGCTGGTCATCACGATTACCGTGTTGGTAAAGTCGACGGTTCGACCGTGACCGTCAGTCAAGCGGCCATCATCGAGAACCTGCAAGAGTATATTAAACACGTCCGGATGCGCTTTTTCGGTTTCATCCAGAAGGATCACGCTATAAGGACGGCGCCGAACGGCTTCGGTCAGCTTTCCGCCTTCTTCGTAGCCTACGTATCCTGGAGGAGCGCCTATCAAGCGAGAGACGCTATGTCGCTCCATGAATTCACTCATGTCGATGCGGATCATCGCTTGATCGTCGTCAAACATCACTTGTGCAAGAGCTTTACAAAGTTCGGTCTTGCCAACTCCTGTAGGGCCAAGGAATAAAAACGATCCGATCGGACGATGCGGGTCCTGCAAGCCACTTCGACTGCGACGGACGGCATTGGAAACTGCATGGACTGCTTCATCCTGGCCGACGACTCGCTGGTGCAGGCGTTCTTCCATCACAAGCAATTTAGCGCGTTCGGTTTCCATCATTCGGCTGACCGGAACACCCGTCCACACGCTGACAACATCGGCAATTTCCTCTTCGGTTACCTCCTTACGCAGAAGGCGGCGACCATCCGTTGAACTACCCGCATCGCTCTTTGCAGCCGATTCATGATCACGATGTTCTATATCGGAGAGCTTGGCCTCAAGTTCACGTTGACGTGTTTGAACTTGAAGCATCTCACGATACACACTTTCTGGGCTTTCCCCGCGCAGTTGCTTTTGCTTTGCTTCCGCATCCAGCGTTGTGAATCGATGTTGTAGCTGAGCCGTCTCTTGACGGATCCCCTGAACATCATCGAGTCCAAGCTTTTCAGCCTCCCACTGCTCGCGAAGACTTGCTAAACGCTGCTTGAGCGTTTCGATCTCTTCCTCGATCTCGACACGCTTTTCGACTGCGGATTCCTCGACCTCATCGACGAGCTGGCGATGAGCGAGCTCAAGTTGGCGAATCTGACGTTGTATTTTGTCGATCGGCTCGGGAACGCTTTGTTTTTCCATCGCCAAGCGGCTCGACGCTTCGTCGATTAAGTCGATTGCCTTATCGGGTAAGAATCGGTCCGCGATGTAGCGATTGGAAAGTGTCGCGGCGGCGACGATGGCGCTGTCGGTGATGCGAACGCCATGGTGGGCTTCGTATCGAGGCTTCAACCCGCGAAGGATTGCGATCGTGTCATCAACGGTGGGTTCGCCAACAAACACCGGCTGAAAACGACGTTCGAGGGCCGCATCCTTTTCAATGTGCTGCCGATATTCATCTAGCGTGGTTGCTCCGATACATCGCAGCGCACCACGCGCGAGCTCGGGCTTGAGTAAGTTTGCGGCGTCTGCAGATCCTTCGGCTTTACCAGCCCCAACCACCAAATGAAGCTCATCGATAAACAGGATGACTTGGCCGTTGCTATCCTTCACTTCGCGAAGTACCGCCTTCAGCCGTTCCTCGAAATCTCCGCGAAACTTGGCTCCCGCAACCAGTGCGCCCATGTCGAGCGAAATTACCTTCTTTTCCTTCAACGACTGTGGGACGTCGTTCTCGAAGATGCGCAGTGCCAATCCTTCTGCGATCGCCGTTTTCCCCACCCCAGGCTGTCCGATCAACACCGGATTATTCTTCGTGCGGCGGGAGAGTACTTGGATAACACGACGAATCTCTTGATCACGGCCGATCACCGGATCCAATTTGCCTTGCGCCGCGAGCTTCGTGAGGTCGATGCCATATTTCTCAAGGGCTTGATAGGTCGTTTCTGCGTTTTGATCGGTGACACGTGCTGACCCACGTACTGCCGCCATGGCTCGAAGCACGTCATCGGTTTTCACGCCGCATACCTGCAACAACTGCTTGGCTTTGCATTCGACCTTCGTCATTCCAACAAGGAATTGTTCGGTACTTACAAATTCATCTTTCAGGGACTCAGCCGAAGCGGCGGATGCATCCAGAACTTTTTGCAACGTTGGCGCGATCTGTGGCTGACGTCCGCCGGATACCGACGGAAGTTTCGTCACTTCGGCGGTGACCAGTTTCTGTAGCTGCGCGGTATCGACGCCAATTTTCTCAAGCATCGGGCGAGTCAATCCATCCGACTCTTCGAGCATGGCAACGAGCAGGTGAAGCGGATCGATCTCGGGATTGCCAGCAGTCGCCGCACGGGACTGGGCGTCCGAGACCAAACCCTGTGCCTTGGTCGTTAGTTTGTCAAATCGAAATCCCATGATGCGCCCAAGCCTTTGAGTGAAGAGGTCCGTCGATATATCTGTCGTTACAAAAGCACTGCCGATTGGAAACGAAGCCACGAACCGACTCCAAGTACCATCGCCGCGCATCAATTCAACCGGGGCGAGAAAGCACAATATCGTTCAGTTGATGGCTTGACCAACGTGCACTAGCGGTCGGCGGAATGATCGGCCGCTAGCGCGAAGCGGCCAGCACGAGGCCGCATAGAAATCATCGTCAAACGCTTAGTCTTTGACTTCAAACTCAGCATCAATGGCATCATCGTCCGATGAAGGTGTGCTGCCACCGGAACCCGCCGAGGCACCACCCGAAGCGGCACCCGAATCCGCTCGTTCATAGAGCACCTTGCTAAACGCCTTCAAGGCATTGTCTAGCTCATCGGTCGAGTGTTTGATCGAGGAGAGATCGGCCGTTCCGGACGCAGCTTTAACTTTCTCGATCGACTTATTCATCGGTTCCTTGTCAGCGTCTGTCAGCTTCGCGTCATTGTCCTTCATCAGTTTTTCAGCCTGATAAACCATTTGGCTTGCTTTGTTGCGAGCTTCAGCCAATTCGAATTGACGTTTGTCTTCTTCAGCATTTGCCTCGGCATCTTTCCGCATTTGCTCGATCTCGCTGGTATCAAGTCCTGCGGCTTCCTTAATTTCTACCTTTGCTTCTTTACCTGACCCGAGTTCCTTAGCCGAAACGCTGAGAATACCGTTCTGGTCGATATCAAACTTAACCTCGATTTGAGGCACGCCACGCGGTTGAGGCGGGATTCCTTCTAGGTTGAACTCACCGAGCAAGCGGTTGCTTGCGGCCATCTTGCGTTCACCTTGGAAGACACGAACCGTCACGGCACTTTGACCGTCGGCCGCAGTGCTGAAAACATTCTTCTTCTCGACGGGAACGGTCGTGTTTCGCTCGACGAGTGCCGTCATCACGCCGCCCTCGGTTTCGATTCCAAGAGTCAACGGTGTCACATCCAAGAGAAGCACGTCAGTACGATCGCCCGCAAGCACGCTCGCTTGAATGGCGGCGCCGACAGCAACGACTTCATCGGGATTTACGCCCTGGTGTGGTTCTTTTCCAAACACTTGTCGAACCAGTTCGCGAACCTTTGGGACCCGCGTACTTCCGCCGACGAGGACCACTTCGTCTATGTCCGAAGGCTTCATCTTTGCGTCTTCGAGCGCTTGCAAAAGTGGCTTCTTGCACCGTAGCACCAACTCGTCGATCAGCTCCTCGAACTTCGATCGAGTGATCTTCATCGTCAAATGCTTTGGACCGGTCTGGTCCATCGTGATGAACGGAAGGTTAATGTCGGTCTCGGGAAGTGTGCTCAGCTCTTTCTTTGCTTTTTCGCATGCTTCCTGAAGTCGCTGAAGGGCCATAGGATCTTTACGCAAATCGATCGCGTTGTCCTTCTTAAACTCAGTGGCAACGTAATTGATAAGCGCTTCGTCGAAGTCATCGCCGCCAAGATGTGTATCCCCAGAGGTGCTGATGACCTGGAAGACACGGCTTTCGCTTTCACTATCGCCGCTGTCGGCAACTTCAAGGACGCTCACGTCGAACGTACCGCCGCCCAAGTCGAAGACGATGATTTTTTCGTCCTTCTTTTTGTCGAGACCGTAGGCGAGGGCAGCTGCCGTAGGCTCATTGATAATCCGCATCACTTCCAGACCGGCAATCAAACCTGCATCTTTAGTGGCCTGGCGTTGACTATCGTTAAAGTAGGCAGGAACGGTGATCACGGCTTTGCTTACCTTGTGTCCAAGGTAGCTCTCCGCCGATTCCTTCAACTTGCGCAAAACCTTTGCGGAGATTTCCTGCGGCGTGTACTCTTTGTCGCCGACCTTAATCTTGACATACTCATTGGCACCGCCGGTGATCCCATAGGGAACCATTTTTTCTTCCGACTGTACTTCGCTATGTCGCCGCCCCATAAATCGCTTGGCCGAGTAAACCGTCCGCCTTGGGTTCGTGACCGCCTGTCGTCGGGCGGGTTCGCCGACGATCGTTTCGTCTTTGTCATTGAACGCAACGACGCTGGGTGTCAAACGATTGCCCTCAGCGTTCGGAATCACCTTCGGCTCACTGCCTTCCATGATCGCGACAACGCTGTTGGTAGTACCGAGGTCGATACCGATGATTTTTTCGCCTTGAGCCATGAAAGTCTGCTCCGATGGAATGAATCGATTGTGTTGTAAATTGGATTCGGTTTGACGCCCGTGTGGCGTCGCACGGTGCGGTAGATGGCAACAACCGTGCCAGAAACTAGTTGCAAATCATGATTGTCGCCGTAAATGGTTTCCTGTGTGATGTTTACGTCCGTTTGAAGATGGCGCAACGGGAGGGTTGTTACACATGGGGTCGAACATTTTCGAGCGCCTCTGCCACTTTAACCCGGGAGGCGTTTTACGATTCCATCACGGCTTGTCAGAATGACAGCCTTAAGCCAACTCCCTGACAGTGAAAGTTGCAATTTTGAATCCGCAGAAGCCACGCTCAATGTCCGAAAAACCTGTAACCGCCGATTCGCGGGTTGCATCGGAAGCCATGCCCAATCGCCGTGCACAAGTCGCAGAAATCGATCAGGCGTTAGTGAATCTGCTAGGACAACGTTGCGACCTGTTACGTGCCGACACACCTGCTGACTTCGATGGCTTGGTCGACTCACTCGACGTTCCGCCGGACCTACCCGTCGACGCCGTACAACAATGGCTCCGCCATGCAACTTCATTGGCGCTGCTTGGTAGCCATCGGCGGCGGGTGGCGTACCTTGGCCCAGAATATAGTTACAGTCATTTGGCAACGATCAAGGTCTTTGGCGATGCCTATCCGATGGCGGGCGTGTCGACGATCGCCGCCGTCTTCGATTCGATCTTGCGAGGCGATTCTGCTTATGGGGTGGTGCCAATTGAAAACAGCACCGATGGACGCGTGGTGGATACGCTGGGGATGTTTGTCCGAGTGAATGTCAAAATATGTGGTGAAGTGCTACTACCTATCCATCACAACCTGTTGAGCCGGAGTGATCGTGAATCGATCATTGAGGTGTACAGCAAGCCACAAGCGCTCTCCCAGTGTCGGGGTTGGCTTTCGAATCACTTGCCAAAAGCGAAGTTAATTGAGATGAGCAGCACCACTGCCGCAGCCGAGCTTGCCGCAACCAAACCAGGGGCAGCAGCGGTCGCCAGCATTGAAGCCGGCAGGCAGTATGATTTGCGAGTGATTGATGCCGCGATTGAAGACAATCCGAATAATGTCACCCGATTCGCGATTCTTGGAAAAGATCTTCCGCCGCCAAGTGGTAACGATAAGACGGCAGTCTTGTTTCAAGTCGAGCACCGTCCGGGAGCACTTGCGGACGCGATGATGTTGTTCAAGCAGGCCGGATTGAATCTGACTTGGATCGAATCGTTCCCAGTACCCGGAACAAATTCGGAGTACCTCTTTTTCATTGAAACCATCGGGCATGTGAGCGAACCGAAGGTTTCAGAGACATTGGACGCATTGCGCAAGATCACCATTCGATTGGACATACTTGGCTCGTACCCCAAGGCAACAGCGCTGTCGTAGTCATTCGTTTCAAGGAGCGCAACGCCTTGGCTTCGCTGTGTAAACGTCAAACAAAGGTTGCTAAGGCATACCAAACATGTCTTCGATAATCACGAAGGATGATTGCACGGCATGGTGGATGGCACCGTCCCCAATACCGAAAACAGGTTGATCGGTTTTGAATAGACCTGCGCAACTCCGCCGGAAATGGCGAGCCGAATTTCATCGGCATTCGGCTGGGTTACCAGCCATACGTGTCGCAGCGTCTCTTTACTGCCTGATACTCGGCGAAGCCTTGCCCGCCAACGCACTTTGGATGCGGGCGAAGCAACGGAATCATCCCACACCACTGTGCCCACGTTTCGGGCATCACAACGGTTTGGTTCTCGCTTCCAAATGGCAGTTTGTCCCAGGGATGCAGCCCAATCGAGGTAGGGCTCCGCGGTCTCGTATCGATCGCAAACAATCATAACGCTTCTGCTCGCAACGTTCGCCGATGCGGGTTGATGACCGCAGGCTTCCAGCCAGATTGGAAGGACGTCTCGCCATTGACTAAATCGAATGTGCTGAACACCAGACCATCGTTCGCCTGTTCTTGCTTCACCGTCGGTAAGCGATGAACCGAGTGCGAGCAGAGGAACACCACCGTAGGTGGTTTGAATTGCTTTTGCTTCGACTTCGGGTATCGGCTGGCGATCGGTTCGCGTGAACAGAATTCGTTTGACGAAGCCAGCCGGCCGCTTGACGAGATCACTGGGTGTGCGACGGATGGCGATCTGAGCAGCGTGCCGATGGCAATAGCGAAATGCCTCCACAAATTCTGGATGCAATCGATCGCCTACCCAAACCAACGTCCCGGGTTCGTCGTTGAATGTCGATGGCTTTAGGCCATCGTCGCATGAACTCATTTGGATGTTCATTCTTGGGCCGTTGGAGTTTCGAAAGGCGACTCGGTTGCGACAATCGCGGCGTGAGCTTCGGCAGGCGATTCGGCCCTGCGCAACTGCTCCAGGAATTCACTGTTACTGATCATGCGGCTCAATCGCGCTAAGATGCGCAAGTGTATTGCATCGTCGTAAGAGCAAATCAGGAAAAAAATATCGGTGAGTTGGCCTTTTGATGCGAACGAAATCGGCTGCTGGCAAACTCCCAACGCCAAAACAGAGTCCGCTAACACGGTGGACTGGGGGCGTCTTGGGTGGAGAAGCGCGACACCATTGTCGAGTGCAGTCGGATGCAATTCTTCGCGGGCCTGGACGGCAGTAGCCATGGTTGCGGCGTCCCATAGTAGGCCACCTTCGGTAGCTAGTTGGCACATGTCACGGATTGCCGAGCCTCGAGTTCGAACTGGCAGCGGAACGGCGATACGTTCAATGGGACAAAGCGTTGCGATGGACCAAGAGGACTGGTCGCGCCCGGATCGATGCAAAGCAGCCTCTACGTGTTGAAGTTGCTCCTCATCACTTGCACCAATTCTGGCCTCAAGCCAGTGATGCACTTCCGCCTCTGCAAAACGCCACGTTCCCGCGAGTTTGCGGCCGGGCAGTTTGCCTTGCGTAGCTAACTTCAGGACACGCTCAGGCGAGATGTGAAGATAAGCTGCGAGGCCCGCGACGTCGAAATCCTCCATCCAAGTCACCTAAAACCCCAAATGAGGACATTGTCTGCACTGCCATGGAAGATTAGGCAGTTTGTAGCGGCAGTGTCCCATGATTATTTAAAACTTCGCTTGACGTAATCCCCGCGATGCGAACAATCACTCGTCGAGATGAGCAAGCGGAAGTTTGAGTCATCCAGGGCGGGTTGGCGAGGATGCCAACCCAAAAATTTTCGATGTTCTTGCGCCGCCTTATTACCCGGTGAAGAACGACGGAGATTTTGGGAAAAATTAACATCGGCAAGGAGGCTGTGATGCAGAACAATTCTGGGCTGGAAGATTCGTTTTCTGACAAATTTGAGGCCAACTCTCAAAGTTGCCCTATTTCTGGTCGCACATCACCGCTGGCGGGCAATGACGGCGAGACGTCCGCCATCTCACTTGTAAAGTGTTTGACGCAGGTCCGCCTTTTTCAATGTGAAGATATTTCCGCGACTTCTCTCGCGATGGAAGTTCGCGAATGCACGAGTGGTGACGTCGTCGTCTTTCGCGCCGGCGCCGACGACCCTATCGAATTTGCCGCTATTGCCTTAGCC
>JANOBM010000212.1:0-11908 GCA_031411655.1 Planctomycetaceae bacterium
GTCGTTCAAATCGCTGCGTCCAAAGCTGCACACGAGCGGGATCAGTTAATCGAGGCATGGAAAGGCTCCGTAAGTGAAAGGGGATTGAATCCCCAAAACCTACCGCCACCAAAAATCATCCCCACGCCGAACGCTTACCGCACGTTCGAGAGGCGCTGTGGCGATTGTGCTCTAACACACTTTCCTTACCACTACCAATTTTGCAAGGTCGGATTGTGCGAATGTGATCGTTTAACACGCTGAGCAAATGCGCCAAAGCCGATGAAATCATCGCGTTAACGGCGATGAATACCTTACCTCTAACACCGCTTCTTGTTCTTGCCTTACCATATCAAGGGTCAAAGAACATTCGGAAATTACGGCATTCATGTCCTCTGTCATCGAATCGCATCAAAATGATCGTTTGCCCGTCACAGTGAGTCGTTATCCAGCTATAGGATTGAATGGAATATGGAATTCGAAAAACCAAATGAAGCCCTGTTGTCGACAACAGGATACATTGCACGATTGGCAATGAGCTTCGGGGTGACACTCGTGATTGTTGCGGTTTCACTCGCATTCGGTACGGGTGGCTATTGCTATTACGGTCGACTGAGTTGGATTGATGGATTGCTCAATGCTTCGATGATACTAACGGGAATGGGCCCCGTAGATAAGATGGTCAGCACGTCCGGAAAACTGTTCGCATCGGTTTATGCACTCTACAGCGGCATTGCGTTTCTCTCGATCATTGCAGTACTAATGGCCCCCGTTTTGCACCGCTTTATGCACAAATTTCATCTAGAGGAAGATACGTAAGGTACATTGGCAACCCGGAGGCTTAGCTGCCTCGCGCGTCAGCAACGGGACGCTAAGCAGAAATGAAATGATCGTTGATTGTGGGTAGTGCCCATCCTGCCTGTCACCCATGCCGCCGGTTACACACAACCACTGTGCAAACGGATGGGAACGCAATCGCGGACCACGTGTTAGCTGCGTCCTCAACAAGGCCCCCCCATTTTTCTTTCCCTAGCAAGTTGGCCACGGGACGCTAGTCCCACGCAAAAGACATAATGGTTAACGTTAGTTACCGACGTAGCAATCATTGTTGATTTTCACAACCGTTTCAGCTTTCGAATTGACTCGGTTGGCGTCCAGTTCAAAGGTGGGATTGAACTCGACCATGATCTGTGGTGATACCGAGACGTGGGTATCCCAAGTTTCGCAAATGGTGCGGTACTGAACTCCGCCTGATTAAGAGCCATTTACGATGGGCAGTTGGACTCAGCTTTTGCGCGAACGATGAGTTGGGATCGCAAACCCAGAAGGCATCTCCCATGCCAAAATACTACCCATTCGCAAAGTTCCGTCTCGACCCCTTTGTCTCGGTCTATTGCGCGTGGTGTTGCTGGCGCCATTTGGCATAGGTTTTTGCCAAACTGTCACCCCAGTTTCCGTACCATGAGTAACCACCGCGGCGTTCGGGATCAAGTTGTTCCACGTCGTATTTGACAACGCCGTCGCGGTCGCAGAAGAACGGTCGGTTGGTCTCTATTTCATCAAAGCGCGCCCACAACGGACGGGCGGATGGGTCCGCAGTGAGGTTAGGTTCTTGGTCACTTTTTTTATACCGAAAACCATCGATTCTCGCTGACTCGAACCATGCCATGCCGTGATTCACAGCATGGATCACTGCGGGAGTAGGGGTCTTCAGACTCATGAGGTATTTCAGGATGCCGGCGCTTTCGGCACCACTCAGCGAGGCGAGTTCATAGGTGCGCGCTTTAGTGGGGGCGAGTGTGACGTCATCGTGTTGAGCACACCACACGGTTGGATTACCATCGACGACAATCTGGCACTTTAAGATGCAGTGGATACCGCGATCTATCGCCTTTGCTGCGCGGTCGTGTCGCTCACTGTCTAGGAACGCAAAGTCATCGGATGACGCGCTATCGCTTAGAAACTCCATGATGCGAATCATCGAGCCGTCGTTGAAGGTGATATGCCGGTGGTAAGATTCGCTCAGCGGAAAATACTGTGGCCAGCCTCCATTCTGATATTGGGCTTTAAGGATATGGTCGAAGCCGAGAATAACGGCTGTCTTGTAGCGATTGTCGCCGGTCACACGAAAAGCGCGCGCAAGCGCTCGCAGTTCGCCAGTGGTGGCGCCGTTGTCAAAGGTACCTTTCAGCTTCGCACGGTCACCGTTGTATTTTGCGCTGGTGGTGTCCTGATTTTTTGGCCAATCACCATGTTTGGACTGCCACGACAGAATGCAGTTCATGGTTTTCTGGCCCTCGTCGCTTTTGAACCACTGATCGGACTTTGTCGCGAGCTTCTCCGCTGGTGTGCTGGCATGGAGAGAACCGGACAGACTGACGAATATCACGATTATTAGCACCGCAACCCGGATGATAATTGCCATTGCGAGGCTCCTTCACTCAGTACGTTCGTAGGGAATTCAAGGATGTCCGGAAGGAGAGTGTGTTCCACTGTTTGTTTTGGCCGCTCTCAACAGGATAAATCACTCGAAGGTCACGATGTCATTCCAGCCCAAAGAAACCGCGAATTTCACGACCACAGAATATCCTGCCGCGATCTGCGACTCGCTGGCCTTGACCGTTGTGAAGGTGAGTTCTTGCGTTTCTATGGAAGTGACTTTGGTGGGAGCCTGCCGTAACGGGACTTCGATTTCAAGCATCGTTATCGGATCGTAGCTAAAGTTCGCTAGGATAAGCGCTGTGCCTTGGGGTGAATCGAAAATGCCGACTTCGACGACAGGGTGGGACAGTTTCGCCAGTGGCGGCGCTCCGCTGAGCTTTGCCTGACGATTGATGAATTCTCGCTGCGTTAGCGGCCATTTCTCCGCCAATGCCTTGGGGGAGAATCTCGCGTCCTTCGCGTAGGAGACACCTGGACAGGTAGCGATCAACCGCGCATGGCCGTTGCCATAATGGTGCTCAAAGATTGCGGGCGTACCATCCTTGAAAGCGCCGATGTTTTTCGCATCAGTGGCCTCGAAGGCAACTCTTAATCCCATCGCACCGAATGCGGGACCGTCTAGAGGTTGAACTTCATCGAACCATGGCATTTCATTCAAGCCGCCACGAACATCGAATCGCCCTTCCTGTACTTTGATATCGGGACCGGGCTTTAATCCAAAGACATCTGCAAGTCCATCATGCGGCAAGCCAAATTCATTGAAGGTCGCGGGAGCGCCGGAGCCAAAAAGCAGACCGCCTTCAGTTACCCAGGCGCGGACGGCGTTGCAGGTTGCTGCAGACACACAAGGATCGGTGACGTAAAGCACATCATATTCGGCAAGACGTCCTGATTCGACATCGTGCTCAGTCAGCATATCCACGAGATACTGGTCGTGTATCAGCGACAAATAGGTGAGTCGCCGTTCGGCCATGTGTAAGTAGCCAAAAGGTTGCCAGAGATCGCTGGAGAGACTGTACAACAGGGCCACGCGAGTCTTCCTTGGTTGCCCTGGTTCGATAATGTGCTCTGCGCCGGCAAGCTGTCGAGTCATGTGAACAACTCCGTCATACGCGCCGCGCAGGTCGCTCCAGTAGTTTTCTGTGCTGGTCGCCGTGGGGCCGTAAGTCCAATAGAAGAAGTGCTTGGCGCCCTGACAAAGTGCCGAAGCGCTTTTCAGGCGTAAATTCTTTTCATCGCTAGGTGTGATCCATGAGATGATTGGGATCAGGCCGCGACTGCCGCTACGCATCATCGCGGCCTGAAAGCCGATTAGCTGAAAGCCTTCCCATGTGAATGCGGGGCCATACATGTATTCCAGTCCAAGCCAATCCTCAATGCCGATGACATCCACAACGCGGTCTCGCGCCATACCAAACCAATCCAGCGAGAGCGGGAAGCCTCCCCACGTGGAGTTCTCGGTTGCCATGCCCATGCCCAGACCAGAGCCGCCAAAGTAGGGATGATCGGCGACCAGCGTCGAAGTCAGCACGTTCGGCGGCGCCCCACGATGAAAGGATTCCGTAAGCCATTTGATCCGTTCGTTGGCCGACTCATGTCGGAACCGAGTGGTCCAGGTGAACGTGCGATTCGCCGCTTCCTTGTTCTCGCTTTGTCGTTTAGCGAGTGCAGCAGGCGACTCGATCGGCTGCACTTCATCAAGCGAGGCGACTCCAAGTTCGTCCGGCGCAATGTTCCGCTGCTTGAGCCACTGGCGGAAGTTTTTAAGTGCGGATTCATCCGTACCGATAGGCGGGCGGCAGGCGACCTCATCGGAAAAACCAAACGGCGTAGGGCGATCGGCACCTTTAGCCGATTTGAGCGCCAAGTCGATTTGTTGATCGCAATTCAATCGGCTGAGCCCTGGGCCAAACTCCACGCAGTGATGTCCGCTCGGCTGCGTGAAGGGAAACTTGGTTAGCATTTCAGGCGTGGTGTTGCCGACGACGTTGAAGCCCAGCAACCAAAGTACCTCGGCCTCACGCTCGTTGAGTTCGGCTCGCTGTGGTGACCAGAATTGCGTCTGCACCCACAGTTTTTCGGGTGCGATACGTTTACCGCCGCTGGCTTCGCGCGCCCAGGCGAGCCGGCGGTCTGTCATCTCACCCGCGGTCTCCAAGGAGTCTGCATCCTGCTTGAGATTGGGTGATGCGAGAAAGCTTGTGGAGTCACCTTCAAAAGTCTCCTCCAATAGCTTCACCACTGTCGCAGGGTCTGCAGCGGTTGCAAGTTCAATGACAACGCGGTGCTTCACCTTCGCCGCCGAGGAGTCAAACTTCAGCGTGATGTTCGGCAACTCCGCGAGACCGCCTGCTCGTTCTTGTCTCGGATGCAATTTGCCACCGCTATGAGTCAGCAAATCGAACCATGGGCTGAACTGGCCCGGTGCCACTCGCTTGGCAACATCCGTATCAGCGTCTGCTGGCAACACCGCATTTTTTAAATACCAGGGATCGTTATGGATGTACCCGCCGATCCGCACGAACCAAGGCTGATCAGCAGGTTCCATCAGCATGATCCGGAAATGAACACCGTCCGCCGCGTCGGTCGCGGTTGTTAGTGAGCTGATCAGCACGCAGAACAAAAGGCTACAAGCTGTTTGCACCAGTCGCTCTGGAACGCCGAGACAATTCCTTGCGGGCATGACATACCAACCTATTTGAGTGTTAATTCATCACCGTTCCTACATAACCATAACCTCGGAACCGGTTATGGCTTCAACTTGCGAACCGATTAAGGCTGGAACGTGATCGTTTCGCCACCTCTGGTTGTAGCTCCCGGGGCGCCGACAAAAAGTATATCCGCAGGGATGGTGTCTTGTACAAACGATAACGCGCCGTTGGGCCAATAGAACGCGCCGGTTGAGGAGATTTTATTAGCAACATGCCGTTTTTTTTAATGCCTACCGACGTTTTCGTTTTTGTTTCCGAACCAATTTCATGGACTAAACTCGCCGACAAGCGAGTTGCGTTATAGTGGAGCTATTCCGCGCTTGCGTCAATTTAGGAGCAACTGATGTTTCGAACGAAGTTCATTGTAATCTTGATCCTGCTGGGGCCATGTGTGTATGCCACTGACGATCGCGTTTTTGAGGGGCCATGGAACAATCGCCGTACCGGTTCTAGTGGCATCATGACGTGTACCGCTACCGAGATAGCGCCAGGACAATGGAAGGGGACCTTTCGAGGCACGTTTCAAGGCAAACCATTTGAGTATTCGGTCGACTTTCAATCGATCGTGTCGCGTTCGGGAAGTGAACTAGCCGGTGGTACTACGATCGATGGCAAGCAGTATCAATGGAAAGGAACATTACAGGCGAGTCAGTTGCGGGGACAGTACCAAGCGACCAATGGCTGGAACGGAGAGTTCACGCTAAATGAGACCGCGGCTAGTCGCCGGAATGTGCCAATGTCAGTTGAGCCTGAGTCGATCGAGGAGGTTGAGATTAAGCCTGTCATCCATGACGGCGATCACTTGCTGTTTGTTGGTAATGACTTCATGGCAAATGAAGGCGGCTTGTACAACTATCTTGAAATTGCATTACGGAAACGTGGGATCGAAATCACTCACGAAAGCGAGATTGCCGTCGGTAGGTCGCTTAGCGAAATGGTGACTAGCAAGGTGGGCGACGCGATGATGAACGCCGAAGTAGATGTCATCGTGATCACGAGCGGCGAGCTAAAGGTAATGAAGCAGTTCGCGACGAAACTAAAGGACACTGGGAAACGTTTGGTCGTCTTTATGACCTGGGAAGAAAAACATCCTGGCAACCGCGCATCTCTTGCTCAGTACACGGCGGCGACACGCAACGCGGTGCGTGCGATGCGAGAATTTGAAAAGGAAACCGGCGCGACGATCATCCCAGCGGCCGTTTTGTACCATGACCTCACGGTTCGACCGCCCGATGGAATGCCTCGAATTGATTATCTATGGCGTAAAGGCGACATTCACCAAAATGCATTGGGTACGATGGCCAGTGCTCTGCTGATGAGTGCATTACTGACCGGAGCTTCGCCCGCGGGCCTAAACTTTGACTTTCCACCTCATATCGTCGGGCAAAATTTTCAAGACGAACCCGACCTGCGATTCACACGCGAACTACGCGAAACACTCCAGTATCGCGCTTGGGCAGTCGCTCAAGGCTGGGCGAAGGGAAAGACGCATTTAGAGTAACCGCGAAGGGCTAGAGTGCCGAGTGGTAAATCTGCATCCGAACTTTCGCGGCGCCCGTTACCACCACCACGGTTTCTGCCTGGTCTGAATGCGCGTTAACGCGCGGAACAATAACTGCGCCACTTGAATTTTCGGCCTAAGTTTTTGGCAATTTGACGGGTCAATCGATGCGAGGGGCGGCCCACGATCGACACTCTGTGAGGACACTCTATCGGAGAGGCGGTGTGTGATAGACCCGTTTGCCTCGAACTATGATTTCAACGTCCACTAGGTAGGAGGCAATGCCTTCAAGGTTCGGTTCGATGCCTAGGCCAGGAGCATCGGGAACATGCAACCATCCATCTCGATCTGGAACGATATGATTCTTGGTCATCGCTCGAGCTAGCGATTTGAGTTCGGTTGGGAATTCACAAATGGTATGGGATTCCAATCCTGCAAATGGCTGTAACGATGCAGACAACGCCAGATTAGACGTAAAGGTGTGGTTGACATAAGTCACGCCTTTCGCTGCAGCATAGTCCGCTACGTCTTTAGCAATCGTAATGCCACCGATGCGGCCAGCATCGATTTGTACATATTTGAGTCCGGCATAGTCGACCATATGTTTGGCCATGTGGAAGTTGTGGCATCCTTCCCCTCCGGCCATTCCAACCAGATCGCTTTCAAGCGACAACGCGTGGTACTCGGTTAGCGCACCCGAGACAAACGGTTCCTCGAGCCAAGTAGCCCGTACTTCGTCAAGCATTTTAAGTCTCGCGCGTGCGGCTGTTAGATCAGCGTTCCATACAGCACCTGCATCGACTAACAGAATTCCATCTTCGCCAATGCCCTCTCTGGCTGCGGCGAGTTGCGAGCGGTCGTGCTCGATGCTCGTCAGACCGAATGGTCCCCAGCCAAATTTGGCGGCACGAAATCCTTGAGCAGCAATCGTCTTCGCTTTGTTGAAAGTCTCATTCGCCGTATCGCCAAACAGTACCGATGCGTAGGGTGTCTTTGCAAAGCAGGACTTGTATCCCAGCAGCTTCCAAACAGGCTCGCTTAAGCGGTGGCCTAATAAATCCCACAACGCAATATCGATCCCCGACAGCGTATGATCTGCCTGCAACAAATCAAGGCTATTGGCGCGAACCAGGTCTCCGATCCGGCGGATATCGCCGACATCATTGAACTCTTGGCCTAACACTGACGCGATGACCGGCTTGCATGCGCTATGCGACATTGGACAAACCAAGCTGGCAATTGAAACCAGTGGAGCCGCCTCGCACTCACCCCAACCGACATGCTCACCGGAAGCGATACGGACAAGTAACGCATCTTGGCTACCATCGCCGATGTCTAAGACCTGAGGCATCGACAAATAATAGAAATCGACCGAATCGATCTTCATAGTTCCTGATTTCATGGTGAAGGTTGATGAATCGCGTGCTTCACCGCATCACGGGGAAACAGCACCAAAATCCCGAACAGCAGCAGAAGCCCGGCTGCAAAATAAGCGGCGCCGGTAATCGACAACAAGCGATCAATTCCAAGCGTCGATTTCCAGACACCGCCGAACAACGTCGCGAACCCTGAAACCATACCACCGCACAAATTGAGCACTCCAACGGCGGTGGCTCGGCATCTCTCTGGAACAACTTCGAATGCAGACGGGAAAATATTTCCCATCATTAAGCCACTAAACAATCCAAACGCCATCGCCGCTAAACGCACTTGCACCAAGGTCTCACAGTTTCCTATCGCATGCAGGCTCGGGGCGCACAACACCAGGCTTGCCAACATCAAGTAATATCGCGAGGCCCTCGTGACTCGCAACAGTCTGTCCGCAAGCCAGCCTCCACCAAGCAATCCAACGGCAGTGCTACCCTGAAGGTAAAGCGTGGCGTTGAACGCTGCATTTGACTGACTCAGCTCGAACTTGTCATGCAAAAAGGTAGGTAGCCAGCCATAGAGCAGCCACAGTCCGAATACGAAAACGGGAAACGCAATGCACAACATCTGGTAAGTCGGAATGGCGATGATCGTCAATAGGCCGCTTACGATTCCGACTTTGGGTTCGGCGATACCCGACGAAGCCGCTTCATCCTCCTTGAATAATCGCAAGAAAGCAAAGTACGGAAAGGCATATACCAAGCCGACTCCACCCAGCGCGAAGAAAGCAGTTCTCCAGGCCCCCATGTCAGCCATCCAACCACCGAACCAGCTACCCACCACCGTGCCGGCGATCTGAGCGGTGGTAAGGATTGCAATCGTCCTTGAACGCAGCGCAGGCGCAAAGGCACCGGCTGTTAGCGCGATCGCGGTTGGCATGAACAACGATTCCGAGATACCCATGGCAGCACGGAGCCAAAGTAACTCGCCTCCCGATCGTGCCAAGCCTGTGGCAACCGTCACCAGGCTCCAAATGATCAGACTCAAGACCACCAGTATGCGTTTAGACACGCGGTCACCAATGACTCCTGCGACGGGACACCCTAAGGCATACACCCACAGAAAATAGGCACCGGTCAAACCGAGTTGCTGGTCTGTCATCCCCAGATCTGTTTTCAGAGATGGGAACATGGCAAACACGGCTTGCCTGTCGCAGTAATTCAGGAAGTATGCGAACCACATGAAGCCCAACAGCAGGATGGCTTGAGGCGTGACCGATGGAATGCCTGACTCTTCGGCTTGATAGGTTGATTCCCCTGGTGCGGTCATGCCGAGAGAACCTCGTCGATCCCAACCTGTCGAGCAATCACGGCCACGCAATCACCCTGTTGAGTGAGGCATGGTACGCGGGCTGTTATCAAAAAGCCCGAGCTGCGTGCAATGATCGGCTCGGGATTGCGATCGGGGCGTTCCAGGTGATGGATCGTGCCGATACAGTCGCCGACCTGAACCACCTGGCCAAGATCAACACCAATTTCAAAGACGCCGGACTCGGGGGCGAGCAGATAGTCGTCGCGATCGAGTGCTTGAACCAAAATTGCTGGCGGTTTGCCGAGACTTGCGCGAGTTTGCTCAACACCTTTCAACAGGCCCACATGGATAAGCACATTGCGAAGCCCCGATTGTGCAATTCGATGAACGCTGGCCGGAACTCCCTCACCGCCGCCAAGTTCGGTCGTGACCACAACCTTGCCTTGGTTTTCCGCTTCGACAGGGAGCAGGCCCGAGCCAGCGACATCCGCATAGAGAAACGAGAAATCGGTATTCCAGGCCAACATGGCCGCCAGCATCTTCTTGCGTTGTTCCTTATCGGGCACAACATGCATATGAGAACAGGGTACAAAATCCATGCTGCGTCCGCCGGAATGGATGTCGATGATGACATCGCTCATGGGAAAGAGCACGGTCGTAAGGTAATGAGCGATCTGGCTTGTCACTGGGCCTTCGGGTTGTCCAGGGAACGCGCGGTTCATGTTCATGCCGTCGAGTGGCGAAAGTCGAGTGGCCGCGCGAGCCGCGGGAAAGTTGAGCGATGGAATCAAGATGATTCTGCCAGTAATCATCTCGGGAGTCAGTTCTCGCGCCAGCTTCATCGCGGCGATCTGCCCCTGATACTCATCTCCATGGTTTCCTCCTAGCACCAACACCGTCGGTCCGCGACCGTTGGCGATGACCGTGATGGGGATCATCACATTTGCCCAACCGCCCAGGTTGTGCGAATAAGGAACCTGTAGAAAACCTTGCTGTTTGCCGGACGATTCAAGGTTCAGAGTGGTAAAAAGCATACTAGGAATTCTCCGTGTGGCTGCTGCGCAGTGTCTGCGTTGTGGAAGGAGGGAATTGCGTTACCAAGATCATGCAAGGACATCGCGCATGACGTTCCCATGCACGTCGGTCAATCGAAAATCACGTCCCGCATATCGGTAAATCAGGCGCTCGTGATCGAAGCCCAGTAGATAAAGGATGGTTGCATGCAGATCATGAACGGTTGATACCTTTTCCACCGCTTTGAATCCGAAATCGTCGGTCGCCCCATAGGTAGTTCCACCACGCACACCGCCGCCTGCCATCCAGACGGTAAATCCATAGTGATTGTGGTCTCGCCCTGTTCCGCCTTCAGACACCGGGGTGCGTCCAAACTCTCCCCCCCAAATCACCAACGTGTCCTTGAGCATATCTCTTTGTTTGAGGTCCGTGAGCAGTGCGGCGATCGGCTGGTCAATTTCTCCAGCATTCGTTCTCAGGTTCTTCTCAATGTCGCCATGGTGATCCCAAGGTTGACCGGCGCCGTGCCATAACTGAACATAACGCACACCTCTCTCTAGCAACCGTCGCGCGATGAGCGTTTGTCGTCCATGAACGGTGTCGCCATAGAGTTCATGGATATGCTGCGGTTCGCCCTGAATATCAAACACTTCGGCCGCTTCAGACTGCATGCGAAAGGCCAGTTCAAACGACTCGATGCGTGCCTCCATACGAGGATCCGGCTGGACTTTTGTGCGAACCGACTCCAGCTTGCGAAGCAGTTCCAGTTGATGTTGCTGAATGCTTGTCGTTGCGTGCGGACTGCGAATGTTTTCAATCAATTGTTCGATCTTGCGATACTGAGTATCGATATAGGTTCCTTGAAACGAGCCTGGCAGGAACCCCGATTGCCAATTGGCTTTATCGGAAACAGGGTATCCGTTGGGACACATCGCAATGAATCCGGGTAGGTTCTGATTCTCGGTACCCAGTCCATACATAACCCATGAACCAACGCTCGGCCTCGGTTGAACGGAGTCGCCGCAATTCATCAGCAGAAGCGATGGCTCGTGATTCGGAACTTGTGCGGTCATCGAGCGAATCACTGCGATGTCGTCGGCGTGGGCTGCTGTTCGACTGAACAGTTCGCTGATTTCCAATCCGCTTTGACCGTACTTCTGAAACTTGAAGGGCGATGGTAAAGCGCCTCCGGTCCTTCGCTCGGTGATGTAGGATTGCGGCAAGGGCTGGCCCGCATACTTTTCAAGCAAAGGTTTGGGATCGAATGTATCGACATGCGAGGGGCCACCATTCAGAAAGAAATGAACAACGCGTTTCGCTCGACCAGCGAAGTGCGATGTCTTAGCTGACAGAGAGTTCGATGCCCCATCGCCCGTGGCTGCAGCGAGTGCCTTGTCATCCGCCATCACGCCAGCCAGGCCCAAGAGGCCCAGGCCTACACCTGAACTGCGAAGCATTTGGCGACGAGTCAAATCGGTAGTGCGATGTTCTGAAGGCATGGTCACGGTCTCATGGATGGAAACTACGGTACGAACATTCGCTCATTCGAGAACAGGAGCACTTGTGCTAACTGCTCGAGGGG
>JANOBM010000213.1:0-21749 GCA_031411655.1 Planctomycetaceae bacterium
CCGCTGATCGTGCATGTGGCGAGCGTTGACCGGCTACGGGATGCGATTTCGTGGCCACCACCTCCGCTGGTCAGGGATCAGCTCGCCGCGATTTCTGATTTATGGCCAGGACCGCTCACCGTTGTATGCGAACGCAATGATCGCATCTCCGATCAGGTCACCGCAGGTCAGTCGACCGTTGCGGTACGAATCCCTGCTCACGAAGTTGCCTTATCGTTGCTCGACAAATGCGTGTTTCCGCTTGCCGCACCGAGCGCTAACCGATCAAAGTACGTCAGTCCCACGTTGGCCGAGCATCTTTGCGGCCCAACGGGAATCGAGGAACACCTTTCGATGATCCTTGATGGAGGGCCTTGTCATTGGGGAGTGGAGTCGACGATCGTGAAGCTGGGTTCCGAAATTCCTCAATTGCTTCGACCTGGTGCGGTGCCGTTAGCCGAACTTGCGGAACGTTTTGGTATCCATCCCGAAGCGATGCTCCAGTCCACAGCAGAAAGGCACCAGCGAGCTCCATGCGACGATGAGACACCATGGCTATCACCGGGGATGATGCGAGAACACTATTCACCCAGTACACCGCTTCGTCTGGTCGATCACTCCCTTGCCACGACGTACCAGTTTGCTAACCAGCGAGTTGGTCGAATCGCGTTTGTGCCGCTCTCGAAGTCGGAAGCTGGTCGTTTTGCTGCCGTGGAAATACTGAGTGCGACGGGTGACTTGCGCGAGGTAGCTCATCATCTTTTTGCGGCACTTCGTCGAATGGACGATGAAGGTCTTGATCTAATCCTTTGCGATACGTGCGTTCCGGTCGACCTAGGACTTGCGATTATGGATCGCCTCCATCGAGCTGCCGCGCGAACATTGAGTTGAACTTAAGTGTCTCGTCAGGGGGCCGTTTTTCATTTCGGTGCAATCAACACATTTACTTAATTGATGATCGTATATGGCAAGTCCATTTATCGCGACTGGCGAAGCGACAGCTATTCTTCCTGCAGGCGATCACCTTTCACCGATCGTGGTCATCGGCAACGAAGCGATTCGAGATACGTTTGATGACATGTGCATCAAGCAGGCGATCAATTCTCGAAACGCTCCTGGTGTGACGCGATTGGTGCTTAATCCCGACGCTCACTGCGGGTACGGAGCGCCGGTAGGATGTGTCATGGTTTCGCCAACCCATATTTACCCAGGGCCTGTTGGTGTCGATATCAAGTGTTCGATGAGCCTTCTGCAGCTTGATATCCACGAATCTGCCATCGAAGACCGAAGGGTACGGCGCCGACTCATCGAGGCGATTTGTGAACGGACTCCCACTGGCGCAGGCAGAGGATCACGACACGTAAAGAAGGGACGGTCGGTCGACGAATTCATCGGCTCGCAGGTGATGATCGAAGGAGCTTCCCCATCGGTTTGTGAGCAAGTTGGCATTCCGCTTCACTGGTCAACGCGCTGTGAAGACAGCGTGCATTACGGCCACGATGAGACGCAGTCGAGTTTGGGCGAACGGCTTGACCGCCTTCGACATGGCGAAGATACCACTCGATTTCGCGGCAAGATGCAACAACTTGGGTCCTATGGAGGCGGCAATCACTTCGGTGAATGCGAAGTGGTTCGTATTGGGGACGATCCATGGGCTTCACGGACCGCAGCCTCCTTTGGATTGCGAGATGGGCATATTGCATTTCTTTCTCACTGCGGATCGCGAGGTATTGGCCACCAATTGGCAAGCGGTCAGTTCCGTTCATTGCAGGAAAAGTTCGCTCGGTGGGACATTCCTCTTCCCGGACAAGATCGGGAACTAGTTTACGCACCGCTGGGTACCACTGAAGCGGATGCTTACCTGGACGACATGGCACTTGGGGCAAACTTTGCAACCGTCAATCATTTGTTGATCAACTCGCTCGTACTCGATGCATTTCAAGAGGTCATCCCTGGTACCAAGGGAGAGCTGATCTATTTCATCAGCCATAACATCGCCAGGCGAGAAATCGTGGACAACCGTCCTGCGTGGGTTCACCGAAAGGGAGCGACACGTGCGTTTCCGGCTGGACATCATGCCCTTTTGGGAACTCCTTTCGCCTCTACCGGCCATCCGATATTGTTGCCGGGCAATCCTCAAGCGGGCTCTGCGGTAATGGTCGCGCTTCCTGGCGCGGAAAAGAGTTGTTACAGCGTCAATCATGGTGCTGGTCGTCGATTGGGTCGCAAACGCGCAATGCGAGAGCTAGACCAAGTCGCGGTCGACCGGTCTTTTGACAAGGCAGACATTCTTACCAATTGTCGCAATTACCCGCGAGATGAAGCGCCAGACGCATACAAGGATTTCGATGAAGTACTGCTAAGCGTGCGAGTTGCGGAACTCGCAACTGAGGTCGCAAGGCTACATGCAAGGTTCGTGATCAAGGACGGTTCGGGCGCCGACGATTGACGGTTCCTGCTATGAGGATGGCTTCGCTTATGGCGATTCCTGGCCAACGCGACTTTGCCTTCGATCCATGTAACCGCTCAGCCACGACTCGGACGCTAACATCAGTAGGGCTGCCAACAAAAGCCACTGCCAAAGTCGCTGGCGATTTTCCAGCTCGACGTCACGCTGTTGGCGTTTCTGGGTAAGCGTCTGCTCACCGTCGGAAAGTGGGCCAAAAGCCACACCCATTCTCTCCAAATCGTCGAAGCTCAAAGGCTGCGTCTTGCTTTCATCCTCTCCAACATTGATCGCAAACGGTTGTTGCTTTTCGCCGTCTACAAATCGATAGAGACCAGGTGACGCAAGCGAGGCAAAATCACCTTTTGCACGATACGGTATCGCTGGCGCACCGTCGCGTTCAATTTCTGCGGTCGCAGACGGCTGGAAAGGGCTTTCACCATCGATGTCAAGCGATTGGTTGTGCGTCAGGTCCTTGGCAAAGAAGGCTGCCATACCACGCAACAAAGGTACAAATTTGGTCGACAATGAAAGCTGACTGTCCACAGGTTGCCACCCCGATGTCATGACCCATACTCGCCCTTTTCCAATCGCAAACTCAAGCAATGCCGGGGTACCATCATCGAATGACGCAAGTGATTGCCATGATGCTGGAACACCTGCTAAAACACGGTGGGTCCAGAAGCGGATTTTAGTGAAGTCGTTGTACTTGGTGTCCGCAAACGGTTTAAAAAGCGGATGTTTAAAGTCAATCTGCGACCACATAGCGTAATCGCCTGGCTGTGCCGCTGAAACGGTCAATTCAGGTGCCTCGCCAAGCAGTCGCAATGCCTCTTGCGCTGCGTCTAAGTTAAGCGAACTATCGAGCACCCAAAGCAATCCTCCACCGGATAAGACGTATTGTCGAAGCAACTCGATTTGTTTGTCAGCAACCTCATTCGCAACAACCACCATCGGCGTTCGATAAAAGTCCAGAGTCCCAAGCGGCAATGCGTCGTCCACCGTTTTGATCGAAACGCTACGATCCGTTGTGTCCAAAGGAGCACGCTTTAAGTAGTAAAACAAGCTTTGACGTGGCTCATCTTCCACCCTACCTGCAAAGACAACCTCCTGCTGAAGTGCTTTGGGGCGGAGAACGTAACGGCAGTTGTCAAAATCATGATCGTCGCCACTGAGAACCAGACGCATCATTTCAGCATTTAGGATGGAATCTTCTGGCTCAACCATTTGTACTATTCGACTTTGTCCGGGACCGATATTGACTGGCGTTCGAGTCGAATCCATCGTTTTTCCATCCGCCGTTTCCCAAACGAGAAAAAAATCAGACCCGGTAGAATCGGATGCATTAGAAACGCGAACGCGCGTTCTACGACCACTTGCCACCGACCCTCCGCCACTTGCCGAAGTGTTCGGCGAAGTGTTCGGCGAAGTGTTCGACTCGGCGTCATTGGCGATGTCTTCGCCGCTTTGCTCATCTTGTGGTTTGAGTATCGTTATCCAGGCATTCGTGTTTTGGGATGGGGAGACGACCTGCGGCTCCACTTTCACACTTTTGGGCCAAGCGTACGACTGAAGGCTCGCTAAGTTAGACTCTCCTGACGCCTGCAGGTCAGAGATGACGACCAGGTGCAGGGGAGACTCATCAGCTTTGGGCTGAACACCATCCTCACTATCGACAATCGTTCCGATACCATCGTCAGAAGCGAGGAGGTCCGCACCAAAGGACAATGCATCACCGAGATTACTTGTGGACCAACCCGGCGAAAGCTTACTGATCACCTCTGTAACGGCTTTTTGCCTGCCGCTCAGGTCGAGCGAAGTAGACTGCTCAAATGTAAAAATCAATGCGGGTGTGGAGGCAAAAGAAACGAGAGCAAGTTGATCACGAGGCTTTAATGACGCCAACAACTCGCTTACTTTGCTAGTCGCTTGTTTCCAAAGATCACCCCGTCGCATGCTAGCGCTCGTGTCGAGCAGGACGACGATTCGCCGACCGATCGTTTCATCTGGTTGCAACAATGAGCCACGAAGAAAAGGACGAGCGAACGCGGCAGCAAGTAGCAGAAGCGCCAATGCACGCAGCAAAAGGAGAGGCCAGTTGTCTAAACGGCTTCGGCGACTCAATGTTGGCGGTGTCGGTTGAAGAAACATCAATGAGCTGAACAACCATTTGCCTTTCGGTTGTCGCCGGATGAGGTGCAACAGGATGGGCAACCCTATTCCCAGTGCCCCCAACACGTAAAGCGGCGCCAGCAAGCTCATGATCGTTCACCCGCGCCCGCGCCAGCGACCCCACGCCGGGCGATTAGCCTCCTGCGACTTTGCTGTACCGAAAGCACATCGAATAACGAGGCCTCTAGCGGACGATCAATCATCACTTGAAAAAGATCGACACCAAGTGAATCGCAGATAGACTTTAACTCCAATCGATGAGCTTCAAACCGTTTGCGATAGTCACTCGTTGAAGCAGCCGGATCGATATAGACCTCTTTGCCCGATTCCATATCGACCACCATTCCGGGATCTTTTTTATCGAACGTAAGTTCACCGGGATCGAGTGTTCGCAGAATGATAACTTCGTGACCGCGCGAACGCAGAAGGGCAAGATTCGATCGAATGGCTTCCAATGGTACTAGCAAGTCCGAAATCAATATTACCAAGCCCCTGCGCGAAACGATTCTTGCAAGATGGTCCAGTGGTGAACTGAGCTTCGTTTCCATTCCGCCAAGCGGTCGCGAAAGAGCTACCATCAATTGTCGCAGATGCCCAGGACGGAACCGTGCTGGAAGCACTTGGTCGATTTCTTCGTGAAACGTCACCAAGCCGACCCCATCGCGCTGCAGCGACAAGAAATAGGCAAACGTCGCCGCAAGCGTCTTCGCGTAATCGGCCTTGCTGTATTCTAGCGTACTAAATCCCATCGATCGGCTCTGGTCGACAACTAGGTGGCACCGACGATTCGTCTCATCTTCGAACTTTTTGACAAAGTATCGATCGCTGCGAGCGTAAAGCTTCCAGTCCAATCCACGAGGATCATCGCCATGCGAGTAAGGTCGGTATTCACTGAACTCGACCGAGAATCCATGGTAAGGACTTCGGTGCAATCCATTTTGAAACCCTTCCACAATTGACCGTGCACGGAGCTGTAAGTCCTTGATTCGCATGATTGCGACGGGGTCAATGTTCAAGTCTTTCATCACGCGACCTTGTCAAAAGCAACAGCAAGCAGCTTGTCGATAACTTGGTCCACGGTCACACCTTCGGCCTCGGCACGATAAGTCAAAAGGATACGGTGCCGAAGCGTCGGGCGAGCGAGTGCTTTGATGTCATCAAACGTCACATGCGTTCCACCGCGCAGCAAAACGCGAGCTTTGCCACCCAAAACCATCGTTTGCGCAGCGCGAAGGCCGGCTCCCCAATTGACCCAATCGTTCACGAAAGCCGGCGTGCCTTCACGACCGGGACGACTGAGCGACGCCAATCGAACCGCGCTCATGGCAACTTCGTCCGCGATAGGCACGCGACGAACCGCATCATGAAATCGCAAAACATCGTCGCCAGTGAACAACGGAAGAATCGATTCGCCACGACCCGCTGTCGTTTGCAGCACTACGGCAAGCTCATCCTTTGGGGGCAAGTAATCGATGAGCACATTGAACATAAAACGATCGAGCTGCGCCTCTGGTAACGGATAGGTTCCTTCCATTTCGATCGGATTTTGAGTTGCCAGAACAAAGAACGGCTCTTCCAGTTCGTACCGTCGCCCACCTGCCGTTACTTGATGCTCCTGCATGGCTTCCAGCAAAGCAGCTTGTGTCTTCGGTGGCGTGCGATTGATTTCGTCTGCAAGGATCACGTTTGCAAAGATTGGCCCTTTTACGAAAAGCATCTTTCGGTGGCCATCGGCATCTTGCTCGAGTATCTCAGTTCCGGTGATATCTGCCGGCATAAGATCGGGCGTGAACTGGATTCGCTGAAAGCGAAGATGAAACACTTGCGCTACGCTTCGTACTAGAAGGGTCTTCGCCAAACCCGGCGCTCCAGTAATGAGGCAATGCCCCCCTGCGACCAAGCAAATCAGCAGTTGCTCAATAACCTCACTCTGCCCAACAATCACCTTCGATAATTCCGCTTCGATCCTCGCTCGCCCCTCGCGAATTTGCTCGACAATGCTTGCTTCTTCTTCATTCGATAACGCGGGCAAAGACATAATGAACGCTTGTAGTGGAAAGATAGATCGCGGAAAACACTGCAAATCGGGAAATAAGAACTTCGATCGCCTATAGGCTCAGTGGGTCATTGCGTAGGTAACAATGTTAATACCAAGCGGATAAGCTTTTTTGACCGAGAACTCTTCGAAATACCATCGGTCTTGACCCTCTCGTTCCCAACCATCACCGAGGTCTGTGTTATGGCAAATGAACACCATCACACGGTTTTGGTCATCTGTAATCGCACGATAGTGGGGTATACTTGTGTCGCTGCCATCGCGAGCGTATTCCCATGTGACGCTCGGATTGTTCCGGTCAGCGGAATGGAGCGACGGGACTTGGGGTTTTTCCTTGAGATCGTAGACACAGTGAAAAATTTCATGCGAGAGAGGCACTTCAAATGGCTGGCGATCTGGAAACACTCTCAACAGTTCCAGTCGCATGTTCTCGTACTCGGAGTCACCCCAAAAGTCGTCAACCATTAAAAACCCACCATTGAGGCAATATCGTCTCAATGCCAAAACCTCCGCATCGCTAAAATGAAGGGATCCGGGTTCGATGATGTAAATGAAGGGATAGTCGAATAATCGGTCGTCAGTTAAATCAAGAACGATCGGCTCCGGATTCACCTTCATCGACGTAAGTTGCTGCAGGCGGAGCGAAAAGTTTAGGTCGCTGTCGCGATAGTCCGTTCTCCATCCGCCGCCATATCGACCGTAAGAGTCGTAACGAATACGTACAAAGGTAAACAAATCGCCGGGAAAGGCGTTATTCACCTCCCAGTTCGGCACATCCCCGCGACCGACGTCCCCATCCAATTCTCGGTACCAACCGCGCTGGGCAAAAACAGCACCCGCGAACACCGATATTCCAATCGCAAACGCAATCGCGACCGAAGGAATTCGTTTCATGGATCCTGCTCCTTTAAGGGCAAACTCGAATCGCTATTCTCTACGGGTTTGGCCTCACCAGCCTGATCCTTGTCCGCCTCATTATTGAGGGCGGCATCAATGGAAGGAGTGCCGGCAGTCTCGCTCGTATTATCTTGCAGCTTCAGCAACAGTCGATGAGCATCGCGATACCGCGGCGCAAGCTCCAGACATTGCAATAAGTGTTTCTTTGCAAGTCGATAGTCTCCAAGTTCGAATTGCACCTGCGCAATCCGATAGTCAAGTCCCGCGGGGTCGACGGGACCAAGCTTAGAGAGAACCAACAACGATTTAATCGCTTCGCCCGGTCGCCCAAGTTTGGTGGCGGCTTCCACGAAGGTTTCGTGTCCTTCGGGTTGCAGCGGCTGAATCGCAAGCCACTTGTTTGAGTACTCGAGCATCGCCTCCCATTCCTCGCTGTTACGGGCCATGGCGATCAGCCGAGACAGAGCGAAAAGTGAATCGCTCGACTTTTGATTGATACTTTTCAATATTTCTTTTTCTTTTTCGGTTTCGCCAATCTCTCGATAAACGCGAGCGAGTTGTTCCATCGCACCATCGCGATCACTTACTGCTACTCCTAGCTCCAGCAAGCGTTCAAGCGGTGCGCGGGCAACGGACCATTGACTTGCTTTCATTGATGAATCGGCATCAGCTAGCAGATTCCAGACATTATCCGCAGGAACGATTGGGGGACTTCCATCCTGCTTTGTCGCCATGTCCATCTCGGCAGGCCGAGACCAATCGGCAGCTTTGCCAAAGTCCTCTGCCCGCTGCTTCGCAAATTGAAGGAACTGTTCATCGATGACCTCAATCGGCCGCATCGCACGTCCAAGGGCGTCGTGAATCGAAAGTCCGTTTCCGAGTTGAACGAGCAACTCGTTAAGCGCATTCATTCCGTATTCGCTCACTAAGAACTCAACCACTAAGCTCGCTTCAAAGTACGCGAATTGCAGGTGCGTCGGAGAAGCCGGATTCAAAAACGAACTGCTAAGACGACTGACCGGTGTCAAGTCTTCGTCAAGCAGCATCTCCCGGAACAACGGAGTCATCGATTGGCCCCACGAGGGATCACGTTTGCTTTCTTCGAAGACTGAGATTCCTTCACTCAGCCAGCGAGGCATGCGGTTATGAGTTTTTTCGAGCGTAACCGCATGACAGAACTCATGCCATAAAACGCTTTCCCAATTGGACGGGGTGCTACCCTGAGACGCTGGGCTGTTGGCAGTGATTACACGCCCAAAACAAACGCCCAAAAAACCAGCGCCACCAGGCAATCCAAATGTACGAATCGCGAAGTCTTTTTGCTCGGGATAAATCTCCACGACGATAGGCGCATGCGGCGTCACTTCGTATTTCTGACAAAGCACTTTTTTTGCATCCACCAATAGTGTCAATACTCGCTCGCCATAGAGTTCAGCCTCTCGCGCATCCATGCGAGCAACGACGCCTTCTCGTTCGATCGTGGTAAAGCCTTTCAATCGATCCGACAATGTCATTAGGTTATGGACCACTACATTGTAAGGATCCGACTTGGCAACTTGGCTAGCCAGTTCCCATCCGATGGCATCGTCGCCGAGCCGAAGCAGATCTTGCGACAGTTGATAAACCGCAGGGAGGTACGACGAGTCCATTTCAAGTGCCCGGCGTTGGTAGGCAGCGCCGACTTCAAACCGATAGTTATCCGACAGCTTTCGTCCGATCAAATGGTCGACGCCTGGATTGGTGGTCCAACCACTCAACGCAGCGGCCCGCATCAATTGTTCAATTTCATATTGCCCGCGTAGATGTGCTAGTACCGCTAAGTAGGACCATGCCGACCAGACGTGAGGGTTGGTCTCGAGTACTTGGCCAATGGCTGAAGCAGCGTCGTCAAATCTTTCGCCATCGATCGCGTTATCCGCCGCAAGCAGTAGGCTAGGCGAGTATCGGGGATTGAGTGAAAGTGATTTCTTCAATGCAATCGACGCTTTCGCGGAGTCACTTGATGCCCAGGCGAGTGCTTGAAGGTAACCAACGCGTGGGTCGCTATCATCGACCGCTTCAGCAAGCGAGAGTGTTTGGGATGCAACGAGAAAATCGCCTTTCTCAATCGCCAATTCCGCCGTCGCCAAGTAGGCACCCATGTGCTTGGGATCAGCTTGTCTCACTCGATCGTAGAATAATGTGAGAACTTGCCGGGGATCTTCGCCCCGAAGTACAAAATACTTACCCGCCGCGACCAAGGAGTCAGGACTTGTGAATCGAGACGAAGACTGCTGCAAGATGTTAAAGATCTGGTCAGCTTCTTTCTCGGCCAGTTCCGACTGATTGTTCAAAAGAAGTACCTCTCGCCCAAGCAGCCGGAGCGAAAGACTTTGGGAGTACCGGTCTACAGCGTCGGTATAAGTAGCAAGTGCCTCAGGAAACTTGCCCCGCGCCAGTTGACACTGAATCAGCAACTTTGGCCATTTCTCGTTCCAAACACCACGGTCAACTTCTGCCTGGGCCAGTTGCATCGCGGCGTCGTAATCGCCACGCATCCACTGATCGTCTGCTGACTCTTGGCCTAATCCCAACGAATTGGCCCCAAGCCACAACAAAACAAACGCTCCGACGCCAAACACGTTCGTCATTGAGGTAAGGCCGTCGCCTAGACTGACATTCGGTGAACGAAAACGACACGACAGAATCAACACTTTCTCCCGAAGCAATCCCTGGAAAACAAATCTCGCATCCGCACGCTTTATGAACCGGAATTCATCGACAATGTTTCGATTGTATCGCCTGATTTACATGACGTGTTGCGAACCTACGGCCAGTGACTTTGAAAGCTGTAATTCCCACCAAGTAGGTTACAATCGGGCTGTCGCTGCGTTTTCGCGTCCCTCGTGACGTTACTGACGCCACCTGCGTCATGTGCATGGCAGCAAAGGTCGCCGCCAGTTTCATAACAAAGTATGACTTGAAGGAATTCCATTGACGCGATTAAGAGCTAAGCTCCGACTGATTGTGTGCTTTGTGGTCTCCATTTCCACCTCGTCACTCTTTTCAATGGCCGTGGCACAAAGCACCGCTTCGGAGGTGCTTTCTAGCGCGATCGGAGTATGGCATATGGCGGACGCGCAGGATTCCACCCAGCGGTCCGTCTCGTTCATAACGGTGGGTGAGTGCCAACTCAACCAATCTTTAAGCGATTTAGAACGCCAAGTATCCCAGGATCGGGGAGGCGATGGAATCGTCGCGAACCTGGGAGGTGGTTGCCTGCTGCTTGGGGAATACTCAAATGGGATCCTGCGAAACTCACCCAAGCTCGCTATTCACGGCGACCATTTCTCGTGGTTGATTCGATTTCGATGTTTGAATGAAAGACTTTGGTCGACCCGCGGAATCTTTACTCAGGGTGGAGGCCACGACGCCTTAAGCTTCAATCTCTTCTCCTATGATTTTGGAAATGGACGTGAAGCGATGCAGTTGGGATTTGAGATCGGTGTCCTTGAAGAAAAGGGGCTCGCAGGACAGGTCAAAGCAAGTCTAGCTCAGATCGGAGTAACGCAATGGCATGATGTGATTACGCGATACGATGGCGCGAGGCTAGACCTATTCGTTGATGGCGTGCTGCTCGACAGCCAAACTGCATCCGGGCTCCTTCGATCCGAGAATACCGAGCCGATTGCGATCGGCGCCAGTACGACTGACGGTAAACCCGACAACGCCTTTATCGGCCTCGTCGATCACGTCGGCATTTGGGACCGAACCTTGACTGACGAAGAGGTGATTCAACTATCCGGAGGTCAGCGAACTGTCCAAAGCAATCGTGAGCGATTTGCGAAGTACCAAGCGCCAGCGTTATCCACGCCGGTACATGAATTAGTCGACCATTCGAGAATTTTGAAATCGCGATTTCAACGTGACCCACATCGTCCGAGGTATCACTTCCTTCACTGTGAAGAAGGGGATGCGATGCCAGGCGATCCCAATGGAGCGATTTGGTGGAAGGGTCGTTATCATCTGTTTTATATTTTTCAGCGCCGCCAAACCGACGAGCCAAAGGTTGTCCACTGTTGGGGTCATGCATCAAGCACCGATCTGTGCCATTGGGAGCACCACCCGACGGGACTTGACGTGTCCACTAACGATCCGGACCGCGGAATCTTTAGTGGAAATGCACTTCTCTCTCGCGAGGGTATCCCAACGATCGTTTACCACGGAGTAGGAGTTGGAAACTGCATGGCTCAGTCAACGGACGACGAATTGATTCATTGGACAAAGAGTCCGCATAACCCGATCGTCCCCCTGACCCAACCTAACGATCTCGGGTGGGGGAAGTATGACTCATGGGACCCACATTGTTGGCTCGAAGGCAATTCGTACTACGCCATCTTTGGTGGCAATCCCAGTACTGGATCGCCCGCCTCACTCTTTAAGGGTCCAGAAATCGAGCAACTTCAATACGTTGGTCCATTCCTGACTGACGATCACTGGAGTCAAAAGGATGAAGACATTTCCTGCCCCGATTTTTTCCCGCTTGGACGCAAGCACGTCTTATCGTGTATCAGCCACATGCGAGGTGCACGATGCTTCATCGGCCAATGGAAGGACGGTGCGTTCACGCCTGAAAAACATATAAGGATGAACTGGCCTGGAGGAGCCTTCTTTGCTCCCGAATCTTTGGTCGATGACCGGAATCGCCGGATTGTCTGGGCTTGGTGCATGGATGAGCGGCCAGAGGCTGAGCGTCTCAGCAGCGGTTGGAGTGGAACGATGAGTCTTCCACGGGTCATTTCGCTCGATAGTAACGATGAGCTCATCATCCAACCTCCTCAAGAGTTAGAAAGGCTTCGGTACCTTCCGCGCGAGTTGAATAACTTGCGAATTGAATCACGAACCAGCGTTAACGGATCAATCGGCGACCTCAAAGTAACTGGCGTACAAGGCGATTGTCTCGAACTGGAAGTTGAATTCCATACGACAGATTCAGACTATTTTGGACTTCGCGTACGCTCCTCTCCTAGCCGCGAGGAGGAGACTACCATTGCCTATGATCGGAAGTCGAAGCGCTTAAAGATCGATGTTAGCAAGTCATCGTTAGATCCGTCGATTCGGTACCGGACATGGTGTCTTTTTAAGCCGACGGATCCAGACGATGCAAGCCGGTTGGTGACGGCACAAGAAGCTCCATTTGAGTTAAAGGACGACGAACCGCTAAAGCTTCGGGTGTTTCTGGATCACTCGATGCTGGAGGTATTTGCAAATGAGCGTCAGTGCGTAACGCAGCGAATCTGGCCCACGTTGCCAGACGCAAACGAGGTCCGCCTGTTCAGCGAATCCGGCACCGTCGAGGTGCCGCGATTGCGTGCATGGAACATGGCTGCGACGACCCCGGATTAGGATATAAATTGCACTGTCAACGGTTCTCACTCACCCAGCCAGTCGCCTGAATATCCGGCATGACCCCTCCGCCGCTCGGCCCGCCGCCAGCAAGAAGTCAGAACAGGTCGGTATTTCTTGATTTTTCAGGTGTGGGAAGTACACTCGGCCAATGCGTTTTAACTGATAAAAACGTGAGATTCGAGAGCCAGCTTTAGTAGGCTCCGTTTCCTGTGCCCGTGCAACTTCTTCATTACCTTGGAGCAACGGGCCATCAATAGGAAACGATTCTCAAACTATGCAAACATCTAACTAGCAGCATTGCACCATGCCTCAGTTTCGAACCGAACATCGCTTCGGTAAAAAGCAGTCCCACCAAGAATGGGCTGTTGAAACGTTAGAAAAGCGTCTTCTTTTGGCAGCTGACGTTGGGCAAGGGCTGGCCGCAACTCCAGCAGTCGCGGGTACGGTTTCGGCATCTTCCGAATGTTCCCACTTGGTGATTGTCGATTCATCGATAGGTCCGGACGATGCAATACTGAACGCAATGCCTGCCAATGCAGACTATGTCCTTCTCAGCGAAAAGGGGGATGCTCTCAAACAGATAAGTGCTGCGATCGCAAGCCGTAACGGCCTACGGTCGGTTCACCTCCTATCACACGGAAGCCGCGGTGCTATCCACTTAGGCAACCAAACCATTTCGCTAGAAACGCTGCAAAGTCAAAAGGCCATGCTCCACTCTTGGGCAAGTGCATTTGCGCCAGGAGGCGATCTCCTACTTTATGGTTGCGATACAGGCCATGGAAAAGAGGGCAAGGCATTCATTGAATCACTTTCTCAATTGACAGGGCTTAACGTCGGTGCGTCGAACGATCGAACAGGGACGGCTCAACGAGGCGGTGACTGGACATTTGAAGTGTCTACCGGATCGATTGAACACGACGCACTGCTTGACCGTACGCATCTGCAAAACTACCAAGGTGTATTGGGCATTGAAATTGTTGCAGCAGGCACAACCGGCGAAGAGAAGATGCAGCTGCAGATCGGCGATGAGATTGTTGCGACTTACAACTTAACTGGAACGAATGCCGCAGCGAATCAATTCCGTACGTTCACATTCGATCGTCAAGGAGTTTCCGCAAGCGACATTCGAATTCACTTCATCAATGATGTCTACGATGAGGCCGGTGGATACGATCAAAACTTACGCGTCGACAAGATTCGAATCGATGGAGTCACCTTTGAAACGGAAGCTCCGACCGTCATCTCCACAGGCACATGGCGTCCGACGATCGGAGTTCAGCCGGGTTATTTGTCGACCGAGTACCTCCACGCAGAAGGCTTTTTTCAATACCAAAGCCCGGGTAATGCTACCGGTTCTACCATCCGTATCTTTGCCTCAGGAGATACCGGAGAAGAGTCGCTGGAATTATTAATTGATGGTGTCGCGGTGCGCAAGTTTGATCGGGTTTCAACAAACGGTCAGATATTTGCCTATGTCGCCGATTCAAAAATTACAGCAGACCGGGTTCGTGTGGCATTTACGAACGATCTTGTCAACAATGCAAATGGTACCGACCGCAATCTCAATATTGACCGTATCGAGATCGACGGACAAGATTTTCAATCGGAAGCATCGACTACTTATTCGACTGGTACCTGGAAGCCAGATGATGGCATTGTCGCCGGATTTCGGCAAAGCGAGACTTTGCACGCCAATGGTTATTTCCAATATGCCGGCGGCGACACCAATCCGCCCGGTGGCAATTCTGGCAATTTCTCATTAACGACAAGCGAGGTTACTCAGCGCGAGGATACATCGACGGTGTCGTTAACAGTGACACGACTCGGTGGGAGCGATGGAGCCGCATCCGTGGATTATCTGACTGTTGGTGATTCGGCAACGGCTGGTCAAGATTTTGTGAACGCATCTGGAACGATCCGGTTCGCTAGTGGCGAAGTTAGCAAAACCATAACGATTCAGATACTTGACGACCAACTTGCAGAGTCGACCGAAACACTCAGCGTTCGCATCGACAATCCCGTTGGCGCTGGACTTCTGGCACCGCGAACCGCAACCATCTCCATTGTTGACAATGACTCGAATCTGCCTGGCTATGATTCGTTCAATACAGCCGATGGCCTTAAACTCAATGGTGGAGCAAGCATCATTGGCGGCGCACTTCAATTGACAAGCGCAGCGAATCAACAGGTGGGCTCGGCCTTTTTCAACAGTCCGCTTTCCATCGACGGTATTCGTTCTTTTCAGTCATCCTTTTCTTTCCAGATCGGTGGCGGGTTGGGAGTCAACGGCGCGGATGGCTTCACGTTCATCATTCAGAATGATCCGCGAGGCGCTTCGGCCCTGGGGCAATTCGGCGGTGGCATTGGATACAACACTATCGTCAAGAGCCTGGCGGTAGAATTTGATACGCACAAAAATGATTTTGAGGCCGCACCTAACCAGATTTCCATTCATTTAAACGGTAATATCTACCAGTCGGCTGCCACCGCGACTGCCCCATTCAAGCTTAATTCCGGCGCAAAGCTTTATGCATGGGTTGACTACAACGGCGAGAGCAACTCGCTAGCAGTCTATCTATCGGAGACATCACAGAAGCCTTCGCTGGCAGTGATTAAGACAAATGTGGAGCTCGACAAGGTTGTAGGAAATACAGCATTTGTTGGCTTCACTGCCGCGAACTACTTAAAGCCGAACTACCACCGCATTAACTCATGGACAATGACGCTCGATGCGCCGTCACCCGATCCGTCTGTGAATCCGACTGGCAAAATCATCAAACAAGATCTTATCACTGGCCTTGAAGCACCGTTGGCCGTCGAATGGTCGCCGGACGGTCGCAACATGTACATTGCTGAGAAGGGTGGGGTTTTAAAAGTTGCTCGAGATGGCTCGACATCACCTTCTGTATTCATTGACATATCGGCCAAGGTAAATGATTACCAAGACCGTGGACTATTGGACTTCGCCCTCCATCCAAACTTTGATCAAAACGGCTACATTTATCTGCTTTATACCTACGATCCGCCTGAAGTTTATAACAATGTGGGCAACGCGTTTGCGGGCCCTGATGGAATGGGAAATCGCGCTGGTCAGCTCGTTCGAGTCACCGCGGATCGATCGACAAATTTCACAACTCTCGTTCAAGGGAGCGAAGTTCTCGTACTAGGCAGCAATAGCACTTGGCAAAACTTCAATGGCTTCGTCGACAGCACTCTCAACTTCACGGAGAAGCAAGGCGGACTTAACCCCGACGGTTCGTTCCTCCAGGACTTCATCAATAGCGATAGTCGAAGTCATACCGTTGGAAGCCTCGCCTTCGGTCTCGACGGAAACCTTTTCGTCTCGGTCGGCGATGGAGCAAGTTTTAACCGAACGGACCCCCGAGCGGCGCGAGTTCAAGATGTGAATAGCTTCTCTGGGAAGGTCCTGCGAATCGATCCGCTTACCGGCAAGGGACTGTCGGACAATCCGTTCTTCGATGGTGACGTCAATTCCAATCGGTCAAAGGTATATCAACTAGGCTTACGAAATCCGTGGCGATTGACCGTGGATCCTCGTACGGGTCGACTGTTTATCGGCGACACAGGCTTATCGAGCTTTGAAGAGATCAATACAGGCGGACCGGGAGCCAATTTCGGATGGCCGTATTATGAGGGTGGCCAGGGTGTTAATCAGCGAACCCCAGGATATCGCGACCTCGCGATCGCACAAGCTTTTTACGCTTCCAACAAAACGGCGATTCCTGGACTGATTGCGATGCAGCACGGCGCTGGATCAGACACGATCGTTCTAGGCGATATCATCACCAACAGCAATCTTGGCGCTCAATATGAGGGAAAACTTCTCTATGGCGACCTTTATCGCGGGATCATCAGGGCTGCCAAGCTTACGCCCGAAGGGACACTCGTCGGAGTCGAAACCTTTACGACAGGCACCTCATTTATCGTTGACATGCAAATGGGCCCAGACGGATCCATCTACTACGTGAATCTTGTCGAGGGCACCGTCGGAAAATGGAAACTCGGCTAAGCAAGAAGAAGTCGAGTCTTTCTCAAGCCGCATCAGAATAATGCGGTAATCGTGCGCTGAGCAACTCTTCGATGAACCGATCCGGAGAATGTTTTTCAGTCCAAAAAGGTGCGTCTAGCTTCGCGGTTTGTTGATAGTGCGATTGGTGTTTCTCGAATTCAAGAAGTAATCGAGGAATCTGATCAAGGTCCGCTGCAATCAGCCCAGCGGTTGACTCCGGAGGAGCAAACTCGCCTGCCCACAGGCGAACCTCCGGCATTTCGATCTCAGTCTCCATCTGAACCAAGTGGTTGCACTGGATATTGAGCGACTTGATTCCGTCGGGAAGGGCGATCAACACCTTTGGCTCACCTTGCCCACGATGTTCCACTATGTATTTAGCCTGAGTTTGGGTTGTATCGGGCCTTGAATTTCCAAACTCAATCCGAATCTGAATGCAATCTCCTATGTCCGGCGTCTTTTTAAACGCGAGCATGATTGCCGGTGCAGGACGGCTGACTTCCAGTCGCCATTGGTTCTTCGCTCGCAGTGGACTTAGCCTAATACTTTCGCCCAGATCTTTACGAGTTTGACTCCAAAGCCCATCGACGTACTGGTCCAAACGGGGACGGATCTGATGCGAAAGCCATGATCCACCCGGGACGATCACGGGAATTCCTCCCATCAGCATCTCCAGCAACACACCACTACAGCGGACGTAGTAGCGACGTGGGTCATAAGTAAATAATCCCACGGATGCGGACCGTAGCCAGTCTTGATAAGCGTTCGTATCAAGCACAGCCGTGTTCAGGAAAAGTTCACGATCTTGATGTGACTTAAACTCATCAACGCGTCGCCATAAGACGCGAGGAAGCAGTCGTTTCCATCGCTTGGCTGGTGATTGAAACGCTAGTTGCCAGCGGCCAGATGCAAGGTGGTTATCCCATAGGGACTCAACCAATCGCGACATTTCATAGCGGCCTTTTTCTTTTCGAATCGCCCCTGCGCAAAGCAAACGTAGGCGATCCGAACCGGGCTTCCGTGCGTGCGATTCGGTCGGCGATGGATTGAGGTTGTCGGGCTTGTGCAGCCTCAATCGTTGCTGAACACGGATCGGATAGTCAATCTTGCTCCACGCGTCTCGCCCCAATGCTTGGTTGAGCTGCCGAGCAAGTTCTTCAGTCGTCGCTAAAAGTCTTATCTGATGGCCTTTTAGTTCCTCAAGCGATGATTTGATCTGTTTTCGAAATTCATCTAGTACGGCTTGGCGGTTGCTTGACTCCCCTTCTCGTCCATCGAATAATGCCAGATGAAATAAAAGATCAATTTGAAGCGAATCGGCTACTGAAACCTTCTTGAGCGCCGACGCTAAGCCCAACAGCGTGAAATCACACGCCGTTGACAAAAGAATACGGTCACGGCTCGTTGGTTGAAACTCCCTACACCAATGGGCGAAGTCTCGACTCCACATTTCGATCGCCGAGGATGGTGATGTTGACGACATCACTTCCTTTAGTCTTGACTTCATCCTGTCTATCCGAGTTCCCCCGATGACATGGCCGCTGAGGTTTCGCTGTCGTAGTGACTTACCGTCGACTCCGAGTGACCATTTCCGCATGAAGGCAAAGCGAAAAACAGGCTTCTGCTGACTGGACTCGTTAAAGGGGGAGCCTGGCACATAACTGCGGTGCGTCACGATGATCGGCAGTAACCCTTTGCGCTCCGCCGCATCGGCGATCACACTGGCAAGCTCGGTATTATGTCCACCTGCGCGAATGATTTCGGAATCGCAGATGAACATTCGAGATTTGCCAGCCCCAAGGGAATACTCATGTTTCGATCGTTGCTTTCCGTTGAGCAAATAGCTTTGACTCCCGGCAGAGTCTTTTCGAAGCAATCCAAAGTCCGTCCAAGCCATCCCGGTCGTTCGGGTCTCGTGTCGAATTTCTTTGTTTCGCCGGATGACATCTTCCCGAACGTATCCCCGTGAATGGTCAAGATGTAATAACGCCGCCGAAAAACGCATTTGCTTGGCAATCAATCCTGCGTTGACCAATCGTTCGCCCAACTCGCAATCCTCACCGCCATAGGCCATCCGTTCATCCATACCATTGACGGCAATAATGTCGATTTTCCATGCGGACGCATTGTTCCCGTTCCAGGTCGGGCGAGTAGGGGTGATTCGGTTCAATACGTCAGCGACTCGACCTCGACTGCTTACTCGTAGCAACCGATTGAAACGCGGTAAAGATTGTGAACGGGAGTGTTCTCGAAGCCATGCCACCGAGAATGGTTTTCCCTCAATGATATCTACCGGTGAGATCGCGACACTCAATTCAAGGGGCAGTCGAACCGCACCGCCCGAAAGGAATTGGCCTCGTGCACGCTTGGCAACATGAACCGCCACGAAGTCGTTGCGCGGGATGCAATCACCGTCGCTAAACAGGAGATACTCGCCTCTCGCACAGCGGATCGCATGGTTGAGAATTTCACACTTCTGAAATCCATTATCAGGATGCCATACGTGATGGATCGCAATGTCCATCTGTTGTCGCATCTTCTCTATGCACTCAAAGGTCGGTTCCTTGGAACCATCATCGGCAATGACGATCTCAAAGTCTCTAAACTCCTGTGCGCTATAGCCCCATAATACCTTTTCCAACCACGCTGGCTGGTTGAAGGTACTGAGTATGACGCTTACGGATGGAGTGGTCTGACGCATATTGATCGTTGATTACGAAGACACATACCTAGAAAAGTTTTTGATCATAGACAGGTTTCTATGAATCGCCGCACCGATGCTACGATCACGATTGCGACAGTGGAACATCATGCAGCTCTACGACCAAGCTTCGAAATCGTCAGTGCGCAGGCATTTCTTAGGCGAAACACAGACCGAACAGGCTCGATGGGCTTTTTACGAAGCTGTGATTGCAACGACGGTGCGATCCCGGTACCAGCCGGTTTCACGGATTGAAGTTGGGCAGCAAGTTTTTCACCTGAGTAGCCCAACCTTCCAAGCAGATCATCGCCGAGTACGTATCGATAATCGCTCAGCAACTTCCAAACGACAGGGCTTTGCGACGCGTGAGACACCCACTTGTCAACCGAATCCAAAATAGGACTCGTGTGGTCATGAATACCGACCGGATCACCGAACCGACGTTTCGGTGCGAGTCCATAGTTCCCCAAACCATTGACGACGTCTAACCCCATAAACTGCTGCAAGCCGCAAAGGGTTTGTTCAGTGTCACGGACGAGCTCCTCGTAGTGGATCGTTTTGACTCGACTATCGTCATACTGCATCGCGTTGGCGATGCGCGCTGGGGCCTCAAGCAGATCGGCACGGTACGAAGAAAGATTCCCCACTGAGTTGGTAGCCCAGGTGGATAAAATCGAAGACAGCACGGCAAGGGGATTGCGCACCAGCAAGATGATACGGCAGGTCGGCATAAAATGAAGCAACTCGTCAATGATCCAGTAGTAACGAGGTGTTTTATCAACCAGCACGTCCGCTCCCGTGCGTTCGCGAACTGACTGGTACACTTTCATCGCAGCAACTCCGATTTCTCGCTGAATGCTGCTCACGCCGCGGTCTAGATGCTCCGCTGCAAAACATTCGATGGCTTGATCGGCAAGTTTGCCGCAGTAGGGTGCGTCTTGCGCACTTCGTGGGCCTCCGACAGCATAGATCAGCGGTAGCATCAGCCAAGTTTCGCCGGGTGCGGTGACCTTTGGATGACCAGCAAGCATCGTTTGAAGTAAAGTCGATCCTGCGCGAGGCTGTGAGACCACAAATAAAACATCGCAACGCCCGTCGGATTTCGATAAAGCCATGTTTATGCGGCCTTTGCTCGTATCTGTATGCCTAACCCAACGCCTACGTTTCGTAGCCAATCAAATGGCTTTTTATCAAAGCCATGGATACTGTACTTCTGCCGAATCACTTCGCGACACCGTTGGTGAACTTGCTTCGTTGCCGACGAAAGACCGGTACCGTGCCGGCGATATCCTATCCCGATACGATTCGTGTAAATAAAGTTAGCGTGCTGCGCCAATCTCAGTTTGTAATCCCAGTCTTCATAAATGGCGAGGTTCTCGTCAAAACCGCCAACTCCCCGCGCTAGCGATGCAGATACCAAAAAGTCTCGCGGAATCATGATCGTTCGATCGAGGATGGATTGAAACAACACGCCCTCTCGTGCCGGCGAAGTCTCGCTCGCCCGCGATATTGGATGACCCGTTGCATCAATCAATTCAATATCGCTGTAAACGATCGACTGCCTGGCCCCCGTTTCAGAAAGCCGAAGCAGATCCAACTCACATGCGAGCTTTTCATCGGTTCGATAAACGTCATCACTGTCCAGGGACGTCAAATAGAAGCCTTGGGCGAGTGCAAGCAGTTGGTTGCGGACGGCCGAAATCCCCCTGTTTTTTTTGTTCTTAACCAACCTGATTCGGTCATCACTAATTGACTCCACGACGGACACCGAACTGTCGGTGGACGCATCGTCGATAATCAACAGTTCAAAATCTTGCCACGTCTGTGTCAACACGGATTGAATCGATTCTGAAACGTATTTCGCGTTGTTGTAACAAGGCATCATTACCGAGATCGTTGGTCGTTGCATGCCGTCCCTGCCTTCGGAGAGGAGTCGATTAAGAAGCGATCCGCGAATCAATCGTCCGCGCCGCGTTTGAACCTGTTTTCAATTGGGAACGCCAATGGCGAAATTTTAAAGCCCATGTCCTGAGTCGCGACGGCGAATTGATTTTGAATCCAAAATTCGCTACTTCCGTTG
>JANOBM010000214.1:0-6412 GCA_031411655.1 Planctomycetaceae bacterium
ACCGTATCGCAGTTCCTTCCCAATGGAAGCGTGCCGATTTTCTACACTCGTACGATGACTAGTACGCAGGTACGGGAGGCGATTCGTGTCGCGTTGGCGAATGGTTTGGGTGATTCAACCGCTTCCGGCGTCTCGCAAGCCACGATTGCGAACTATCCAGGATATGCAACGAACCGTGTTCGAGTGTTCGAGCAAACGTTCTTTACCGGTTTCAGCCAAAACACGTCAGCAGTTGGTTTTAGCACCTTCCTTCCCGGCGATGAATTCGGTTCATTTGGAAGCACGAGCGTAAGTGGCGGCGGAGTCAACACTCGGCCTGGTTCCAATAACAATGTCGAAGGCGTGTACATCGATGATATTGTTGTCGGTTTTGCCGAACGTGGCGAAGTCGTTTACAACGCTCCGCTTGATAACCGAAACTTTGTTGTCCTGCCTGAAAACCGAACCGACACCTTCACCGACACCCAGCAACCGGAGTTCCGAACGGAGATCCTCGTCGGTGGCTATACGCTGGAGGTCCGGAAGGGAGCCGAGTACGGTGTGCCCGAAGACTATGATCCGATTCGCTTGGCGCTCGACGAACAGGCAAGTTTCGGTCGATCTTTTGATACGAACGATCGATTACTTGGACGTGGTGCGGTGACGTTGATCGTTCCAACAGCATCGACGTTGGTGGATGGTGATACGTTCTCGCTGTCCAACGGGTCGCAGACCGTTACATTTGAATTCGATTCGAGCAATTCCGCCGCCGGTGTTCAGTCCGGACGCGTTCGTGTGCCCTTCACACCCGTGTTGCCCGGAACGACGTTCAACCGAGGGGTTGACGATGCCGATGCGCTTGCCACCGCGATTCGCGACGCGATTAACAGCCCTCAAGCAAGAAATGTCCTTGGCATTTTAGCCGCTGGTCGCGACGGCATTGACGGCGGGCCGCTGACCGGGAATCGAATCGATCTCTTCGGTAACGATATCCAGGTGAATCGATCCAGCGGTCGGTTCATCAAGCTTGACCTGGTTCCGGCGGAAACGCCTTATGGTCGTGAAACGGGAAGAACTATCCCTATCGTTGATCATACAAACCGGACAGTAACGACCGAGTTGGTCCTCAACAGCTTTGCTCGTGCGACGGCAACTCAGTACACCAATGGTGCCACCGATACATTAGTGGCTGTCGGTAAGATTGGTGATTCGGTTGGTACCGGGAATCGTCCCGGTTACGGCAACGAGCTGGTTTATCAAGTGGATTCGGTTGCCAATATTGGCCCCGAAACAGACATCGATATCATCAAGATATACCTTCGCGCTGGCGATCGAATTGATCTCGATCTCGATACACTTGGTTTCGTCCTTGGGAATCCAATGGCGATCCCACGGCTTCAAGTTTTCAATGATGCGGGGGCCGTCACGGGCGTTGCGCTTCGCGACTCGGGATTCTTCACGACCCAGACCGGCCCGGGTGAGTTTGCGCCGGGTGCGACCATTACTAACTTCGCGGCGCCTGCGGAGGGCTATTACTACGTTGCCGTTTCGTCTGGGGACTTCCAAGGTTTTGGCGAGTATCAATTAACGATCCGACCCAATGGCTCGGTCGCCCGAGACGTGTTGATGGTGGACTACCACTTTGACCGTGGCGATTCAAACGCCGTCCGCGATCAAGGTCAATTTATCATCGAGTCGAATTTTATTACTGATTTTGCAACGGCCGGCGTTCGCGCCACGTTCAATCAGTCGGGCTTGCCTGATGAAGATCAGTTCTTCACCCGCACGCCTCTCGACCGTCGGCCTGGTTCCGCATCCTTACTCAGGAACGATAACACTGCACGGCTATTGCCTGGAACGGTGATCACCAACAACGTGATCGTGTCCGATGGCGCGACCGGCATTGTGTTCTCGGGTGAGACTGCCGGCGGCGGAAATTCACCGGCGCCGGTCCCCTTCGGGCGAATTCTCAACAACACACTCGTTGGAACAGGATCTGGCACCGGGATCAACGTGAATTCGTCGGCAAGCCCGACCATCGTCAATAACATTTTGACCGGCTTTACGACGGGCATCAATGTTTCCGCCGACAGTAGTACGACAGTCGAAAGTGCGAACGCCTACCAGAACAACGGCACCAACGCAAATGTGACTCTGGCAAGCTCTTCGTTCGTGCTTGCAGCCGGTGCTCCGCTTTTCCAAGATGCGGCCAATCGTTTGTTTATCCCGGCGTCGGGTTCGTTGGTAATCGATAGTTCACTGGCTTCGGTCTCTGACCGCGACGTGTTCCTGAATACCGTCAAAGCGCCGGTTGGTATTTCGCCATCGCCGATCATTGCTCCAGAGTTTGATGCGTACGGGATCCCACGATTCGATGATCCTGCGCCAACGCCATCAGGCGGTGCTGGTTCAAACGTGTTCATTGATCGTGGCGCGATAGACCGTGCGGACTTCGTTCGGCCGACGGTTGTGCTCGTCAACCCAGTCGACTTTATCCTTGGCCAAGGTGTGCAAGTTGCACTCGGCGACAACGATCCAGACGCATCGTTTGTGCGATTGCCGCTTGGCAGTGCGTCGGTCGCCTTCTTTGAAATCCAGTTGCTCGATCCAGCCGGTAGTGGACCGGACCCGAGTACGATTACGCTGGAAAGCATCATTCTGAACGAAGATGGCGTTCGGCTCCTTCCAGGTGTCGACTACACGTTCGGCTACAGCGACAACAGTCGTATCGTTCGGTTGACTCCTACCGCAGGCTTGTGGCGTCCAGACAGCGTTTATGAGATTACGCTCAATAACAAGAGTCGAGTTAGCCTCGATCTACCATCGGGTGAAACGCTCATCGACGGCGATCAATACGTTGTCACGGATTCATCTGGGACAGCAGGTAACCGGTCAGTGTTCGAATTCGATAGCGGCTATGCATTGCAAGTACCGCAGACACTCGGCCTCACGGTGCTTGGTCCCAATTCGTTCTTTAGTGATGGTGACCAGTTCACGATTACCGCCCCAAGCGGCGCGTCGCGGACATTTGAGATCAATCTCAGCGGTGCAGTTGCAACGAACAACATCGCGATCAACCTTGCGACTGCGGGAACGTTGGAGCAGGCGCGGAATGCAATCCTTGCAGCGATAAGTTCGCCTGCGGTTGTTTCTGCTCTGAATCTTGCCCCTCGCAGTCTCGGTCAGGATTCGCTCCAAATCGGAAGCCTCTCGGCTCATACGATCACCGGAAACGTTGCCGGAATTACGATTATCGGAGCTGCGAATGGTGTGACCGCTGGCGATAGATTCCGATATGTAGCAGGACCAGATGATGTGTTGTTCGAATACACGTTTGGTGTGGCTGCTCCGACCGATCCGACAGCGATTGCCATTCCGATCGCACGTACAAGTACCGTGGATGAGATTGCAGCAGCGACGGCGGCCGTCGTGAGTGCTCAGCCGCTCGGTCTTGCGGGAGCTCGTGCAATTGGAAGCGGTCGTGTGTTGCTGGGCGGTAACGTCGCTGACGTACTGACTCTCACCAGTAGCCAACTGCAATTGATCGGACGACCGGGTGTAACGAGTTCGTTGACGTTGACCGTTCCAGCGAACGCGACGTCTGCTGCACTTGAAGGTCAACGATTTACCGTGCGAAATGGCGCGATCACGACGAACTTCGTCTTTACCACTAACCCTACACTCCCCACTGCGGCGAGACGAGTGGTTTTGACCGCGACATCGACTCCGGCACAAATTGCAACGGCGATGGCGGCGGAGATCAATGCTGGTTTCGTGGGCGCGCTGAGCCCGTCCGCGCTTGGGCGAGTGGTTAGTATCGGAGAACAAGCGGCGATCATCCCACAAGGAACCGCGCAGATTCTCGCCAGCGTCAATGCGGGAACTTCACCGCTTATCGTCGGCGGTGTATCGGGCGGCGCGATCGCCGTACCGTTTATCCCCACATCGCTCTTCACTAACGCGGCTGCTGCCGCGACGTTATCAGTTGCAATTGATGCCTCGCCTCTGACCACCACGACGTTCTCACCAGGTGGTGGTACCCTACTTTTTAGCAACACCCGAACGATCCAGTTCCGATCCGGCAATGGCCCGTTAACGGACGTCGGAGTTGCGTTGCCTGCTGTGGCCGACTTGGCCGGAAATCCCGTTGCATCGAACCGTGATAACGATGAAACTCGCTTCACGATCATCATGCCAGAAGTGCGATTTGACTTCGGTGACGCGCCGACAAGCTACGGCACTTTGTTCTCAGCGAACGGTGCTCGACACAGCGTTGGTAGCACGGCTACGCCACGACTGGGCTCAGTGATTGATACCGAAGCCAACGGTCAACCGGCGCCCCTGAGTGATGACACCGTGGTTGCGATTACGGCAAACTCGCCTGGTGCTTCGCCACTTTTCGCATTCGCATCGCCTGCTGCTGGTGCAATTTCGATCACGATCAACAGCATCACGCCGACCAGCGGTTCGAGAGCACGAGTAACGATCAGCGGTGTTTCAACAACGTTTGAATTGGTATCAACAGGTAGCGCGCCTGGCCTGGGCAATATTCCAGTGGCTCTGGTCGCAAGCGATACGCCTGATTCAATCGCCGCGAAACTCGCGGATGCGATTCGTGCTGAACTCGGTACATCGGGCAGCTCGCTAACTGTTTCGATTGACCCAATTGTCCCGAACATTATCAATCTGCAAACATTGGACGATGAAGACGGTGTCGCGATCGGCACGTTTGTCAACGGCGCGAGTACCTACCGGGTTTTCCTCGCTCCAGGAGCTCCAACGACTACAAGCGACCCTGCAGATGTGTTCGGCTTCCTTAATCCGCAAGACCCATTGGGTTCCAATGTTAGCGTTTCGGTAGTTGGTGCGGGTTTGCTGGATGCGTGGATCGACTTTGACGGTAACGGCGTATTCACTGACGCGGGCGAGCAAGTTTTGACCAACGCTCCGGTCGTTGACGGCATCAACACCCTGAGAGTCTTTTCGCCTGCGGGCGCAACGGACAAGTTAACGTGGGCTAGATTCCGTTTGTCGACAGCCGGCAACCTGAAGCCAACCGGAGTAGCGATTGGTGGCGAAGTAGAAGATTACCAAATCCAGGTCATCAATATTCCGTTGCCCGTTCCGGCGAATGACACCTTCACCGTTGATGAAGACACCGTACTCGATACGGTAACCAATACGGCCCTGCCGTCTGTCATCGACAATGACATTGTTCCGCCAACGACGTTCCTACCAGTACGGTATTTCGTTGGGCAAGAGCCTACCAACGGCTCGCTGGTGATCACTGATCCTACCAGCGGACGCTTCGTCTACACGCCTCTTCCAGACTTCTCGGGCGTCGATACGTTTACGTATCGACTAAGCACTCAGGCCAACGCTGGTGCCAGCGCACCCGCAGGAGTGACGTTTGCAACCGTCACGATCAATGTTCGACCGATCAATGATGCACCCCTTGCGGTCGACAAGGTATACAAGACGCTTGAGGACACGCCGTTTGTTATTTCGGCAGCGGCGCTTTTAGTGGGGTCCATCGCCGATGCGAATCCACGGTATCCGGCGAACGCACCTGCGCTGCCTTGGAATGAAGCGAACCAAGCTTTGCGAATCGTTTCCCTCCAGGCAGGATCGACAGTCATCAATGCAGCAAACGCCGCATCTGGTCCTTTTGCTACCCCACGAGGCCAGATCGCAGCCACGTTTAACGCAACCGGTGGCCTAATCAATCTGACCTACACACCGTCTCTCGATTTGAACCGCAATAACGTCACCCCGGTAAGTTCAAGTCCGATCCTTGACTCGTTCTTATTCACGGTACAGGACAGCGGTGTTCTCATTAATCAAGGAACAGGGCTTCCACCGGTCACGCCATTGACGGCAACCGCGACGGTGACCATGGACGTTGCCCCACGCAACGACGCGCCGACCTTCGGGTCAGACAACGTTTCGGTGGGGATTGTCGGTACGACAACGACCGCGACGCCTTGGCGAACTTACTTCACCGGGCTCTCGCAGCCGGTACCGATTCCTACGGAAGATCAAGTTCTCTTGGTTCCAACGGCTTATTTGCTGCGAAATGACCTCGCCGGTCGTGCATCCACGATCGACGAAAACCTATTCACCGCTGCGAACGATGGTCCGCTACGGGTCACTTCAGTGACTTCTGTAACGCCAGGTTTGACCGTTGCACTGGATGCTCTTGGTAACGTTGTCGTGACGCCACCGAGAGACATTTATGGTGACATCGTCTTCACTTATGTAGCGATCGATCGCGGTATCAACGAAGCCGCCAACGGCACTCGCACGTCCGCTCCGCTGAGCAGCGTAGGGACGGTGACAGTCACGTTACAGCCGGTCAATGATGCTCCCGTGGCATTCGATCGAAATCTAACGTTCTCTGAATCTTCCAATTCGGGAACAGGTCTTGCATTTA
>JANOBM010000215.1:0-15201 GCA_031411655.1 Planctomycetaceae bacterium
GCTGGCAAAGCTGATTTCCTGCTGATCACGTTAGCTCCAGTGTTTGGTTGCTCACAACGATTGTGGTTCGGACAGCGGCTCGTTGAATGATTCTCGCGCAGACTTGGCGAAAACAATCCCTCGACATCATAGCTTCTATTCACGCCGAGTTTTCTTATGTCGCGATCTCGCGGAGTCGTACGGCAGGACGGCACGCTGCAAGAAATCTTGAACCAAGGCCTATCAACCGTGAAGGGGCAGGAAATCTGGCTTGTGAATGATTAGCGCCCAGGGTTGGGTAGCCACGCTCGCCGGAGTATCGTGTTTGGCAAGAATCCACCCTGGTGCTTCGTCAATACTTAACTGGAGGGTACGACGGACTTCTCGTCCGTCGGCAAACATCGTCAACGACGGACAGGAAGTCCGTCGTACGCATCCCCGTCAACCCCATGATTTAGATTGGTTGAAGCACTAGCCCTCAAGAGCGAGTTCAAGCAAGGACACGTGCGCCGAAGTTTGGCGACTGATCATCCCATCACACACCCTGGAAAGAATGCCTCCATGAAAGCTGCTAAGTCAAAAACAACGCTGTCACCGGAGCAAAGTAAGGAACTACTCCGAGTGCTGAAAGTTCGCTTTGAGGCAAACATCGTTCGCCACAAAGGTCTTGCCTTGGCAAAAGTCCTCGCCGCGCTCGAAGCCAATCCCGCAAAACTCTGGTCGCTGTACGAAATGGAACGAACGGGTGGTGAGCCAGACGTAGTGGGTTACGACAAAAAGTCGGATGAATACATTTTTTACGATTGCTCAGCGGAAAGCCCCAAAGGGCGCACCAGTGTTTGCTACGACCGTGAAGGACTGGAATCCAGGAAGGAACACAAACCTGCAAACAACGCCATCGATATGGCGACCGCCATGGGCATTGAACTGCTAACGGAAGAGCAGTATCGGGAACTGCAAGAACTTGGCGAATTCGACACAAAGACGTCGAGCTGGTTGCAGACACCTAACGAAATCAGAAAACTTGGCGGCGCCATTTTTGGCGATCGCCGCTTTGGTCGAGTCTTCGTGTACCACAACGGCGCGCAGTCTTACTATGGCGCTCGGGCGTTCCGCGGTTCGTTGAGGGTTTGAGTGTGGAGTCTGCCAGAGGAAACGCAGACAGAGGCCAAGTCCTAAAGGCACAAGACGCGAAGGAAAGCAATTCGCGGTCGATGCCGCTTTTTACACCGGACCTATCTATTTTAAAGACCTCTGGTCGATCATCGTCCTCGCTGCATGCTTCATGTCATTGTATCGTTCCGCATACTCGATGCATCGCTGCTCAGCTTTCGCAGAGCCGTACTTGATGCGCCCGGCACCCTTGCCTGTGAATTCAAACCAACGAGAATCCGGATCGTCGATCTCGCGTTTCCCGTCGAAGCGAATCATCACTTCGGGATGATGCTTTCGAATGACGTCTTCAGGGAGCTGCGCACGAATGTCAGTGACTGGAACTGTGATCTGAGAGTAGGCAACCGTGCGGAACGGTCCCCAGGTTGCGCCTTTGACGCCACGGAGACCTTCCTCAAGCAACGCGTATTCTTCCATGGCTAGGTAGCTTCCGTGCAACCTCAGCTCTTTTAAGCAGCCGAGAGCGACGGCAGGAAGCAGGGCTGGGTAAGCCTTCTTGCTTATGATCTGCCAGAGGGCGAGCACCTCAAGCCCGGGTAGGCCACGGAGGAACTCAAAGTCATCCATCGGCTGCTTCCAGTCCAGTGTCCCATGGATGGAAAGGTAGCGAAGGCTATCGATACCAGATAGTCCGCTAAAATTCGAGACGCGGCGTAGGTTCTCCAGATGCAATGCACGCAATCGCTTCAGTTCCCGCAAAGGAGACAGATCGGTGAAGCCCGACACATACTCGAGAACCAATTCTTCCACCCCGCGCATCGATGTAATGAATTCGATCGATTGGGGCCGCGCATGCGTGATTCTGAGTCGCTTAAGCGAGTGGAGTTCATCTATCGCCACGAGTTGCTCCTGCGTGGGGTTGTGCAGAGTCAACTCTTCAAGATTGGGCAAGGTGAACGCACGTGACCAGTTTTCGTCCTCTTTTCCAACCGTGACGATCGTCACTTCTTTGCTGCCACTGGGCACATCGCCGATGCGGTAGGCGTAGCGGTCACGATTTGGAATGATCGTCCAATACCCTCCGGCGCGATCAAGTAAGTCACCAAAGTGATGTAGCATAAAAAGACGTTCGTTTTAAAAAACGATTGACACCAGCCACTTTCATTCCGCCGCCGGCAAAAGGCTGGCTTGCTTCACCCAAGCGACGAATCGAACGACGTCAAGCGGTTCATCCAAGCTGTGCCACTATTCCCAAATCGAACAATGGCTTTTTACTGACGCGATCGGATACCAAGCTCTGGCATTACCTCCACGATTGTACGATACCCTTCGCGATCAAGGCGAGAGTTCGCGATCAAGGAGACAGTCCACTTCTTTGTCATCTGCTATGTCTCGTCGTGCACTCGAGGGCGAATGTTCTCTTCCGCTGGCTACTCTCTCGGATCATCAGCCACACCACGCTCGATTGAGCACATGAAACTAACCTCCTGAAGGACAGAGTCGTTGGCGTCCGGACATGATCGACAAAGCCAAAAAAATAAACTACATAACCGCAAAACTAAATTACCTGTCTGACTTGCCCTCATTCCCAATTTCACTCAGGTTAGTAGGTCGCAGTGTTGTCCGGCCTGTCGAGTTTCTCGAGGCACACACTGAGGCACAAACTACTCGAAGGCAATCTTCAACCAGTCGCTGGCATCGAGCGGCAGTGTTGTCTCCATTTCGCCCTCGGCTATTTGCTTGAAGGGGATCGGGCCGCGGTGGACGGATTCGACGTGAGTGACTGGCCGCGCGACCTGGACGTGTAGTTTGAGCTGCGAGATCGGGCTAAGCGTGTGATTGGCCAGCGCGATCAGTACGCCCTGTTTGCACGGTAGATAAACCGCATCGACCAGCGGCACGTTGCATGTCAGCGGCGGAATGACAGTTGCTTCACGCACAGGGATCAAAATGCGATCACGAATTCCAGCGGGATAACGCCACGGACTGCGCGAGCGATTCAACAACTCGCTGTCGGCGGTGGAGAGCAAACTGGGAGAAATCGGAAGCGACACGACGGCACTCGTCGCCAGTGGTTGATCGGCGTTCTCAGCTGCTGCCCGGGCTTCGCTGAGTCTAACCGCGGTCAGACGTTCCGCATCGGCACGTTGATCAAGCGGTACGCGCGCGGCGAGGGCCGGCTTGATGTACGACAACGCCGGCAGGAAGCCGAGGCTTATAATTCGGCCATTGCCGGCGGGAGCCGCGACGACGGCTGGTCGTCCATCGGCGAACGTCGCCAGCGTCGTGGCGTGGGCTTGCGCGGTTTGCGGCTGTTGCACCGAGAGCACTTCGAGCCACTCGTTGTCCCAGGTGGCGGTATCGCGTGTTGCAAGGTGCTGCAGGAACAGACCCGATGCTTGAAACGGCTCGTGAGTTTTAAGCTCGCCCCGCTCGGCAGGCAGCAGCGAGGTTAGCGTGTCGAGCGGACGATTGAACTCATCGCGCGAGGCGGCGCCGGCGGTGAGCCACAAAGTGCCACCGGCTTCGACCCATGCCTTTAATTTCACAGCGGCGGCTCGCGTCAGGTTGGGGCCAGAGAGATAACAAATGCGATAATTCGCGAGTTGCCCCTCGGCGACTTCGTGTTCCGGGATGATGTCCACCGGCGTCTGCGAGTGAGCTAGCGCCAGCCAGGTGTGCATGCGGTCGAAGCCATACGCAAAATTGGTCATCGTCCAAATATCGGACGACGACGAATACAAGATCGCGACCTCGGCGGGAGTCGGCTTCGCAGTCAGCAACCAGTCCTCGACGGCTCCGATCTCGCGCGGAATTTCAGCGTTGGCGGTCCATTCGTTTGGCTTCGAGTACCACAGTGCACTCTTCCACGCTGGGCCTCCTTCGTGACTGCCCCAGCTTGGCCCGTAGGCGAAGTTCATCCATTGTCGAACGCCGCGAGCGGTCTCGCTGGTCGCCTTCAATTTGTTGTCCCACGGCGTGCGACCATACGCGATCAGATAGTGTCCAATCGTCTGGCCGCGCCTCCGCGCTGCGGCACGCATCAAATCGACGTTGAAGCCGGCACACTGATACGTTGACGCATTGTTTGACCAGTCCTCACCCCAGATGGCGTTCATGTCGTCGCGATTGAGAAGCTCGAAGTAATCGACTCCCTGACTGCAAAGATTGGCGTGGTAGACGGCTCCATCGCTGAAGTTGACATTTGTCGGAAACGATCGAACGTAAGCTTCCTCGATGATCTTTTTCTGGGTCGCCATGAAATCGCCAAGCGCTACCGTACGAAATCGTTGAGTAAAATAATGCAATGCGGGATGTTGATCTCGCTCTGTTTCAACGACAGGCCGCACCGCGTCCCAATCCGGTTCAAGCAAGTCCTTCGGGGAAAGCCCAATCCCGTTTAGCCACTCGCGAAAGCGATCGCGATAGCCGTCATCGCGAGCCATGAATGATGCCGGTTGGCCCGTCGGCTCGTCCATCAGCATGCAGTACGCGATGTCGTCGAGTTTGCGTCCGGCCTTGTGGAACGCTTGCACCTCGTGCTTGACCCGCTCACGCATGCCATCCACATCGGGGCGGCAGTACGAATCGTTCTTCATCATCCACAGACCAGGCAGAGTGCGGCTGTGATCACCATTGAAACCGAAATTGTCGAGCGTCTTCTGCTCGCGCGCCTGCACAGCCGCATCAACCGGCAGTTCATAGCCGCCGATGCTCGCGCTGACGAGAAACGGGATCCGCGTGGGACGTCGCCCAATCGTCGGCCACGCAAACGCATCGGCAACCGCGCCCGTTTCTTCCGCGAAGTCACGATCTCGGCGCAGAATGCCGATGTTTTCCGGTGACTCCAAATCAGGCGGCATGATCACCACCAGCCCGTTTGGCAGAGCGTCGATGTCGAAGGTCTTAATGATTTCGATATCGCCGAGCGTCGGTTTTCGCTCCGCCATGGCACTTCCATTCGCAGAACGAATGGCGACACTGGCCCGCCCGAACTCTAACTTCGCTCGCAGCCGTGGAGCCTTCTCGTGGTACGAATGCCGCAATGAGCAGTTCAACGACGCCCCCGAATCCTGGTAGACGACGTGCGAAATGTTGCTCCACGGGGACTGCTCGCCGTCTTTCAGCATCTCGTCGGCCCGCGGAGCCAGTTCGTCCCGTAGACCCGACTTGCCAATCGCATGATGTCCGTACCACGGATCGCGATAATGGTCTGCAAAGATATGCAGATAGACGGGCCGCTGATAGCCGTCGCCCACAGTGACACGCAGGAACGTCTGCGGCCCGAACGAGACATGGTTCGGTTTGAGTTCCTGATCCGTCGTGAGCAACAGGCAGTCCACCTGCCGCACATATCCGACGCAGTTTTTTTGCTCGTGCTTGGTCAACGTGAGAAGGACGTCGCCCTCTGGCAATTCAGCTTCGAATGACTGCCAAGCAAAGTCCCAGTCCGCGACGTCTGGCGACACTTCGAGATCAAACGTTTTCGCCGCCACCTCACGCCCCGCCGCCGAGACGCTGACTCGAAACGGACCGCGCCAAGCCGAAACTTGCATCCAGCGGACCCAGACGCGAAACTTCCCGGCGTTCTGAATCTTTATTGACTTCGTTGCGATCGCATCGCCCGATCCATCCGCGCCCCACATCGTCGTCGCACGCGACGCCCGTCGTACCTCGTTTGAACTTACCGCCTTCCACCCTTCGGCTGACGGCGTAAAAGTCTCGGCCTCGATGAAATGTGTCTCCGCAATCAGCAGCCGAGGCATCAATAAAACAGCCAGGAGTAGAATTCCTGTTCGCGCTCGGAGGCTCATTTCATGAATCATCGGATTGCCTTTTAAACGTTCGTTTTCTTAAGGAGGCTCGGTGATGTCGCGGTACCTTCTTCGACGAGGCAGTAGCGGATGCCTTTCTTGTCCGTCGACGCGAGATAACGATTCATCGCTAGACTCATGTTCGGCGATTCATCGAGGTAATCTACAAAGGCCCAGTAGTTCAACCCCGCCTGTGCCGCATAAGCAATCTCCCGATCCATGATCACCTGCGAGTCACCATTGATGCGCACCTTATCCTTTGCCATCACAACAGCGAACCACGGCAGACGAAAGTGATATTTCGATTGCCCCAGCGAAGCCTCCATGGCCTGTACCACATTCCCCTCGCCGTACCAGCCCTCTCAGCGGATCGCACCGACGATGGGCAACTCGTCGGCACATTGCAGCGCTGTGATTGAAGTGACCAGCATCAACGCCAAAACAAGGGGGACGATTCGTTCCATGGTTTTGCAGATTCATTACGGACATCTGGGTGCTCTATCAGCCAGTCAATGCGGATGATCATGGCTGGACGCTCTGAGGCTTCAGCGGATTCTTATAGATCGAGTTGATCCCAAACACTTGCAGCGATTTGACTTTGCCATTTCTTATTCCTGATTCTGTCGAATCGATGTTGGCCGGCTGGCGTGCGTTCGCAAAATATCCGAGTCCGCCATCGACATAGACTTCGTTGAAAGTTCGATCCGTAAAGATGCGAGCGCTGCGGCCGGTGAATGAGGCGTCGATGCCGTTGATCATCAATTCATGTCGACCAGGTTCTTCAAACTCGATGAGGACTTCAGACAAGACACCTTCGCAGGACTTCAGACCATCCGTTGCGCCTGTTTTGGATGCACGAAGATGTTCTGTTTCTCGCACAGGGTTGATGAACATACGGAGACCTGCTTCGGTTTCTCGCAGCGTCAGTTCCTGAGGAAGCGTGAACGACTGGCTGACCATTTGTTCGGGGAAGCGTTGACCAAACGGCGTCGTGCGGATCCAGCCGATCTGGATGCGTCGACCATCGGGTACGTCACTGAAGGTCTGTGCGGCATACAGCGCTCCTCGCGAATCGCCGTGCGGGCCGGATTCCTTAACGAAAGTCTTTCCGTCAAACCGACCGATGAAATAGCGATTCTGTGCGCCAAGGACGATCCAGCGAGTCTCACCGGATTTGCCCTCGATGGGCAGTTCGAACATCTCCGGGCATTCGAAAACGGCCTCGCGGTCCGGATCGGTGAACGCTCCAGTACGCGTCCACTGACGCAGGTTCTTTGATTCATAGAACGCAAAATTGCGATTGGCCTGGTCCTTGTTGCTGGCTGGAACCGTTTCCGTTTCTGCGCAAGCGGTTTCGTCGTAGACAACCATCACCCATTTCTGTTGCGGTTTGAACCAGATGATTTTCGGGTCTCGGCCGTTGTGCTTGACGACCGGGTTTTCCTCCAACTCGGTAAATGAATTGCCACCGTCCCTGCTGTGGGCCAGACACTCGCCGCGGCCTGTGCTGGTGAAGGCGACGAACATGGTATTCTCGCCGAGTCCGGCGGAGTTATTGAAGTCGATGAAGCCGCCCCCGGAAAAAGCCATGTCGTTGACGGTCTTTTGATAGAGCGCAATCGGTTGTTCTGCCCAATGCAGCAGGTCCGTACTTTCGAAGTGCCCCCAGTGCATGTTGCCCCAGCCGATACCAAAGGGATTGTGCTGGTAGTAGAGATGATACTTGCCGTCGTGATACACCATGCCGTTGGGATCGTTGTTCCAGCCACGACGAGTCGTGATATGGAACTGATCACGATACGGCTGTTGATAGTCGTCGGCTTTAACTGCGTCAGATGACGTGCCGATTTTTATAAGATCGAACGCGGCTCGCGCGGATTCGGGCATTCTGGCCGCTGCATCGACCGGAGCGACCGTGATTTCCTTGCCACGCAAGCCAAAGTGTTCAATCGGATAAGCGGCGAGCCAGTACGCGGCGTCGCCCTGAGGTAACGCCACTGTGAAGCTCTGCACCAAAGTGTCGGCCTGATAAATTCCCAGCAGCGTTTGCTGCCCCGAGTTCGACACCGGCACAAGCAGATGCGTGCCGTCAACGGTCTGAGTCTTCTTCAGCGCAATGCGAATCGAAGCGGTGTTTGTATCGGACAGCACGATGTGATCGACGTTGATGTGTCCCCAACCGCCGGTGTGGCGATCGACGATTTGAAGGACGGCTGTCTTTCCCGAAAGGTCCATGACATCCCACGATGCGGGCTGCAACTCTTCACTGCCGCCTGCAACGGTGTTTGAACCTGGCTCAGAGCGGACGATCTTGCCATCGACCAGGAGATTCATGCAGGTCTGGCCTTCATGGCCTCCTCCGCCAATTAAAAAGTTTATCCATCGTCGCTGAATCGTGAACTCAGGCGATGTAAGGATCCCCGTCGTACCATCGCCTTTGAAGAATGAATTAACAAGCCGTTTGCCCTGAAATCCGGACACGTGCATCTGTCCTTGCAACGTGCCCTCCGCGGGAGAAGGGCCGAAAGCATCACCCTCCACTTTCCAATTGCCGTATGTGCTCGCTTCAAAATCCGCAATGAGGACGTCTGCTCGCTGCGATGTCTGTTGTGCAAACACAAGTGTAGGCATCCACCATAGAAAGAGCGCGATCGCAAAAAGGAACGTCAATGTAGCATCGATATGTTTTGATTTCATAACCTTAATTCCGGCTCATGGTTTGAATTTGAATGGAAATCGCAGTTGCGATCAGGACGATGAACTTGCAGGTGTTCCCAACGGTACCAGCACCTCGCAGGTTGCTGACCAGCAGATATTGCTGCTACGGCTTCAAAACACACTTTTCGGGTACTGCTCCCGAGTGGGCGCAGACAGCCGCAGCGATTGAACAGGCATCGAATAAGATTCGCTCGTATGTCTCGCCACGCAGCAGTCCCAATAAGAATGCTGCGGCAAACGAGTCCCCGGCTCCGACTGTGTCTCGAACAACCGTTGGGATTCCCAATTGTTCAATGGTACTATCTGTGCTCACCACCACGGCACCGTACTCGCCACGCGTCATGACGACCAAGTCGAGATGCTGCGTGTCGAGCAACTGCCGAAGCAAAGAGTTGGCGTGTGCATTCGGTGCAAGTCCACAAGCATCGCAAACTGCGCTCAGCTCCTCGTCGCTCAGTTTCAGAATGCTGGCCAAACGAATCGACTCGACAATCATCTGACTGTCGAAGAATGGCGGTCGTAAATTGATGTCCAGGACTCGGGGCAGTCCTGCACCACGAGCCATTTCCACACATCGCCGAATCGTGGACCGCGAGATTTCCGATCGTTGACCGAGCGTTCCGAAGTAGATAGCGTCTCCAGCCTTGACTCTTGACTCCAGCTTTGCATCGCACGCCATTTGGTCCCAAGCGGAGTCTTCATGAATCGTAAACGAGGGTTTACCGTTTGGATCAAGTGAAACTCCCACTGTGCCGGTACGTGCGCCGCGAATGATATGGGTCAAGCCAACGTTGACTCCGTAATCGCGGAGGATCGCTAACGCTTCGCGGCCATGCCGATCATCGCCCACGGCGCTAACCATTGTTACATCCGCACCTAGGATTGCTGCGTGGCAGGCAAAGTTCGCCGGCGCGCCGCCAAATCTCTCCCCATCAGGGAACAGATCCCAAAGGACTTCGCCCAGCACAATGATTTGCGGTCGTTTCATTCCATCCATCCGTTCTCGTTCAGTTGAGGCCGCCTGCTTGGCGATTCCCCGAGTCACCGCGACAGGCACTATGCGTTTCACCCATGAAACGGGTACATCGCACCACCATCATAACCCAGCCTGGAGAAACGGAGTGAGGGACGCAAAAGGTGGCGTTGAAATCAGAGGAAGTACATCGACCTTGGCAATCGAGGGCCGATGGCCTGAGGCAAAAGGCGAGTCAGTTGCTAAATCAGGTGCCCAGGAAAATCAGGACGCTTGGTCTAGCGCCGGTGTGTCACGACAGCGACTCACGAATAAAGCTGAATGGCCCGAATGATATCATCTAGATCGTTTGGTACTGCGATCGCACGATTGGCGAAACTTGCCTTTTGCACACCACGACTACCGAGCACCTTATCGAATTGGTCTTGGTCGGTGGTGTGATAAGCCACTGTCGCGGTGGGGTCCTTGAGTTCGTGGCCTGTCAAGATGCACACCACTCGATCGCTTGGCGCGATCACGCCTTCGCGCCGCAACAGCTTGGCCCCGGCAACACTAGCCGCCGACGCGGGCTCGCAGCCGAAACCACCGGCGCCAACTTTTGCCTTCGCATCCAATATCTCTTGATCGGTCACCTGCCGAACCACGCCATCCATAAAGTCCAAAGCGCGGAGGCACTTCTTCAAGTTCACCGGGCGGTTGATTTCGATTGCACTGGCAATGGTGTCGGCCTTCAACTTCTCGCGGTCCATTTGATCGTTGTAAGCACGGATCGGATCCATGTTGACATCGCCGCCGTTCCACCGGACACCACGACGTTCAAACAATTCATAAAGCGTATCGGCGCCGGACGCATTGATAACGGCGAGCCGTGGCACACGATCGATCAGTCCGTGCTGCTTCAATTCCATAAAAGCTTTGCCGAAGGCGCTACTGTTCCCTAGGTTTCCGCCCGGAACGACAATCCAGTCAGGCACTTCCCAGCCGAGCGCTTCGAGCACGCGGTACATCACGGTCTTTTGCCCTTCAAGCCGAAACGGGTTGACGCTATTGACGAGGTAGATGCCAAGTTCCTTGGAGACCTGCTGGACACGAAACATTGCGTCATCAAAGTCACCGGCGATCTGGACAGTCAGTGCACCGTAATCGAGCGCTTGCGATAGCTTGCCATAAGAGATTTTACCGCTACCGATAAAAATGACTGCTTTCATCAGTCGTGTCGCGCTACAGTACAATGCAAGCGACGCACTTGTGTTTCCCGTACTTGCACATGCGGCACGCTTCGCCCCCATCAAATGTGCATGGGTGAACGCCGCACACATACCGTTGTCTTTGAAACTCCCCGATGGATTCATCCCTTCGTACTGAAGGTACAAAGTTCCAGGATTCATGCCGATGAACCCTCCGACCGAGTCGGTTTGCTGGAGAAGCGTTTGTCCTTCGCCCACGGTGACGATCCGTTCTTGGGGGGCAAACGGCAACAATTCATGAAATCGCCAGACGCCGCTGAACCGAACGGGATTGGTGCGCTGCGACCAATACGCCTCGAAATCGCTCATCTTTCGTGGAACAGCCGCTCGATCCCAGTCGTAACCGATGTCCAAAAGGTCGCCGCACCGATCGCATGACGTGCGAACCGAGTGCGTTTCAAACTTCGCGCCACAGGATGGATTGATACAAAGTTGAAATGCGAGGTCGGTTTGGGCAGAGTTGTGCTTTTCGCTTTTTAGCAACATGGCAAATGGCTGAAAGATCGTGTCGAAGTGCGTGTTGGGTAGAGCAGACCGGTACAGACAACGCCCACGAACCGCCCTTTGCTTAAGAGTAGATCGGTAAATGAGCTTTGTCGCCAGATTGGAAATGTTTTCCGATTGTACGCATTTTTCCGGAAAACGCGAATATCAACATGGCTCCTCGATTGTTGGGGGGAACGCTCGCGGAAAGATCGGGCTGGGCAACCACCTTAGAAACATTTACGATTTTCCAATGACCACTCCGCAATTGCCAAACGCAGCGAACCCTGTTTCCAAAAGCCAAGACCCCAAAACGGTCGGCGAATTGGGAAACAAAGTCGTCTGCGAGCGACTCCCGATCACCCGATTGGCGACATTTCTAGTGCTCGCCGTGAGCGGCTCCGCGGCAGATCTATGGACCAAAGAAGTAGTCTTCCGCTGGCGAGGATTGCCGGGTGAATCGGACGTGTGGTGGCTGGTGGACGGCTACATTGGGATTGAGACCGCCGTCAATATTGGAGCTGTGTTCGGAATCGGAGCTGGGCAGGGCGTTTTGTTTGCTGGGTTGTCGATTGTCGCAGCAGTCGCCATCACGATTTGGTTGTTTTGGTTTCAAGCCGCTCGCCAGTGGTGGCTAACCATTGCGATGGGATGTGTCATCGGGGGTATTTTCGGCAACCTCTACGATCGACTCGGACTTTGGTGGACTCCCGGTCTACCGCTGGAGTGGAAAAGTGGTGTGAGAGACTGGATCCTTCTGCAGGCCAGCGACCATTACCAGTGGCCGAACTTTAACATCGCCGACAGCTTGCTGGTTTGCGGAGCTGGCATGTTGCTCTGGCGATCTTTTTTTCCGGATGACCCTGTCGAGTCCGACGACACCTCTTTGGAAGATGAATAAAGCCCGGAATCGTAGCCGGCAGTTTCGATCGATTATTAATTAGTTAGCGAAACTCAACGGGGCGAAACGATAGTCGTGCTCGGACTCAACCTGGGATGAACGCCAACCGCATCCAGAACCTGAAAACTTAAGTGGACCCCAACCCTCGAGATCAGTCTCGTTTAGAACCTTTCCGAAAACCATGAGCCGCTTTGGCGCTTGCCGCGGGTATCTTCGGTTTACGGATAGGATTTTTGTCACCGAATGTTGCATTACCAAATTTCAATAAGCGAGAGTAGTTGATGAGTGAAGGACCAGCGACCTGGCGTGAATTACACGAGGGCAGATTAACTGCTTTGATCAACGCGGCGTTGGCTGCAGGCGATTTAACGCTCCAGTATTATCGAACCTCAAACTTGGTTGTCGAAGCGAAAGCGGATGCGTCTCCCGTAACGGTGGCTGACAAATCAGCCGAGCAGTTAGTTCGCAAGACGATCGCTGCCCAGTTCCCAGAGGATACCGTTCAAGGTGAAGAATTTGGCGATGCGATTGGGGCAAGTCGATATCGTTGGATTGTTGACCCCATCGACGGAACGAAATCTTTTGTTTGCGGGGTACCGCTTTACTCGACGCTGCTGGCACTGCTTATTGACGATAAACCATATGCAGGCATCGTTCATATTCCGGCGCTCGGTGAGACCATTTGCGCTGCGGAAGGGATGGGGGCGTGGTACCGATCGGTTTCGGCTAAAGCCTGGAGTCGGGCCAAAGTGTCAACTAAACGAGACCTCAAGGAGTGCGTTTTGCTGACCAGTCAGCGAGATCTTTTCAAGCGACGAGGCGCAGAAGAGCCGTTTTCAAAACTCGAAGAAGCGACTTGGGTAAGTCGCACCTGGGGTGACGGCTATGGGTACCTTTTGGTCGCTACGGGACGCGCCGATGTGATGGTAGATCCGATGTGCAACCCGTGGGACATCGCAGCCATGGTCCCGATCATGGCGGAGGCAGGAGGACGCTTCAGCGACTGGAAGGGCGTATCGACTTGTACCAGCGGCGAAGGCGTCGCGACGAACGGTCCCATCCACGACGAGGTGCTTCGATTTCTGGGCGGTTAAGAAATCGCGAAACCAGTATGGGTGGTGAAGCTTGCAAGTCATACCGACGCTTAGCCTGCATCCAACGAAAGACAGTTCACTATTTGGCGGCGTCTTCGTAAATGGGTAAGTGACGGTAATACACTTCGAGTGATAGGAGGTTCAGTGTCGTCAGATAGAGGCGGCCCGCGTGTCCGCTCCAACGATCAGGGACCGGCTTTTTAGGGTCCCAGCTACCCGCTTGGGGTCCCACCTTGATCTGTTCGTCGACAAGAATCGGATTGAGTTTCTGGTTCCACTTTTCCCAATGCGTGCCGCCCATGTGGAACATCACCTGCGTCGCGTAATACCAATAGTAGGTGTCTCGCAATGGCGCTTTCGCATCGCCGACCGTGGGCGGATAAAGCGCCAGATAGTCGGCTGCAGACTTCATGTCCGGATTTTCGCGACGCCATCCAGAGTACATCCGCATCAGCATCGCCACGGCTGTCATCGTGGGTGAAACGTCACGCCCGTGACGCTGGCTTGGCGTATCCGGTGCAAAGGGGTTGTACCTGTATCGATCGGAGCGTTCTTTGCTTGCCTTGGCAATTTCAAGCCACCGATTGATTCCCTCATAAGTCGTTTTGGGAACATCCAGTCCGGCGAGTTCTCCGCTCTTTAACGCCATCATCATCCATCCGCTAACGCTAGTGTCGGCACTCACCTGCGCCTGGTAACGCCAACCGCCGCGTTCCTTATGCTGGGTTTCAGCGATGTAGTTTATCGCTTTCTGGGCTGGCTCACGGAGACTTTCATCTCGGCTCATGCCGTACGCCTCGCACAATGCTAAGGCCGCAATGCCATGTGAATAGAAGGCAACGTTTTGATCGCTCAATCTATTCTCGGAACGATACAAGCTGCCGTTCGCACTCTGCATTGCGATAAGCGCGGTTAGCCCGCGCGATACGACGGGTGCATACTGGTGCTGTTGGTGCGTATAACCAGCACCTTGAAAGGAGAGCAAGCACAGTCCGGTTGCCGCCGTATCACTTTGCAAAATCACATCCTCGCCGTGCCCTTGCAAGGACCAATGACCATCGGCTTGTTGTCGGGAAGCAAGAAAGGCCAACCCACGCTCTATCGCTTCTTCGGTGGCCGGTCCCACGAGACCAACCGGCGACGGTGCAGCGCCGCCTTGGGTGCGCATGACTCGGCGTTTAAATGACTCCACCGCCGCAATGGTTGTACCAGCGGGCATCATGGGGCCACCTACGTCCTGGCGTTTGCGATCGGTTGGCCGAAGTGATAACGACTCAATCTGTGGCTCGGAGTCCATGGTGACGGAGACTCCTGATCGAGTGGCCGGGGTATCAGCAAGCCCAATGACCCCAAGCGGTAAATCCAAGTCCATCGCAAGCGATGCGGCGCTATCCCGCGAAGTGTTGGACGAACGCGATAATTCACCTTTGCCTCCGGCTTCAGAGGGTGTATCGACCGATTGGCTATTTGGCGCACCGGTTCCGGTTGAGTTCTCGGCGACTGTCCCGCTGGTCGAAGTCCCCATGGCTGCAATTTCAGCAGCAAGACTCGAGATTGCCATCGATGAATCACCGGCAGGCAAGGGCATCCCCAGGGCACCTGTTCGCCTTCGCGACGTCGCTTCGGTTCCAGCCCCGGCATCGATACTCGGCATACCAGCGGTGGTCGCGACTGCGGACCGTAATCCCGGCCCTGCTGTAACGCCTGGCTGTGTCGTGGTGGATGGCACCGCGCTTCCATCATCGGAAAGGCTTGCCCCCACAGCTCGGCTCGTTCGGGTCGCGGGAGAGTCCGCCGGCGATAACATCCTGTCGGCAATCGCATCAACCGACGCGAATGCCACCGAAGACGGCGCTGGCGCGGCACCGGCAGCCGAAAC
>JANOBM010000216.1:0-3349 GCA_031411655.1 Planctomycetaceae bacterium
CCGGCGGATTTAACGAGCGTTTTGCGGCAGGCCCCGCCGACCGTGGTAGGCTCGAAACGCCCCATTGGACATGCTCGCACCCCGGCGCACACCGGAGAAAACAGCCAAGGCCCTCAATAACCTGGGGTTGTCGTATGCAGAAAAAGGAGATTTGGACGAAGCACGCCAATGCTTCGAACAAGCCTTGGCATTGGATTCACTGCATGCGGGTGCGCTGAATAACCTGGGCAACGTACTAAGGCAGCAGGACCAATTAGAGCCTGCGGTCGATTGTTATCGCAGAGCCTTGGCAAGCGATCCGCATTATGCCCGTGCGTATTTCAATCTCGGGCAGACGTTAGTGCAACTGGGTCGCTTGGCCGAGGCCGGCGGTTGCTTTAGCCGAACGTTGGGAATCGAACCACAAAACAGTGAAGCCGGCGTTAACCTGGGAATGGTTTTTAAGGATCAAGGTAAGCTCGATGAAGCCACCCGATGCTTTCAGCAGGCGCTGCGACTGGATCCCAATTCTTGGTCGGCTTACAACGGCCTCGGTTTGGTCCATAAAGAACGCGATGAATTAGAGCTAGCGCTGTCATGCTACAAGCAAGCCTTGCAGATCAATCCCCGGGCTTCGGCGGCGCTTGCAAACCAAGGTTCTGTGCTGCGGGAACTCGGCCGCTTGGACGAGGCGTTAGCTTGTTACGATGCTGCGATCGAGTTCGAACCGGACTGTGTCGCCGCGCGACACAATCGATCCATGCTGCTATTGCTTGTAGGCGACTACCGACAAGGCTGGTCCGAATACGAATGGAGATGGAAGCAACCACTGCGACAGGTTCGTTATACGGACCGGCCGCGCTGGGATGGCTCGCGAATTGATGGCCTTACGATTTTGTTGCACTCCGAACAGGGCTTGGGCGACATATTGCAATTCATTCGCTATGCGCCGATGGTGGCCGCGCAGGGTGCTCGAGTGGTGGTACAATGTCAACCGCCGCTATCGGCGCTTCTGGCTTCTTGTCAGGGAATTAGCCGGGTCGTATCGAATGACACCGACCCGGGCGACTTCGATGTGCAACTGCCATTAATGAGCTTGCCATCACTGCTCGGAACACAACTCGAAACGATTCCTGCTCGAACCCCGTACCTCGAACCCGATGCGCGGCTCGTGGCCGAATGGTCTGAGCGATTAAAGAAGGTCGAAGGCTTCAAAGTAGGCATCGTTTGGCAAGGCAATCGTGACTACCCAGCGGATCGTTCGCGTTCGATTCCCTTGTCCGAATTTGAACCGCTCGCCCGCTTGTTGAACGTGGCGTTGATCAGCTTGCAGGTAGGCGATGGTAGCGAACAAGTGGCGGAGCAAGCACATTGCATCCCTCTGTATGAGCCGAATGGGCCCGGCAATCCAGGATTGGATTTTCCTCAAACGGCCGCCCTGATCCGCAATTTGGATCTGGTGATATCACCCAACACCGCAATTTGCCACTTGGCCGGAGCGTTGGCGGCGGCTGTCTGGGTACCGCTTTCAACCTCCAACGACTGGCGATTCCTGATCGACCGATGCGACTCACCTTGGTACCCAACGATGCGACTATTCCGCCAAACTCAACGCGGCGATTGGTCGACTGCCTTTGCGCAAATGCTCGGTGAACTTTCGACGCGCGTCGAAGATTGGAACAAGGGGACCATGAAGTGAAACACCGGACGCCACATTACGTCCTGCTTTGTCAACGAGAGGACTTCGTAAGCGTAGCGACTTTGCAAGCTTACCATGCCACGTACGCAGCCTAGCCAGAAACCAGGTCAGGGCCTCCAGTTCTGTAGCCTCGCCTCCAGGATGTTGAGCGGCATGCATCCGCTTCGCAGCACCTCATCATGGAAGTGTGGCAATGAGAAATCATCACCGAGCCGAAGTTCACACTGTCGGCGCAGGTCGCTGATTTTCAATTGGCCAATCTTGTAGGACAATGCCTGCGCGGTATAAGCCATGTAACGCTCAATTTCTGCGACGGCGCCATCGTAACTGATCGGTTCGTTTGCCATCATGTATTCGATCGCCTGCTCTCGATTCCAACCCTTCCAGTGCATCCCTACATCCACTACTAATCGAATCGCCCGGTGCATCTCGTCTCCCAATGCTCCGATGCGTTGCTGAGGATCGGTGTAAAGCCCCAACTCCTTACCGATCGATTCGCAGTACAGCGCCCAGCCTTCGCCGTAAGCACCATACCAGAGAAACCTTGCAAATCGCGGTAAATGCTCATTCTCTTGCTGCAGAGAAATTTGATAATGATGGCCCGGAATGGCTTCGTGCAGAAACAACGATTCCATCCCGCCGGTAATGTTGAACTGCGTTGCATCGGGAATCGGCGTGTAAAACACACCGGGGCGTGTCCCATCAGCGGTACCCGGCATGTATTCTGCGCTCGCCGTTTTTTCACGGAACGCTTCGGTGCGCCGGATCTCAAAACGCGTTCTGGGCCGATTGAGAAATGTATTCTCCAACTGCGGTTCCAGTTTGGACTGAATCGACGCAAAGAAAGCAATCACCTCGTTAGGGGTTTTAAACGGTTTGTATTTCGGATCCACTCGAAGGTGTTCAAAGAATTCTGCCAACGTTCCTGAGAAACTCATCTGTTCCTTAACGCTTTCCATCTCTAGGCGAATGCGCGCGACTTCGCTCTCTCCGAGATGGAAAATCTCATCTGGCGTTAGCGAGGTCGTCGTCCAGCGACGGACCCAATACTCGTATTGCTCGCGACCGCCTGGTAACTCGAAGATACCGGTTGATTCACGTGCTTTGGCAAGATACTCGTCGCGCAGAAAGACGCTCAACTCGCGATAGGCGGGAATCACTTTTTCGATGATCGCTGCGCGATAGAGCGCGGTAAGCCTCTCGCGGTCTTTCGTCGAGAACTCAGACGGCATCAATTGGATGGGGCCATAGAATAGGTTTTGCTCAGGCACCTCGTTGACGATCGTGGGATCTGACAACTGTTTGATCATTCGCTGGACTAAAAGTTTTGGCAATACATAGCCATCCCTCATTCCGTCGCGAAACCGTTCGACAGCTGTTTTTGACCAAATCACAAAAGAATCAATTCGCTTCAGCCAATCGTCGTAATCCTTTACTTTCTTGAAGGGATGGCTTCCGGTGCCACTCCCCATCTGACCGAACGACAACGGTAGGCCATCAAACTGATGAAATGGAATCCGGTCGAAGTCAAATTTCATTCCTTCCAGGCGAGTACCAAGCTCGTACTCAAGTATCTCAGCAGCCAGTCTTTGCGGTTCATTTGCGGTTGTGGAGTCGATGGATCGCAGACGCGTCAAAACATCGGTGTAAAATTTGGCTTCTTTGGCTGCG
>JANOBM010000217.1:0-5655 GCA_031411655.1 Planctomycetaceae bacterium
TGATCATTTCAACGTTTGCTGGCGAACTGGTGCTCGCTCGTTTGAACCCGAAATCCTATGAAGAACTGGGCCGCGCCAAGGTAATTGGCAAGACTCGACAAGCTCCCGTCCTTGCGGATCGCAAGCTGTTCCTTCGAGACGATGCAGAAATCGTTTGCATTGACTTCAAACGGTAATTGCAGATGCCGACTCGCTGCAGTTATCGATTAGTGAAATCGTGAGTGTCCGCCGGTTCGATCCAATGACGGACCAGCGAGCTCAATGTCGTACCTTTCGGCTGGCGAATATCCCAAGCTAGGGATTTTGCCAAGCCTTCAAGATTGCCATCACGCCAGTTTGCTTATTCCAATGCGGGCGTATCTTTGGCAGCCAACAGGTCGGCTAGTAAGCCGCTCTTGCGTGGAATCAGCGTCAGCTTTGTCTTGCAATCCAGCAGCTTCTGCGTTTCCAAAATGGTAAACATGGCGTCCGAAGTTTCGGGGTTCTTGCAGATTTTATGCAGCGCCTCGCCCACCAATTCCGGTCGGATCGCTGCAGCCTTCGCAAATTCGATGGCCGCCTTTCGATCTGCGGTACTCGTGATGATACTGACTTGGTTGGCGCCATCTTGCTTGATGGCGGACGTGACTTGGCGGAGCCGATTGACAACTTTGCTCTCGATCTGGCGAATCATTTCCAAATCTCGGAAATGGACTTTGCGGATATATACCGAACCGAGTCGATAACCCCATTCATCCGACTTCGGTGAGACTTCGTCACGGACGGTGGAACTCATGCCATGCCGGTTGATCATCATTTTAGCGAGTGGCAAGTTGCTGAGGCAGCGAACGGTCGAATTCCCAACGTTAGCGGCCAGCGATCCACGTGGATCCATGTTCTTAAACAGATAAGCTACCGGATCGCTGATAAACATCTCATACCAAATGCCGATCCCCATCGGCGCGCCTTCTTCGGAGTTCACTGGAGCGCTGCGTATGTAGACTTGGTCCAGACGCATGTCGAGCACGTAACATTTTCCGAACCAGTTCACGATCAATGATCGCCAGTCCATGAGAGGCCACAAAAAGTGTAGACCCGGTTCATCGATAATCGTTAGGACCTTGCCGAAGAGCACGTATACGTGGCAGCGCCGTTCGTGGACGATCGTGTACACACCGATGAGGCGTCCCACGGCCAGTGCGATGGGTACGATGAAAAACGAAGCGATGAACGTGATGAAAAATGCGAAAAATGCGTTCATGACTCAACCTCCACAAATGCCCGTTCCGATCGACCAAAAAGCGACATTCTGACGTTTCGAACGTAAGCTTGAAGAGCTCCCGGACCGCTCTGCTTCAATGCCTCCAACTGCGTTGCCATGCGTTCAAGGGGTTCGATTTCAGCCTGTGCTTTGAGGGTTTCAATCTCAACGGCTCGCTTCGATTGTACGATCTTCTGGTCAGCCGCAGCCTGTGCTAGACTGATGTCTGAAGAAACCTGATTGTGAGCGGTGTTGATGGCAGCCAGGGCGGACTCCACTTCCGGAGGCGGATCGATTCCTGTTATCAACGAAGCGTCCAATACCATGCCATATCGCGCGGCCGACGAGCGACACTCTTGGTCCATGTGCTCGTTAAGGTCTCTGAGATTCTTTCGTAAGTCGTTGATCGAGACGCCATAATTCACCCCTGCTTCAACGCCTGCGGCTTCACCTGCTACCGGGACGTACTCCACAGGCGGTGCTTCAAAGTTAGCGATGCGTTCGCGAAGGACGGACACGAAATAGCCCATCACATGCGAAATGGGACTCTTTACGCCAAAGAGGTATGCATACAGATTGGCTTCGGAGACGCCATAACGAATCTGCCCATCCAGACCGATATTGAGTTGATCTTTGGTGACTGCTTCCAGGATCGTTCCGCCCTTATTGGCCGTCGGTTCATCGGGATCCCACGCCATATTCATTGTCGCTGTGGCAATGGAGACGCGATGCACTTGCTGCCAAGGCCATCTCCAATAAAAGCCTGGCTGAACGACACGCACCTGCGGATAGGCATAGCGTTCCTTTTCGTCCTCGTCCAGCACTTCTGCAAGGGGCAGATCAAGCGTGGACACATTTTCAATCCGATCAGCCCGACCGAAGGTGGTGATTACCGCGCGTTGATTTTGGTCGATGATATAAAATCCAGCGACGAAGTACCGCATCACGAACCATGCGATAAAACCGGCAATGCAACCCAAGGTTATATCCATCGGAGAAACTTCATAGAGAAAGGTGATTGCAACACAATACGAACCGACGGCGTGTTGCCTGGCGAAAACGATTCTAATAGCAGAATAGAAGTCTTCGAGCAACTTTATTGTAATCAAACCTAAACTGCCGGCGAATCTACGAACGGATTTGACAGGAGCTGACAATTCCCGCCGATTTGTCGTTCTCAAACCGGAAATCCTATCAATGAAAGAAATACTGACCCCCTACAAGGCATCACCATTCGATCAAGTTCTAGTCATAGTCAGCGGTTACGTAAATTGAGAAATGACCGCAGGGCCACTAAAAACCGAGAAGTTATCAGCGATTTTTTTCGGTCGTGTATTCTTCAAGTGATCGTGCTTCGACGCAGCACCTGCGCCCCCTCGACAACGCGATGGCAAACCGCGTTGACGTTCAAATTCGCATATCGTTTACGGCCGTGACGGTGATCGTCGAGGTGGCAACTAGGCTGCTGTATGCGGTCGCGCCACCGGTTTTGTCGGTGCCAACCAAATTGGAAACGCCTCCAACGGTGCCGGTGGTTTGATCCCATGCACGATAAAGAATCGAAGCCGTGCCATTCGCATTGGCGGCGGGAATGAATCGAATCTTTGCTTGAGTGCCGTTGGTGGGCAGCAATCGCGCTGCCGCTTCACTGGGAACACCCAGCGACATCCATGTCGTGCCACCGTTGAGTGTGTATTGCCAGGTGCCCGCGATACCGCTGGTGCCGACGATGGCGATGCCACGAACTGCGGACGCATCCACGTCCGTGACAATCGCATTGGTCAATGAAGCAATCGTGTTTCCACTCGGTGATGAAGCATCTTCCAAAATCGTGGACAATGCCGGCCCCGCAGTCGTCGTCAGCACTGGTGCATCGTTTACGGCGGTGACCGTCAATGAGATTTTCCCCTGGGCGGTACTGAACGCGGTGGTGCCACCGGTTGAAGTTGTGGTATCCAAATTGAATAGTGAGCCACTTGTGCCCTGTGTTCGATCCCACGCACGATAGGTCAACGTGGCGAAGCCGTTGAAATTTGCAGCGGGCGAATAGCGAATTCTGACCGTCATCCCGTCGCTTGCCAGAAGCCTTGCCGCTGCAGGCGTCGGTGAACCAAGCGATAACCAATTCAGTCCGGCATTGAGCGAATATTGCCAGGTGCCGGTCGCAACTCCCGTAGCACCTACGATCGCAATACCTTCGACAGCCCCGGTATCGATATCGGTGATTAGGTCCACGCCGGGAACCGCATTGAGAAGTGTCGATACCGGCGTTCCGGCATTTGCCGCTAAGTCTTCGGCGATGGATAGCGAGATCGGGCTTCCGCCCTTCAGAACCGGGGCATCATTTTGTGGAGTTACAGTCACGGTGGCGAATTCTGTGCCGTTGCTGAATGGAGTCATTCCACCGGTACTGGAAGCCAAGGAGAGATCTGCGGTCATGCCATTGCCACCCGTCCTGCGGTCCCAAGCGCGGAACGAGAAGGTAGAGGTACCGTTGAAATTGGCGTTTGGCACGAAACGCATTCGGGTGCTTGCATCCGCGGCGAGCAATCGGGACGTCGCAGGACTCACGGTTGCAAAGTCAGTCCAGGTCGTCCCTTCGTTAATCGAAAATTGCCACTTGCCGTTGGAGTTGTTCACTGCGTAAACCGCAATGCCCTCGACTGCCCCCGCGTCCGCATCGGTGATGATATCGAGACCCGAAACGCTGTTAAGCATTTCCGAGACAAGAGTACCTGGGTTCGTAATGCTGTCTTCGTTGATCGAGGCCAGCTTGGGATTGCCAGAATTGTTCAGTACTGGCGCGGCATTGGGGACCACTACCGTGACTAGTCCGTTGATAATTCTCCCCTTACCGAGAGAACCGCGTGTATAAAGGTGCAACCCATTCAAATCCAGCACCGAAGCAGCGTCGACGTTAAGGTTCTCCACATAAATCGCTTCAGCGCCGGAACCGGCTGAGTTGTTGGCGATGTCGATCAGCTTTACATAGGCTCCAATGAGGGCGAGGTTGCCATATGAAAATGCGTTGCCGAATCCACCGAAGCTATAACCTACGTCCTTGCCCATGGTTTCCACCTGCAGCGGAGCGGTCGAATCGCCGCCGACCAGTCGCAGCGTTCCCGTGGATCGATAGCCAACGCCATTGGTGGAGTTGCCTCGTATGTTTCCGTTGATCTTAAGTATTGCGGGCAACGCCACCGTCAACTTAGTGGTCCCATCAAACGCGAGGTCCGCGTTTGCCACTGCAAGCGTTCCTTCTTGTACATCGATGTTTCCGGAAGAATTAAATCGGAAACCATCGCTACTTCCAATCGCGCTAAGGTCGGCGACGCCAGTCCCCTTCTTGACGAGAGTTCCTTGGTTTTCAAACGACAATGTTGATAGGTAGGTATAGAACTGCAGGGGCGAGTTGCTGTTGATGGTGAACGTGCCGCGGTTGATAAATTTGTTACCGGGACCCAGGTTGATGGTACCAGCGGTCCAACTGGTTGCACCCTGAACATCGAGTTCGCGTTCAATGCTGCGGTAGTTGGTTGTGTTTCCAGCGAGGCGCAGGCTACCCGAGGTCGTCACCAACGTTTTCCCGGTGCCCTGCATGTAGCCGTTTTGCCAATCCAGCAATCCGGTTACGGTCACATCGAGCGCGCCGTCGATGTTCGCGCTCAAGGTGAGATTCTTGATCGCCACGTCCCCAGAACCACTGAGTGCCCCATTGGCGGAGACGACGACTTGATTGAACGTGGGTGTTCCCTCGATCTTGAGTTCCGCGCCTTCGACAAACAGAGTTCCTAAACCGGAGACGCTAGCAGTGGAAGTGAGCACGAACGGCGTATCATCCGGTAGGATTCCGAGGTTGCCGGTGAGAGTGATGGGGCCCGAAAGGTTACCACCTCCGCCGATGTTGAGACGTCCTGCTTGGACATCGATATTGCCGGAAGAATTGAATCGGTAATCGGCTCCAAAGCCAATCGCGCCAATAACGGCAACACCGGCACCCTGCTTGACGAGGGTTCCTTGGTTTTCAAACGACAATGTCGAGAGGTAGGTGTAGAACTGAAGTAGCGAGTTGCTGTTGACGGTGAAAGTGCCGCGGTTGATAAACTTGCCACCGGGACCCAGGTTGATGGTACCAGCGGTCCAACTGGTTGCACCCTGAACATCGAGTTCGCGTTCAACGCTGCGGTAAGTGGTTGAACTTCCGGCAAGACGTAGGTTTCCCGTGGTAGTAACCGATGTTTTCCCGGTGCCCTGCATGTATCCATCCAGCCAGTCCAACAATCCGGTCACAGTCGCGTCGAGCGCGCCGTCGATGTAACCGCTCAGCGTGAGATTCTTGATCGCCACATCTCCCGCACCACTGAGCGTCCCGTTGGCGGAGACGACGACTTGATTGAACGTGGGTGTTCCCTCGA
>JANOBM010000218.1:0-14146 GCA_031411655.1 Planctomycetaceae bacterium
CCCCGAAAATCGCTTAGACAAAAACCAAGCGACAGTTGCGTTTCCAAGATTCACAACGCACGCTAGCCACAGGGTTTCACGGGTGCCAAATGTTTCGAGTAGGTAAAACGATCCTAACAACACGCCAATCACAGCACCTAATGTGTTTAGACCATATAGCTTTCCAACTGAGTGCCTGGCGACATCGCCAACTTGCGTCGCTGCCCGAACCGCAGCCGGCAACGTCCCACCCATCAAAAACGCGGGGACACCGATGACGAAAATGGTGCCCAGCAGTCGGACAAGCGACGCGATGATCAACCCAAGCGACTCTTGCCCACCGATCGCCACATAAGCAATACGGACACCACCAACAAGAAACGGAGTGAGCGCGCAAAGGAAGCTGATAATCGCTTCAAGTTTTGCGTACAGGCGCAGCGGCTGATCACTCCGGTCAACCCATTTCCCCAGCACTGCATTTCCCAGCCCGATACCCCCCATGAATACGGCGAGAACTGCGGAGGAGGCAAGGGTGCTCGCCCCGAAAATGAGCCGAAACTCGTGAAACCATGCCGTTTGAAAAACAAGGGAGCAAGCGCCGGAGACAAGCAGTAATCCACCAACCTTATCAACGTTTCTCATATCCTGTCCGTTTGCGTGCTCAAAACCGCAGATTGTCTCATCGATGGACTACTTTAGCGATGGAGCGAACGGCGAAGAGATTGTTAAGATTTCGTAGAACCATCCTTTCCCAGACAAAAAGTACTGCAAATTTACGTTTATGAAGACTGGAAGCAGGATTGGTTAGCGATTGGAGAGTAAACATTGTCCTACGCCTGGCCACGGGGTACCTTCACCAGGCGGTTACGAAGTCAAACGCTCCATTGCGATCATTTGAGTTCGTCGCAGACGATTCCACAAAATCGTCACGGTTGTTGGCATTGCCAGAGAAGGCGTCTAAAGTCCTTCTGAACCAATCATGAATCCGAAGCAACGCCAACCAACCGTCGCAAATTGTTTAGCGGTATTGAGGACCAGGTGAAGGAGAATTTTTTTTGGCTGGTGCTGGAACGAGTCTTCGCGATCATCGATGGCCTTTTCGTTGGGGCGTTGATCGCCCGCCATCTTGGCACGATGGAATATGGATTTCTTGCATACGGCGGTTCGATCGTTGCAATGCTGTTGCCGATCGTCAATCTTGGAGCCGACGCAGTTGTTGTGAGACATTTCGTACAGGAGCCAACCAACCGGCGGCAACTGCTTTGGACCGTTTTGCTGACACGGACAATGGTTGCCAGCATTATCGTATTACTTGTTGCATTCGTTATGGCGCTCCAAAGCAATGAATCAAGCACGCTATCGGAGAGATTGACTGTCGTAGCACTTTCAACGAGCTTACTTGGCCATGCAATTAGCTCGCCGCGTCTACTGTTGGAAGCACAGACCAACGTAAAGTGGTCCGTATGGGCAGCGCTGATTGCCATGGCCATTTCGGTAATCATTCGCGTGACCTTACTTTACACTGATGGAAGCACGACAGATTTTGCAATCGTTCCGACCCTGACAATGATCTGCTCGGGCGTCCTGACAATCGCTTCGATGTTCTACTTGAAAGCTTTGCCGAGGATATGTTTGCCAAACTTTCATCTGATAAGAGCATTGACCCGAGAGTGCTGGCCACTGACGATTGGGGCCCTGATGGTCGCGATCTACATGAATCTAGACGTCTCGATGCTTAGAGCCATGAAAGATTCAAGTACTGCGGGGGTGTTTTCGGTGGCTGCTCAAATGAGCTCAGCATTCTACTTCGTTCCCACGGCATTTGCTGCGAGCTACTTTCCGATTCTAGCTTTGGCAAAGGAAGAATCTTTTGCGAGATACGAGCAAAAGCTCAAAAGGTATTTGGAAATAAATACCGCGCTGGCACTGGGCTGCTTCTCGTTGTCAATGTTCGCCGCACCCATTGTGATTGAGATTCTGTATGGCGACGAGTTCCTTGCAAGCATCGCAATCTTTCGCATCCATTTGCTCGCACTGCCATTTGTCTTCTTTGGCGTAGCCCGTGCACAGCACTTGATAATTGTTAAGCAGCATCGTTTTAGTCTTACCGTATGCGGAATCGGATTGGCGACAAACCTTCTATTGAACCTGTTCCTCATCCCACGTTATTCCGCGGCGGGGGCGGCGGCGGCCACGGTGGCTTCTTATTTCCTATCAGGATTCTTGATATCGTTTTTCTGGTCCCCCACCGTACCATTTGGCTTGCTACAAATTCGTTCGCTTGCGTGTCGGTCACTTTGGAAAGGCGCGAGGGCACCCACATGAGCGAAATCGGACGACAAGTTTTCCAGGGCCTCTACCGACGGATCAAAAGGTTTGCTGAATTGGGAGGCTACGGCCTACCCGCATCTGTCGGCCTGGACTACATGGACCTGCAATTAGCGAGGTATTTTTCACGACGTCGTGGAGGCACCTATATCGAAGCGGGCGCAAATGACGGGATTTTGCAGAGTAATACGTACTACCTGGAGCGACATTTGGGTTGGAAAGGATTGCTCATTGAACCCGATCCGAAACTTGCGTCTGAATGCAAAATGAATCGCCCTCGCTCTCAAGTCATTCAGTCGGCCCTTGTTCGCAGCGGTTACCCCCATCCAACACTTCCGCTTCGTAGGGCAGGCCTAATGAGCGTCGTTTCGGACGGTGCCCTTGATCCATCGTGGATTGACCAACATGTCGCCATTGGATGCAAGGTACAGGGGCTCGAGGCAGCAGAGACAATCACGGTTCCCGCCACCACCGTCGCTGCGATTCTTAAGGAATATCACTTGACCCACGTCGATCTGTTTTCACTCGATGTCGAGGGGTACGAACTCGAGGTTCTTAAGGGGATCGATTTCAACGAAGTGGTGTTCGGCGCGATTCTCGTTGAATGCAGGGAGGACAATGCCAGTCCGATTGAAGGACTGTTAAACAAGCACGGATACTGCTGGGAACGCAAATGGGTGAATCAGGATTACTCCAACGTGCTGTTCAGTCGAGAACAAACGACCAAGCCATGAAAACACCGGTGCTTTTCCTTCTGTTTAACCGCCCTCGCGAAACGGCGATTTCATTCAAATCGATTCAATCAGCGAGACCGACAAGGCTGTTCATCGCTGCAGATGGCGCTCGCGCTAACAAGAAAGGAGAGGCAACGCTTTGCGAACAAGCTCGAAATGTGGTCCGCCAGATCGACTGGGACTGTGAAGTCAGTCATCTCATGCGTGATTCGAATCGAGGTTGCGAACTCGGTGTTAGCGAAGCCATTAGTTGGTTCTTTTCTCATGTTGAATCTGGGATCATCATCGAAGATGATTGTGTCGCAGACATCGCTTTTTTCGAGTATTGCTCACACCTGCTAAATGTTTACAAAAGCGATCCGCATGTTGGAGCGATCACAGGCAATAATTTCCAAAAAGGTACGCGACGGGGCTCCGCCAGTTTCTATGCGTCCAAGTACTTTCATTGCTGGGGCTGGGCAACCTGGCAAGACAGGTGGGACAAGTTTGACTTTACAATGACTCCCTCACCGTCCTATCCGGATGCGGAAATCATACGCAACTTTTCATCGATCGAGGGCGAACGGGAGTATTGGCTTTCCATCTTCCGTCGTGTGCGACAGGGGAAAATAAAAACTTGGGATTACCGCTGGCTATACAACCTATGGAAAAATCGACTGCTGACGATCACACCGCAGATCAACCTGGTTCAGAATATCGGATTTGGTGAAAACGCCACGCATACACGAAGGGGAACCAGTCCCGCAATTACTTCGCAGTGCGAAATCGCCGAATTCACTCTGCCGGTCAACTTGACTGCAGATGCAATTGCGCAGGACATCGATGCAGATGCGTTCTGCGCAAGATCTCATTATAGAATCCGAAAAGGTTGGAAAGCTCGGCTTTCTAGCCTGTTGACCGAGTAATTCCTGCTCATGCCCATTGGATATCGAAGACCGACAAGACGCCCGTCGCACGACGTGACCGTGCGTTGTGAACAGACGAGGTTCATCACGTGATTGAGATTCTTTATGACCATCAAATTTTTTGCTTGCAGCGACGTGGTGGCATATCGCGGTACTTCGCTGAACTCATCGCGTCGATACACAAAGCCAAAGATGCCATTGCAAACGTATCGTTGTTCACCAATCGCAATCTTCACTTGGCAGATGCACTGAATCGCGCAGGCATGTTGGACCGCCTTCGCGTTCCTTGCATCAAAGGTGAGTGGCTACTGTGGAAGTATCTTGGCCGGTGTGTCTCCGAGCGGCATCTCGCTCGGAGTGATTATAGTCTTTTTCACCCGACGTACTACGATCCGTATTGGGTTGCCCAAATCGGAGACAAGCCGTCGGTTGTAACCGTTTATGATTTGACGATCGCGAAGTTCCCCGAACGATTCCATCCAAACTTACGCGACGTTGAACTGGAGAACATGCGACAATCTATTGCTGCAGCATCTCGCGTCATTTGCATTTCGGAGAATACGCGTTGTGACCTAGTAAAGACGTTTGGAGTCGACGGTGCGAGAATCGATATCGTACCCCTGGGTACGCCTTCGCTAAGTCGCACAGAAAGTCGACGGCTCCTTCGCTTACCTGAACGATTTGTGCTCTACGTCGGAACCCGCCACGCCTACAAGAACTTCCGGACCTTTGTTAGTGCCATTGCGAATCGTTTGGTCGCGCGTGGTTGTCATTTACTTTGCATCGGCGCAACATTTACAAGCGATGAGAGGCGGTTCCTTAACGATCTTGGAATCCTCGATCGATGCATTGCGATGCCCCTAGACGATGGAGATTTATTCGAGTGCTATCGACGTGCAACGTGCTTTTGCTTTCCATCGCTGTACGAGGGATTTGGGCTACCGATTCTCGAAGCATTTTCGGCGCGATGCCCAGTCGCGTTATCAAACACAAGCAGTTTTCCGGAAGTTGCCGGAGACGCTGCACTGTATTTTAATCCATCCGACACTACAGACATCGCCGAGACTATTGACCGACTCTTGGTTGACCGGCGGTTGGCCAATGAACTCGTGGAACGAGGGACGAAGCGACTTCAAAAATTCACTGCACAAAAGACCACCGAGAAAACGTTAGCGGTTTATCGTCGCGTGATTGAGGAGACTTGTCATCATGCATAAACCCATTCGTGTGTCGTTCGTGATCCCCACGCTAAACCAGGCTTCGTTTATAGAACGTTGTGTTCGGAGCTGCCTATCACAGGCAATTCAAGATTCGGAGATAATCATTCAGGACGGCGGCTCAACCGATGGTACGATCGAGATACTGAAAAGCTTCGGCAATTCGATTCGTTGGTGTTCTGAGCCCGATAGCGGTCAGTCCGATGCCGTCAACCGCGCCGTAAAACGAGCGAACGGCGATATCGTCGCCTGGATCAATTCGGACGACTACTATCCCGAGGCAAATGTCGTTTCATGCGTCTGTGAGACGTTTACAAATAACGACAAGCTTGACATCGTCTATGGTGATGGGCTGTTCGTGAATGACGAGGGTGCCGCCCTTCGAAAGTACAAAAGCTTCCAGTTCACTGACGCGAGATCGATCTTCATGAGTAGGCCGAGCAGCCCGTGCGCTCAGCCGGCAGTTTTCTTCAAGCGGTCGTTGTTCAATCAAGTTGGCGGTCTCCGCGAAGACCTCCACTGGACGATGGACTTTGAACTATGGCTTCGCATGTTTCAGGCGTCTCAAGGCTGGAAGTACGTACCGAAAGTCTTCGCACACCTTACATTACACTCCGGTGCAAAGAGTGTTCACGGCGTATCGAAACAAATACGTGAGATTGCGACCGTCAAAAGGGCATACCTTCGCGATAACCATGGATCGGCTTTCGAGCATGCCCAAGTGGTTCTAGGAAGCGTTCGGCTTCACTTTTATCGAAGTCTTTTACGAGTACTCGTCCGCTGAATGGTTCAGGTGAATTAAATTCGTATTACTCTTGTGACCCCTTCGTACAATCAAGCGGAATTTATCGGCCGCACGATCGAAAGCGTACTTTCACAGAGAGGCGAATTCGAGCTTGAGTACCTCGTATTTGACGGAGGCAGTACTGACGAGACGCGCGAGATATTGACTGGATTTGGAGATCGCCTGCAATGGAACAGCGAGCGAGATCACGGACAGATCGACGCTATCAACCGGGGGCTCAAGGCAGCCACAGGAGATATCATTGGCTGGATCAATAGCGACGACTTGCTTCTTCCAGATGCACTCCGCCATGTGTCGCAGACTTTTCAAACAAATCCCAACTGCCTATGGCTGCACGGGAACTGTGCCATCATTGACCGAAACGATCGGGAGATTCGTAAGGGAATCTCCGCGTACAAACGATTCATTGCCAAGCGATATAGTCGATCGAGATTGTTGTCGACAAACTTCATCAGCCAGATGACTGTGTTTTGGAGACGGGAGCTGATTGATAAAGTCGGACTGCTTGATCCTTCGGTCCCATTGGCGTTTGACTATGACTATTGGCTGAGATTGTCGTCGATCTGCCCGCCAATTTATGTGGACGAAAAGCTCGCCGCGTTTCGGTGGTATGCGACCAGCAAGAGCGGAGCAAACTATCGAACTCAGATTCAAGAAGAAAATGCATTGGCAAAAAAACATGGGGCAAACCGACATAAGCTCACTAGGAAATGGCTAAGCGGTCAGCTTCGCATGATCGTCTATCGTTCACTTGACCGCTTGAGTACGGTTCCGCATCAAGGTTAAGAACCGTGCAGATCATTTTCCTCCATCCCCATTTCACGAACGCCGGCGGGGCGGGGCGAATGGTCCTCGAAACCGGATATCGTTTGGCTCAGCGCGGGCACGAGGTCCATTGCATCTGTATTCGCGCTGATGCGAACATCGTCGCAGAGGCATCGAAGACGATTCGGTTTCATGAGATCGGTGGGCCCTTATCGTCAAGTATCTGGTTCTGGCTACGATTCCGACGATCCTGTTCAAAGGTCAGTCGCTTGATCGACGACATCCTTCTTCAGCAAGATCCAGCTGTTTTGTTTCCTCAAGTGTTTCCTGCGAACTGGTGGGCCTCGTGGGTTCTGCGGCGACACCGCTCGCTGCCCTGTGTTTGGTATTGCCAAGAGCCATCTGCGTTCATCCACTCCAGTCGCTGGATAAACGCCCTGCCGTCACCTAAGAACTGGATCGCTTGGTTGATGAACCCGTACTTACGATGCCAGGATTTGCGGAACTGTAGTCGATTTGAAACGATCCTCGTGAACTCGCAATTCTCAAAGACTTATACGGAGCAAATCTATGGCTATGAGTCCGCAAAGGTCACGACCGTCTATCTTGGGGTAAATCGCGACCAGTTTTTTCACGATCCAACAACCCTCCGAAAAAACTGGGTAACAACGATTTGTCGGCTGACTTCTTTTAAAAACGTCGATTCAATCATTCGCGCCATCGCGCGGCTAGTGAATGCCGGCAATCGATCGCTCCAACTGCAAATCGTCGGCGATGGCGATTGTTTGGATTCACTCGTTACGCTTGCAACGAAACTCGGAATAACCTCCCACGTCTGTTTTCATGGGCAAGCAAGCGACACGAAGGTTCGAGAGTTATTGCAACACTCCTCAGTATTTTGTCTCGCCTCTGACGAAGAGCCGTTTGGGCTCGTCGCTATCGAGGCACTGGCCTGTGGTACACCAGTCGTGGCGATTAATCGTGGCGGCCCCAGGGAGATCATTGAAGGATTCGGATGTGGGGTACTGGTAGAAAACTCAACTCCGGAAAAGCTGGCAATGGGTATATCTGCCGTTATCGATTCGAAACACGATTTCTACGCGATGTCGCAAGCAGCATTGCGACGTGCCAGAGATTTCGACTGGGACCTCACAACGGCAGAAATCGAGCGGTTATTGGCCCGACAAATAACCGAGCGTCAGTCAAGCAAAAGAGATTCGTGATCGAGTTGAAATGGGACTCGGTGAAGTCGTTTTTGAATACACGGAAACCGACGCGGTAAAGTGCATGGCGACCTTCGGGCGACCCCGTTATGAACTTAGCCCATGCCCCAACGGATCATGATCAAGGGCGCGGCGGCCCACTGGAACCACCTGGGTAACCACCGGCGCCCGGAGGACCACTAGAACCGGAAGGACCACTAGAACCGGGAGGGCCACTGGAGCCAGACGGGCCACTGGAACCGCTTGGGTAGCCGCCCGCGCCTGGAGGACCACTGGAACCGGAAGGACCACTGGAACCGCCTGGGTAACCACCCGGTGAACCGGCTTGCATTTGCATTTGAGCATTGTAACTGGACGGATCCTGTCCATAGCCTTCGGATTGGCCGACTGCATCAAGCTGAGGCTTGACACCGGCCCACGCGTTGAGCGTGGGGAGAATGCCTACCGACGCGGCGTCGAGCGCGCGATGAAAGGCGATGCGGTTCTTGGCACCCTCAAGCGTCGGCAATGCAGACGCGAATCCATTAAGGACACTGTCGGCTTCCACTCCGAATCGCAGCGAACTATCAGGAATGGCCGAGAGTAGGCTCTTGAATCCTTCCCACTTGGCTTGAGCCGCTTCCGCAGTTGCCCCTTCCGACCAATATCCTTCGATCTGAACCATGGGCACGCTCTGAATGGTGCCGATCACCGGCAGCACTACCTTGGCGAGCATCTCTCCGTTTGCGCCAACTTCGGTTTGATAGGACGGAAATAAGAAGGACGCGATCGCAGAGTTCGACTCGATTGCCTCGTGAAGGTAAGGTGAGAGTATCTCATCGAATGTTGCGATGAGTTCACCAAGCGGCGCTGCCTTGATCTTTTCAAGCGATGCGATTTCAGGCGTTGCACACTCACGAAGGGCGTTTGCAAGCGTAAGCAGTGTTTCCTGACTGGACTCGTTCATCGCCTCAAACTTTGGGTGCGACAAAAGCCAACGCTGCTTTGTTACGGACAAATCGGCAAGCCGTTGCAAGGTGGAACGTGTTGATTCCCACTGGGTCGCATCGATCTTCTGCAAAGCGACTTTGAACAACTCATCGGCCTGTGCCTTTTGAGATGCAGGAAGAGCATCGTAATAGACCCGAAAATGGCCGGCGCGAGCTTGTGCTTGAAGGTGATCAAGAGCGGCTTGTAGATCCGCTCCCTCGGTCGGCGGAACATAAGTCGGCGCAGGCTTCGGTTTCGGTAACGACGCGGGTGCCGCAGCAGCGACTTCAGCCGCGATCGCATCAAGCTCACCGACGCGGGTCTGAAGCGACTTATCGATTTCGGCCTGCTGATCTTGAGCCTGTATACGACTCTCGGCATTGAGGTCGTTAAGATTGACAGATAGTTGGCGACCGTCATCGAGTTTGAGGATGGCACGGCCGTTCCAGATACCGACGAGTTTTCCGTAGACCGTGCTGGTACCTCTGAGATTCGTCCATTCTTCTCCTCGAACGGCACCGACGGAGGAATGAATCGCAAACCAGATTACGGAGGCGACAACAATGGATTGGCGATTCAAAGGACAGATTCCCAGTTTGACGAGGATTCGTAGCCGGTACAAATTACTTGGGGCAGGGTAGAAGGCTTCGCGGCTACCGTTACATTATATTCACTGCAGTCAAACCTCGCCTACTGCTGATAAAGGAAAGTCGTGTTGCCAACTTCCTCAAACGATTCCGTCTCTGCCGCATCTGACCCTGAATCGCGTCTTCACCTGCGTGAAGCCCACTATAACGCGACACTGATCAAGAGGATCGATATTCACGAAGAACTCGTTCGATTTCGTGTCCGGCCGGATGCCGGTATCAAGCCTTTTGAGCCCGGGCAGTATGTGGCAGTTGGACTGGGATACTGGGAACCCCGAATTCAGCCGTCGCAGGATGAACAACTGGAAGAAAAGAAATGGCGAAAGGTTGTCCGGAGGGCCTATTCCATTTCCTGCCCAATGCTCGATACGGCAGGTGTTCTGACCACATGCGATGAACTCGACTACCTGGAGATGTACATCACTCTGGTACGTTCCGGTGACACTTCGGATAAGCCGCCAGCGCTAACGCCACGGCTGTTTTGCCTTTCCGAGGGAGACCGACTGGTCGTCGAAGCCAAAATCACGGGCCATTACACGTTAGCCGGAGTAGGGGACGACGACACAGTTTTAATGCTTGGAACTGGTACCGGAGAGGCTCCGCATAACGCCATGACGGCTCACCTTCTTCGCCGCGGACATCGTGGCAGGATCGTCAACGCGACCACCGTACGTTATCGCGCCGACCTCGGCTATCTGGATGAACACGCACGGTTGATGAAGGCGTATCCACAGTACCGCTATCTGCCCCTAACGACTCGTGAACCCGAAAACCTCGACCCACGCCATCCCGGGTACGTTGGCAAACAGTACCTTCAAGACTTATTTACCACCGGCCGCTTGGCGGAGATGGCAGACGATCCGCTTGACGCGGCGCGGACCCATGTTTTTCTTTGTGGAAATCCGGCGATGATCGGGTTGGTGAAACCAGGGAGCCTCGCACCAGAGAAACCGGGCATGCTGCCATTGCTCCATGCTGCAGGCTTTACCAACGAAGAGCGGGGCCCTGGCAACGTTCGCTATGAAAAGTATTGGTAAATCGCTAATCGCACTTGGAAATGTCCGCGATTCGTTCTCCCTTCCCACCCACATCAAAACCATGAAACCGCTCATCTTTTCGCTTTTCTGCTTTTCATTCATCATCGGCGGGATCCAAACTAATTCGCATGCCACCGATGCGGCACCGGAGGTGCTCCCACTTTGGGATAAGGACGCTCCTCAAGCAGGCGGATCGGAGCAAGGCGACGTACCGACCCTTCAGCTCTATCGCGTCGAATCCAAATCCCGTACGGCAGGGATCGTCATTTGCCCAGGCGGCGGCTACGGTGGATTGGCCATGGACCATGAAGGAGCCCAAATCGCGAGCTGGTTTAACCGTCAAGGAATCACCGCGGCGGTTTGTGTTTATCGCCATCGAGGTGTGGGGAACGCTGGCAAGGGCTATGGCCACCCGGTTCCGATGCTCGATGCCCAGCGTGCAATACGCACGATGCGGGCCCATTCAAGTCAGTGGAATGTTGATCCCGATCGGATTGGCGTTATTGGGTTTTCAGCAGGCGGTCATCTTGCGAGTACCGTTTCGACTCACCATGACCCGGGCAATAAGGATGCCACCGACGTGATCGAACGAGCATCTTGCCGTCCAGATTTCGCGATTCTTGCCTATCCTGTGATCGGCATGGGGAAACCGTTTACTCACCGTGGCAGCCAAAAGAATCTTCTTGGCGACAATGCTGATTCCTCGCTGATCGATTCACTTTCCAACGAAACCGCCGTCAATTCAGAAACTCCTCCGACTTTCCTATTTCACACAGCGGAAGACGCTGCAGTACCGGTTGAGAACAGCGTCGTTTACTTTTCCGCATTGGTGAAGGCAAAAGTGCCCGCCGAAATGCATCTTTTTGAGAAAGGGCGACACGGTGTCGGCCTCGCCACCGACATGCCTGGCACCAGTGCATGGCCGACGCTTTGTTCGGCTTGGCTGAAGTCACATGGCATCATTGAGTAACGGATGACATGGTGTAGGACGGTGACGCAGCGAACGCCTGTCAAGCCGCTCTGCGACCTTCGCCGGCAAAGCCGTTGATGACTTCGAACGCTTCATCGAGAGTGCCAAGCTGCCTTACCAATTGCTTGACGCCATTAGCCTGCGCCTCGGTAGCTTCGATTCCCAGTTCAAGAAGCAACTCCTGAAGTTCTTGAGTGGACATCGCTTCAATCAATTCTTCCGGAGTTTCCATCATCATTGTCCTTGCCCTGTCACCGATGCCAGCCAAGAAGTTTTTCGCATGAACTTCTTGGTCATCGATCTATTGGATTGGTTTGCGATATCCAATTCCCTCGTGGCATCAAGGTTTAACATGAATCAAGTCATTCGGCGCCGGTCAAAATTACCGAACGATCGGGTGCCATCACGGTAATGTATTGATTTTCAGCATCACGAATTTCAACGTGTAAGACGCGTTTTCCGCCAACGGGACGTCCATTAGCATCAACCACGGTCAAACCAATGCGGTGCTTTCCGACCGGTAACTCGGCTCTCAACACCTGAATTTCGCGAGGTAAGAGGGACCAACAACGGGTGTCGGCTTTCTCAGCGGCGGACCAGGCGTTAACGGCAGCAAACCGTAGCACTTCTCCTCCTAATCCATCGAATCCGATCGCTTTGGTCGCCTGAGTAACGGTCACTTCTTTAGTCACTCGCCTGACAAGCGCGCGCGCGACCGTCCAGGGCATCTCCGCTTCGTTTTGCCGGCCTGCCATCTGAGCGACGTCGACCAGCTGCTGCGTCGCTCCCAACCAAACGCCAGAGCTATCCGCGGAAACAGCAGCAGCGGGAGAAAAGGGAACTCGCACTGCTGGGACTTCTACACTCGCTAGATTTGGAAGCATCGTTCGCTGATTTTCTGCTAAAGAATAAACCTGTGTCGCAATCTGGAGGGCTGCAGTGGTCGCTTCTGCATCGACGGACTCTAGCACTGGGCCTCGTCCGACGCAGGCGAAAATGTAAAGCACCCCGTGCCCCGGCTGACTGTGTACCCCACCGCCGCATCGTTCGATGTCCATCGCCACAGGCGCGAACCAAGGTTGCAAATGACTGACCAATTGGTAAGACCGCAATGCATCATCGTAGTCGTGGTGAGTCGCCTCGCGCAGAACGCCCCGTAAGTATGGCGCTAGTGCCAGGGGCTGGTACACCTCTTGATTCAGTTTGAGCCCACGTTCTTCCGCAGCTCTTGCTAAGTCCGATTGAAGCTGCTGCGCCTGCATCGCGTAACTCTCGGCATCACCGTCGCCCGTGGTAAGGCTGCAAAGTGATAACATCGACCGTATCATGACTTGTTCGTACCCTGCAGGCGTGTACCTACGGGTGCGATCATCGGTCAAAATCGATGCCGCATCGCTGACCGGCGTGATCTTCAATTGTGAATCGATATCATCACGAAGGGTTCGCAATCGCTTGAGCGCCGAGGCCGAGTCGCCACTAGCCATTTCAACCATCGCAAGGTCAAGCTGAGCTGTCTTTACTAAAGGCGATCGTGACTTTGCGACTTTCTCGAGCTGCTTTTTGGCACCGGCCAAGTCGCCTGCGAAATAGGCTCGTTGGCCCTGCTCGATGCGTGCTGCCATGGAGTGGCAACCACCTAGCGACAGCACGAGAGAAATGACGAACGCATGCGACAAGCGAGCCTTACCGTGGCGGCAGGACTGCATTGCAACGCACCGAACGTTTCTCAGGGACGGGGCAATCAGCCGTCTCCTTGGCCGAGGCCAAAGTTCCACCACTTGCCTGCTCTTGTACTGTGATAACCCTTACGAATCTTGGCAGACTCTTTGACATATTCACCGCTGTGAAGATTGACCATCTCAATGGTGAGCAAATAGTCACGTTGTGTCGAGCTATTCCGGTCTGTGGTACCACTGGTAATAGTCGCGTACATCAACATGTCCACCGGTGCACCCTGACGGCCCAAAGCAGAAGCGAAAATAGCTCGGTTGTCTGGCAGAAACAGAGCATCAGGCCGAAGGCGAGTCTCCACTAACGCCGCGTCGACCATTCGCCGGCTAACACTTCGGAACTGGGGTGCCCCGTTAATCTGCGAATCGATGCGTTCGTAAAGTTGGTCCTTGAAGTCAAGCATCTCCTCGGCACTTTTGTTCTCGATGCCAACGAAGCAAACCGTCGAAACCCCAGCGAGCGGTTGACCCGTTGTCGGATCGATTTGTACTTGGGAATCGAATCCAACCTGCTGAACGGCTGGAGGGCACCGCGAAAGGATTTTTGCCACGGCTTCGTCCACCAAGGGATTCCACACGGCAGCACCCGCATCGTGGCTTCCTACCATGTCAATGGCGTCGTCCTTCATGATGTGGGCGTATCGACGGCCGGCACATCCGGTCATCGTGACCAGCAATTCACCCGCGACTAGCGCGACCAAGCAAAACCGAGTGCTCACTTTTTGTTGCCTTTCGCGATTCCGTTCGACGCTCGCAATCATCAGTTCTCGGCGATCGATCGCCGATCTCCGCGTTGTACCTCAAGCCCGTACGCCAGCGGTAGATCGAGTCTGTGCA
>JANOBM010000219.1:0-19643 GCA_031411655.1 Planctomycetaceae bacterium
GTCAACTTATTGTGGGGTAAAATCCTGTCCGAGAATCGATCACCGCTTTGGCAATAGCCGCGGGTCTCTTCGGTTTTCGGTGAGGCTGTTCGTCGAAAATACCCAGTACGAGACCAGAGTAGCGACTCTACATGAAAGTGAATTGGCAACCATCACTTACACGACTTCTAGTAGCCATTTTGGCCGTGGTGATCACCGCGCAGGTGGCGCTCGCCGTGGTTTATCCCTACGAGACGGCAGAACCTCAGAAAACGGGCTGGCCGTTGACTGCTGAGGAGCGTTCCTATGTTGTCGACAAACCGGAACACGAGCGCCGACCGGGGAGAGAGTCGAACAAACACCTGCCAGCGATGTGGCCGGTCGTGCCGTCGGCGGGACATTGGGGTGGAACCGCTTGGCTCGATACGCATGCGAAGCTGGTTCACTACGTCCAGGCCAACAAGGGGGCGATCGACATCCTGCTGGTCGGCGACAGCATCACGCAGCAATGGGGCAGTCCGCTCGACAAAGGCGTGCTAAATGACGCCTGGAAGCAACACTTTGGCGGTTACAAGACGATAAACATTGGCTTTGGCGGCGACAAGGCGCAGAACGTTTTGTGGCGGGTCGATCACGGCGCCGAAGACGGTCTGGAACCTCGACTGGTCGTCATGATGATCGGCAACAACAACATGTTCTTCACACCGGAGACAGGCATCGAAGCCGCCGCTAAGGGCGTGCAGATGTGTGTGGCCAATGTCAGAGACAAATTCCCGGCGGCAGACGTTATCGTCGCGAAGATTTTGCCGAGTCACGCGCCGGGCATCGCGTTCTACGAAGACATTAAGAAGACCAACGCGGCGCTCGTTCTGCTGAAGCTCGACAGCGATCCGAAAGTGCGTGTGCTTGATCTGACGAGCGAATTCCTCAACGCGGACGGCACCATCAAAAAGTCGCTCGTCACGCCCGACAATATTCATTTGTCACTCGCAGGCTATGGCGTTTACGCCGAGCGACTAAAACCGCTCATCGACAAGTCATTGGGCGGCAAGGGAGTCGGCGGTGCGGTGATCATTCCAACTCTCAAGCCCAGCGAGAAGACTCCCACGCCGGCCACGCCGGCAAAGCCAACGACGAGTACAGCATCCGCGGCGCCTGCTGTGGCACTGTCGCAAACCATGCTGCAGCCCACGCCCAAGACCGCTGACGGCAAATCGCTCGTCTATCCCTATACGCCCTACATGCAAGGCAAACTCGATCCGCAGCTCACCGGTTGGCCGCTTTCCGATGCGGAGAAAGCCTGGGTTTCAAAAGGCGAATACTTCCGCAAGCCTGGCCACGAATTGCAATTGCAAAAGCACCTGCCGGAGATGTGGTTTGTGACTCCGGCGGCAGCGCACTGGCAGCCGAAGGATGGCGGGCAGGGCAACGCTTGGATCGAACATCACGCGACGTGCATCGAAAAGTTGCTGGCTGCGAAAAGTGGCATCGATGTCGTGCTCCTGGGTGACAGCATCACGCAAGGCTGGGGCGGTGGGTGGGACGGCGCGCCGTTCAACGATGCGTGGAAGAAACACTTCGGCGATTTGAAAACCATCAACCTCGGTATCGGCGGTGACCGCATCGAGAACATCCTCTGGCGACTCGATCACGGCGCGCTCGACGGTGCCTCGCCCGCGGTGACCGTGCTCTTGATTGGAGTGAACAACGCACCGCTGGTTCAAGCCAACGAAGTCCCCGCTGCAGCCGCCGCGCAAGGCATCAAGCTGTGTATCGAGAACTTACGAATGCGCTGTCCGCAGTCACACATCATTCTCGTGAAGATCCTGCCCGCTTTCGATCCGACCAAGGAAGTGGGCGCGAAAGTTCGCGAGATCAACACCACGCTCGACACACTAAAACTGGATATCGATGCAAACGTCAGCGTTGTTGACCTGTGGAACGACTTCACCAACACGGATGGCTCCCTCGAGGCGGAACTCTATTCCGACAAGCATCTCCACCTTAGCCCAGCAGGTTACGAGGTGTTGGCGGCGAAGTTGAAACCGAGCATCCAGGAGCTCCTTGTTGAGTAGACCGTCGCCTCGCTGTTCGATCGTGCGACACATCCATCGAGAGCTTCACGATGCATGGCGAAAGTGATCCACACCGCGGGCCGATGAACGAAATGCAGTCCTCACCAGCTTCGAAATTCTCCGCGCCTACAACCTCCGATTGAGGACTCAGCGCCAACCCGCGACACTTACCTGCAGCCCCATGTTGACTCGCCCAGGGCCACGGAGCCGAAGCTAGCATTTGCTGATTCTCGGTGCGTTTATGCGTGTGTAAGCTAAATCTTTGGAATTGCTTGCAAGAGGACGGATCGGGCCAGCCCAGAAAGTAGAGAGCTGCGCATCCATCACAACGCCTCACAACGCCTGATTAGCGCAAAGGTCGGAAGTAACATTTGAATCGCACAGTTCCGTTAACATTTTTCTTCCCTAGCTGGCACGGAACGCAGGAACCGAACGAGGCGCTATCTTAGCGTATTGGCATTGAGTTCTTAGCGCACCGGGATTGAGTTCTCGCGCAGCAGTGCATCCAGTGTGGCGATCTCTACGGGCTTCACCAGATGATGATCGAAGCCCGCCTCCTGTGATCGGCGACGATCTTCGTCTTGCCCCCAACCTGTCAATGCAACAATGACCATTCCCTTCGACCACGCCTTTTCTCGAATGCGACGGCAAGCATCGTAACCATTCAGCTTTGGAAGGCCGATATCGAGCAGGATCATGTCAGGCCTAAACTCCTCCGCGGCCTCGACGGCGGCCATACCATCATGGACAGTGCGTGTGTCATTGCCCATTAATTTGAGCATCATTCCCAAGGTCGTCGCAGAGTCACGATTATCATCCACCACCAGAATCCGTCTCTTTGCCGCCACTGAAAGACCATTGTCACTTTGCGAGGTTGCTCCGATGGATGCCGCATCCAAAATCGGCAACCGAACAATAAACTGGCTACCGCGGCCAGGTCCGTCACTGTGTGCCTCAACCGTACCGCCGTGCATCTCAACCAACCTTCGCACCAACGTCAAACCAATTCCCAGGCCGCCCTGAGACCGTTCCATGTTGCGGTCTACTTGCGAGAACATCTCGAAGATACGCGGCAGCGCTTCGGCGGGGATACCCATCCCGTTGTCAACCAATCGTATCACCACTTCAGCCCCGCTCAGTCCTGCGGTAAGCGAAATACGACCGCCCGGTTCAGTGTATTTGGCGGCATTATTGAGAAGATTTGAAAAGACCTGAGCCAGTCGCGTCAAATCGGCGTCAAGGTAGACGGATACCGGAGGTAGCTTGAGAGAAAACGTGTGACCTGATTGTTCCATCAACGGCCGACTCGTCTCGATAGCACTGTTTACGACTGCGGCCAGTGTCACGCGCTCCCTGCGAAGCTCCAACTTATTGCGTGTGATACGGCTGACATCGAGTAGGTCATCCACCAGTCGTACCATCTGACTCAGTTGACGCTCCATCATCGAGCGGGCCTCGTCGACGATTTCGCCGCCTCCACCGGCTAGCCGTAGCACTTGCAAGCCATTGCGGATCGGGGCGAGTGGGTTGCGGAGTTCGTGGGCTAACGTCGCTAGGAATTCGTCCTTCCGCTGGTCGGCGTCCCGCAGTTCACGGTAGAGTTGGGCGTTCTCGATCGCGATGGCAGCTCGGCTGGCCAAGTCTTCCGCAACGGCTAGGTCTGTGTCGTCGTAGCGATGGCCTGACTCGGCGTTGATGAAGGTAATGACTCCCAGCGTCTTGCCGCGAACTTTCAACGGCACGCCGATGTAGGACTTCAGGCCAAGCTGCCGCATGATACCGAGCAATTCCTCGTCATTGGTGGACTGCACCAGCAGTTCATCGGTAATCTCCGGAAAGATCTCTGACCTGCCGGTGCGGAGGATGTTCCACACGCCTTTTGGTGCGGCTGGGTCAGGCGGGAAGCGGCAGTGAACTTCATGAGCGAGTTGCACTTTGGCGGGGTCGATGTGTGACACGGACACCCGGCGCAAGGAGCCGTCTGCTTCGGCCACATCGACCGTCGCCCAGTCGGCAAAGGAAGGCACGGCGAGGGAGGACACCTTTTGAAGCGTACTATCGAAGTCGACCAGCACGGCGAGGGCGGCGCTAGCGTCGGCCAAGAAGCGAGCGGTTTGCTCGGACCGCTTTCGTTGGGTCACATCCAGGCCGATGCCGATCATGCGGAGTGGCTGACCGTCGTCGCCGAGAAAAACCTTCCCCGTACCGGCGATCCAGTGGATACCACCGTTTTGCCAAACGTTACGGAACTCGACGTAAAACTCGCCACCCGTTTCGAGAGCCTGCCGGATGGCAACGTTCACCATCTCTCGATCCTCCGGGTAGATGAGCTCTTGGAAATGGTCGAACGTACCGCCAAATGTACCGGGCGAAAGACCGTGCAGCGGTTCGAGGCTATCGGACCATTTCAGTTCGCCTGTACGAACATTCCAATCCCACACGCCCATGCGACCTGCATCGAGTGCCAGTCGCAAACGCTCCTCGCTGACTGCGAGAGCCTCCCGCGCTTCACGTAACTCCGTAATGTCCGTGTTCGTTCCGCACCAGTAAAGAATTGTCCCACCCTCGTCGGTGAGCGGATTGACTCGAGTGAGAAAAGGACGGAATTGACCATCAGCTCTCCTGAGCGGGAACACCATGTCGAACGGTTCGCCGCTGGCGATGGACCACTTCCAGCGATCCAATACCATTGGCAACATTTCAGGTTTGTGGACGCGTTGCCAACCCCAGCCCTCCATTTCTGCTGGTGTAGTTCCCGTGTATTCGTACCAGCGGCGGTTGTACCAGAAGATGTGGCCGTCTGGCATCGCCATCCACGCTAGTTGTGGGATCGTATCAGCCAGAAGCCGCAACTTCTCTTCGCTCTCACGTTGTGCGACTTCCGATCGCTTACTCTCCGTCACGTCCCTGGTAAAGCACCGCGTGTGAACAAACTCTGAATCTTGAAACAGCACGCTGGAGTCAATCAATACGGACTTGAGCGATCCGTCCTTGCATTTAAGGCGGGCCGGGTACTCGTGCAGGTCTTCTCCGTTTTGCAAGCGGCGAAGGATGTCGTTGATCGTGGCCTCATCGGCGTGGAAATCAGAGATGGGACGCCCGACGTATTCTTCGCGACTGTAGCCCAGCATTTCCAGTTCGGCCCGATTGGCGCGCAGAATGATCCCATCCGCACCAACCCAATGCAGGCCGATCGTCGCGTTTTCGAAAAAGTCCGCCAACTCCCTTTCGCTGCGCCGGACTGCGTCCTCTGCCAACTTGCGCTCAATGAATTGGCCGAAGCTTCCGGCCACAGTCCCCATCGTTTCCAGAAGCGTTGCATCCGCTTCACGGAAACAAAGTGTGAAGAACTCAATCACCCCAAGCATTTGCTCGCCCACGACGATTGGATAGGCAAAGGCACTGTGCAAACCGTATTTTGCGGCGACGGCAACGCGTGAGAAGTTGGCATCATGCAAGACATCGAGAATCCAAGCCGGGTGCTTACTCTCCCACACGCGGCCTGGTAGTCCTTCCCCCAGCTTGAAGGAACGGTTGAAAGTGTCGTCTTCGAATTCTACGAGGTACTGTTTGTGCCAGCTTGCCAAGCACTCCAGTCGATCGCCCTGATCGCTGACCCTCCAAAAAAATCCTAATTCCCAGCCAACATTCTCGCACACAGCGCGCAGGACTCCACGCGCACCGTCGTCCACGCCGGATGCTTCACTCAGCGCATGAGTCACCGCAAGCCGAAGATTTCGGTACTGTTCCGCCAGCTTTTGCTCGGTAATGTCTCTCAGATAAGCCGTAAACAGCGGCGGCCCCTCCATCGGAATTCGGGTGATTGCGAGTTCGACTGGGAACTCCGTTCCGTCAGCACGAAGGGCAGGGAGCTCCAGTCGCTTGCCCAGGACGGGGCCGTCACCGGTGGCGAGGAAGTGAGCCATACCAGCCCGATGTTGATCCCTCAGCGAAGGAGGAATGATGAAAGCGCTAAGCTCTTGTCCAACGATTTGTTCTCGGCTGTAACCAAATGTCTTTTCGGCAGCTTGATTGAACTCGAGTACATTTCCCTCGTGGTCAATCGTGATGATGCAATCTAAAGCAGTGTTCAATACGGCACTTTTGCGAGCTTCGCTCTGCCACACTTCACGTTCGTGTCGGCGCCGCTCGGTCACGTCGCGAAAGGTAAGCACAACTCCAATTACATTGCCCGTCGCATCCCGAATCGGCGCGGCCGAGTCATCAATAGGCCGTTCAGTCCCGTCTCTAGCAATTAGGATGATGTGGCCAGTCACGCCGACAATTCCCCCGCCGGCCAGCACATCCTTGATCGGACTCTCAACCGGCAATCGGTTCTCTTCGTTAAGGGCTACGAAAACCGAATCCAGCGGCTGGCCTTTTGCGTCTTCTTGCGTCCAGCCGGTCAGTTCTTGGGCCACACCGTTCAGGAATGTGACAAGACGTTGAGTATCGGTGGCGATCACCGCCTCGCTGATGCTGGCGAGTGTCACACGCAACAACTCCTTCTGCTGCTGAATCAATCCTGCGTTTTGCTCGGCAACATGGCGAGCCGTTGCCTCCTCCAAGAGACGACGGGCGTTCTCTTCCGACTTCTTCCGCTCCGACAAATCTCTTGTAATTTTCGAGAATCCCCGAAAACTTCCGGCCTCGTCGTTCAATGCCGTAATGACGACATTCGCCCAAAACTTGGTGCCGTCTTTACGTAGCCGCCATCCTTCATCCTCGAATCGGCCCTCCGCTTTTGCAACCCTAAGTTCGTGAGCGGGCCAGTCCCGGTCGAGCGCCTCCTTCGGGTAAAACCTAGAAAAGTGGTGCCCGATAATCTCGCTTGCCTTGTACTGCTTGATGCGCTCCGCTCCCGTGTTCCATGAGACAACGTGTCCCTGCGGGTCGAGCATGAATATCGCATAATCCGTGGTGGCTTGAATAAGCAGGCGGAGCTGGTCGGCGTCGGCCCTCGATCGCTGCTTCTCCTCAAAAATTGTGACGAAGCCTCTGACTTTCGCGCGGACGACAGCGGGTACAAATGGCTTCACGAAGAAATCGACTGCACCTAATTCGTATCCTACTTCGACCTGCCCTTGGTCCAAGTCATCGGCGGTCACAAAGATAATGGGAATACTGCGATAACGCTCATCAGCCCGAATCGCCTTTGCGGTACTGAATCCACCCAAGCCCGGTACATTCACGTCGAGTAAGATGACGGCGAAGTCGAAGGCATTCAGTCGCGCGATGACTTCGTCGCTCGAGTAGGCTTCTACAAGGTATGTTCCGAAATCTTCGAGAATCGACCGTAAAGCACTCAGGTCACCGGGATTGGCATCCGCCAGCAAAACGCGTGTCTTCCCACCTGCGGACAGCATCGGATTATCGTGTGAAAGTCTTGTCTGTTCCGCCATACTTGCCCTGATCGTTTCGTCCATGCCGTGATGACTATCACTCGACTATTTTCGCTTGACGCCGACATCCCTCTACCACCCCTCTACCACCCACCGCTGCGGATCGTCACGGCGCCAAGCCGGCCCGAGTGAATTCGACACGACTTTGATACCCATCGCAGATGACCGCGGTGATCCACTGCAATATCCTAGCATGCCTGGTCAACGTACGGTCGACTTCGCGCGGTCTTTCCGGATAGACCACCGATGGCAGATACCGTCGTCTTCGCGTTCCCATCTTCGATATTCCACTAGGGTGGCGTCAGCCATACCGTCGCTCGCGATCGGATTTTGCCACCTCAGGCAAATAAGTCGGTATCGTGCGTCTCAGAAAAGACGGCGTTAATTGACCAAGTATTTAACCGTCAAATCTATTTTCGCACCTTGCCATGTGGTCGGACCGAGTCACATTCGTCATCAAAAGCGACAGTATCCAGGGCGTATTCGCCACGGAGTTTCGCATTATCGGCTAAAATATTCACTTTGCTTCGCTGCCTGTTTCGGCCAAGCTCGTCCCGCCTTCAAAAAAAACTCCATTCGTGGCATCGCACTAACAATCGATACCGCGGCCGGAAACCCTACCTATGATCAACCCCTTTGGTCTTCCTCTTTCGTCTCTGCGTCTGGCTCTTTGTTGCACTTTAGGTTGGTGTGCCTTCAACCTTACACCTTTGTTTGGACAAACCCAGCAAACTACAACCGCAACGCCGGACTATGAACAGACCATTCGCCCCATCATCGTCGACAACTGTTTCGCATGCCACGGAGTCGATGAACAGACTCGCGAGGGCAATCTGCGACTAGACCTTCGCGACCATGCTCTGCGCGGTGGTGAATCAGGCATGCCCGCCATCGTCCCGGGCAAGCCCGATGAAAGCGAGTTGATACGACGCATCACTGCCGCGGACAGCGATGAATTAATGCCGCCGTCGTCGCATGGCAAACCACTCGAACCTGCCAACGTCGAGCTGCTGCGGAACTGGATTGCGGCAGGAGCACCGTATGCCGATCACTGGGCGTTTGTAGCTCCGCAGCAAGTCCCTTTGCCCAAAGCAGAGGATGGCACCAATACTTCAAATACAAACCCCATCGATCTGTTTGTAATCAATCAACTCCGCACCATCAACCAGATCTTATCGCCGGCCGAACAACCCAATATCATCTGCCGCCGACTCTATCTCGACTTGGTCGGTCTACCGCCTTCGCTCGAAGAGTTGCAAGCGTTTGAGCGCGAGGGACTGAAGGCGACGATCGACAAACTGTTGGCCAGCGAACGCTACGGCGAGAAATGGGCTCGACCCTGGCTCGATGGGGCACGCTATTCCGACACCAATGGCTACGAGAAAGACCTCAAGCGTGACCAATGGGCCTGGCGTGATTGGGTTATCCGAGCGTTCAACACCGACATGCCGTATGACCAGTTCATTATCGAACAGATTGCGGGTGACCTGCATCCCAATGCGACTCAGGATCAACTGATTGCGACTGGCTTTCTTAGAAACAGCATGATCAACGAAGAAGGCGCTATCGTCCCCGAGCAATTTCGTATGGTGGAAATGTTTGATCGGATGGACTGCATTGGCAAATCGATCTTGGGATTGACCACCCAGTGCGCGCAGTGCCATTCGCACAAATTCGATCCGTTGACTCACCACGAGTACTACGGCATGTTTGCCTGCCTAAACAACACCTACGAGGCACAATCCTGGGTGTATACTCCAGCGCAACAACAGGTTCGCAACCAAGTTCTACAACAAATAAGGCAACTCGAAGATCAGATTCGGCAGCAGCGAACCTCCTGGCAACCGGATAGCGAAACGTGGGCGGCGTCATTGCAACAAAGCATCGCTAATTGGTTGCCAATCGCCTTCAACGACATGAATAGCGTCAGCGGACTCAATCACCCCACTCAAGAGCGCGACCTATCCTTGCTGATGAAGGGACACACTAGCGGCGACGTCTATTTCATTGGACAACCCAAGCTCGAAAACGTTACCGGCATGCAGCTTGAAGTGCTCAACCATCGCGACCTGCCGTTCGATGGACCTGGACGCAGTGGGCTTGGGACCTGGGGGATTCGCGAGATCGAAGTCTTCGTTCAAAAGCCCGAGAGCAAGGATTGGGAGAAGCTCAAGCTGGTCAATGCGTCGGCGGATTTTTCGGAACCCGAACAGAAGCATGACGACGGAAAGAGCACCAGCGGCCCGGTATCGCTACTGGTTGATGGTTCGGATGACACGTGGTGGAAGGCCGATCGTGGCATGGGACTTCGGAACAGTCCATCCGTGGCTGTTCTGCATTTTGAGAATCCGCTCAGCGCTCCCGAAGGCACGAAATTCAAGATCGCGATGCGAATGACTGACATGCCTGGCTGTGTACGGTTCTCATTGACTCAATCCGCAGCTCCCGCAGCCCCTGCGGTCGATCATGCTGCAATCCTAGCGATTCAGCGTCCGCAAGCGTCTCGCACTGAAAAAGACAATGCCGTCCTATTTTCGGCATGGCGAAAAACGGTTGCAGAGCTCAAGCCGCTTAACGATCAGATCGACGCATTGTGGAAACAGTATCCCGCCGCCGAGACATCGGTTTTGCATGTTGCCGAGCGTTCCGGCGACGATCCGCGCGTGACTCATCTTTTGAGTCGTGGCGAGTGGGATCAACCAGTGGATCAGGTCCAACCGGCGATTCCGGCCGCATTTCATTCGATGCAAGGAACCAACGAACCTCCGCGATTACAGTTTGCGCGCTGGTTGGTCGATCGTCGTTCGCCTCTTGCCGCTCGCGTCGCCGTGAACCGCGTTTGGCAATCGATCTTCGGCATCGGCTTGGTCGAAACCTCTGAAGATTTTGGCACCCGTACAGCCACGCCCATTTACAGAGATCTGTTGGATTGGCTGGCAGTCGATTTCATGAATCATGGCTGGAGCACTAAACACCTCATTCAACAAATAGTCACCAGCCAAACGTATCAGCAGACGTCTCGTTGCAGCGCTGAACAGTTCGAGCTTGACCCCCAAAACCATTTGCTGGCACGTGGACCACGCTTTCGCGCCGACGCGGAAGTGGTTCGCGACATGGCGTTAGCCATTGCTGGCATCATTCATCATCAGTTCGGCGGGCCTGGGATCATTCCGCCGGTACCGCAAAACGTTTTGGACTACAACTACACGTACCCCGACTATTGGACCCCGGCCTCTGCGCCACAGCGGTATCGACGCGCAGTCTACAATTTCCGCAAGCGATCAATGCCCGATCCAGCGATGTCAACTTTCGATGCGCCTAACGCGGATTTCGCTTGCGCCCGCCGCATTCGTTCTAACACTCCGCTTGCTGCGCTGACGGGGTTGAACGAACCAATCTTCATCGAGTCGGCCCAAGCTCTTTCGCTTCGAATTCTGCGCGAAGGTGGCCTCGACGATCGCTCGCGAATCGATTACGCGTATCAACTGTGCATGTCCAGACTACCTTCCGACGCTGAACGCACAGCGCTGGCGGACCTGTTGGTTTCACAGCGACAGCGCATCGCCGAAGGTTGGTTGAATCCTCGCGAAGTGGCAACGGGAAAGCCCGACCAGTTGCCTCCATTGCCCGAGTCCGCCACGCCTCAAGACGCGGCCGCTTGGACGATCGCCGCCCGCGTACTGCTGAACCTTGATGAGACCATTAGTAAGAATTAAGAACGTATCCGAAAACTGAAGGAACCCGCTGCTAGCGAGAAAGCGGCTAATGGTTTTCGGATAGGTTCTAAACACCATTCGTAAGAATTGAAAGACGCCGCGTCCCGGCAATCGTAGCGACAGGAGAATGAAGTGAACATCGAACAACGACTTTCGCAGGCTCGCGGCCAATACATCAAACGACGTTGGTTTCTGCAGCGCTGCGGCGTCAGCTTAGGGGCCATTGCCGCCGGCTCCATGCTGTCTGAGGAAAACGGTCTGTATCAATCAGCCTGGGCTGAAACGGTTGATGCTCAAGCTTCACCAGGACCGCTTGCTCCCAAGCCTCCACATTTCGAGCCAAAAGTCAAACGCGTCATTTACATGTTCCAAGCCGGCGCTCCCAGCCAATTGGAACTCTTTGACAACAAGCCGGAACTGACAGCGCGATCGGGACAGTTGCCGCCCGCCAGTCTCCTGGAAGGCTATCGCGCTGCGTTCATCGACCCCAAATCAGGCTTGCTGGGTGGCAAGTACGCGTTTGCGAAACATGGCCAGTGCGGAATGGAGCTGAGCGAAGTACTACCGTATACGGCGGGAATCGCTGACGACATCTGTCTGATTCGGACAATGCATACCGAAGCTGTCAATCATGCTCCGGCACAAATCATGATGAACACCGGTTCGCAGCAGTTTGGCCGACCGAGCTTTGGAGCGTGGTCTCTTTATGGGTTGGGTAGCGAGTCGTCGAACCTTCCTGGATTCGTGGTGCTCACCAGCGCGAAAGGCACCAGCGGCGGAGCGAGCAACTATGGCGCAGGCTTTCTGCCAACGATGTATGGAGGCGTGCCGCTTCGCAGTAAAGGCGATCCGCTTCTCTACCTTTCTAATCCTCCTGGCATTGATCGTCAGGCTCAGCGTGATTCACTGGACGCGATCAGTCGCTTGAACGAAATGTCCATGCAGTCGCTGGGGGATCCGCAGATTGCTGCTCGCATTCAAAGCTACGAAATGGCTTACCAGCTTCAAACCAGTGCTCCGGAGCTGATGGACTTGAGCGGCGAATCGGCCCAGACGCTTGAAATGTACGGTATCAAAGACCCCAAAGATGCAAACTACGCTCGCAACTGCTTACTTGCCCGAAGATTAGTCGAACGCGGTGTTCGGTTTGTACAGTTGTTCCACGAAGCTTGGGACCAACACGGCAATTTGAAGGCTGGAGTCAAGCAAAATGCAGTGGATACCGACCAAGCCAGCGCGGCACTGGTGAAGGATCTCAACCAGCGCGGATTACTAAAGGACACGCTGGTTATCTGGGGCGGCGAGTTCGGTCGGACGCCGATGGTCCAAGGCGGCGACGATGGTCGTGACCATCACAATCGCTGCTTCAGCTTATGGCTGGCTGGGGGAGGCGTGAAACCTGGTCTCACCTATGGCCAAACGGACGACTTCGGGTTCAATGCGGTGCAGGACCCAGTGCACGTCCATGATCTCAATGCCACCCTGCTGCATTTACTGGGCCTGGACCATTTGCGACTGACCTATCGGTTTCAAGGGCGAGACTACCGTCTAACGGATGTTCACGGAAACCTGATCAAGGGCATCTTGAACGGTTAAGTAAACTTAAAATGTCGGTCCTCCTACAACTCCATCGCCCTCAGCCCAATTCTTTTGCCACAGCGCATGACCGCGCTAATTGCAAGGTCAACGGTGGTGAAGCAGTGGCGGCGCATCGAAGCGATTGATTTGCCGAGCGCCTTCTCTTAAGCGAATCGTATTGATTGAGTACAGAAAAGTCGCGATTGCCAAGTCGTACTTTAGCCGATATGCTCATTCGTGAAGTCGATCAACTATTTCCACTGCGCAGACTTAACTGACGTTTCCATGCCAGCATGATGGAAGGGGCGCTAACCCGGAAGGTATTTCTAAATGGCCTTACCAAAATCCCAACCCGCGAAGGCGAAGTTACCCGCTGCTCCCCGTCGCTCACAAAAGCCAAAGACCGCCGACGAGCCTAAAAGGCAGACGGAAAAAACCAACTGGACTTTTCTTACCAATCACTCACACGTGTTGATCTTGTTATCTCAGGACTCGTCTTTGGTCTTGCGAGAAGTCGCGTTAAAAGTTGGTATCACCGAGCGAGCGGTGCAAAGAATCATCGCGGATCTTGAACTAGGTGGCTGTATCGAACGCGAGAAAGTCGGGCGTAGAAACCAGTACCGCATCTTAGCCAAGCGTCCTTTGCGGCATCCAATCGAAGCACATCGTTCGATTGGCGACTTAATCGCCATGATTGGTACGAGTCGTTAATTACCAATCCGAAAACTTTTAGCCGCTTTGATGCTAGCCGCGGTTCTCTTCGGTTTTCGGATCGCTTCCCACTACCCGCTCGTGCCTCAAGAATACTTTTCTTCCCGCACGACATGGACATCGCTCAAGAAGGCGATGACGGCATAGCGGGGAAAAAAATCCTGCTGAAGTACGGTCAGGATCTTTTCTGCGGTTTCCGCTTTGGCGATGACTTCGATCTTGATGTTGTCACCGAGAATTTCGCTTACACGACGTTGGCGAGAACCCTCGCCAGAAACTTCTGTCAGGGTGAAACCGTTTGCGCCAGCTTGGCGAATCTCGTGTATCAACCGATCTTTTAGAATCGCCTCGGCGACAATCGTCAACAGAGTTAACTTATAGGTATTCATGGCATATCATCCCGCTATGGCTAAGGCCATTCGAAAGTAAAGGGGAATTCCAACCAACAGGTTGAATGGAAATGTAACCGCAAGCGCAGCGGTCAAGTAGAACGTGGGGTTCGCTTCAGGTAACGTCATTCGTACCGCTGGCGGTGCGGCGATGTAACTGGCACTGGCCGCCATGGTTCCCAAAACAGTGCAACTACCAGCGTCAAGACCGGCCAACGAACCCAAATACACACCCAACGCACCGTGGACAATCGGCGCGGCAATACCAAAAGCGATCAAAAACACGCCGGCATGCTTTAGATCCGATAGGCGAGAACCGGCCACCAACCCCATCTCAAGCAGAAACAGCGTTAAAGCGCCTTTGAACATCCATTCCCCCTTGTCAAAAAATGGTTTCACAGAGGCGTAGCCCTCGTACCCAATGATGAAGCCGATCACCATACCGCCAATCAGTAAGACCATCGAACGAGCTGTCAACAATTCATGCCAAACGGCACCAAGCGAAGGGCCCTTTGTATGGTGCGATACAGTTCCCGCATGAGTGTCATTGTCTTGCTTTGACTTCGCCAATCCAAAAATGCCAATCGCTAACGCAATTTGGATTCCAGGGATCTCCATGAGAGTGAGCAGTGTCGGCATGAAAGTGGCGACGGCTCCATCTCCTAAGTTTGCAAACACGAATTTCTCGGCTGCAATGAAAGTGACTGCCGAAACGGAGCCGTAGTGAGCAGCGATTCCAGCGGCATCGGCGATCGAGAATCGCCCCCAATACCGTAGACTCAAGAAAGAAGTGACGGGTGTAATGCATCCCAGGGCAAGCGTTACAACCGCTGGCAACAGGAGTTGTCGCCACTCGCTATGCGAAAGCTCGACGCCACCCTTAATCCCCAAAGCAAACAGTAGGTAGATAGATAGGGACGTGTAAAGATCACGCGGGATCGCCAGCTCACTTTTGATTAAGCGACAGACAATTCCGAAAGCAAATGCTAACACCATCGGCGAACAGATGTTGGACTGAAACATTTGGAACAGTGTCATGAATCACTCAACCTCAAGTTGTGGAAGCTGGACAGGAGCGACCTTACCAGTACGTAAGTCATAAACGCCACCAGCGATGACAAGCCTTTTCTCGCGAAGGAGCTTAGCGATCACTGGCGAAGATTCTGCGAGAGTGATTGCTTGGTTTCGCACGTTGATCTCCACGGCCCTGGCAATATCCCCCTGGGCTTCTTTTGTGGCAGGACGAATGTGCTGAAAGAGACCGCTGATCTGTCCCGGCACTTCATCCGCCTTGATAGTTGCTGCCACAGCTCCACAATCGGAATGTCCGAGCACAAAGAGAACTTTGGCTCCCAGCACCAGAGTACCGAACTCCAAACTACCAACGTTCTCACTCGAAGCGATATTGCCAGCGATGCGTGTTACGAACAGATCACCAAACCCCTGGTCAAACACAATTTCAATCGGTACACGCGAGTCGGCGCAACCTAAAAAGGCCGCAAATGGCTTCTGCTCTTTCGCCACGGCTCGGACTCGCTCGATATCGCGGTGTCTTGCCAATGGTTGTCCCGTCGCAAAACGCTCGTTTCCTGCGTAGAGATAGGCCAAAACCTCGTTGGGAGCAGAATCCTTGGAAAGCCCATGCTCAGCGCCTGCATCGCAATCGCTTGATACCAGTCCACCTAACGAAAATGCCAAGGATGCCGATAGAATGCCGCGGCGATGCATAAGTCCTTTTTCGTGAACAGAATGGGTTCCGTCGGTGTCAATCGTTCGCAGCCGGCGCAACGAGTCGGCGTGTTGTCGATGTCGAAGTTTGTAAGTCATATTTTACGCTTCCTGGGTCATGCTACATGTTTCGCGACTTTTGTGTCGCGTATTTTATATCGTGTTTTCTAGCAGGCAGCAATACATGAGTCAAAAAAGTTTGACGAATCGCTCGAGCGGAGTTACGAATTCCCGTAAATGCCGAGCCAAATGCGGAGACGGTCGTGAAAAGAGGGCATCCCCGTCCGGGGAAGCTAGAAACTAGTGGCTAGAAACTAGAAACTAGGAACTAGGAACTAGAAACTAGATTTTGGGTTCGAGCGGCGATAAGCGTGCGGTCTTTGATTGCCTCGGCTAGGTCGCGCCAACCGTTGTAGACGGTGACATTCTTCATTGGCACGATTCGCGGATAGAGCTTCACTTAAATTCGATCGATACAACGCGTGTCGCCTCGTCCTAATAGTCAATTTTGAACGTGACCAGTCGCATCGATGGTAAAGTAAGAATCTGGTAGCTTCGCGCTTCACGATGTAGATGAGGCAATCGCTTTCACCTTGGTTAAGCATCCGGTCAGCGAAGGGAGTAAACAGTCTTCGAGCGGACAATGCCACGGGTAGTCGAAATGGTAAAAAACCGATTCCCAACCATGGTATCTTTAAAGAACGGGGAGCATCATTCTCAAAATTAGATCTGCAGATGACGCTTCCGTGAATTCGCAACCCCTGCCCATTTCTTCTAAATCGATGAATTGCAGCCAAGATTCTCGAAAACGCATGATCATATGGGGCTACTTCATGTCGCTGGGCTGCTTTTTAGTTAGCGCCATGTCGCCGTGGGGAGTAAGCGCGCTGAGCATTGAATCGGTATCGATACCTTGCTACTACGGTTCCATTTTCTTTCAAAGTGTCTTCCTTTCGCTGATACCCGTAACCGTTGGTTATGTGATCGCTGGCAGTCGACCGACTGCTGGATGGCATTTTGCTGCAATCACGACGGGAGTGCTCCCGTTAGCGCTCTTGGTAAATGAAATCACGATGCAGTGGATTGGCACTCCCATGTTCTCTCGCTCGCTCCTTCGCATTTCCCGCGACCTTTTGCCTTCATTATTGCCATTCATCACCAAGGGAATGGTTACTACCGCGTTGATCTTTGGCCTGTTATCGGTGACGCTATGGTCGATTTCCTACTTTGCTACGATGCATCTTGCAAAGCGTTGGGAAAGCGACAGCAGGCAGCGGTTCAAGCCAAAGACCATTCTCGTAGGCGGCTTGCTTGTATCTGCTTTGGCAACCGCAATCGGGTATCAAACTACCGCAGACGAGACACGAAACTTGAAATGGCAGTCAACACGTTATCCGTTATCGGTTGTGTTGAGTTGGTTGGCCCCAAGCGACAATCATCACGGATTGGAGTACGTTGATCGGCTGCGAGGGTATGCGCTCGCGTCAACGATTACATCCAAAGAGCAACGATTTCGATTGAATACAGCTCGCGTTGACGTGGTTTCCCAGCACCAACATCAACCCGATGTTTTGATCATCGTTCTGGAATCGTTGCGGTCGGAGGTGATGGTCCCAAGGGTCATGCCAAACGCTTGCCGGTTGGCATCGCGCGGGCTAACGCTACGCAGCCACTATTCTGGAGGAAATGCTACGTCGCTGGGGATATTTTCGCTGGTCACTGGCTTGGAAGCGATCTGGTTTTACCGTAGTGAAGCACGATACGCTCCGGCAATGAACCGCCTGTTTCATCAAGCCGGTTACGAAATCGGTTGCTTTTCCGGACAAAACGACTGGCCACCGTTTCAGATGGAAGGCTTTATGAACGAGCGAGTTTATGACGCATTCCGTTGTGAGCCAAGCGATGGCCTGCGAGCGGATCGCTTAGCCATTCATCGCGCAGAGGAATTTCTTGGCCGACCGAGATTGCCAGAAACCCGCCCGCCTCGGCTAGCCGTCGTATTCCTCTATTCTTCGCATGCTCCGTTTGATGTCGACCCGCGTCATGCTCTTTTTGAACCGTCGGCGGATGCCTCTTTCATGATGCCGTTTACCCAAGCAATGCAGCCGTCGGTTTGGAATCGCTACCAAAACGCAGTTCATAGTTTAGACGCGATGCTAGATCCGCTGCTCGATCAATCGCGGATCATCCTTGTGACGGGCGATCACGGCGAATCGTTTTTGGAAGACGGAACCATTGGGCATGGCACACGGCTTTCCAAAGTGCAAACGATGACACCAGCGGTACTCTACGTCCCAAACCGAAATGCGATGACGATCGATAGTCCGACGATGCACGCGGATTTGTTGCCAACTCTGCTGGCAGCTGCACAGATCAACGTCAGTGAACCTGATTTATTTGACGGACTTGATCTTCACGCCGAATCCCGATCCTCCCAGGCAAATCAAACGTTAAACGATCGAGTGTTCGCGGTGGCGAATTACTTAGGCAATGAGATCGGTTTGGTTGATGCCACAGATTATCGCAAACGAGATCCCCCAATGGCTGGCTGCGCGTTTTCGATGTATCGATGGCGACTGGCGCCACGTTCAATGCTCGATGTGCGTGGCAATGTTAAAAAGGACAAGCTCGGCAATGACCTGCCATCGGCTGACATCGTTGCTCGCTGGTTAACGACTCGTTTTGGGGTCAGTGGCGAATTCCTCAGACAGACTCCACTTGAATTGTTTCAAGATGCACTGGCGAGCGACGATGGCGTACTGCGCCTTGAAGTGCTTCGTCTCACCCGCGAAATTGAGTCTCCACCGCGATCGCTGGTCCAGTGGATCGGTGGATTGCGCGACGACGCCGATGCAAACGTGCGTGCAGAAGCCCATGCAGCCTACCGCCGCATGCGATGAGTCGCTTACTTTCAATGAATCTTGTCGCTCGCGAACGGCACTAGCTCGGAGTACGCGACACACCTTGACATGCTTACGCCCCCGTTGCAACGCATGGACGAGGTCACCTAGACTGAACTCGCTTGCACCACCGCATGCACCATGAGTCCCTAGGCATTTAGTGCGTGGCAACTCGATGTGGTTTGTATAAACGGTTGATTCTCTACTTGGTCGCTATTCTCGTACAACGTGTTCCGAACCATGCTGGGGAGACTGTTGTGTCGGCTAGCCTGTTGACGATCGGAAATCATCATCCCTTACATATTCGCGAAGAGCGAATATCAGCCCGGGTTGATGCGTGCCGAGTGACTTACATTAGCGATATTCATCTTCGACATGGACGTTCCGATCAACTGGTTGCACAGGTGCTCGATTCGGTGATTCGCTGCGAATCTCATGCAGTACTCTTGGGCGGTGACCTTGTGGATAGTCCGTCCGAGCTAAACCATCTGACCGACCTGGTGGGAAAATTGTGCGAGATCGCACCCGTGATGGCGGTAGCGGGCAACCATGACAACCATGTCGGCACCTTCAAAGTCCGCGACGCAGTGAGGAATGGTGGCGGGCAATGGATCCATGATCGCGCCGTGCGAATGTCACACGGTGCTCGCACGATCGTAGTCTCCGGTCCGGATGCTGCACTGCAGACAGACGGGGATGTTCGAATTCTTTGCGCCCACAATCCACGAGTCTGGAAGCGATCTCAACATGACGGCTACGATCTCGTTCTCGCCGGGCATCTTCACGGCTGTCAGTTCGTTGCATTTGAGTATCGAGACCGCTTGTTTCCCGGAGCGATGTTTTACCCGTTTTGCTTTTTGAGCCATCAGTCAGGAGCGACCAGGCTGGTTGTCAGCCGCGGCGTCAGTGATCTCGTGCCGATACGATGGCGCTGCCCGCGAGAGGTGGTCTTGTGCCATGTCTAACGGTCTCCCAAGTTATACTGCAATCCTTCGATCGATCACCTGTTTCGTCCGCAGGTTGCCGCTCTTTTTTGGCAAGACACCCAAGACACCGTTAAGAGTCCTGTGCATCATCGCGTTCGACACGATTCACGTTTGTCATAAGAAGAAACCGCTTTCATCTCATCGAGTCAGGTCGATGGCCAGGTTTCTCGATTTTGGAG
>JANOBM010000220.1:0-48563 GCA_031411655.1 Planctomycetaceae bacterium
GCGATCACCACCAGGAGTTCAACCAATGTGAACCCCGAATAACGAGACGGATTTTTCATCGCAAACTTTCTGGAAAATAAGAAATAAGAGAAGAGAAGCGGACGCCAACGAAACGCGATCAAAACACCTTCCCACTGAACTCCGTCGTCAATTTCGACCAGACGTGTCGTCGGCTTCTTCCGCCGCGTTGATCTCTGGATGCTCGGCAAGGTATTGCTCAAGCTCGCTACCCGATGGGGCCTGAGGTTTATCGCCGGGCCCCCCGCATCCAGAAAAAAGTAACAGGCAACAGGCAATAAGAAGGGCAAATCGGTGATGCATGGATAAGACTTTTGAAAACCGAATTGGCTAAGGCAGAAAAGACCGCTGTCGAGCAACTTAACGGGAAAAATATCGACTGTCAATTTTTTTCAGTTCGAATCGAGCCGTATGGTAAGAACCTGCCCGCAGAGCCAATTCACCCGTTGTCCTGTGTCATCGTCCGCACTGAGTCTTCTGCCTTGGAACCGCAAGATTCTAACCACTGCTAAAAACCAGCCTTCCCAGTCCGGATATCATCTTTTTTGGATAGGCGGGAGATCCAACTTGATGCAATCCGGTCGCGAGCGAGAGGGGACTCGGTTCGACACTTTACGTCGTATTGTTTTGGATATCGATTAAGATCGGCTGCACGATTCACGCGGAAACCAATCGGTTAAGAATTCCTCCCTGTTCCAAACCCGTCCTTTCGTCCTTTCTTCCATTCATCCTTCCCGCTCGCTGGCAGCTTTCTAACGACGGTTCCCCTCTTACCCGAATTCGACGATGGCTCCCAAACGTCGTATGAAATGACAAGATGCTAACCTTTTTTCGCCAAACACTTCTCGTCATAACGGTGGTTGCAACCGTCGTGACTAGCACCGCGGCACCGACTATACCTGGGTTGCACAACAAGCATCCACTCACTGAACTGGAGACCGGCGAGTTGCTGTTGGATGAATTGCGGTGCACCGCTTGCCATTCTCGCCAGGGCGCCTCGTTGTTACCCGAGAAGACGGCTCCTGACCTTTCAGATATCGGTTCGCGTGTCTCGCCGAAGTTCTTGCAACAGTATCTTGCCTCGCCATCCGCAGTGCATGCCGGGACGACAATGCCGGACATGCTGACCACTGTTCCTGCCGACAAACGTGATGAGGTTGCCCAGGCGATCACTCAGTTTTTGATCGCACAATCACCTAATCAATTTCAATCCGATACCAAAGACTCCCAGCCGTTGGACCTCGATTCCGGTAACAACCTTTTTCATACCGTCGGCTGTGTCGCATGCCATTCGCCGCGAGGACCGGATGGAACCGAAGAGACTCAAGATGGTGTGGTTGGGTTAGGTCATACTGCCGCCAAGTACAGCCGCCAGTCTTTGAAAGACTTCCTGTTTCAACCTAAACGCACACGACCGTCTGGAAGAATGCCGGATATGAAGTTGAGTCATGCCGAAGCTCAGTCGCTTGCCGACTACCTTTTTAGCTCGCGTAGCGATGGGAGCGATTCGCCAGAGCCCTTCTCCCCTCAAATGAATCTTGTGGATGACGGAAAGAAATATTACCAGCAACTCAACTGCGCTGCCTGTCACCTATTGAAAGGCATGCCAGCTGCAACGAAAAGCATTGCTCTATCCGAGCTCGATCCATCACGAGGTTGTCTGGACCCGTCGAATACGCAAAGCCCACGATACAATCTGACCGACCAACAAACGGATGCCATTCGTGTTGCGGTTCTTAACAAGCAGGAGGCAGTCACGGACCAATCATTGGTTGCGATGACCATGACTGCGTTCAATTGCATCGCGTGTCATCTTCGAGACGACTACGGCGGCGTAACGCCAGAGCGCAATCTGCTTTTTCAAACGAGCGAAAAAAGTCTGGGGGATGATGCCAGGATACCGCCGCCGCTCACGCTTGTGGGAGCAAAGCTTCAGTCGAACTGGATGAAAAAAGTTTTATTTGACGGAGAGGCCGTACGACCCTACATGCTCACTCGCATGCCTCAATATGGCACGGCCAATCTAGCGCATTTGCCCGACCTCTTCTCTCGTCTGGACAGTATCGACCTGGTTGATCTACCGATCCCAAACCCTGAAAGCAATGATGAACAAGTGCGTGCGCGAGAGAAGGAACTGCGCGCTGCTGGACGGCAGATGTTAGGCTCTCAAGGCTTGTATTGCGTCGCGTGCCACAATTTTAATGGAAAGCCGTCTCCCAATAACAAAGGAATGGATCTCATGACCTCATTCCAGCGACTAAAGCCAAGCTGGTTTTATCATTTCATGGTCGATCCAGCCAAATACCGTCCGCGAATTGTCATGCCTGCATCCTGGCCAGGCGGGACAGCGATCATGAAGACCGTTCTTGATGGCGATACGCACAGCCAGATTAACGCGATTTGGTACTACCTATCGCTGGGCACATCGGCAGCGGATCCCGCCGGGATCCAAACGGTAGAAACCAAGCTAGCAGTTTCCGACACACCACGTGTATACCGCGGACGAAGTAACGTTGCGGGTTACCGCGGAATCGCAGTGGGATTCCCATGCGAGATTCATTATGCATTCAACGCGGAGACCGGGAGCGTATCAGCCCTTTGGCGCGGTGAGTTCATAAGGGTCGATCGCAGCGGGCAAGGTTCAGGGTCCTTCAACCCAACGAGTCAGCCGATCGCGCTGCCCCAAGACGTGTCGTTCTTTGCGATGAAAGACGAGAACACACCGTGGCCGCTCAGGCCAGTGATGACCAAAGAATCGCCCGTTAATCCCAACCCGCTTTATCCCAAAAATGTTGGGTATCAATTTAGAGGCTACTACATTGCTGCTAATTCGATCCCAACGTTCTTGTATCGTAGCGGTGATATTGAAATCGAAGACTCTTCGACCGCTGTCATCAACGATGAGAACGAAGCGTTTCTGAATCGCGAATTGCGATTTCGTTCGCCACAAAACCAAACACTTTGGTTTCGCGCATTGACTGGAAAAATCGAAGCCGAATCGGACAGTTGTTTTACAACGGCGGACATTCGCTTTTGCGTTCCACCGACACGAACCCTTTTGCGGCCCCTGTTGCGCCCCCTACTACCACCTGCGGCGAATGATGAAACCGCTCAAGAACTGCTCCTCCACTTGGAGATCCCTGCAGGCGAATCCAAACTGAATTTTACCTATGAATTACTTCACTAATTTCGTTAGTCCGGCCATCACGCTCTCCGCCATTTGCATTCTTACCTTAACGATTGCACAGGCCGAAGAAGTCGGCGATCGTTGGGGCACAGAGGAACGCGAACGGGAGTATTATCCGATTGTCAGTATTCCGACTCCGGCAGATACCGTAATCGAGGCTGGCGCCTTTGTTGCCCTGCCTGACCATCGCGTCGCGGTCGGGACGCGTCACGGTGAGATCTATTTGATAAGCGGAATCAACGACCCGAAGCCCAACCCGACCTATCATTTATACGCCTCTGGATTTGATGAGATTTTCGGTCTGGACTACCGCGACGGCGCTTTCTATGTCATGCAGAGCTGCGAGCTCACCAAAGTCACCGATGCCAACGGCGATGGCAAGGCCGATCACTTCGAAACGCTCTCCGATGCATGGGGTTACGCTAACTACCACGAATATGCATTTGGATCCAAGTTCGACCGAGAGGGCAATCTCTACGCAGCGTTGGGGCTTTCATACTCCTACGAATCCCATGCCTTGTTTCGTGGTTTTGTCTTAAAGATCACTCCCGACGGTAAAACCGTACCGATTGCAAGCGGACTGCGAAGTCCTGGTGGGGTCGGGTTCAATGAACACGATGCATTGATGTACATCGAAAGCCAAGGTCCATGGAATTGCTCATGCAGCTTAAAGGCGATCACCCCCGGCAGCTTCATGGGGCATCCTGCAAGTTTTAATTGGTACAAATTCGCTCCTGAGATGGGCTCGGTTCCGGAAATGCCAAAATCAGGATCGCGTATCATCGTCGAAAAAGAACGAGTGAAGCAGCTTGTTCCTTATGCAGTGATCTTTCCGTACGTCCGAATGGGGCGGTCGATTACAGGCTTTACCGTTAATCATACGAAGGGCAAGTTTGGCCCGTTCGAGGATCAAATGTTTCTCGGTGATTACACGCTTTCAATCGTGATGCGAGCGACGACTGAGCAAGTGAACGGCGTTTGGCAAGGTGCTTGCTACCCCTTCCGCGAAGGCCTTTCGACGGGAATTCTAAATGTCGAGTTCACCTCCGAAGGGAGGCTGCTTTGCGGTGGCACGAATCGAGGATGGCCGGTGCGCGGCGTCAAACCATTTGCGTTGGAACGTCTCGATTGGAGTGGCAAGTTACCGTTTGAAATCGAACGGATCACCATCGAACCGGAGGGCTTCAAGGTCGCGTTTACTAAACCGTTGGATCGGACCGTCGGGTGCAATCCCGCGTCCTATAAACTTGAAACATTCACCCACCCTTACCACGGTGCCTACGGCGGCCCCGAAATTGAGCAGTCGTCTCCCGACGTTCGTTCCGTGAGCGTTTCCCAAGACGGCTTGTTTGCTAATCTTGTCGTTGACAAGCTAAATCGCGGGCATGTGTACGCCTTCGACCTTCGTGCCCTTCGATCCCAGGACGACGAAGAATTACTGCATCGAAACGCGTATTACACAGTGAATGAAATCCCTCTCGTTCCTTAGCCGATCGGACGTCATCTTAACGTTTGCGAAGAGGGCAGCGACGGCGTGGTACTTCGCTCATACCGACCGCTCATACCGACCCATGAAGAGAAACAACGGGCTGAAAGAGTAGGGACGAGCGGGCGTGTTGGTCGGTACCCTCACGATCAACGAAAGGGGTCGAGTTGCTCACGAACGAGCATCTGGTTCGCTTCATCATCGCCCACAAAAGCTTCATTCACTGCGTCCCACTTCGCGACCCGCCCAGGGCCAGTCAACGGGAACAGGCGAATCACCGCGTTGGCAATGTGGCAGAGCACTGCCGACGCATGCCCAACTTCAACTGTTGCTCGCGGCTCTGAACGGCTTTTGACGCAGTCGATGAAATTGCGTAAGTGGGCCGAATGTGGGTCGTTAGTGCCTGGCGGAAGCGTTGGACAGCCTTTTAGTAACTCTGGGTCTGACGCCGTTGTCCCTCGGTAACCCGTCTGCAACCAACCATCGGTTCCTTCAAATCGCGTTTGAACTTGTTCTGGTCCGCTTTCGCATAGAAGCTCGACACCATTGTCATATTTGCAACGAAATCTTGTCTCGGTCGCGGTATTGAAAAGACTGCCTGTCGGCAAAAACTTCGCATCGAGGCATTCCACTTCGCTGGGACCACCGATATCCAAACCCATTCCCCAGTGCGCCATATCGTTACAGTGAGCGCCAAAATTAGTGATTTGGCCGCCCGAATAATCATAATTGAATCGAAATCGATACAAGCAGCGATCATCGTGGTAGGGAACAACCGGTGCGGGTCCCAACCAATTCTTGTAATCAAATGCTGCAGGTATGGCCGTTGACTTCCAACCCGGGCCCGGCCCAACCTTATTGTTGTAGCCGACCTTGGTCACAATTTTCCTGAGATCGCCAATCTTGCCAGATTTGGCCGCTTCGCAAACAAACTGACTCACGGGATTGGACCGTTCGTGGCTACCAGTTTGCAGGATCCGCTGGTGCTTGCGCACCGCATTGATCATCATCCGGCCGTCCGATACCGAAAAGGTTAAAGGCTTTTCGCAGTAAATGTCTTTTCCAGCTTCTGCAGCCATGACCGTGGTGATGCGGTGCCAGTGGTCAGGCACGACAATCACAACCGCATCGATATCCTGACGAACAAGGATATCGCGAAAATCGGTATAGGCGTCGCACCCATTGGCGGTCCCGCTCTTCGACTTCTTTGCCGCTTCGGAGTCAACCAGTTTTTTTGCGGGCATTCGACCGTAAAAATGATCCGGCTCTTTGTATCCGGTGCTTCCTTCGTTGACGTCACACACAGCCAATACATTCCCCAGATCGGCCGCTAAAAACCGCTTGAGCATCCCCATGCCCTGATTGCCTGTTCCGATGAATGCCACATTGATCCGGTTGCTCGGCGACTGAGCCCTCAGTTTTGATGAGTTCAAGACCAATGGCAAACCCAACAGAGTCGCTTTCTTGAAGAACTGCCGACGATTGGACATGAAAGAAAACCTGTGAAGATGAGATGAACGTCGGGGAGGCAAACTGCCAATTCGCTTCACCGGTTAGTCTAATTTTTTTAAGCTGCAAAACGGCAACCAACCTACGAATTCTACTCCGTATCGAAACCGTTGTCGCACTAAGTACGGTCGACCGGCACGACCGTCCGAGGCAATGATCATTGTCTTCAGGGAGTTAGCGACCGAGTCGAAATGCGCGCGGCGGCATCCGCTGCCGAACCCCATGATAACGTCATCCCAGAACCGCCATGACCATAGTGATGAAGGATGCGATCCGCGTTCTCATCAAACTCCAATCGCACTCTCTCTCGGACGGGACGAATACCCATCAAACGCTCCAGGACCCTGGCACCGGATAGTTGCGGAACGAACGAAGTGCATCGTTCTTGAATCCCTTGATAGATTGCAAGATCATCGCACCGCAAAGGCTCTCGTTGCGGTGGCAATTCCATTAGTTCGAGGGTGGTACCTCCGCAGATGATATCACTTTCGGAACCTTGCCTCGGAACGATGTAAAAGAAGGGATCACGAAAAGCACCATGGTGGCAAAAGACAATGGAAGAATCTCCGATTGCCGAAACCCGAAGGACGTGCCCAGCAATAAGCCTTACCCCGACGCCGATCTCGCGTTCTTCAGGCACTAAGTATTTTGATTGCCACCCTGAACAATTGACTACAAAGTCAAAATTTTCGCACAATTCAGGCAACGAATCCACCCATCTCGAACACACTGTAGCGCCGGGGTAAGACTGTACTTTCTGAAGCAAATAGTCAAGATAGTCTGGCATTCTCGCGACCACCGAGCGGTACTCCACTCGCTGGACCATGGTGACTTCTCGGCCATCGGGCGTTCGTATTCGGCGGGGCACCGGTAGGTCGATACGACGGAAATGGAGTCTTGGCAACTTATACCACCAAAACTTTGTATCAAGCGTCGCATCCAATTCGATGACGCCTTGCTCGTCCAGCCACTCGTACGTGTTTGCGATGGAAACACCAGCGCCCGCGACGGAAACCAGCGTCCAAAATCGTTCTAGCGTGTGAATTGCCCAAGAACGCTCATAGTCTCCAACGAATGAGGGAGTCCAGTACGCCGCAGACACGGCGGAGGTGGTCTCGCGGGGAGACTGACCACTTATCAACGAGACGCAATGGCCACGCTCCAAGAGTTCGATCGCGGTCGACAATCCGATAACACCGGCGCCAACTACCGCAACGTGAGCCATCGTGAATACTACCTCCCGCGAGTCCTAGCGAATCGAATACGACAACCGATTGGTACGGTCTCATTGACTTCGACCGTCTTACCGCCAAGAACTGCATCGATGGCGGCATCGACATAACGATGATTCACTGCCTTTCCATCGGGGCTATCGTCCAGTGCTCCCATATAAACAATCTTCCGATCCTGCCCAAGCACAAAGAACTCAGGCGTTGTTTTAGCACCAAATGCCTTCGCGATTTTCTGCGACGGATCATAGAGGTAATCGAAGTCAAAACCTTTTTCGTCGGCTCGTTGCCGCATCGCTTCGATGGAATCCTCGTCGATGGTGTTGACGTTGATCGCCACCAACGCGCCGCCAACTTTCGTCAACTTTTTAGAAAGAGCGATCAGTCGATCTTCCACATCGACCGCGTAAGGACAACTATTGCACGTGAAGGCGATCACCACACACTTGGCTGACGCGACTTGACCAGAGTCATGCGTCTCCTTATCGACACCTTCCAATCCGCTCCACGCCGGCGCCTGATCGCCGACGCTCAACACGAGATTGAACTGCCCGGCTGTTGCGCATTGGATCAGGGCAAACGACAGCATTGCTAAGCTGTACAAATGAAGTTGGAACGGTTTCATAGCAGCGCGGTCCTTGAATGCTTGACCTAACGTTTCCGATTAGAGCAACGTTTCCAACAATCGGCGAAGCTTTCGCATCTCCACACGATGATCGAGCCCTTCCATCGGTGCCATGTTAACCGACAAGGCTCGGTCGTACTTTTCCCGCTCGAGTTGCGAGATAAGCTTCGCGTAATCGACATCTCCTTGTCCAACGCTGACCTGGAACTTATCTGGTTTGGTATCGCGAAGGTGGACGTGGTAAACGAACTTCAGGATTCGATCCAAGCTTTTCGCTTTTGCAGGTCCAGCGATGTAAACGCTTGGGTCGAGGGTAATTCCAAGACCGTCGACATTGTTACACAAGACCATCAAGGTATCGGGGTCTTCGCTCAAGCATCCCAGTTCAGTCTTAACACCGATCCGAGTGCCTTCGACCGCCGCGATATCGACTAGCCGCTGGAGGTGTTCCACCTCTTCATTGAATGGGGTCCCCAACTCGGCCGAAGGGACAACCAGAGTGACCACTTTCGTAGCTTTCGCGATTTTGCAGATCTCGGCAAAATCGGAGTAATGCTGGGCACCGGTGGACGCGAGCCGAACGCTGTAGGCCACGATGTCCATGCGATGGCCATAACGCAGCCAGGTCGCGGCCTTTTCGACATCGGCGATCAGCTCGCTCGGTTTTGCGACTGACCCGTCTTCGTGAAGGGCAATTTCGATCGCAGTAAAGTCAAGGTCGTAAAGAACTTCGACAATTTCAGCCAAGCTTTTGCCAGGCCAACATTCGGTTGAGGCAGAAATGAGCATTCAGGAAATCCTCCTTGAGATTAACTTACGTAAGTCGCGTAGCTTAGCGGCTTAGATCGGTTGCGAGAAACCCCGGTCTGGCAGTTCGGAAGGCTTTTGTTCCCATCGGTTTGTTGGGGCCGTTAGGACGGATGCCGAGCAGCAGTGGCATCCTTGTCGTTTCCATGTGGCCTCACAAGTGTCTACAATAGGGGGCCTGCCTCTCAATTCCCGCCCTGCAACAAGACTTTCACCGGAGATGCGATTGTTTTGCCTCCCACTGCCCGATTTGCGAGCCTGTAGAACATGGGTGGGCGTATTGTTTTTTGCCATGAACGGGCTTCCGGCGTCTCGAGCGGACGAGTTAGCCGAAAAAAAGAAGAACTGGGGGATCGCGTTTGAAGAAAAAATCAAGCCAATCATTCAAGACCGATGCCTCGGGTGTCATAACGCCGAAAAGTCTGAGGGCGAATTCGATTTGTCAAAATGGATGACGGCCGAAACGGCGGTCGAAGCGGGTGATGCGTGGGAACGAGTTGCCCGCCGCGTGAGACAAAATGAGATGCCCCCTGAGGGCAGTCCCGGCTTGAATGACTCCCAGAAAGGGGCTTTTCATCAATGGGTCGACGCCAGACCGGACCAAGACCTTTGCTCTCAACTCGCGTCGGATGAAACCGAGGCTTGGTACCAGGGTCACGTCATGAGCCGTCGGCTTACGCGGGCGGAATATCGATACGCGATCGAGGATCTGACCGGTGTCGTACTTTTGCCGAATGAAGGGCCTCCGTCAGATGGTGCCGGCGGAGAGGGATTCGACACCGCAGGGGATGCGTTATTTACGTCACCCATCCATTTAGAGGCGTACCTTTCCGTGGCCGATCGCGTCGTCGATCAAATGATAAACGACAGGTCCAACGAGCTTCGACAGCACGAAAACGAAGCCGGCATCAGAAAGGTTATCGAGACGTTTGCTCGTTGCGCATGGCGGCGACCACCGAACGCGGCAGAGATCGACCGGTTGATGACCCTCGGATCGGTACCGATCCAAGGTAATAACGAGCCTTCGAGAGAGTCTTGGTTGGCAAGATTGAGCGTCGCCATGAAAGCGATTTTACTTTCGCCGAATTTCTTGGTTGTCGTCGACCAGGATTCGCAGTCCGGGGGTGTTCAGCGTCTTTCAGCCCACGAGTTGGCGACACGGTTGGCCTTGTTCATTTGGTCCTCCGTTCCCGACAAAGCTCTTCTCTCTAAAGCGGACTCAGGAGAGCTTCTTGAAGAGGCGGTGGTGCGCGTTGAAGTACGGCGTATGCTTCAAGACCCAAAGGTTCGCCGACTTGGTGAAAACTTTGGATTGCAATGGCTTGGGTTGAGAAACTTCGACCAAGTTCGACCGGATGCATCGCTGTTTCCCGAATATGACGGAACGCTTGCCGGTTCGATGCGAGAAGAGACGGTTCGTTTTGTCAGCGGGATCTTTCAGGAAGATCGCTCGCTCAACGACTTGATTGCTGCGAATTACACCTACGTCGACTCATCGTTAGCCAAGCATTACGGATTCACCGGCGAACTGACCGCTCCGTGGCAGCGCGTGACATGGAGTGACGGTAAACGAGGCGGTGTTGCCACGATGGCAAGTGTGCTTACGTCTTCGTCCTATCCAAGAAGAACAAGCCCGGTGTTGCGAGGACGATGGTTGCTACAGGAATTGCTCGGCTCCAGCGTTCCGCCGCCGCCCGCCGGCGTGCCAGCGCTCGAAGAAGCCGGACCCGACAACTCTGCGCAGACACTTCGTCAACGACTCGAGTTGCACCGAAAACAAGCAGAGTGTGCATCGTGTCACAATCGCATGGATCCCCTCGGCTTTGGGCTTGAGAACTTTGACGCAATCGGACGGTGGCGCGACAGCGATGCGGGGTTGCCGATTGACTCAACAGGGACACTTCCGTCGGGCGAGACCTTTCAAGGCCCTCAAGAGCTAAAAGCCTCACTGATGAATCGCGCGGGCGAGTTCCATCGCCACTTTGTGCGTAAGATGCTTGGATTCGCGCTCGGTCGGCCACTCAATAAATTCGATGCCTGCGTGGTGGATCGATGTCTCAAAAAACTTGGTGAGAACGATTATCGAGCGGCAATACTTGTCGAGGAGATCGCGTTGAGCTACCCCTTCCAACACCGTTACTACCAGAAGTCTGACAGTCAAGAATCAAAATGAGCGATCGAATTGTCCTCACCCAACCCCAATCTCGCCGTCGCTTTTTGCGAGGCTGCTCGGTTTCGTTAGCGCTTCCCTGGCTGACATCGGCCGCTCCACGAAACACAGTTGCAAGCGAATCGAAAACATCCGCAGAGAGTCCTCCCGTTCGGGCTGCCTTTATCTATTTTCCTAATGGCGTTTGGGAAAAGGCATGGGTTCCGGAAAATACTGGCAAAGATTACACGCTTTCTCCGTCGCTGGCGCCGCTTGCCGACATTCGCGACGACGTCTTGGTGCTTTCAGGTCTCGACAAGAAGCACAGCCACGATGGCGACGGGCACTATGCGAAAACTGCAAACTTCTTGACCGGTATGCCGGTCACGAAGACGACAGGCAAAAACATCAGCAGCGGCGGAATCTCGGTGGACCAATTGATGGCACAGCAGGTGGGTTCGAACACTCCGTTGCCTTCGCTTGAACTGGGTACCGAGCCTGTGATTAGCGGAATCGACAGCAACGTTGGATACACTCGCCTTTACGGTTCGCACATTTCGTGGCAATCGCCGACACGTCCGGTCGCCAAAGAGATCGACCCTGGGGTCGTCTATCAGCGTTTGTTCGGCCAATCAATCGCGGGCCAAGACGAAAAAGCCAAGCTTTATACGAACCTTCTTGACTACGTGATGGACGACGCAAAGTCACTGCGTCCGCGATTAGGACGGGACGACCAATTTAAATTGGATGAGTACCTGGATTCCGTCCGTGCGGTCGAAAAGCGGATCGCGTTTTCGATGCGAACGGATGCTGCAGGCAATCGACGCACTCACGCCAACGCTGAGGTCGCTACTGGCCGACCAAACCATCCAGCGGATTTTCGAGAACACATCGCCATCATGATCGACTTGATGGTCCTGGCGTTTCAAACCGACTCCACGCGAGTTTGTTCACTGATGTTTGCCAACGACGTATCGGGGCGCAACTTTTCGTTCCTTGAGGGAGTGGCAGGGAGTCACCACGAGTTATCGCACCATGAGTCGAACGAAGAAAAAATCAAACAGTACCAGCGGATCAACCAATGGCACGTGGAACAATTCGCCGGCATGATTCGGAAGCTGCGGGCAATTCCCGAAGGAAGCGGTTCGCTGCTTGATAATTGCATGATCTTGTTTGGATCCAGCATCTCCGACGGTAACCGACATGACCCAGACAATCTACCGATCTTGCTCGGCGGACGTGGTGGCGGAACCATTCAATCAGGCCAACACCTTGCCGCGGCGGGCGAAGTGCCGGTTTGCAATTTGTACCTTTCAATGCTCGATCGCATGGGCGTAGAAGTCGAGAGCTTTGGTGACAGCACCGATCGGTTGATCTGACTTGAATAATGATGACACCCATCAACTAGTTGATACCTTTGGTCGGGTACATCGCAGTGTCCGCATTAGCGTTACGGACCGTTGCAATATTCGCTGCTTTTACTGCATGCCGGCTGGAGATGTCACCTTTGCGCCGCGATCAGCCCTGTTGACCTTTGAAGAGATCACCCGCGTCGTCGAGATGCTTGCCAAACACGGCGTCCATGACGTGAGACTAACCGGGGGTGAACCGCTTGTACGGCGTGACGTTGTCCGTCTCGTTTCAATGATTGCAGCGGTACCAGGTGTCCGCGATCTGGCAATGACTACCAATGCGATCCTGCTACCGAAAGTTGCCGTCGCACTCCGGGCCGCTGGCCTTAAACGCGTCAACATCAGTCTTGACACGCTTGACGAAGAAGTTTTTCGCCATATCACTCGGCGACAGGGCGTCGCCCGCGTACTAGAAGGAATTGATGCGGCCATCGAGGCCGGCTTTGACCAGATTCGTCTGAACGCCTTGGCCATTCGTGGTCTCACCGAACACGAAATCCGATCGCTCATTGAATATGCAACATCGCGGCGACTGACGATCCGCTTCATCGAATTCATGCCGCTGGACGCAGACCGTGCGTGGACCGAGGAGGATGTACTGAGCGGCGATGACGTGTTGAAAATCATCCGTGACCATTTTGGTGCGATTCGGCCCGTTTCCCCACCGACAGCGTCACAGCCCGCACGCGATTTCGAACTGTTGGACCTACCGTTGGACTCCGACGGCAAAGCCCCCACCGTGGGCGTCATTCGTCCTGTGTCAGCCCCGTTTTGCGGCGATTGTGATCGCATTCGACTCACCGCCGAGGGCATGCTCCGAAATTGCCTGTTCTCAACGAACGAGTGGGACCTGCGGTCGTTGCTGCGAGAGAAAGCATCCGATGCAGTTTTATTGCATCGGATCAAGGACGCGATTGAGCAGAAAAACGCAGGACACCTCATCAGCCGACCCGGTTTTTCCCAGCCCGATCGCCCGATGTACAGCATCGGCGGTTGAACGGCCTATCGACCACGACCAGCGACACGCCATTTGACTTGGTCATTCGGCCGTGGAGCGACGTTCGGTCGATGGTCAACGGTGTTCATTTGATCAGTGCCTGACTTTTACCGCACCGCAGAGAAATACGAGACGAATGACGTCCCTTGTCTTCAAAGGAAGTCGCCGGATGGTTAGAGTGTCGGTCCCACTTGCGGACGGAAAACCGTGAACTGCCATTGGGGCCGATTTCGCACTGCCGCTTTCTCTACTTAATTTTCTCCACTTAAATTCTTGCCGAAAGGAAACCAATCCTTATCGGCCACAATCGATGAATGATCTTTTTCGCCTCGATGGCAATGTTGCTGTGGTTACTGGAGGAACCGGCGAACTGGGTGGCCTGATGGCAGAAGCGCTCGCCGCATTTGGTGCCCAGGTTGCAGTTCTCGGCCGGAGCGAAGATCGCGGACGTGCTCGAGTTTTGCGAATTGAACAAGCAGGTGGCACGGCGCAGTTTTATGCGACTGACGTGCTCCACCGCGAATCCCTCGAACAGGTCCGAAACGAGATCTCATCGGACTTGGGTACGCCAACGATCTTGATCAACGCGGCGGGTGGCAATCGGCCAGACGCAACATTGCCCCCTGGCAGCAACTTTTGTGATCTGCCGCTGGAGGCTTGGCAAGGAGTGTTCGACTTAAACCTCGTCGGCGGCGTCTTGATTCCAAGTCAAGTCTTTGGGCGCTCCATGCTCGCGGCAGGCAAGGGGACGATCATCAACATCGCGTCGATGTCAGGCATCATTCCGCTTTCAAGGGTCGTTGCGTATTCTGCTGCAAAAGCGGCGGTGATCAACTTGACCATGTTCCTCGCTCGCGAATGGGCAACCAAAGGCATCCGCGTCAACGCGATCAGCCCAGGGTTTTTCCCGGCAGATCAAAATCGCAAGTTGCTGTTCAAAGACGATGGCACCTACACCGAACGTGGTGGCCAGATTATCGGCCATACGCCGATGGGGCGATTTGGCGAAGCCCGAGAGTTGGCCGGCGCTGTGGTCTGGCTCGCAAGCCAGCGCGCCGCATCATTTGTTACCGGACAAAACATCGCCATCGACGGCGGCTTCGCATCGGTAACGATCTAACACTGTCGACCTTTCCAACCCTTTTCATTTATAGTCACTAAACCAGCAGGAAGAGTATTCATGACCGGCTTATCCATTCGCCAAGACCAATGTGACCTCGACTTTTTATCGCTCGGTGCACTTGTACACCGGCTGGATCCGGGAATCATCCCATTTCGCCAAGCGAAAACTTTTGACATCCACGTTTCGGGTGGTGAATACAATGTCGCCGCCAATCTTGCATCGTGCTTCGGATTGAAAACCGGAGTCGCGTCGGCGATGGTGAATAACGGTATCGGCGAACTCGTACAAGCTCGTGTTCGTGAGATGGGAGTACGTCCGTTCTACAAACACTTCGTGCATGATGGAGTTAGAGGCCCTAACATCGCAACGGTCTACAGCGACCGTGGGCAAGGCGTTCGTCCGCCAGTCGTTTTTTACAATCGTGCAAATGAAGCGGGCGCCATGCTCAAACGCGGCGATATTCCGTTCAAAGAAATCATGTCGGCGGGTTGCCGTTGGTTTCATAGCGGCGGAATCTTTGCCGCACTCTCTGCAACGACAGCAGACCTCGTTGTCGAAGGCATGCAAGCAGCGGGAGACGTCGGTGCCATACGGTCATTTGACCTCAATTACCGCGCCAAGCTGTGGGACGCGATCGGCGGACTGGCTCAAGGACAAAAGATGATCGCTGAGATCGTCAAAAATGTCGACTGCCTCATCGGCAATGAAGAAGACTTGCAGAAGGGGCTCGGTATCGCTGGTCCAGAAGTGACCAGTAAGACAGAAAGCAAACTTGATCCGGAGTCCTTCTTCGGCATGATCGACCGAGCGGTCGAAAAGTTCCCCAATGTGAAGATGGTGGCGACAACGCTGCGCGAAGTCCATTCCACCAATCGTCACAGCTGGGCAGCGGTCCTTTGGATTGACGGTAAACGTTACGTGAGCCCGACCTGTGAATTGGACGTGGTCGACCGTATCGGTGGCGGTGACGGCTTTGCCGCGGGACTCATTTATGGCCTGATCAACGGTCGTCCCCACGAAGAAGCCTTGCGCCTCGGTTGGGCTCACGGCGCCCTACTGACGACATTCCCCGGGGACGTCACGATGGCCAAGTTGCCCGAGGTCGAAGCGCTCGCAAAGGGCGGTTCCGCTCGCGTCCAGCGGTAAACGGCAGAGCCGTCCACCCGGTTTCTTCCGTGCCTCAAGTTGTACTCTTCACGAATCGATGGAGAGTACGACGGCGGCCAGCAAATCGACTTCGCTCAAAGCGAACAGGCTTTTTTGAATCGCTTAGTAGAAGATGAAAGCTTGGTTCGCCCGTTTAACAAGTGCCGGCATCGAACCACGTTTTAGCAAAAAGAGCTACGGCGGAAATCAGCAGTTACCGCAGGAACCAATCAACCTACGCGATACAAGAAGTTAGCGGCTTCCTACCAGAATCTGTCCAACGATTAACCAAATCATGGTAAAGGCGATACCAAGTGCGGCATGAAGTGAGTCGGGATGCATGAAACTGGACCTCTCAAGATGGTGAACGGGGCTGGGAGTTAAAAACTCGGTTGGCCCGTTCCCTGGCCAGTCGCGTTGTACGGCACATCCCGATTCAGAATCGAGCATCGTGCTGTTAACTGCATGCAGTTAAATCGATCCGCCACAACGTAAATGGGTTATCGACTCGTCTCCTCTGAAAACTTTCGAAAAAAAATGAACTTCTTCAATTCGTTAGGATCGATAAAGTCAAGTTTTGTTGACGCACACGCGAAGGAGTGACTCATGGCAATAAAGCCTACCCGGGCACGTCAGTTCTGGCTCATGAAGAGCGAACCCAGCGAGTTCTCCATCGATGATCTTGACGCATTGCCAAACCGAACGGTTCACTGGCACGGCGTAAGAAACTACCAGGCTCGAAATCTTTTGCGAGACTCGATCAAAACCGGCGATCTCGTCCTGTTCTATCACTCGTCGTGCGCGGTGCCCGCTGTCGTGGCGACTGCGAAAGTGATTCGTGATGGCTATCCAGACCATACCGCGTGGGATTCCCGAAGCGATTACTTCGATCCCAAAAGTACCCAGGCGAATCCCCGCTGGTTTATGGTTGACATCCAGCTTGAAAAACGATTTCGTGAACCGGTAACCCTTTCGTCCATGCGAACCTATTCGGAATTGGAAGAGTTACCGCTGCTCCGGCGAGGCAACCGACTGAGCGTTCAGCCGGTGACGAAAAAGCAGTTCGACTTCATCGTCAAGAAATCACAGCAGCCTGAGTAGTGCCCTGCTATTCGACTTGCGGGTTAAACGTTCGAAGAATTTTTCGGCCCTTGTAGAGGTTCCATAAGTCTGGTGCCTGGAGCGGTCGACTACGCCCAACCAGTGGAACGGGTATCGTTTCAAGGCCATCGGTAAGCACGCGGCACGACTTACCTTCCCGTTCCGCTAAGAAGACAACCGCGTGTTCCTCGAAAAACACACCGAACAACTCCGGCTGCAACTGCTCGTACCCGGCACGATCTAAATGGTCACGATACTGTTCTGCGACACGCTTCTGCCCCGCATTGAATTGCGCTGCGCTGATTGCAAAGATGTCATTGTGTTCGGCATGCCAACCGGCATAGATCGCGTAGATATCGTCGTTCTGCATGTCGGCAACGTCGCATGCGAGCGCGTACACTGCAGGTCCTGCGATACCGATATTGCTATAGCGGCGTGATCCAAGATCGTAATTGAATCGAATGAGAAAGCAGGCGACCGGATCGTCGAATCCTGGCCACATCCAGTGGCGTTGATCGATAGTCTCAAGCGATGTGGGAGGCAAACCGAACCGATCGGGCTGCGATAGCCAAACGGCTAATTCCGCCTCTGCGATGGCGGCATCCGTTCGGAACTGCGGTTCAATATCGTCCTCGAACCCTAACTCCTCGGCATAGGCAATCACTCGCAACCGGGCGGATGGCTCACTAGCAAGTGAAACCAAATGTTCACGACCTTTGACATCACCTAAACGCGCGAGGGCTCCGGCCGCTTCGCTTTGAACACGTCGATGCTTCAATTGCATCGCGAACTCAAGCGGCGGGAGAGACTTAGCGTCTCCGATCAACCCCATGGCATCGCAGAGCGATACGGACAATGAAACAGCATGAGCCAGTCGTTCTTGCACGGTTACGATCTCGTCACCGAAGGTTGTTGGATCACGTTCGAACCCTTCGAGTCGGCCGGTGACCGCAGAAAGTAATCGGTTCAGCGTGTCAATGCGATGGGCGGCAGGGTGAATATCAACGCGACCGGTGCGCAAAAGGAAGTTGGCTAAATCAAGCAATGGTGACGCGATCGATTGATGTTCAATTGCTTCTAAAAGCGATGGAAAAACCGCCGAAACACTCCAGTCTGAGAATTGCATCAGTGGGCTGAGCACTTGGCCGACTTCGACCCAAGCAGCGGGGGGATGGGCGATCAATTCGACCACCGCCAGTTGCAATGCAGCATCGGTACGAGCCAATGTGAGCAAGTGCAGCAGCAGATGTCGGTTGGCGCATCGATCGGGTAGTGATGCGATCAACGAGCCAATGGAGGCGGGATCTAGATCCCGAGTTGCCGTGGGTTCGTCTTTCAACGCAAGGATATGAATCCCTCGTAGCAATGCACCGATGATTGCCGGATCCGAATCAGGAAGCTCATTGCTTCGTTCGACAAGCTCCGCGACGAGCCTTCGCCATTGCTTTGGTTCGGCCGCTCCCACCTGGCGCAACACCAAGCCTGCCGCGACGGGATCGATCGCATTCCCAAGGAGTGAGTCGAGTGCATCATCCGGCAAAACCATCTCGCACCAACAAAGAAAAAAGTATCAATGGAATGTGAACACAACACGTTTTTATCGATTTGAAGCAATGCCATATGTTTGCATCGACAAAGAGTAGACGCTATCGCTTGCCGTGATGAATAGGGTGCTGTGATCCTTGCCTCCGAAGCAAACATTGGCTGTCCAGTTCTCTGGAACGTCGATCACGCCCAAGCGAGTCCCATCAGCACGGAACACGATCACCCCATTGCCCGTTAAGTACAAATTGCCGTCGTCATCAAGCGTCATACCGTCGGAGCCTTCTTCACAAAACAGCGATCGCTTCCCTAGAGTTCCATCCGCATGGATGGGGTACACATAGGTCTTCTTGTCACCGATGTCAGCGACAAACAAAAGGCTGCGGGCGGCGTCGCCAACGATTCCATTAGGCCTTTTGAACGGCTCCTGTTCACGCTGGATCACTGCGTGATCGCGACTCACACGATAGAGCCCCTCGACCTCTTGGGGTGCTTGTTCGTGACTCCACCATGGACGCTTATAGAACGGATCCGTGAAATACATCGTTCCATTAGGATGAACCCAGACGTCGTTGGGCCCGTTTAGATGCTTGCCGTCATACTCACCGAATAGTCGTTCTCGTGTACCGTCACTCGTGCTGATTGCCCACATCTCATTCTTTTCATCGGCACACGCGATCAGCTTTCCGTCGGGCGCAAAGAACATGCCGTTGCTTCGCCCAGCGGGCTTTAGGAAATCAGCAACCCTTCCATCGACACCAATTCTGACAATACGATCGTTGGGCTGGTCCGTAAAATAAACATTCCCCTCGCTGTCTGCTGCGGGTCCCTCCGTAAACTTGCAGCCGTCGACGACTAGCTGAAGTTTTGCAGCGGGTGCGATGACCGTCGATAAGTCGTCGGCGAATGTCGCCTGCCAAATGGAAACCACAAGGGCCAAACAAGGCACGAGCCATCGTTGCTGGAGAATCATGGAATGACCTGCGGGTACGAACCAATGAGCGCACGGGATGGGAATGGACACGAGATCGTGACGTTGTATCAAAAAAACACCGATTTCGTAGGCCTGCCATGGAATGTGACCTGCGAAAGAAACAGTCTGCGCATCCGCGTTGATAACGGTTAGAATAAGGCCTGTGGTGGTGCGAAACATGTGGTGGCATTGTCGATGTGATTGAGAATCAGGTTGCGTGAGATCATGAAAGTTGGAAGTGGCGGCGGCTTTCGGGCGATTTGGTACACCTGGAAGAAAGGACGAGAAGCCGGTGGCGTCTGGAAGCTTTACAAGGCGATGCGGTCCAAGAATGCATGCAAGACGTGTGCGTTGGGGATGGGCGGCCAGAAGGGCGGAATGACCAACGAAAACGGCTCGTTCCCAGAGCTTTGCAAAAAAAGCTTGCAAGCGATGGTTGCCGATATGCAACCGGGAATCTCGCCCAATTTTTGGTCGGAAAACTCGGTCGCCAAACTGAAGGGCATGTCGCCACGCGAACTTGAGCATTGTGGCCGATTGATTCAACCGGTCCTTTACGAGCGAGGCCAATCCCACTATCGAACGATCACATGGGCCGATGCCTACGATCGAATCGGCAAGAAACTGAATTCAGTGCGACCTGACGAGACCTTTTGGTACTTTAGTGGACGGAGCAGCAATGAAGCAGGCTTCTTAATGCAACTGCTCGCTCGTGTTTATGGTACCAACAATGTCAACAACTGTAGTTTCTATTGCCATCAAGCAAGCGGAGTTGGCTTGCAGTCAAGCGTCGGAAGTGGCACTGCAACGATCGCATTGGAGGACCTCGAACTTGCAGACTGCGTATTCTTGATCGGTGGTAATCCTGCAAGCAATCACCCACGACTGATGACCAGTTTGATGCACGTGCGCCGCCGAGGCGGACGAGTGATCGTCATCAATCCGGTTGAGGAAACCGGGCTTGTGAATTTCCGCGTTCCCAGCGATCCATGGTCATTGTTCAGAGGGACGCGCATTGCGAGCGACTACATCAAACCGCACATTGGAGGCGACCTTGCGCTGCTATGGGGCATCGCCAAAGCACTCGATGAAATGAATGCAATGGACGATACGTTCTTGCGCAATCACTGCCGTGGGTCTGAAAGTTGGTTGAAAGCCGTTAGGGAGTTGTCGTGGGCCGAGGTCACTCACAAGTCCGGTATCAATAAAGCTGAGATTGAGTCAATTGCGAAGGCTTATTCCCAATCGAAGCGCACAGTCTTTTCTTGGACGATGGGCATCACCCACCATACCAACGGAGTCGAGGGTGTGCAGGCGATTGCGAACTTGGCGATGTGCCGGGGAATGTTGGGAAAGCCAGGTTGTGGCCTCATGCCTATCCGTGGCCACAGCAATGTGCAGGGCATCGGTTCCGTCGGTGCTACGCCGAAACTCAAGGAGGCCATTTTCAAGTCTCTTCAAGAGAAATTTGGCGTCACCCTACCGACGACACCCGGACTCGACACGCTGGCATGCATGGAGAATGCTGAGACAGGAGAGGTCAAAGTCGGTTTCTGTCTTGGCGGAAATCTTTATGGTTCCAATCCTGATGCTAAGTTTGCGGACCATGCCATGTCGAATCTAGAAATGAACGTCGTTCTTAGTACGACGCTCAACACCGGCCACGCACATGGATTAGCGAAAGAGTTCATCATTCTGCCCGTGCTTGCTCGCGATGAGGAACCGCAACCGACGACACAAGAATCGATGTTCAACTATGTCAGATTGAGCGACGGTGGCCCGCAGCGAGTGCCAGGTCCGCGCAGTGAAGTCGAAGTGATTGCCGAAGTTGGCTCAAGGATTGCCTCGCATGTCACCGCGATTGACTGGGATTCGATGCGACAGACCGCGACGATTCGAGATTGGATTGGCGCCGTTGTTCCCGGATTCGAAGCGATTGCTAATATCGATGAAACGAAGAAGGAATTCTTCATCGACGGGCGGATCATGCACGAACCAAAGTTTCCGACTGCCGACGGTCGCGCGGTACTTCATGTTCACGAACTGCCTACACTGAGAGGAACCGGCGATCGGGAACTACGCATGATGACCGTGCGAAGCGAAGGCCAATTCAATACGGTTGTCTATGAAGAGGAAGATCTCTATCGCAATCAGGACCGCCGTGACGTGATCCTCATGCATCCAGAGGATCTGAAGCGACTTGGGTTAAAGCATGATCAACGCGTGACCGTGCGAAATTCGACCGGCGAATTACCCAATATCCTCGCTCGCGGCTACACCAAGATCCGGCCGGGCAATGCAATGATGTACTATCCTGAGTCAAACGTTTTGGTACCACGGGCATCCGATCCGCAAAGCAAAACCCCTGCGTTTAAAAACGTCGTTGTCACCGTTGACTAGCGCATTGGCCTAATTAATTGAAAAAGAGGCCAGCTCGACTCGGCACCAGCACAAACCAGGTCTCTTCAGGATCCGCGGACGGGTAAGGCCACCTCAAGATCGGTAAAACCGAGGTGGATCCGGACTCACAGTGAAATACCATTGCCGGAACGGAAAGCGAGGATTCGCTTCCGTACTGCCAATCAACGCCAAACCGGTACCAACGGTAATCCCGCGATCCCCACGCCACTATTTACAGGAGGTAGCGGTGTCGCATAGCCAGGAGATTGAGTGGGATAAAGCTCATTCGCCCGCATGCCACTCTGGTATTCGTTTCTTATACCTGACGACCCGAAACCAGCACTAGCATATCCAGTGGGCTGGGAGTTTCCGTACAGGGGCTGAACCGGCGTGTTGGCACCCAGTGGACGTAATCTCGCAGCGATTGCCGACTCAGATGAGTTTGGCGGCGCGGCCTGTGCCGGAATGGCTACTTTTCCGACCGGCTCGTAGTCGATTTTTTCTTCACGTTGGATTCGTACGATCTGCTGAGGGACCTCAACTTTTCGCACCTCGGCGACCCAATTGGTCCTGGTGTCCTGCAACCCAACCGTCTCACTACGGGTTTCCCAGTGCGTGCGGGGTACGTGCTGATATACCACTGTCGGCTGGATGAATGGATTCCATCGATTTTGTAGTCGCGGTTCCCATGCGTAACTCACCACCGGTGTGTAAACCGTTCGCGTCTCCGGTCGTGTGGTGACCACCGTCTCGGGCCGATAGATCGTGCTTTCCTGAGTTTGCATTTTGGTCTCGACCACGGGGCGCTCGACCGTGCGTTGGACTTTTCGATAAACAACGCCGGTGTCGGGATCGGTGTAGAATCCCGTATTATCCTGAGCAAAAACACTGCTAGCGACTAAACCACTCAGAACGAAAGCCATCGCAAGCCGAATGATTCGCAAACGATGCCGTGTTGAAAAAGCATGCAAACGCATGGCAATCCCTCGCCGAAATACGATGTTCGAGAAAAGCTTGTGATGGGTAGAGAAGAGACTCGTCGAACTCCCCTCCACGCTCTCGGTATTATTCGGTTCGTCACCGCGATGTTCTGCGGCCAAACTCGGAAACGGCTTTGTTTTTCTCTACTGAACTTTGGCATTTTTACCTGCGTCGATCGATGACCTGCCGAAAAGCTGGGTTTGGGAATTGTGACCCACTGACGTAGAATGGATCGGCATTGTCCCTTGGGACGCCTTTTCACCGTTAATGCTCGCACCAGTATCATTTCAAGTGGACCGATGATTGATCCGAAACTCCTTGCTCTGCTTCGCTGCCCCATCGATGGAAAAGTGCTCGTTCCGGCTCCTGCAGTGGTCGTCGAGGCTATCAATCAAGCGATCGAAAGACGCGAGCTTCGCGACGCATCGGACGGACTGGTCGAATCGACGCTCGAAGGTGCGCTCCTCACCGTCGACCACTCGCGCGCACACGCGATACGGGGGGGTATCCCAACGCTTATTCCCGGCGAATCCATTTTATTGCCTAGCGAGATTCGAGCGCTGGCAAATCCCGATGCAACGAGTTGATCCGGCAATCCAAACACACGCGGCTGCAAAGCAAATCCATTGACTGACCCTGAAAGTTTCTCGATCACCTGCGTGACCTGCGGCAGCCGCCTCAAGGTCGCCAATCGCACTTTGATCGGATCGATAGACAGTTGCCCAAAATGCGGCGCGATGGTTCAAATCGTTGCACCTGAATCTCCGCCACCAATCCATGGCGAGTCTCCACCGAGTTGGGGTGTTTCATCCGATAAAGAGCGACTAGCGATTGGACCGGAGAGCGCTGTCGATAGTGGCGCCATCACTCAAAGCGCGATCGCCGGAATCGAACTGGGTGATGGTGAGCGAGCGCCGCGAACACACGACTCGCGAACACACGACTCGCGACCGCCCGCTTCCAAGCCCCCGACCCAAACATCCCATTTACCACCGCAGCCCGAGACATACTCCACCTCGCCAAACAGTACCGTTACTGAGGCCGCAGATTATCGGAACGAGCTGAGCAGTGGCCAATGGCAAAATGCGACGACTCATCGAACCAAGCAAATCGTTCTCGTAACGCTGCTTTCGTTTTTTGGGCTGATCACGATTGCGGTGGTATTCTCACAGTTTTTGCGTACCTGGCAGAATCAGCAAATCAGTGCAGAGCGATCGACGATCGAGCCAGATAAGAACCCGACTCAGCCTCTCACGCCCGAGCAGCCTCTCACGCCCGTTACCGACGATGCGGCGACACCCGACTTAATCAACGGACCGAAAGAAGGAATCGAAGCGGAAAACGATATCGAGAAAGCTGCCATCCAAAACGTCGAGGGGCAGCCTTCGACAGTTGACGATGAAGCACCGACCCGTTCACCATCGACTCCTCCGTTGAACGCAGACCCGGTGGAGATGAATCAGGGAACAAACGAAGTAAAGAAAGATGTGGCGAACGTAACTGCCGATACCATTTCGGTGGCGGTGAACGGAGATCCAGTCAAGGAAGATCCCCAACCACTGGATGACGACTCACCGCCAACGATGAATTCATTACCGCCGGGGCTGTTAAAATACACGCCCCTACTGAACACCGCGACGACCGATAACCAGACGGCCCCGGTGATCCCTCCGCCACCGACGATCGATACAGTTCGACTTGAAGAAGCGACTGAAGAATCGGCCCCAGAAGAAGGTGCGGACGCACCTCGGAAGCCAATCGACGTTCAAAAGGCATTGGGGCAACGATTCGCAATTGACAACCAGGGTGAATCGCTCGCAAACATTTTGCTAGTCGTATCACAAATCACCGCGTTACCGATCGAAGTGGAGTTGATCTCGCTCGATGCGGCAAACATCCGTGTTGATGAGCCTGTCAAAACGCCTAGTGGCTGGATGTCAGCCGAACAATGGCTAGACAGTCTATGTGCAACTCATGGGCTTGTTGTGCAAAGGTACGACGGACGACTGATGGTGAGCGCCAAGGAAGATCGGGTCGATGCAGGGCTGGCACCGGCATTAAATCTGGACGACTTAGGAAACGATGGTCCCAACCTGTTTTCCTTACTCAAGCCGTTGATGCTTGACGAAGAAGCGGAAGCGATGGAGGTTGACGGTGAGCTAGTGCAGCCGGTGCCTTCGCGTCTTTCCGACGACGGAACGATGATCATTCCGGGACCATCTCTACGTTCAAAAGTCCGTGCCGCATTAGCAGTAGAAGCACTGCGGATGATTCGGAAAATCCCAACCAAACTTGAACGTTGGCGGACAACTCGATGGATGGGACCATGGGTTAATGGTGGCGAAGGGTCAGTCGAGACGGAACTAGGAGATTGGCAAACGGTTCAAAAAGGAGAAGGCGGGCCACGGCTTGATTCTCCTCGCGCGACAGCTGGCCTGCTTCGTTCGATCGCGACGCTCAATCGTGTCTCCCTCTTAGTGGGATGGTACGACTCCACTCGCCATGGCCTTTATCCTGCCGACCCAGTGATGCCCTTTAGCAATGAAGCAACAGCGGAAGCGATGCTCGAGGAAATTCTCGGCGAAGCAGGCCTACAAACGCGTATTTGCGGTCCTAAAATCTGGTACGTCGGTTCAGCCGCTGCATACGACCGTTTTGAAGTAATGACCTGGATGCAGATCCCTGAGGGCAGTGGCCAGATGCTTCGTAAACGTCTAGCAAACTCACTGTCCATCAGCGACGATTCCCGCCTTCCCGTTGTGATCGATGGCAACCAAATGATGGTTCGCTGCCCTCGTTATCTCGCCCGGCAACTCACCCGACTCATTGACCCGCCATGACGCTTGCAACTTTACTACATGGTCTCGCGCCGCTCTCACGTCTAGGGATATTGTTTGTGCTGCTTGTCCCGTGCAGCCAAACGAAATCACTATGCGCCGATGTGATCCAAGAAACCGTTACGGTCGACATCCGTCTACCGACCACCGACGGTCGGGCGATTCAATTGAGTTCGGTTTCCGATGCGTCCTTGCGAGTGGTCTGTTTCCTGGGGTGCGAATGCCCCTTGGCGAAGTTGTATTCGTCAAAGCTTGAAGTACTGTCGAGAGAGTTTTCCAACCGAGACGTCTCGTTCATCGGCATCAACAGCAATCCGCAAGATACCATGGAGGAGCTTAAGCGGTCCGCCACTGATCATTCGCTTTCGTTTCCCATGGCAAAAGATCACGACTCCACGGTGGCCATCGCGTTTAACGCGACTCGCACACCCGAAGTATTTGTGTTCGATTCGCTTGGAACGATTGTTTATCGCGGCCGAATCGATGATCAATACCGACCTGGTGTCATTCAGAATCACGCTACGCGGCAAGATCTGCGAGAGGCGATCAGCGACTACCTGACCACCAAGACGGTAAGCATCGCCAGAACCGAAGCCGCAGGATGCTTGATTGCAAAGCCAAGAAAGGTAGATCCCCTTTGTGACGTGACCTATTGTGGACAAGTTGCAGCAATCCTTCAGAAGCATTGCGTTGAATGCCATCGAGAAGGTGAGATCGGCCCGTTCTCGATGAATGATTACGAGGACGTCGTTGGCTGGGCGGACATGATGCTCGAAACCATTGATCAAGAACGCATGCCCCCATGGCATGCGACCGGAGATCATGAACTTTTGATCAATGCTAGGCACATGCCAACGCAGGATCGCGACGTTCTCCATCGCTGGATCAAAGGGGGCCTTCCATTCGGTGATGCAAAACAACTTCCGTCGCCGCCAAACTATACAACCGGCTGGCAACTGGAACGTATTCCGGATCTCGTCTTGGACATTCAGTCAAAACCATTTCGAATCGTTCCCGATGGCGAGATTGAATACCAATACTTTGTCGTAGATCCTAAATTCGAGGAAGACAAATGGGTCCAGGCTGCGGAAATACTTCCGGGAAATGGAAGCGTCGTTCACCATGTGATTGCGTTCATTCGGCCACCGGACGGTCAAGATTTGAGTGGCCTGGGCATGCTAACAGCCTATGTTCCTGGTCAACGCATTTCGCCCGCGATGGAGGGCCTCGCGAAGCGGATACCCGCCGGGTCAAAACTGGTCTTTCAAATGCACTATACGCCAACGGGTACAGAACAAACCGACTTGTCGCGTTTAGGCCTTGTCTTTGTAGACAAGAGCGAAGTGCGTGACGAGATTACCACGCTTGCTGGTATAAACCATCGCTTGGAGATCCCACCGGGTCAGGCGAATGTGACTGTCGAAGGCGAATCCTCTCGGCTACCAAGAAACGGTAGACTGCTTTCGGTCGCGCCCCACATGCACCTGCGGGGGAAAGCGGTGACGATTGGCGTGAAAAAAGGCGAAGAGACTCGCACCCTTGTGGAGATACCTCGATACGACTTCAATTGGCAGCACACCTATCTGTTTAAAGATCCGATTGTTCTTGCGGATGTCGAGTCGATCGTGTTCTCTGCAACCTTCGACAACTCGCCGAACAATCCGTTCAACCCCGATCCAAACCAATTTGTGACATGGGGAGACCAGACGTGGGAAGAGATGGCAGTTGTGTTTTATGAAATTGCCGAGCCACTTCAGATGGTCGCTCCAGGACCTACGGGGGAGGCAACTGTGAACATCGATACCCCGGTGATGGACGATAACGAACTTTTTTCGCCGACCCAATTGAAGGAGGCCGACAACCTGATGAGGGACTTGGACCTTAATCAGGATGGCATCATCGATTACGAAGAATCGGCAACTGTTGTGAAGTGGCGACTGTTTCGCACCATCGATGTCAATCGAGACCAAAAGATCGATCGCGACGAAGCGTTGCAATATGTCAAGAAAATCGTTCACTAACACTGCTGCGGCACATTGCATTGATCACCGAATCGAAACTTCATTATGGGGCGATGGTGCGTCACTCCTGGCTGGCACCAGTCATTTTTATACTCATGACGGCAGCCGCAGGAGTCGGTTACAAACGCCCTGAGTTGCCGCGCCAGATTTGGGAATCGTGGTTCTCCACTCAAGTCGATTCAAGTAAGACGCTGCCCGCTCAATCACCGGACGTCGAGGCAAGTCGGCGACGCTCGCAGCAAGGCAGGCGAGGCCGGGATCAGATGGTCGCTACCAGTACGATGTTCTCCAGCGACGTCATGATGATCATCACGTGTGATGATTTTTTCAAACCAGCCGAGGCGAAAGCCATTCGCGAAGTTGTTAATGATTTGCAGCAACTGCCACAGGTAAGTCATATTACGTGGATAGAAAACGCTCCACCGCTCAACATCTTTGGCCTGCCGGAACCTGTTCTTCCTGACCATCGTGCGTCGGCCGAAAAATTCAAGCAAGCAAAATCAAAAGCGATGCGGAGCCCCATGATTGCAGGGCAACTGCTTTCTCGAGACGGTACGGCATTGCTACTGCTGCTGGAAATGGATTGGTTTTACGTTCGCGCTGATACTGACTGCTCTACTAGACTACTCCAGCAATTCGAGTCAACGCTCATCAAGCATCCATCGGTAAAAATGACCGCCGGTGTCACAGGCTCATTGCCCATGAGCTTGCGAATCGGCGAAAAGAACGCGGAGAACGACCGGAAATTTCAGTGGGTCGTCTACTTTGGCGTTTTACTGATGGCAGCGATTTTGTTTCGTGGTTTATCAGCAGTACTCATTGCCGCGTTGCCAGCAGCAGTGGGGACATTCTGGGCGTTTGGCTTCTTTCGCTTTTTGGACATGCAGGAGAACCCATTTAATTATGTTGTTGTCCCGGTGCTGCTGAGCATGGTTGGTTTTACTGACAGCGTGCATTTGGTCACTCATATACGCTCGTTTCGTGCAAAGGGGCTGTCGGTCCACGAAGCAACCCTGCGATCGTTCGACGACGTCGGTGGGGCTTGCTTTTTGACATCGTTAACAACAGCGATCGGATTCGCATCCTTGAGATGGGCACACCATGACATCGTCAAAGAATTCGGCTTGAGCTGTGTCATCGGTGTGGTGGTGATGTTCATCGCGGTAATCACGACGATCCCTATCGCATGTCGCACCTGGCTTGGTCGCGGGCTCCAACGCGGAGAAGTGGGCGGGTGGATCGAGCGAAACTTCCACCGCATCATGCCGTGGCTTCACGCTTTGCAACAACGTCCGAGACTCGTTAGTGCAATCGCGATCCTGCTCACGACGATCACCGCTGTGGCAACCTTGCAACTCGAACCGGACGAAAGAATGTTCACGGGGATCCCGGAGGCAAGTCCTGAAGCCATCGCGCTTCGCCAAATGGATCTCGCCTTCGGTGGCTTGGAAATGTCCACCGTTCGCGTCCAGTGGCCGACAGACAACGAAAGCAGTTATCCAGAGGTTGTGCAGGTTTGTGACGAGATCGAATCGATCCTTCGTGGCGAAAAACTACTTGGATCGCCACTGGGCCTTGCTTCCATCGTCAATGCATTGCCCGGCAACGCTGGCATCGCGGAGAAGGCTTCGCTTGTCGAATTGCTACCACCACAACTTAAACAAGTTTTTTGGAATCCAGCGTACCAACAAGCGACGATTTACTTTCGATTGCAAGATATTGGGATCGCACGGTATGGCGAAGTCTTCGGACGAATTCTTCCGAAACTGGAATCAATTGAGAAGCAGCATCCAGGAATCAACGTTGTGCTTGGTGGCTCAGCGGTTTGGCGGTGTGAGAATCTTTACCGGATCGTTTTGGACCTCGCCAAGAGCTTGGGAACCGCGTCATTCGTTATCTTTGGCGTATTGGCGATCTTCTATCGGTCGCTTCGTTTAGGATTGATTGCGGTCATACCCAATCTGTTTCCGCTGACACTCACGGGAGCAGTAATGTGGCTTATGGGACAACCACTCGAGCTTGTAAGCGTGTTGGCCTTTACGGTTTGCCTTGGGATTGCGGTTGACGACACGATTCACTTCCTAACTCGCTATCGAGAAGAATTGGAATTAACGGATAATGTGTCTGAAGCCATTCATAACGCGATGCTTGGCGTAGGAGCCGCGATGACGATGACAACGGTTGTTTTGCTGGCGGGTTTTTCCACCGTGTTGATGAGTGATTCGCGAGAACACCACCTTTTCGCTTTGATGGGTGGAGGAACGATCGGTACAGCGATAATCGGTGACTTGATCTTCCTACCCGCTCTGCTGCAGTGGCTTGGCAAGCCTGCGACCCAAAACAAAAACGCCGACAGCGAATAGTCGCGGCCGGCGTCAACGCTTTCAACGATTGTTCGATCGTTATTCTTTTTCAGCTTCGGGACGACTTCGCTCGCCGCGTGGACGATCCCCGCCCTCACCGACTGGCCCCCGTTCGCCGCCACGGCCCCGTTCACCACCAGGACCCCGTTCGCCGCCGGGACCACGTCCACCCATTCCCATCATATCGGGAACTTCAAAGGGCTTACCCTTCATTTCATCAAACTTCGCCTTCTGGCTTTCGTCGAGAATCGCAACCATCTTGACGTCAAGTTCTTTTCGCAGTTCCTTCATTTTGTCGCGGATGCCATCGCGATCGCCACTTCGGAACATTTCTCCCATCTTCTCGCGGAGTGATTCGCCAAACGTTTTTGCTTCGGCTTGCAATTTCTCGGTTTGTTCCGCAGTAATTGAAAGCGACTTTGCCATTTCGGGCGAAAGCAGTCCGAAGGTGCCCTGTGCCTGGACAACAATCTGCTCAAGTCGCTCGAACTGAGCTGGAAGAAGGATTTCTTCGAGTTGCTCTTTTGCTTCGGCCGCCTGCTTTTGCATTTTGGCCTGCATTTCCTCGAACATCTTCCGACGCTCTTCTTCCGAAGCCTGGCCAAAGTCAAAGTTGGGGCGTTGCTCGCGTTGACGCTCCGCCATTTTCTTCAGGCCTTCCTCTTGGTCTGGCATCAGATCAATTTCTTCGCGGACCTTGTCATTGCGAAGCAATTCCAGCATGAGCATGTCGCTCCCGCGACCGAACATCCCGCCTCCCATCATTCCACCGGGGCCACCGGGACCTCCGGGACCACCAGGGCCTCCGCCGAAACCGGGGCGATTACCGCCGCGATCACGGCCGCGCTCTCCGTCGCCCTCTTGAGCCGTCGAAAACGCCGCACTAAACACGAAAGAACAGAGGGTCATTGCGGTCATTGCCGCAAAAGAACGAAGAGACATTTTCGGACTCGGCTTGAGTGATGAAATCGGAACAGTAAACAGCGGAGACGATACCGGCTCGCATTCGCAACGCCCTTATCAACCGCAAAAAAGTGCGTAAGTTTCGCGTTAGCCACTAATTTTTGCACCGACTTTAGACGACAGTTCCCCGCCCATATTTGGGAATGCCTGAAGCCCTCGGAGTAACACTCTGGATGTCACTTACCAGCGTACCAAACCCCACGAAGCCATTGGTGACGTCGCAAATCCTGCAAGAATGGCTCTGGAAGCTCCGGAAGCCCGCTCACCCGTGTGTTTTTTGTGGCTTGTTCTACATTTCGAATTCCCGCGATGACGGTGCTTACCGGACGGGACGACATTGCGAATTTTAGGGCGATATCCGCAAGCGAGAAATCATCCAGTTCGCGGTATCGCCTTGCATCGGCTGCGATTTCGCCTACACGTCGCGCGGTCCGCGCCATCCGATCTCCCGCAAAATACACATGGCGAAAGTCGGAAGGGGGAAAGACGTGGTCGCCTTGGTATTTGCCGGTAAGGGATCCTTCGTCTAGTGCGACACGCACGACCACCCCGGTTCCGGTTTCGGCCGCGACGGGAAGAATCTGGGCCATGGGTTCTTGGTCGAAAACATTGAAAATAATCTGCACGACATCCACCAAGCCGCTTCGCATGAGGTCGATGACGCAGTTTTGATCGTGTTCTGGAGTACTGATCCCGATCAAGTTAATTTTGCCTTCATCGCGAAGTTGGCGGAGCACCAAGAGTGGTTGCGGGTCATCATTCCAAGCGCGGGTCCAAGTATGCAGTTGAAGCAAGTCGATCCGTTCGACACCAAGATTTTGCAGACGCTCGTTGACGTTTTGACGCAGATAAGCTGCCCCGTAACGATCCTGCCATCGACAATATGGCGAAGGAGGCCACGGTCCGGCAGCAGGTGGCGTTTTGGTTGCAACAAAGATCTCATCCGATCGATCACGCACCACCTGCGCCACCAATCGCTCACTTCTTCCATCTCCGTAGCCTTGGGCTGTATCGATGAAATTAACGCCTTCGTCCAGCGCTGCATGCAGCGACGCAAGCGACTCTTTATCGTCCTGACCGCCCCATTGACCGCCCAAAGCCCAAGCACCGAAGCCGATTTCGGAAACCGCTGGCCCATGGCTTCCTAACAAACGTTTCTTCATGGTCCGTAACTTCGTCGGAGTGATGCTTGAGTGATCATTGAAAGCTCGAAACGGAAAAACAACGGCAAGCTTATTTTCGCCGGGTCAAAGGCAATTCGAGGGACTTTAACAAATCAGCCGGACCTGCGGTTGGATGCTGCACGAATCCACTGGTACGAGAATCCTCTTCCGATGCCTTGATGACGTGTTCGATCGTCTCCCGAAGGGTGACAATGCCGTCTTTGTCACCATCGCCATTGCCCTGAAGAGCATCCACTAGATGCGACGTGAAGCGTCCAAGCTGGCGATCCTTTTGTTCCGCCGCTTCTTCCTCACCCTCGGAAGCCGTCATGGTCAAAACGACGTCACCCTGCAGCATTCTCATGGCCGCCTTTAAGTCGTCATTTCGCATCACGGGCTGAACTGCACCGCTATGGCAAGAATCGATGATCGCGAGTTTGCGACAGGGCAACTCGCCAAGCATCGCCAGATCATCAAACGATAACAAATCGTCGTACCGATCATTCATCAAGTCGTTATAACGCGCATCGGCAGTTACGAAGTACCACTGGTTTGTTCTTCGGTCGCGTAAGCCATGGCCACACAAGTACATCACGACCAGATCATCGGGTCCAACGTCCACGGACAATTCACGAGCAGCTTGCGCGGCATAGTCACGCCACAGTGGCCTAATAGCATCCTGATCGGTCAGTTGGCTGATGGTGGTGCGATAAAGCCCGCGGGTCTGTACCGCAAATAGCTCGGCCATCACACTCGCACCACGAGCCGCAAAGTCGAGCTTTTGTATCTGCGGATCGGCATAATTGCTCACGCCTAGGGCCAAGAAGTACATGTGCGGCTGGCGGGTTGGAACCGGTGAAGCGTTGTCAAGATCGACTGAAAATCGGTCGGTCGCCCCCGAGTCGGTGGCCGCGATGACCTCAAGAGTGATTCGCCTATCACTCGGAAGCCGCGACGTCCAATGATAAAGGTATCGCTCGCGTTCACCCACTTCCTCGTGGCGGATGAGTTTACGATTGATAGCCGGCACGCCACCGGCAAATGCTTTCGGAGCCTCCAATACAGAGCCGCGGGGTACAAATATTTCGGCTTCAACTTCAACTTCGCCTTGGGTGATTGGCGAGTCAGTGGCTGGCTTCAGCAAACGAATGGTTGGCTTATTGAGAAACTGGTTAACAATCGCACCTTCACCCGGTGGAGGAGCAATTCCGCTGACCCCATCTTCCATCGCCGTAGTTAAATCACCCGCTGCCATCAATCGCCTCAAAGCCGCAGGTCGTTCGAGTCGCTCACGAAACTGTGCCGCACGAAAGTACTCAGGTAATGCAGACACGCCACGGTTGACTTGCCAACCGAACAATTCGTTGCCCCCGAACGACGCATCGTAGAAACCGGATGGCGTCCAAATCGCCCATTCTCGAGTACGATCCACGAAGAGAGTCGAAACGGGCTGCCAAGCTGGGAAACTCTGAAACGGCTCGCGAGGCCGACCGAGTCTTGCGAACTGAAACATAACCAATGCATCGAATTCAGTCTTGCCCAACTCCGTGAGCATCGTCGCTGCGTCGGAGGCCGCTTTGGTTTCCAACCCTGCGATCCAGCCGATATTAACTAATTGGTCACCAGCCCTCACGCCGCGAAAGTACAGCGGTCCATCGCGTCGGACGTCCAGTGCAAACAGCCGGTCGCCTCGAATTTCAAAGGTAGCGCCCCAACGATTTGTCAATTCGTCAGCCGTAAACAAGTCTTCTAACTTCCAAATGCAAACGGTGGCATCATCGCTACCGCTAACCAGATAGCGACGATCCTGCGACACTCCGACTGACAAAACGGTCCCGGTATGACCGCGAAATTGCCGACGCAAGACCGCCTTTCCTCCCGCTGGAGTTTCATAGACGTAAAGGTTGTTTCGGCCATCCGACCCGACGACCACAGCCTTTCTTGCGACCGAATTCGCTGACTCGCTGCCGGCCGGCTCATCGAACCAAGCCTCACTGGTGATCGACCCATGTAGTTCCCCTTTTAGCGGCAGGCGGTCACGTTTCACGTCTCCTTCATAGACAAAATAACCCGCGCCAAGTTCGTCTGCCCCTGCCCTTATGGTCCAGTTTCCCCTCGCCGCGACAGGGTCTATCCAGGGAACCTGGTTCGCGGCAGCGTTCGCATTTTCGACAACAGGTTCAAGTCGCACTGCTGATAAATCAAAGACTTGGCGTCTGGTCTGCGCCCCCTCTCGATCCATCTTGCTTTCGATCGCGATCCGGTATGGCAAGACTTCGCTAGAGAATGCCACGCGCTGGACCGGCCCTACCGGTGGAGCAAGTGTCTGCTTGGCAACATTGCTGATTTGGTCGTTGGTGAGGTCATGGACGACCAAGCGATTGGCATCGACCACAATGGCCTGGGACGCTCTCGCGTCAAACGCGCATCCCCACGCGTGTGTCGGCATTGCGAGAGAAGACAATTTCTTAGGGACCAACGCAGCGTCGGTCGTATCAAACCATTCCAGCGTTCCCCTCGGCTCACCGCCCTTGGTCGCCGCCTCCGCAGCGGTTCCCACTAGCAGTCGTGTGCCGTTTTTCGCAAAGTCCATGGATAGGGCGACGCTGCGCGGTGGCTCGATCGATTTAGTTGAAATCAACTTCGAATTGTCATCGAAGGCCCAATGCCAAATACGGCCGGACGCATCGCCCGTGGCTAGCCGTTTTTGGTCGTCACTCACGGCCATGCATGTCACCATTTCGATGTGGTCAACCTTCAGCACATCCGACTTCCCGGTTGTCAGATTAAAACGTTGCAATTGCCAACGCGCCGCCCCTGCAGGTTCCGCCGCAGGGCCAACATACCGCGGCATCAATAATTGGTCCGGTCCGAGAAAAGTGATCGGTACGAAGCGGCGGCGCGATGCCAAAGCGGTAGCAAGCGCGGCGCCATAAGTTTCGACATCTGGCGCGACAATCGTCCGAGGATTCCATATTCCCGTCGTCTTATCAGGCGTCCAAAGTATCACCCGGCCTTCAACATCCACCGACGCCAGTGACGTTGCGGACGCGTTCGTTTGGACTGCCCCCTCCGCTCCATCTGCCGCAGGAGTGGCTGGGGCAGGCGGTTGCCAAGCCAGCGAGGCAATCACTTGCCGATGCCCACGATTCACATCCACTAACGAGCGTACGAGATTTCCATTTCGTGTATCGACAATCCAGATCTCCCCCAAGCCTCCCATCGCGCCATGTCCGGCAATAGCGACGAGACTGCCCTGACTTGCAGTCGCGTAAATTCGGCCCCGAGGCCCCCGCTCGACTTGCCAGCGAATGACCCGGCGATGAAACCAATTAGAAGCAACCGCTTCTTGTGCCTGACGCGACCATACATGCAGATCTTTGTCCTCGCCCGCGGATACCATGTGCTCGCCGTTCCCTGCCAAAGCAAGCGATCGAATGATGCCCGTGTGACCATCAAACCGCAGCCGTAGCCATGGTCGCAGGCTACCCGGTGAGAAACTGGACTCGCGCTGGGTCTCGTTTGCTGGCTCGTCGTTCGATCCAGGGGCGATTCCCGGCAAGGTCGCTTCGTCGGGAACCTCTTTTCCTGGCGGACTTGTCGCGGCTGGCAGTTGGCCCTCATCGGGAATGACCTGCGGCGTTGCGACATTTGGTAATTGCGATTCATCGGGAACTTGAGATTGTGCCCTGCCACCGCCAACGAAGGCAACGCAGCTAATCGCGATTACGAACCGTGCGAGTCCAGCGCGTACCTCACCCCGGCTATCACCAAGGCGTTGTTGCCTTGGACCATGGCGATGGCAAGCAAGTCGAAACTCAGCTGCTGCGTTGGGGTACCGGTAGCGACTCCGCAATGTCAACCCAGTTGCCATGTAGCAATATCGAGCTGCCATCATGATTCCGCGAAGAATGAGAAGTGAAAAGAGATTAAAGGTGCGTGCAATAAACACGTCTCATCCACTATAACGTCTAATACATCCTGAGTGGTTTGTGGCAGTGTTCGGTTTCTCGTCTTCAATTCAATCGCTGGGAACGTCATCTTGCAAACTCCCTTTCGTCAGCATGCTATCCGGCCTGGGCAAATTGCGATTGCATTCGTACTGGCGTTAACGGCCGAATTCGCTTTGCCATGCACTCAGGCGCAGGAGACGGCACCAGCCCCTTCAACCACTGCGTCGGCGGCAACTCTTCGCAGCGTCTTCTCTCCCTCTCGCGCGCCAGAACAGAAGACGATGGGACTTTTGCAGCGGAGTTTCCTCGACCTCGCCGAACAAGATGGCGCATTGCTGCAAATGGCAATTGTGGTCGATGGGACTGACAGCATGACTTCGGAGTTGGCAGGTGTCCGTGAGTCGATCAATGCGATGATCGAGGATTTAAAGCGTTACCGAGGCGACGAAGTGGAAGTGGCCCTTGTGATTTATCGCGACCACAATTCGCCATCGGGCGAAGTCTCCATTCCCCTTAAAAGTTTTTCACGCGACACCGCCGCGATTGCGGCAGCCGTCGCGCAAATCTCGCCGGAATCGGGTGCCCCGTTTTTTAATGAGCTTGCTGATGTGGGACTGCATGCAACCCTTTCGGAATTACCGTGGTCAAGTGATCCGTCGACAAGTCGATGGATCATGATGTTCGGCGACGCGCCACCCTACGAAGAGTCGTTTAACAATCCTGAATTCCCTACCGCGCGACGACGCTACTCGACCGAGTTGCTGGTGGCGATTGCGGCGAGGAAATCGATCCGAGTGAACTGCATCTTATGCACCAGCGATAAGGTGGTGATGGAGCCATACGACAAAGCGATTGATCAGACTCGGACGTTCATGAACTCCCTCGCCTCGGGTACCGATGGCTTGATGCTTGACCTTTCCTATCCTGAGATTCGCGACGCAATCATCGATGCAGGACGCAAGCCGGAACCGGAGTACGTCGCCATCGATCCGATTACACGCGGTGACTTGAACACCATGTCGATCACTGCGGTTTCTCCTGACGGCAATGCCAGCGACCGCACCACGGCTGAAGACATCGCCGGAATCACCAAGCCCGCCGCTACCGACGCCCCAGCAACTCGGCGCGAAGATGTTCGAATTGCGGTACTGCCCCACCTTCCGCTCGATCAGATGAGCTTTGATCCGAGCCAACCCGCTGTACAAGTCTCGACAATCCTGCGAAACAACTTCGCCAGCGTGCCGGGGGTACGCGTGGTGAGTCCGATCGACATTCAGAAGCAGCTTCGACGGATGAAGGCCGACGACGTCGACGACAGTCAGCTGTTAAGGGCCCTGGCCGCACGATTGGGTGTCGATTACGTGATCTGGGGAGCACTCGAGCCTGTTGATGCCACTGTCCAGACGGCAGCTTATCGTCGTACGGACGGCAACCGGGTCGTTCAAGTCTCTCTCAAGGGGGATGAAGGTTCGTTGACGCGAGTTTTGTTGACGGCTGCGGCCACATCACCCGACGAGAAAGACGGAGCACTCGGTGGCCTGATGAAGCGGATCGAGGAATCGGCTCTGTCCAGCGTCTTGGACCAGCCGCTCGCATCGAGCGACCTGACTCGCAAAGAAGTCCTCACCGGAATGGAAGCGTTGGAGCAAGCGATGGGGCTGCCAGCAGCCAGCAAGGAGTCTCTTGCTTTGCTGCAGAAGGCGTCGACCAGCTTGGCGGCAGCAGCGGCATCGGAACCACGAAATCCGTTGATCCAATGGCTGCAATCGAATATTGCCTACAATGTGGCGTCGCATTACTACGCGTCAGGAGACGTGGCGGTCGCCGAACAACAGATGAAAGAGATGGGGTCGGCACTTGCTCGGGCTTACCGTGGCCGCCGCGAGGTCAACGTCAAAAGTTTGTCGACTGAAATCGAAGCAGATTACATGCTGTTGGTAGCCCGCAATGTTCCAGCAGCCGTCGCAGGCTACCAGGATATGATCGCACCGACGCAGCCCTCGTCAACGCAAAGGCGAGGCCACTGGATGCTGTCCGGTATCTTTGCGGGGGACTGGGGAGTCGACGAATCGAACGTCAATCCCAAAGCGGCTCGCGATCACATCGTGGCGATCTTGGGAAACTGGCCGGAGAGCCCTGAAGCAGAGCTGCTCCGCAGGTGGATGCGATGGGACGACTCGGCAGGCAAGACGAAGTTTTCGTTCTTGCCAATCGTCAATCGTCAGTTAGCCAAAATTGTCCCGGCTGACGAAGTGAAGCCAGAATAAGCGACCATTTGGCGAGGCTATCGTTCGACGGCCTCACACCGAATGGGCGAACTCATACTTGGATCAGTGCCTTGTCACTGATGTCTTTTCGACACCAAGCGCCGGGCCATCGGATCTCTTTGACGGCTTGATACGCTTTCAGCTTCGCGGTGCTGATAGTCGGTCCCATGGCAGTCACTCCGAGGACGCGTCCACCATCGGTGACGACATTACCATCTTGAAGCGATGTTCCCGCGTGAAAGACCTTCACCCCTTCAACCCCAGCGGCACGATCCAGCCCGGTGATGATTCGCCCATTCTGATAGGGCCCCGGATAGCCCTCACTCGCCATCACCACACAAATGCTAGGTGAACTACTCCAGCGCGGAGGTTCAATCTCGCCAAGCCTGCCCAACACCACCGCTTCGAGAATATCGACAAGGTCGCTTTCTAGTCGCATGAGAAGTGGTTGACACTCGGGGTCACCGAACCGCGTGTTGAACTCCAAAACCTTCGGGCCAGCCGATGTAATCATCAGTCCAGCGTACAAAACGCCGCGGAAGGGACGCCGTGCACGCTTCATCGCATGGACGACGGGTACCAGAATGTCCGATTCGATCTTGGCCATCATCGCATCGTCGACTAACGGCGTGGGGCAATAGGCACCCATGCCTCCGGTGTTGGGTCCCCGGTCGCCGTCGTAGGCCGGCTTATGATCCTGAGCGGCGGGCAGAGTCAGGATGGTCGATCCGTCCGTGATCGCTAGGACGCTTGCTTCCTGTCCGAACAACCGTTCCTCAATCACAAGCTCTTTTCCCGCGTCACCAAACTCTCGACGTGCGGCAATACGATCGATCGCATCGAGGGCGTCTCGCTGCGTATCGCAAACGATGACTCCCTTCCCGGAGGCTAAGCCGTCAGCCTTCACCACCACCGGAACGAGATCATGGGGCTCCGGATAGCGATCCTTGATGTAACGTGCAGCGTCGTCCGCCTTGCGAAAGGTTTGATAACTGGCTGTCGGTACATTCGCGGTGTGAAGTAAGTTTTTACAAAAGACTTTGCTTCCCTCCAGCTCTGCTGCCGCTGCACTGGGACCAAAGGCGCGAATCCCGGCGGCTTGCATGGCATCTACCATGCCACCGACCAAAGGCGCTTCGGGGCCAACGACAACGAGGTCGATCGATTGCTCTTTGGCAAATCGCACCATGGCGACATTGTCGGTTGCCCCGATCGGTACGTTGGTCGCTTCGGCGGCCGTTCCCGCGTTGCCGGGCGCCACAAAAACCTTCGTCACTCTTGGACTTTGCAGTATTTTCCAGCACAGCGCATGTTCACGGCCACCAGAGCCAACGATCAGTATTTTCATGTCAGTGCGGTCTCTGCGGTCATGGAACCAAATAAACTTTGCCGTATTTGTGCCCGTATGGTAGGCAGCCGAGGCGAATGTCCGAAGGGGGTGTTTCGCCTCGGCACGGCCGAGAAGTGGGCAATCACCGAACGGTGGAGCGGACGCGAAATCAAACGTTTTATGGGAAATGCATCTTTCCCTTAAAACGCTTTTAGTGGTGGACAAAGCGTCCGTCGCGGGTATAATCCAGTGATACCCGCCGGCTGACGGAATCTGTCATCTGTTTCGATCCTCCCCCAGGATGACTCGTCGGCTGTTGCTCATTGAAGTAGGTGGAGGCGGTAGCTAGGGTTCTTTTCTCCAGCAGCTACCGCCTCCATTTTTTTGCCGCCCGTTGATGACAGTCCATTGACGTTTGTGCCTCGACCGAGAATTATCTGCAGTGACTCGCAAGTGCCGTTGTGCCTCGCGAAGGAAGTTTCCCACCAAAAAATCACCTGTGATCGAGCCACTTGCGGCTTGGATCCCGGACGTACCCAACCCACATCACAAAGAGAGAGTCATGTCGTTTCGTATCCTTAGTCCCGCCTTTGCTTTCACTGCATGTCTGTGTTTTTCTGCCGCTCACGGCCAGGAGACCGGTACCGTAAAGGCCAAATTCGTTTACGGCGGATCAGCGTTCGATCCGACCGCTATCGATGTCAATAAGGACGTCGAGTTTTGCGGAAAGCACAAGCTTGTGAACGAAAAGTTGCTTGTGAATAAAGAGAACAATGGGATCCAAAACGTTGCGTTTTTCGTGTATACCGGCCGCGGTGGCTCGAAGTTGCCCGCGCAAACCGCTCGAAACCTCAAAGTCACTCTCGCTAACGAGAATTGTCGTTTTGCTCCACGAGTCGTCATGCTTCAGGTGGGTGACACGCTTGAAATCACCAATCCTGATACCGTTGGCCACAATGCGAATCTGAACTTCTTTACCAACACCGCCCAAAACATCACCATTCCTCCCGGTGCGGCGAAAGAAATCAAAATTGAAAAGGCTGAACCAGGCGTGATTCCCGTCGACTGCAACATCCACCCTTGGATGCGAGCTTGGGTGGTTGCGCTCGACCATCCATTCGCGGGTATCAGTAACGAAGACGGCGAGATTGAAATCAAGGGCCTGCCCGTTGGAGAGAAGCTTGCATTCCGAATTTCCCATGAAGCCGCAGATGGCGGTATCAAGGAAGTGAAAATCGGAGGAAAGTCCGAGACCCTGAAGAAAAACATTCTCGAAGTCATGGTGAAAGCAGGCGTAAACGACCTCGGCACGATCACTATCCCCGCCGAGTCCCTCAAGCCGTAGCCTGTTACCGATCCGTTCGAGCCAAGCCAACCCAAAGTCCGATGTCGATTCGAAATCTAAGCGTTGCGATTCGCATCGGACTGATTGGGGTTGCCTGCTGCGGTTGCGATGCGAAGGTTACTCGTTTTCCCAACAACCAGCTCTATGCTGTAGTGGTCTCCAAACGCGAGGCGTTGGATGAACCAGCGGCGATTGAGAGTGTTTCCGCCACCGTTGACCTTTGGTTCGGAACGCCTGACCAGCCGATCGTTCCCAAAGCGGCCAAAAGCCTACTGAGTGCGAATGAAATCATACGAGCGGCGGGGCCAGTATCGAGTGATCGAAAAGGCAAACACGTCGGGCTTTACCGCGAACATTGTGCCACCTGTCATGGGATTGAAGGTGGCGGTGCCGGCCCCGCAGCGGCGATGTTGAATCCCTACCCACGTGACTTTCGACACGGCGTGTTCAAGTTCAAAAGCACCGGACGCGCGGACAAACCGACCGTCGAAGACTTGCTCTCTCTGTTGCATGCTGGAAGCCCTGGCACTGCAATGCCTTCGTTTGCGACCGTTGCAGAAGAAGACAGGAAGGCGCTCGCACAGTACGTAATCTACCTGTCGCTAAGAGGTGAAACCGAACGCCGTTTAATCGATCAGTGCGCAACAAACGAATTCTCCCTCGAGGAGTTGCATTCCGAGGCAGATGCGATCGTTACGACGATTGTGGATTCGTGGCTATCAGCGAAAGACCGTGTCGTCGACGTTCCTCCGGCCCCGTCTGCGCAGCTAGGGGTTGACTGGTGGTCGAATAACGAATTGGTTTTGAGAGGACGCGAGCTTTTTCATGGGCCGCTTGCGAATTGCGCATCGTGCCATGGTCAAGACGGCGACGGTAACGCGACAACCCTTGATTTTGATGACTGGACCAAAGAGTACACCACAAAGCTTGGCATCAACCCGGATGATCGCGCGGCGATGAAACCGGCGCGATCGGCAGGCGGGTTGAAACCAAGACAAATCCGGCCCAGAAAGCTCCAATGGGGCGTGTTTCATGGAGATGCTTCCGACGAATCACTTTATCGAAGATTCGTCGTTGGAATCGCCGGATCGCCAATGCCTGGCTTGCTTCTCAAGGATAAACCCGATGGAGTGGGAGTTTCGTCCGATGACGTTTGGGCAATCGTCGCCTACGTAAAATCTCTGTCTCACGATGCGGGAAAACGATCCGAGATACGGAGTGATTCGATTCCATGAAAACTGAAACAAAACGCTCGATCGGCGCGATCATTGGATTGAGCACAGGCATCGCATTGATGTGGGCGCTGAAGCTTTACGGATTGGTGCCGGGGTTTATTTTTGGTGCCGGTGGCGCGGTCGCAGGCGGCATACTGGGAGAGAAATGGAACTCACCAGTCGCGAAACGGATACCCACTCAACCCGTTGATCAAGACGCCGATCACCAAAAGCCGAGCAGTCACACTCATGAGCACTGAAGACACCGCGCAGGCTGATCGCCCATTGTCGTCCACTTTGCATCGCTGGGCGGTGGCCATCGTTTGTCTGGTATGGCCACTGATATGGGTCGGTGGCTTGGTCACGACATACGATGCAGGAATGGCAGTTCCGGATTGGCCGGGGACCTATGGGAAGAACCTATTCCTTTATCCCTACCAGACTTGGCTGTTAGGACCGTTTGATCTTTTCATCGAGCACGGTCATCGCTTGCTCGGGGCAATCGTTGGGTTTTTGGCAATCATTGCGGTCGTGATCGCTTGGTTTACCGAGCCACGCCGATGGGTTAGATGGTTTTCCGTCGGACTGCTTGTCGCGGTGATTGGACAGGGCGTTCTTGGTGGCATGAGAGTAGTATTGAGCGATCGAACACTGGCGATGGTGCATGGTTGTACCGGCCCCCTTTTCTTCGTCATTTGTGTTTTGCTGGCAGTGGTGACCAGCCGCTGGTGGTTGGGACAGACGGGGGCAAAGCCCAGTTTCGCAGCACCCGCGAAAGGTCAGACTTGGTTTTTAGCTGGCATTGTCGTGATTTCGTACGGTCAATTGCTGTTAGGTGCGCAACTCCGACATGTGCAGGCCTCGGCGTCGCCGGGTGCTTTCACGCATTTGGTCGTGATGCACATTGCCGGTGCGTTTTTACTATGGACCCTTACGGCTGTGCTCGCAGCGAAAGTATGGCGTTCCAATCCGCAGGGTCAGCTTGGAAGTAGCGATGAAGCGACGGCCCACCATCCAATGGGGGGCGATCCAAAAACTACAGGCAACCCAAAGTCGCATGGGCGCCGGTCTCAAAAAACGGGGTGCGGCGATTTGACCCTGTCACGACCCTGCTACCTGTTGGTAGGATTCGTGGCCTTGCAAATCGCTTTGGGTTTAGGAACTTGGGTGGCGAACTACGGCTGGCCCTATTTTGCCCAAGTGGGCCCTGCGTCTGCCGGTTACTTGGTGAAGAGTAAGGCGTTTACCGAATCGATTGTCACCACGGCGCATGTCGCGACGGGTTCACTCATCCTGGCGTTATCGGCGGCGGCATGGCTACGGACGATGCGGGCCAAGTACCGCTTCGCATCCAACGATTCCGGTGATGCAAAACAGCAGGTAGTGGATCGGGCATTTGGGATAAAACAAAGGTTAGAAGTGTCATGAGCCTCGATGTAATGGTTGCTGAACCGGTGCCGACGGCCCCTGGCTTGATGGGTATCTCAGGCTGCAACGGTACCTCGTCGACCTGCCTTTCGAGTATCATACCGCTCCATCCGAACGCCGACGTTATATCGATCGACATGAATGAATTGCCGGCTCCTCTTGGTTTGCAGGCTCAGTCATCGGCAACCATCCGCGATTACTTCGAGCTGACGAAGCCACGAATCGTGTTGATGATTTTGGTTACCACGGTCGTTGCTGCTGTCGTTGCCGCGGGCAGCTCGGTCTCCCCATGGACAATGCTTCACCTGCTCTTCGGTGTAGCGATGGTGGCTGGAAGCGCTGGAGCGATGAATCAGGTCTGGGAGCATGAGATAGACAAGAAGATGGAACGCACGCGGCGTCGTCCCATCTCCGCAGGTCGCGTGTCAGTGCAGGTCGGTTTCACCTATGCGATGTTTCTTGGCGTAGCGGGAACGGTTTACTTAGGTTGGGCGGTAGGAGTAGTGCCTGCTCTCGTTGGCGTGGCGACTTGGATCGCCTATGTACCTCTCTACACGCCTCTAAAAACTCGCTCGCCTTGGAACACAACTGTGGGTGCCGTGTCGGGCGCTTTGCCCGTACTGATCGGTTACACCGCTGCCGGCGGCGGGCTCAGCGATTTACGCGGTTGGCTTCTCTTTGGAGTGCTTGCCGCTTGGCAGTATCCACACTTCATGGCGATTGCGTGGCTTTATCGTCGCCAATATGCCGAGGCCGGGTTTCAAATGACGACCACGGTCGAGCCCACCGGAAAAAGCGCTGGCAGGCAGAGCGTCGTGGGAATGATTGTACTGATTGCTTGTTTGACGGGCTTAGTGTTAACAAGCCCCCATGACGCGGTGGCACCAGGATCGCTGACGTTTGGTACGTTGTTTTGCTTGATCGGTTTGGCCGCCGCCAGCTACCCGATGTCGAAAGCAGCGTGGCGTTTTTCCCTTTGCCGTGATGATTTAACCGCAAGGAAGTTGCTCCGTGCCTCCTTGCTACAATTGCCCCTGTCTCTAGCATTAGTGACCGCAGCGGCAGTTTTTGCTTCGAAATAAGCGATTGCCACCAGGCGTTTGGTGCTCCGGCGCACCGGCCTTCGTGCGACCGGTGGCGGTAACTGTTATTCTAGCTAACCATTGATTCGTTCAGAAAAGTGATTCGTTCATAAAAGCCTTTGCTCCGAAAGGCCCGCATTCGGAAAGAGCCTCTCGGGGCAAAGTAGATTTGTTAAGTGATGAAAGCTTCTGCAGTTCCGCCACTATCGCCCCAAGCGGTCGTTTGTACTCAAGTACAACATCAATACGGTGACCGCATCGCGTTGCAGGGCATCGACCTGCAAGTTTCCGCCGGCGAAATCTTTGCACTGCTTGGCCCTAATGGCAGCGGCAAGACAACGCTTTTCCGTTTGATTAGCACGCTGGTCCCGGTCCAAAAGGGTTCCGTGTTCGTCGCGGGTATTGATGCGGCAAAAGATCCGCTGGGCGTTCGGCAAAGAATCGGGATCGTATTTCAATCACCGAGTCTCGACAAGAAATTGACGGTGGACGAGAACATCGCGTGCCAAGCGGCGCTCTATGGATTGCGTGGCGAGGCGATGCGGCGTCGCCGCGATCAAGTTCTGGCGTTGATGAAGCTCACCGATCGACGCCACGATTATTGTGAGAAATTGTCGGGCGGATTGAAGCGCCGTGTCGAACTCGCCAAAGGGATGCTGCATCAACCGCCCGTGATGCTGCTGGACGAACCGTCCACCGGATTGGACCCTACGGCTCGCCTTGATCTTTGGCAATCGCTCCGAGCGATGGCGGACTCCGGCGTAGCTGTTTTGCTGACGACGCATCTGCTAGAAGAGGCAGACAAAGCAGATCGAATCGCGATCCTTGCCAACGGTCAGGTGATTGCCGAAGGATCGCCTTCCAGTCTTCGGTCCGCGATGGGTGAAGGCTTAGTTACCATCGCTGGGGGAGACTCCAGCGAAATCGAGCGGATCGTTCGAGACGAATTGGGTTTGGTCGCGCAGCAAGTTCAACATCAAGTTCGAATTCATAGTCACGATCCCGCCTCCTTGGTTCCCATTCTGTCCAAGCGATTGGGTCAGCAGGTCCAGTCCATCTCGATTGGACGTCCGAGTTTAGAAGATGTTTTCATCGAAAAAACCGGGCACCGTTTTCTTTAGTAAGCACAGTTCTACCTATGTCTACCACCGCCAGTGCCGATCCGATCTCAAGCACTACCGCTACAGTCGATCCTGCCGCCTCCTACACCGCGATTGCCAATGCGCCTGCTGGCATCGGTGCCGCCTGGATGCTTGCGCGCCGAGAATGGATTCGATTCTTTCGTCAAAGAAACCGTGTGATCTCCGCGGTCGTTCAACCACTTCTTTTTTGGCTTCTATTCGGAACCGGCCTGCGAGGCTCGTTCGTTGGTGCAGGCGACCAGAATTTCATGGAATTCTTCCTGCCGGGCACCATTGCTCTGATCGTATTGTTTACCGCGATTTTTTCAACCATATCAGTGATTGAGGATCGCCGTGAAGGGTTTATGCAATCGGTGCTCGTCGCACCGGTTGGCCGATGGCCAGTACTGGTTGGCAAGGTCCTCGGTGGCGCAGCGATCGCGTGGGTCCAAGCGGTTGTGTTCTTAGGCTTGGTCTACCTGTTTGGTGCCGCTCCGTTTGCCCTTTCGACATTGGCAGGCGTGCTACTGATACTGGCCTTAATGGGTATTGCCATGTGCTCCCTGGGGATGATTGTCGCTTGGCCGATGGATAGTACGCAGGGGTTTCATGCGATCATGATGCTTGGTCTGATGCCGATGTGGCTGCTCAGTGGATCGTTCTTTCCGATCCCGCCACTGGATGCGACGTCTTCCTTCGGACAGATGATTTTGGGCGGCATCATGCGAGCCAATCCGCTTAGCTACTGCATGACTGAACTTCGTAGGTTGCTCTACCCAACGATCGACCTCGGTACCAGTGGATTCATGCCGTCGCCTACACTCTGCTGGATTGTCACTGTACTTTTCGCGATAGGAACGACCATGATCGCATGGCGTCTGATGCGTGGAAGCCGACGAGCTGATCTCACCGTTTAAATCTGGCGATAAATAAAAGATGAAAACCGGCCTTCATATCGCGATCATTCTCGCAGCGGGTGTCGTAACTGGCTTGCTCATTCGCATTTCCAAGACCAAGTCGTCGGTCGAATCATCCAGTCGTGTCGTCTACACAAACAGCGAACCCAACGTTGCACCAGAGACTGTAACAGAGGATGAACCGTCGCCTGCACCCGAAGGATGGATGAGCGAATTCGAACTGATCGAACGTAGCGGCAAGAAAGTTTCAAGCGAACAGTTGAAGGGACAACCGTACGTCGTCAGTTTCTTTTTCAGTACCTGTCCCAGCGTTTGCATCCAACAAAATCAAAAGGTCCAGGAACTCCAGTCGCTCTTTGAAAATGAAGGTGTCCGGTTCGTTTCCATATCGGTTGACCCGGTTACCGACAGCCCCGAGGCCCTCCGCGAATACGCCGCGCGATTCAAAGCGGACAATGACCAGTGGCTTTTCATGACCGGTGATCTGCTTTACATTCGCCGCGTGGGGGCCGAGGTTTTCCGACTTGCCGTTGACGAAAAATTTCATACGGAAAAGTTCGTACTGGTGGGTGCGGATGGCCAAATCATCGGGTATTACAGTTGGCCTGAACCACGACAGTTCGACAAACTGAAGACCGATATCCGCGAACTATTGGGCAACAAGTCGTGACCTGGGAATTCCTGGCGGACAACCTACCGCATGCGACCGCGTCGCTTAACGCCTTTGCAACCATCTTGCTTGTCGCCGGCCTTATTCGTATCAAGCACGGCCAGGTAAGAAAGCATAAGAACATGATGCTGACGGCGTTAGCGATAAGCATGCTTTTCCTAGTTCTGTATCTCGTCCACAAAGTCGCATTGTTTGAAACCACGGGTTCGTTCAACAAGCGATTTCCGCGTGACCCTGCTATCGCCTCGCCGGCCGCTCGGATCACTTACTTTGCAATTCTTTTCACTCACCTACCCTTAGCCATCACCGTTCCAGTGCTCACGCTTCGCGCGGTGTATTTGGCAATGAAAGGACGCATCATCGCCCATAAGAAACTGGTGCGATGGGTATTTCCTATTTGGATGTATGTCTCCGTGACCGGCGTATTGGTGTATCTCATGCTCTATCAACTCTACGCCGTTAAGCCGAGTAATTAATAATCATTACGGGTAAAACATGAGCCACCCAAAATGGATGAGTCGAATTCTATGGGCCGCGGCGGCTTATAACCTTTCCTGGGGTAGCTGGGTCGTCCTTCGGCCGCTTGATCTGTTTCACTGGACCGGCGCGTTAGAACCGCTCTATCCATCGATCTGGCAGTGTGTCGGAATGATCGTGGGAGTCTATGGGATTGGGTATGCGATTGCTGCACGTGATCCAATCAGGCACTGGCCCATCACGCTTGTCGGTCTGCTTGGGAAAATATTGGGACCAATCGGTTTTGCTTGGATGCTTTCCACGACACCGCCAGGCTCTCCCGGCCGACTGCCGCTGTCATGGGGTTGGACGATTGTTACCAATGATTTGCTATGGTGGATACCGTTCGCGGCTATCCTCTATCAGGCCGCGAGAATCGCATCGGCACCACAAGATGAACCACTGCTTTCTCTCGCGGACGCGAATCGACAATTCACAGACCAGCATCGTCGGTCCCTCGCCGATCTTTCCGCGGGACAAACGTTACTACTAGTGTTCCTTCGGCACAGCGGATGTACTTTTTGTCGAGAAACACTGATGGATCTAAAACAGCAGCGAGAAAAACTTCAGTCCATCGGTGTCAAGCCGGTAGTGGTCCACATGAGCAATGACGCGGACGGCGAGAAAATGCTCAATCGTTATGAACTCAGTGACCTCTCGCGGATCAGCGATCCAGCATGTTCGCTAT
>JANOBM010000221.1:0-3242 GCA_031411655.1 Planctomycetaceae bacterium
GTCGGAGTCGTTGAAGGGCGGGTTGGCGAGGACGTAGTCGGCGCGGAGGTCGGGATGGAGGTCGCGGCGGAAGGTGTCGGCGTGCTCGGGGCCGAAGTCGGCCTCGATGCCGCGCAGGGCGAGGTTCATCACGGCGAGGCGTCGGGTGGTGGCGTTGCTCTCTTGACCGTAAATGCTGATGTCGCCGAGCTTGCCGCCGTGGGATTCGACGAATTTTTCCGACTGCACGAACATGCCGCCGGAACCGCAGGCGGGGTCGTAGATGCGGCCTTTATAGGGTGCGAGCATCTCGACGAGGCAGCGCACGACGCATGACGGGGTGTAGAATTGGCCGCCGTTCTTGCCCTCGGCGCTGGCGAAGCGGGTAAGGAAATACTCGTAAACGCGGCCGAGCAGATCGACGGAGCGGTGCGTCTTCTCGCCCTCGCTGGCGGCGGTCAGTTCGATGGTGGCGATGACGTCGATGAGTTCGCCGAGGCGCTGTTTGTCGAGGCCGGGGCGAGCGTAGTCTTTGGGCAGGACGCCTTTGAGGCGCGGGTTGTCGCGCTCGATGGCGACCATCGCGTCGCCCACGAGCTTGCCGATGGTGTGCTGCTTAGCGCTGGCCTGAAGGTGTGACCAGCGGGCATCGGCGGGCACCCAGAAGACGTTCTCGGCTTTGTATTCGTCCGGGTCTTCGGGATTCGCGCCTTCGTACTCGCCTTGCCCGGCGAGCAGCTTCGCGCGATGTTCCTCGAAGCTGTCCGAGATGTACTTGAGGAAGATCAACCCGAGGACAACATGCTTGTACTCCGCCGCGTCCATGTTATTGCGCAGCTTGTCAGCGGTCAGCCAAAGCTTGGCCTCAAAGCCAATGTTGGCAGTGCTCTTGTTGTCACTAGCGGCAGCTTTCTACTTTGCCATCGGGCGGTTTACTCTCGTTTCTCGATAATGCTACGGGTGAGCCAATCCTGGGCCAAAGGCGACCATTCCACTTACAGGAACACTACCTCAAACGGTTATTAAATTGCATCCCCAGGTAGCCATTGGCAGTCCAAGACTATACCGATCTTTAGACCTCACGGGTGACCCGACCAGCCGACCGCGTCAAAGCAATCTCACAACTCAGGACGGATCCCAACGAATACGCAATGCGCCGTGCCACTGCTGCCAAAATTCTCCCTTCTTGGTTGCATGTGTGGTTGGATAACGTACGGTTGAACCGCAGCCAAGGTCTTTTTGCTTCTCGCTGACAAAGCTAAGGCAAGATTTCGATGGCGATTGAACGTTCGTTACGCACAATGTTCTAGAAATCCGCATTGGATCGATTGTGCGGAGGGTCCGCGTACACCGTACTTTATGCCTGTTCACTTTAAGCAGTAAAACTGGATTTAATCCTTTTATCGTCGTGCGGCTAAGCAAAGAGGCAAGCGGTACCAAAAGATGTAATCGCTACTGAGATGGGTTGGGGCAACCGATTGAGGGTGGTTTGGTGGGCAATTTAATTCAGCTACACGATATTCCGGAAGGAACGCAGTTATCGGATGGTCTTTTTGATGGCAGTGGAGCATTACTCCTGCCTCGTGGATCTATCGTTTCTTCGTCCCAATTGAAATCCTTCGCGCTTAAAGGTTTGCGTTATTTTCAGCTTGGAAACGATTGCGAATTCGACGACGAGCCATCACCATGCGATGACGAAAGACCGTACGCTGCGGCCACTGAGTCTCCATCGTTGAGAGCCGAGGCGACGGTTGCATTGCGAAGCCAATCGATCCCCTCGCCCAGTGAGTCTGTAAGCGAATGGAACGCATCGAAAGTTAAGCAGGACGTCACTTCGTTCTATCTTGCCGATGTGGAGCGAGTCACCCAAATAGTACAGCGTGCGGCAGCAACGGTTGAATCACTTGGTCGCTCCTTTGCTGATGGCACGCTGAAGGATGCGATCGCGGTATACGAAACGGCAGACGTTTTTCTTCAGGAAATTCGTGAACACTCGAGTCAACTGATTGCCACGACTCTTCGTCAGGAGCGAGAGCAGCGGCTCGCAGTTCGTTCCGTACAAATGAGCGTGTTGTCGATCGCGATTGCGAACGCCATGAAACTGAATGGCGAGGAGCAGTCTAAAGTCGGCGTCGCCGCGATGCTTCATGACGTTGCACTTTTTCAGCTACCTGACAGCTGTCTCCAGATGCGACTCAACCTCAATCCAGAAACGCTCCGTGTCTACGAGTCGCATCCCATTCTTGCGTACGATGCCCTTGAGTCGGTTCGTAACATCGATCAAACGGTACGGATGCTAATTGTACAGGCGCATGAGCAGGCCGACGGTTCAGGTTTTCCTCGCCAACTGACACTCGCAAGAACTCACAAACTATCTCGCATACTTAATCTTGCCGACGCCTACCTAACACTTGTCAGTTGTGGCGAGTCAGGCCAATGCTTTGTTCCTGCGGACGCCATCGCATACTTGATGCACCACTCCTGTGCCGGACGGTTTGACACCGTTGCTACCTGCGGATTGGTACGGGCGATTTCGCTTTACCCACTGGGCTCGTTGGTTCAACTAAGTAACGATCAAATCGCAAGCGTCGTCCGCGTTTCTGATAATAGGCCGACCAAACCGATGGTATCAACCATGGACGAGAACGGAGATACGTTGATCATCGACCTCGCCGTCACGGATGTCTGTGTCGTCAAGCCCGCTACCGATCATCAGTTGGGGCAGCGTCGAATCGCCTCGGGTGATCTCGACAAAATACTTTGGTAAAGACGCGTCGATCAAGCGTTCTTTCCGTCCTTGTTTCAATGGCCGTTATGGCAGTGGTCGGAGCACAATTCGCCGCAGGTCCATGACCGCCACTCCGGGCTTCGACTGCGGTTTGACGGTGATCGTTTGCTTGCCCGCCTTGAGTTCCACTTCCCCAATGATGAGTGTTATCATGTGCTGAAAGTGACCCGTGTCTCTAACGGTGAACTTCAAAGATTGGCCAGCGACATCAACAGCGACGTCGGCGCCGCCACTTCCTTCGCCGCACCCTTGCTGGACCTCGACCTCGTAACGCCCCGGATTAGTCACTTCGAAATCCCATTCAGCCCAGTCAGAAGCCACCGTCCAATAACCAAGTACATTCTTGTTGGGTTCTGCCTCATAACGCATCCTTTCGGCGTGTAGACGCGCATCCCGAGCATGCAGTCTGATGTCACCGGAAGATGGCGTTACCAACGGTTTGTTACCTTTCGTCGCTGCATTCATCGCTGCTCGC
>JANOBM010000222.1:0-19491 GCA_031411655.1 Planctomycetaceae bacterium
CCACAATGATCGGTTTCATTCGGTTGGCTGACCGGCAACGGCAGGGTTATGAGTAGGCAAGACAAGAAAAAAAAGCTGCCGTGCTGGCGATTGAGAAGCAGTGAGTTTTTCCCTGACCATCCGAGTCCGGCAATCTTTGCAAACTCGCGTTCCATAATGGGTGCGGAGTCGACGACCCCTCGCGCCGATGAGTCAGGAAATAATTCGATCACAATTGACTTCAGCCGCTTCAATCGCATGTGAATCACATCATGGTAATCGACTTCTCCCCACGCATACCGCGAGATCTTTCCTTGGTTGATTTGAGCTGTCGTGGGCTCCACTGTGCGATAGGGAAACCCAAGGACGATTACCGACTGTACACCCGCCAGAACGAAGCCTAACTCTTGATAGGCATCCAATCGATTGCCAAAATAGTCCATGTCGGCAGCATATCCCGCCGCAATCCAGTCGACCAACTTCGAAAAGCCTTCTGGCGTTACCGCGGGGGCGATTCCAAACAGCGAAAACCCAAGCGATTCGGCTTCTGCGCGCAGTTGGTGCGCGAGAGCATTCATGTTTGGGTTTGACATTAACTGTGAACCATTCGAATGGGAGTGGCTCGACGACCGCTTTTTTAAGCCGAAAAGATCGGCATAAGGGTTGGCTTATCGAAGTCCGTCTGGCCGATGAAGAGGCATCCTGCGTTCGGGCATGCCGCCTGCTTTGCCGCATCCATGTGCTCCACTGCGGTTGTGATCACCAGCACCACACGACCGCCCATGGCTACTAAAATCGGACAGGTATTTTGAGGAGAGCCTGGAGTTCTCCAAACCGTCACGAGGTTTCCACTCGCCAAATCGTAGTGCCGAGTTTCACCTTCGGTTGCCTGACCCGGATGGAACATCGAAACGATCAATCCCTTCCCGTCAGGCGTCAAAATCATTCCGTCGGGAACGGCGGGATCGGCCGTGAGATCCAATAGAACTTTTCGAGCACCAAGCGTGCCGGCCTCGATGTTCAATGCATAGCTTGCTATTTGCCGTGTCGGCGAGTCGATATCGATCAACTCAAGGCCGCTGCCCGTATTTCGGATCGCCTTGCCGTTACTGCAAATCTGGTCATCCCGGAGTCGAATGAGTTTGGAATCAGCACCTCGATAGAGATAAAGCCCAGCTTTTTTGGTTTTGAATTCAAGATCCTTGGTGCCAAAGATGAGGTTGTCTTCCCAGACCATTCCGTCGTTGATGATCGTGTTTTCGACGTCGGAGTCAACGCCTTCACAGAACACTTCCCAAGCTCCCGTTTGAGGAGTGAAGCGTCCCACGGATCGTTCGCAGCCGACGACAAACGTGAGTCCGTCGTCACATGCAAACGCGAAACCAGGTCGACCTGGCAGTACAAAGGAATGATTCTTACGACTTTCAAGCATCAAAAGGTTGAGAGAGCCGACCCGGCTGTCTACACCGTGCTGGATACCGACCCAGCTCAACTCGCCACTGCGTGTTGTCGGGTAGGGACCCTCAGGAAGAAAACGCAACGCATCCGATTCGGGACGTAACAACACTTCGGCAACACGAACGTCACTCATGGAAATACAAGCACCTTATTGGTCGGGTCAAATCGCAAACGCCGGATTACCACAACGAGTCGAAATCGCTCGTTGGCAGATCCTACAGCAAAGACAGGGAAGCCGCAGATCATAGCTGAGCGGTTACGGTTTTGCTTCCGCTTTTTCGATTCGCCCGAAAAGATGCCCCCCAACGGCGTCATGGTCCCAGGTACCGGCATATCGATCCTTCAAAATCAATACACGAGCGGAAAAGGTTCCAAGTCCGGGAATCCAGACCTGGTCGAGCGTAATCACGGGAGTATTGCCAGCCCATAGAATCTTAAGGTCCATCGGAAACTCGCCGTCGGTTTCGCCGTATTGAATTCGCGCCGTCAAACGGTAGCTGTCTGCTTCCGGGAGTTTTTCCACCTTGCTGATCGTATACGCCTCTTCTTTCAACTGCCCGAAACCCTGGGAATCAACGCTGAAGCTGCCGACGAATTTGCTACCGGTCAGGTAGTTCGCAATCCGTTGCTCGCGTGGTAACTCAGTCTTTGGCTTGGCATCCGTTTCCGGATCAAGTGGTTCCACTGCGGCAGGCTCCTGAGAGACCGCCAGTCCGACAGGGACAAAAAACAAAAAAGCGCAGCAAGCTAATGCGGCGCAAGTTGCAACGTAACGCATTCTGATTCTCCATTAAAGTGTGTGCGGTGGCCCGCATTGTACCACTTCCGGGTACAAAACCGAAGGAATCCCGAACTGGTTTGCCTACGCGATTTCATCGCCGTAAGGTAACTAACGCGAAGCCAACTACGAAGCAAAAGACGTGCGAATCATCGCTGATAAATTGGCAAAAAGTGATAGGTCACGCTAAGGCTGAGTACGGCAAGCGATGTCGCATAGACCTCTCCGTAGTTGCCTTCTTCACCGCGTTGGCTCAACCAGCCACCATTACCGCGTTGTTCTTTTAGCAAGATTCGGCTTACTTTTTTAGCAGCCTCCGATGCATGCCGACCTCCACGTTGGTGCATCGACTGCGCATAGTAATAGGTCCCGTAGAAAAAGAATCGCTCATCAAGATTGGGTTCATGTGCCAACAGCCAATCTGCTGCTCCCGTGACCAGTGGCGAATCGTATTGACCGCAGACCTGCATTGCCAAAAGTCCTGCTGCAGTCATCGTGTAGGTAGGGTGGTTTTGACCAGGCGTGTAGCTGAAACCAGCAACATCGTCTCGCGGTTTGCCATCCTGGTCGATTGGCGATGTGTAGGAGCGTTGCAAATACGCGACTGCCTGATCAATCGCCTCTGCAGGAACGGCGATCGAATCGTTCTTCGCAGATCTTAAAGCCATCAATTGCCAAACCGAGGCGGATAGGTCAGCATCGTTCGAATCGGGCGAATAACGCCAGCCACCCTGATAATCCGGTGGCTTGCGAACCGCTTGGGCGGACAAAATCAAACCGATCGCAGCGTCCAACGCCGTGCGAATTTGTTTGTCTTGCTCTTCGTCAACACCCATCCCAACCATTTCGGTAAGCATAAGTGTCGTGATGCCGTGGCCATACATTCGCGAGCCGTCTGCTCTGCCGAAATATCCTTCTTTGTCTTGGCGCGGTTGTCCTTTGGATGCCTCTGGATCTACCACGTAATCGATTGCGCGCCGCATCGCCAAGCCCTGAGGTCCCGGGTCGGAAGGTTGGACGCCGATACTCGCCATCGCCATAATCGCCAGCGAGGTCATCGCGGTTTCGTGTCCTCGATCATGAATGGAACCATTTTCGTGCTGAAGCGTGAGAAGGTGACGAACTCCGCTTTGAACGGCAGTATCGATCGCCTGGCTATCTACCTCGGCGGTTCCCAACTCTTCTTGTGCCGATACGAAGCAGGAAAAAACAAGGATCGCAAGCAGCGGGATTGCAAGCCGCCATCGACCATGATGATCAGGGATAATGTTCATTCCTTACCCTGCTCGGCGATGACCCGGAAATAGGCTTCGATCTGCTTTCGATATTGAGGCGAGATTTCAATTCGTCGCTCTTGCGCCACATCCTCGGACTCTCGAGCCTGCAATTGCCCCCATTCAGCATCGCTCGCACGCACAGCTTCGTCTAAACCGAATACGTCTGACATCGCCGTGGAATCCCCATCTCCAGACGTGGTCGACTCGGATGGTGGAGAGGGTGTATCGGATGGTGGTGAAGGCTTCTGGCCTTTTGGTCCGCGCTGCATCGCCATCTTCTGCGATTGACGGCGGGCGGCAGCCTTGAGCGTCGCCAATTCTGACGGGGTGGAGGCAGACGACGGTGGGCCATCTTTTGGCGGCGACGAAGACAACGCTTGATCAAGTTCGTCCAGCGTGCGTGCCATTTGCTGCGCCGACTCGGCAGCTTGAGCAGAGGCGTTCGAGGAAGGCTGGCTTGGCGAAGCGTTATCGTTTGACGGCGATTGCGCGGTCGATGCCGAAGCTTCAGCGAGTGCTTTCGCCTGTTCCGCGAGCGCTGATTGAGATTGTCGCATCTCTGAGCGAGCTGCTTTCGATTCCGCATTTGCTTTATTGAGATTGGGAGCAGGGGGTGCTGCCTGTTGATCGCCCTGCGCGGCAGGCGGTGCCGTTGGCCTTAGCGCCTGTTTTGCATCTGCCAGTGATTCGCTAGCCTGCTGCGCTTCACCCGTAGCAATATTCTTTACCGCTTCCGACATTTCTGCGGTTTGATTTGCCATTTGAAGTTGGCCGAGACGTTGTTGGTGACGCGCTGCCCGGGCAAGGTCTTCAGCCGTATCGGCTACCTCCGACGCAACGCGTTGTTGCGCCGGCAAGGTCGAATCCAGCGATTCAAAAGTCGGCTCCAACGAGCTTGCTTCACTACTTGCTTGCATCGATTGTTTGAGTTGCTCACGGACATTTTCCAACTGCTGGCTGGCCTTCTCTTGCATGGCCTTAGCGAGTTGCGCAGGCGGCTGTGGTGAGTCGAGCGCTGGCAAGGGAGAGTTTGCGACTTGATCAAGCCGTGCTTTGGACTGATCGATGGATTGTTTGGTCAATTCGGCTCGCTGGTTGGTCGCCTCGGCACGAGCTTTCGCCTTAGCAACTTCTCTTGATAAACGTTCCGCTTCTGCCTTGAGCCCTGCGTTGTCGGGTTCCCGCTTTACCTTGTCTTCGGTCTTACGCAGATTGTCTTCCTCGCGATCGAGCTGACTTTTGGCCTGTTTTTGTTCCTGCTCCGCCTGTTGATGCTGCTGTTCCGCACGTCGCTGTGCATTTCTGGCAAATTGCGTTTGATTGTCGCGGGCGCGACGCTGGATATTCTCCATGTCACGTTGAGCGTTATCACGGGACTTTGCTTCCATCGCCGCCTCGGGGTCCCGGAGGATCTCATCGGTCGGCTTCTGACTTTCATTAAGCGTCTCGTTCGCTTCACCGAGGGCTTGCTCGACGTCAGCAGCGCGTTCCTGTAAATCAGCGAGCAGTTCATTGTCAGCAGAGCCAATTTGCTGCGCCTTTTGGATGGCTTGCTGGAGGGTTTCTGACGCTTTCTCGATACCCTTTTTGGCTTCCTGTGCCTTATTGGCACTCGACTCGGGAAGTTTTTGAATCGAATTGGTAGCCTGCTGTGCTGCGGTCAGAAGTGCGTCTTTTACCTCCTGCCCACGCTCAGCCGTTCGACGAACCGCCTCTTCCAACTCTCGTTTGGCGGCTTGTACAGCCGGATCGCTACGTTCTAGTTGTAATTGCAAGTCACGCTCTCTCGCCGCTTGTTCGTCAAGCCGTCGTTGGGCTTCGTCAACCGTCTGATCGGCGATGTTCTCGAGTTCTTCCTGCATCGTCTTGTTGCGTTTTAGCTCTTGCAGAAGTTTCTTCAGCAATTCACGCGGGTCGTCATTGATTGCTTTCGCGATGGCATTGCTCTTCGCAAATTGTTGATCGAGCGATTCGGTTAAGCCAAGCTCTTGTTCCAATGATTGGAGCGATGGTGGTTCGCTGCCATCGGATTGCTCATCGCTTCCCTTGTCGGACTCGTTGGCTTCTTTGGTCGCCTTCTCTTTCTCATAGTGCTCGGCAATTTGATCAAGAGTTTGCGCAGCTTTTTCTAGTTTTTCATCGAGCTCTTTCTTCGCTTCTGCTTCGTGATCCATCGATGCTTGTTTGGCACTCTCATCCGCAGCCTTGACTTCTTCCATTCGCTTTTCAACCGCTTTGGAAGCGATGTCGGCATTGCGCGCTTGACGCAGGCCCTCGGGATCTTTGAGATCCTGCACGTTTGCTTCATCGGCAAGACTTTCTCGGAGCTTTTCCGTTTGTTTCATTGCGTCTTGAAGCGCCTGCTCGGGGTTCGTTGTGGATTCCGTGCTGTCGTTCAAATCTTCGGCAGTTTTTTCTGCATCCTTCGAATCTTCATTGCCCTTCTGATCCTCGGTTTTCGCATCTTTGGCTTTTTGATCCTCGGATTTTTCATCGTCGGATTTGTCTTTCGACGTATCCTCCTGGTCTGCCTTTTCTTTCTCAGGATCGTTCGGCTCGCCATCCTGTTTCGCCTGTCGCAGCTTTTCGGCGGCTTCCCTCGCCTGGTCCGCAATCGATGGCAAGAATCCCTCTAGAATCTGTCTCGCCTTGAGCAGGTGGGGTTCAAGTGCCGCGCTTCCTTTAACAAACGAGTCGTGGATTTTTCCGAGTCTGTCGCCGGCTGGAACATATTCCTTTTGATCCCATCGCCTTGAGGTGATTTCAGAACTGATGCTGGAGATTTCCTGGTTCCATCGCAGACTTGCAATGGGTTCCATTTCGGCCCATGGCAGGCCAGTTTGCTGTAGCCCATTGACCGAATGCTCAAGTCCTTGTGTGTAACGGTCGATACGGTTTGGCGAATCCACACGGCCTGAAGCGGTACTTTTGTTCCAGCGATCATCATCGGCAAGTGAACGAAGTTCGCGTCCCCACTGTGTGGTTTCATGACTCGATTCGAGCCAGTGATAAGCACTGGCGATTTCACGATAAATACCCTCCAGTGTCTTATCACTGGGAACCGCGTAATCGCTACTGCCGACTCGTTCAAGAACTCTTTCTAGTAGGTGGGTGTCAGCGACGTAACGCTGATCGGCTTCCGGTCGTAGGCGATGAAGCCTTCCTTCTTGTTGAAGTCGCGAGATAATCGCCGTCTTGTGCCAGGAAAGTTCCTCATCAAGCTTGCTTTTCTTTTCGCGCGCTTGTCGGACTTGCTCGCTATCGGTCGCACGGAGCGCATCGGTGGCATCGGATATCGATTTAGAAAGGGCGGCCATTTGATGGATGGAATCTCGTGTCCAACCGATCGCATTTTGCAGTCGTTTGAGATACTCAACTTGAAGTGCTGGAACGCGGCCATCGACCACATGGTTGCGGCGGCGATGCTGAAGATCATCGACGGTATGCCTCGCGACTCCACGAACAATCTGCTCTTGCGAGCCCTGCAAAATGGCATCGGTCAATCGCCTCATTTCTTCATCAATCCACTTTTGAAGATTTTCTCCGTGTTGACGCGTTGAATCTGGCAGCGAACCGCTGGCTTCCTTCATTAACGTTGAAAGTTCTTGATATTGTTGTCGTGTGACTTCAAAGTACCGCGGATAAGTTTGCCAATCGATTGGGTCCGACTCGCGAACGGTGGGCTCGATAGAAGCTGACATCCGCTCGAGGTTATCAACCATGACCATGTGTAAATGGTGGGCGACCTCGGATCTCACAGAATCGTATACAAGTACAGCATTATTCTTGATCCACCCGAATTCCCGTCGCTTTGTTTCATCGGCCATACTCGCTTGGGCAATCGCATCTTCGACCCGTCGCATCACGCGAGCAATCGATTCGACCTTTGCTGCCTCTGCTTCGTGAAGCGATTCGGAAAGCATGGTTTCGATCAGCTTTTCTCTGGCTGGCAAGTCATTTAGCATCGCAGCGCGGGCTGCGGATGCTTCCTCTTCATTAAAACCTTCCGGCTTGTCTTCGATGTTCAATTGAACCATGGCTGCGGTGACCCCGCCTAGCCATTTTGAAATGTCGTCCGAGAAGACGATCCATGACCGTAAGCGTTTCTGCTTTACTGCGTCAAATTCTTGATCATTGACAATGAATTCCTTGATGGATGATTCGCCGCGAGAGCCCTTACGGTCGATGGCAACCACTCGTGTCTTGATCACATCCCCTGCAGCAAGTTCACGCTCTTTATGGCGGAGCGGGTTGAGATCCCATTGCCAACTTCGCGATGTTTCTTTTCCGTCAAGCGTGCCCGCCAGCGGATTCGATGACCATGGGCCGTCGTTGATCGAAATCTCTTGTCGCACGTCAGCCATCGGCATTTCATCGACGAAAGATGCCGCCAGGTTCAAGGTGCTAAACGCAGTTACCAATTCGCGACGTGCCTTCGAAGCGGGAAGCGTTTTCTTTTTTTCCTTCCATGTCGCAAGCGGAGGTGCGTCTTCTAACGCAGAAATGCTGTACTGCGGACTAAGCGGATTGTCGAAGTCGGTCTCAGCGGAGGTTGCTAGAATCTGATATCGGTCGTCGATCGATACGGAGGTTTCTGCAATCCAACGATCACCATCTTGAATCAACGGAAACTGTTGGTCTGAATTCAACGTTCGCATGACGACGTTCTTTACGTCCATGTTGAATCGCAGACGAAGTTGGACTCGAGAGCCCTTCAATGCGCGGATGTTGCCGTCTGTTTTTGACAATGTGGTTGGCGGCAATTTGGTGTATTCCGGAGGCGTCAACACCATCTCAAATTCAACGACAGACGGACGCTCGCGGGGTTCAAGTCTTTGCCATTTGGTCACGCCGTCTCCTGCAATGATTCGATAAGACAGCGGAGACTGATTGACCGGGAGATTGACCGAATACGAGGTCGCGGGGCCATTGGACTCGTTTACGGTAGCGGCTAACGTCGACAGGTGCATCTCAAGGTCGCCATCGAACCCGTCGTCGCTATACCATTCTAGGGAAGCGGATTCGGGGAGGTCGCCTTCAAGCCTCGCGACGATAGCCGTGATTTCATTCATCGGCACTGTACGAGATGGCGGGGTTGGACGTTCGATTAAGATCCGTGTTCGCGAAACCCGATCAATATCGAAACCCGGTACGACTGCCCGGGCAAATCGTCGTCCAAACTCCAATTGCGGAATCACGGAAAGGACAATGCATACCAACACCGCCGCGACGGCGATCGCGAAAGGTTTGGTCAATAGTCGAGCAGGAAGCAACGACCTTACGTCGACGGTCCGCAGTTTCAAGGCAACGTTCTGCTGTAAGGCACCGATAAAAGAATGCGAAGCCGACGATTCACTGTTTGCAGCGACCCGCGACAATTCGACCGCTGACAGCAGTTGATCCTTCAATGCTGGTGTTGCATTCTCAATGGCGATCGCGGCACGCTTTAATGGATCATCGCCGCGTAATCGGCGCATAGCCACCAAGACGGCTGCAATCGCAGCCAAGATATAAGTTGCCAATGACAACAATGACCGATGGCCTCGGTCGATGATCCACAGGCTATCGATCAGCGTGAATAGAAGTATTCCAGCAACCCATACCGCGAGCGCCACGAACAATGCGTATGCAATGGTCCAGCGGCGTCGACGGTCAATGAATTGATTCAGTTTACGTTGAATCACCGGGTCAATCGCGATACTCATCTCAGACAAGCCCCACTTTTTTGCGCAGCCACCATTCCATCGCAAGGATACCGATTAACAAGAAGAACCAAATGAAAGATTGAGCCATTGCTAGTTTCGTCGTTTCGATTTTACCGTCACTGAGCGGTTGTATGGCATCCCAAACCTTTTTCGCGTCCGCTTCGTCTACGTAGATTCCGCCAGAAGCAGCAGCCATCGCGGATAACAATTCCGAGTTTTGTGACAATCGAAAGTTTTCTCGATTGGGCGGCGGGGAAACCAGAAAAGTACTGACTACGGCAGAGGATGAGGTGTACCCCGAGGACCTTACCGTCGCTTCGAAATTTCCTGAATCCATAGGCGAGCTTTCGCCCTGATAGATTCCGCGAGCCTCGTCGACAAGTCTCAGCGGAACGACCTCACGCTGGACACCGTCGACTTTTAATACCACGTCGACGACAGCGTCCGTAACGGGTGAACTACTTGCATCGCGAAGCTGTGCACGAATGGTGGCTCGCTCGCCTGCTCGATATTGAGCTGGGCCCGTTGATAATGCGATGTATTGATCACGTACGTCAAAAGGAGGCTGCATGATCGCTTCGACAAGCTGGTTCCAGAACCGAGCGTGATAGAGATCGGCCACGCGATACCGCCATCGCCAGGTTTGATCGGTTGCCATGTAAACAACTTGACCTCCTCCAAACAAGCGACTGACAAGCACGGGTGCCGTTTTCGTCGCTCCGTCAACGCGAGATTCCAACCAGACTTCGGCGCCGGGCAACACCTCTACATCTTTGATCGAAGTAGGTGCCTGCAATTCATTCCAGGTACGTTCGTTTTCTTCCGGTGTGACACTTCCTGGCAAAAGTACCATGGCCGCCCGTTCGGCTCCAACCGCTGTTAGCGTAAGCTTCATCGGCTGCTCGATCCTCTGGCTAAGAGAACGGATGGGAATCAAGTCTTCAAGAACTGATCCCGTGAGTTCTGACAAATGATTGCGATCACCATCGATTAGCACCAACCCGCCGCCCCTAGCGACGAAGTCTCGCACCAATAAAAGTTGATCGCCCGTCAGTGCCTGTCGATCCACGTCGCCCCAAACGATGATGTCAAACGCGGACAATTCCTTCTGGTCATTGGGAAACTCGGGCTGGACTTCGTCGAGGGCTGCTAAACTGGATCGATCCGGCCAAAGTATGATCGTCTCTACGTTCCAGGTCGGATCGCGTTCAAAGACATTGCGAATGTATCGCGTTTCCCAACGACTTCTGGAATCGACGATCAACATTTTTCGCGTACGAGTGGATGCCGATAATCGGTATTCCATCGTATTGTTCGCAAGATCATGTTCGCCAGTGACTGTCTCGACTGTTACTTGCAACGGGATGACCACTCGGGACCGATCCAATGCCGTATTGTCGTTCGTCTTTTGTTTCGCCACTAACGCGGCAACCGAAAAGTCAAATGGGACACGACGGCTGACCTGATTTTCAGTCGTCAATACATTTTCCCAAATGATTTCACTTCCCGATGTGATTCGAACGCGGTACTTGTCGCCAACGTTTCCAAGATCCTTGATTGACAATGTCCCTGCTGCGCGACCGGTTGATGCGACAAGCGGCGGCGCATCGATATCAAGAATGGCAAGATCGATAGGCTCCACCCTTTGCCCGAAGGCAATCGTGAAGACAGGGACCGCGAGGTCACCCATCTGTTTGGCAAGTTCTTCAGGTGATCGACCTGCGTTATGCTGTCCGTCACTAAGAATCACGACGACTTCCGCACCGGTACCAGGTTTACCAGCATTCGATTGATCGCTCTTCGGGTTTTCTATCGCAGCGGCATCGCCCCCGGTCGACTTGACAGAGGAGTCAATCGCTGCGAGAACGCGGTTGCCAATCGGACTGCTTAAGTCTGTGGTGGAACGATCTAGCTTCGACTGATCAATATCGATGGACTTGGGTGGCGGGTCAGGCGACAGCGAATCGTAGATCGGTTCGGACGCGTCACCACCAACCAAATACAACTTGACACGGTGTGTTGCTTTCACCGAATCCAGCCAACCTTTTTCTAACCCACTGCCGAGAATTAGTTTTACGGCGCGAACCATCCGGGTAGGCCCATTGTCAACCATTGCGTCGCTTGATGAAAGCGACTGCTCTGTATCTGAATCGGAGGCAAGGTCGGGGGAATTTGGCGAGCCGACGACTTGGCTTGGATCAGTGAACTTCATACTATCCGTCGCATCGATAAACACGTTTACCGTGGCGATTTTTCCTCGTTCGCGTCGAAACTCCATCATAGGCCCAGCGAGCATGAAAATGACGAGAAAGATGGCTAGGGCGCGAAGAAATGGCAAAAGCCAACGATGCGGCATCGCGAGAACGCGAGTTTCGCGGCTGTAATACCACGCGACGGCTACCGCCACAACAAACGCTAAGGTCGTGGTCCAAACGACCGATAGTTCACCTTGAAAGAATAGTCGTATCACGAGACCAACCTCGCGCCACGTTGTTGGACAAATGGTTCAATGATCAGCGCCGCAAGCAACGCGATCAGCAAGTAACGCCAAATGCCTCGCCCAAATCGGCGGGTCGAATCATCGTTCTGATACTCGGTAACAGACGCGTAACGAATCGCTCCGATACGGTTCGTTGCATCGTCTCGAACGTTTGCCTCGACCGCTGTCAACTTCAGTTCTGCCTCCGGAACGTTGATACCTGAGTAGGCAACATCACCCTGATCCGACGAAAAACGGTAGGTGCCCGATGCGTAAGTGCCTGTGAATTTCAGCTGATTCGACTCAATCGGAACACTCACCACGACACCTTCAGGAGTGCTGACTTGCCATTTCCCAGTAATACCGGCTGGAGCGTTTTTACTATCCGTTGTACTGCCCTTCTCCCCTACCGGTCCCGCAGCAGGGTTAGCGGAAGTTGCCAATGATTCGAGGCCTAACACGATCGGCTCACCGGCCTCCGGTGTAACGATTTGATTTTCACCGGTGGCCAGGTGCATGAATAGTCGCTGTACCAGCGGCACGAATGCGAGCCTGCGTGGCAGGCTTGTCCAGCGATCGTTCGCAGTGGTTGCGACTTGCATGATTTGTCCCTTCCCAACCGAAGAGACGACTAGAAGTGGGTCCCCGTTTTGGAGTCGCATTACGACCTTACTTTCGTCCGACGACACACGCTTCGTGAGCTTGCGATATTTAAAAACATCGACAGAGCCCAAGGTGCCTTTGGCTTCCATTGCAAAGGACGCCAAAGGAGGATAGGTCAGGACCTTGTCATCAATCTTAAAGCCCGCGGTCCCTTCAGATGCGTTCTCGATGGAGCCCCAAGCCATCGGCAGCATGGGCGTGCCGGAGGTCATGAGTAGTTGCTTGTCCCAAAGCTCACCATCCGTTGCAGGCCCTGCGAAGCAGACGAGTACTCCGCCCTGGTTCTCAACAAAGTCAGTCAGCCATTTTGCCGTCGTTGGAGATACGGTCCCTACATCAGCGAGCACCACCAGTTTTGGATGAGAGTCTTTCTTTGCATCCATTTCGCGCTCTAATACTTGCACCGTACGAAATAGATCGACTGCCCTTTCGCCCGCGAGCGAAAAAGGGCTAAGTGCGATCGCGAGGTAATCAGTATCGGATTGCAATGGCTTATCGCTCGGGGTTCCATCGACCAACCAAACCTCCAGAGGCGGGTAAACTATGAAGTTGCGGGACTGTGAATCGTCTGGCGAAAAGCCATCTTCGGCTGGTAATGCCACTTGAACGACATGATGCCCAGGTCGCTCGAAAACCGTTTCAAACGAAAGGTTCGCGGCGCCTCCACGAAATTCAACCGGTTTGCTTTCGATGCTCTCTCCGTCGACAACGATTGCCAAACTGGTCGTGATCGCTGCGTCGCCATCGAGTCTCGCCTCGACATTCCACAAGACTTTCTGACCGGGAACTCCGGCTGCGGCCGTCGGTTCAAGGCGAATGATGCGACGGTTGTTCTCCATTGCTGGAAGATCTTTCCAGGCGTCGACCCAGGCGATGGTCGGACGAGGCGTCAGCGTTGCGACTCGTTCTCCAATCGTTCGCAGGTCATCCATCAGCGATTGGCTGAAGTCACTGGCTCTTTGATCGCTGATCATCACGATTTGTCGCCGTTCAGTGGTGGTCTCCGAAAGTTTGCGAATCGCCTCAGAGAGGACCGCTTCAAGGACCAATGGCCTACCGCCGATCTTAAGTGACTGAAGCGTCGCAAGCGTCTCTTGGGGATCACCACGCATGGATCCGGTTTCGTCATCCTGGCCTGCTTTTGCACTTGTTACAAGGATCACATCCGATCCACGTGGCAAGGCGGTTACAATCGCCTCTGCCGAATTGACAACTCGTTGGAATCGGTTGCTACTTTGACCCTCGATAGCAGAGGCGAGCGAATGGCTGGTGTCGAGAACCAACACCATCGCTACTGGCTCATCGCCCGGCAGTGACTTCCATCCGGTGATCACCGGTCTGGCAAGACAGAATGCGAGCAGAATGGGAATCGAGCAGCGGATCAGAAGAAGCAAAAGATTCAGGAGTTTCAGACGCTTTCGATTCAATCGAACGACCGATTCGAGAAATCGCATGGCACCCCAGTCCACGATCTCAAACCGATGGCGAAACAAAAGGTGAATGGCGAGAGGTACGGTGAATGCGAGGGCACCCAGGGCGAGAAGCCAATTTAAAAAAATCATCTCAGCCGCCTTCTCGACGCCAGGTAGGCTGCTAATCCCGCATCAAACGGCTTGTCTGTCTGCATCGTCAAAAGGTCAATCCGAGCTCGACCGCAACCATCGGCAAGTTCCTTTTGGAACGCAGCAAACTTCGCTCGATAAGCGTCCCGTAGAGACGCTGCGTCTACTTCTTCAAACACGCCAACACGTTCCAAATCACGAAAGCGCAGTCTTCCCGTGAAAGGGAAATCGACTTCGTCGGGGTCGAGTACTTGAATCACCAAAACCTCATGACGCGCATGGCGAAAATGCGAGAGCGCATGCATCAGGCGAGGGACATCTCCGAAGCAATCCGAGATTAAAACCACCAAGCCTCGCCTGCGAAGTTTTACCGCAAGTCCGCCAAGGACCTCTCCAAGTTCAGTCTCTCCGCCTGGCGGGCGACGCTGCAATGCAGCGAAAATTGCTTGTAAATGAGAGGCCCGGCTTCGCGGCGGAAGAAACTCGGTAACCTTCGTGTCGAACGTTGCCAGGCCGACACCGTCCTGTTGACCAATCATCAAATAGGCGAGCGAGGCAGCCAAACGGATCGCGTACTGAAACTTTGACATTCCACCCCGCGAACCGACATAGTTCATCGAGCCACTGCAGTCGACCGCAAGTGTCGCGCGCAGATTTGTCTCTTCTTCAAACTCACGAACATAAAGACGATCAGTTTTTCCATAAACCTTCCAATCGATCGATCGGATTTCATCACCCTGTACGTACTGGCGATGCTCCTTGAATTCAACGCTGTACCCTTTGTTCGGAGAACTGTGCAGGCCTGAACAGAACCCTTCAACGACTTGACGCGCTGTTAACTGCAGCCCGCTGATACGATCACGTTCAGCCGGTGTAAGGACTTCGCCAATTTGCATTATTCAAAAGACTCACGCCGAGTTGGACGCCGACACTTAATCGCTGGTGATGTTGGGATGAATGCCAGCGCTTTAAAGCAAGCTTGCTGTTGGCCGTGGAACATCGCGAAGGGCTCTCACGACAAGATCGTCCGTCGTCATTCCTTCCGCTTCGGCGGTGAACGTTGGCACCAGACGGTGGCGAAGCACCGGCAAAGCAAGTGCTTCGATATCGCTGATCGTGACATGATGTCGGCGATGCAGCAACGCTCGCGCCTTCCCACCAAGTACCAGTTGCTGGCAAGCGCGAGGGCCAGGACCATATTCGACGTACTGCTTTACCCAGGCGGAAGCCGAAGGATCTTTGGGGCGAAGCGTACGGACCAGATTCAGCACGAACTGCTTGACACTGTCCGATAGCGGCACGCTGCGCACCACTTGCTGAAAGCGAATGATCTCTTCGCCGTCGATGACACCTCGGATTTTTGCAGAGGTACCACCGGTGGTTCGATCGATGATTTCTGCCTCTTCATCGCGGCTCGGATAGCTAACGACTACGTGAAACAAAAATCGATCTCGCTGCGCTTCGGGCAACGGATAGGTCCCCTCTTGCTCGATCGGGTTTTGAGTCGCGAGGACAAAGAAAGGTTCTTCGAGTCGGTAGGTCTTTCCACCGGCGGTCACCTCATGTTCCTGCATCGCTTCAAGCAATGCGGCTTGAGTCTTTGGTGGCGTGCGATTGATTTCATCCGCCAAGAGCACTTGGGTGAATACAGGCCCCTGTTGGAACACCATTTCACGCTTACCCGATTGCGGGTTTTCCTGAATGATGTCCGTGCCTGTGATATCGCCAGGCATCAGATCGGGAGTGAACTGAATGCGACGGAACCGCAAATCCATGGATTCGGCGAGCGTGCGAATCATCAACGTCTTCGCCACCCCTGGCACGCCCTCCAGGAGGCAATGTCCGCGGGCCAAAATCGCTATCAGGAGTTGTTCAATCACCTCGGATTGCCCGACGACCACTTTTGCTAATTGCTCGCGCACCGCATTGCAGGATTCGACGAGTTTCGCCGCCCGGGCCAAGTCTTCGTTATCGATTTGCACTGGCGGAGGAGTCGCTGTCACAGGATTTTTTGGCTGCATGGGGCACTGGAAGAAGTCGTAAGTAAACCGCAACATTCGCGGTTGTAATCTGCAAAGGTGGGAACTTGGCCTAGCGCTAGTCGGTCGTCGTCGCCGGTCGAATCGCTACTCAGAACACACTCGCCGAGCAGTGGCTCAATACCGTTCCCTATTAGAACTGGGGTGATACACAGAATCAAATGCCAGTCCATCCGTTCTGGGCAAGAATTCGCAATGAATTCAGGGCTCTGTATTGCGATAGGCTAACGCATAACGTTCGAAAAGGTACCCAACGCGATGGTCAAACACCGATGAATCAGCGTTTTTGGCGGCACACGGATACATTCGCCCCCTGCCTTTCAGTTCGATCACGCAGACTTGTCGGCAGATCCCAACGGCACCTGAGGGTCGTTCCGTGACGAGCCACCAACGATTAACAGCGAACTTCCAAATGGGAGCGGTAAGCGGCCCCAGAGATTTTGCTCGACGCGAGAAAGTCCGTACATTGCTTTGTTGACAATTGCAGGCGGAACGGTTGGGGGGCTAGGGTCCGTCGCGACCAGTGCTTCCTTCAATCGGACCCCAATTTTCAGCGGCACCAACCAGTGAAAAAAGTACTGAGACCGGTCGATGCGAAGCGGCGTTCGGTTCGCCAATTCCAGAAAACTTCGTTTTGAATATCGAGTGAAGTGACGATTGAGCTCATCGTGCTTCGTCCATAGCCACAGAAACGCGGGAACCGTAATCACGATCCGACCATTTGGTTCTAATAACTCTGTCGCGTGAATCAGTGCAGCCTCTGGGTCCGGCAAATGCTCAAGTACGTCGAGCATCAAGATCAACGAATACTTCTTCTTTGGATCAAAGGTTCTATCAAACGGGCCAACGTGAATACGTCTGCTTTTCGTCGAATCCGACGTCGCCAAAGCGGAATCGAACTCCAAACCTTCGACGTTTGCGTTGAGTGTCGCAAGTCGATCAAAGAACCAGCCCCCGCCGCAACCGATGTCTAGCACGGTAGGCCGTGGAGGAAGTGAGAGCGTTTTCAGAACCGACATCAAAAACTCTTCGCGCGCTCGCCACCACCAGTGTTCCCGGAAAAGCCGCTCGTACGCCTTTCCATAATCACTGTCCATGACGTGTCAGCCCCACGACCTTCTCCACGACATAGTGAGGCCGTTGCTTCACTTCCTCATAAATGCGACCGATGTACTCCCCAATCACCCCCAAGAACAACAATTGGACGCCCGAGAGAAACGTGATCGAACAAATGAGTGCCGTAAAGCCAACGGGTGAATAGCCATATGCGAGCTTGACGACCATCGAGTAGATCGCGAACAGAACGGAAAAAGTTACTGTCAACACGCCAAAGGCCGTAGCCAAACGAATCGGAATCACCGAGAACGCAAAGACACCATCGAAGGCTAAGCGGCATAGCCTCCTCAAGCTATATTTTGATTTGCCTGAATGCCTTGCGTCTCGTTCAATTTCAATCCCTTTTTGACGAAAGCCGTACCAGGTGCGGAGTCCGCGTAAATAACGCTGCCGTTCAGGCGATTGGCGCACAAGATCTGCAACTCGCCGCGACATGATTGCGAAGTCCCCGGCACCTACGGGAAGCTTCAAATCCGCAAGCATGGCGATCAATCGATAGAACAACGCGTAGCCACTTCGCAGCAGTAATCCCTCTTTGCGTTTCACTCGCACCACATAAACGACTTCAAATCCCTTTTGACATTCTTCGACAAGCTGGGGAATCGACTCCGGCGGATCTTGTAAATCTCCATCCATCACTACGATCCAGTCCCCGGTTGCATGATCCAGCGCCGCGCCAATCGCCGCCTGATGACCGAAGTTTCGCGAAAGGGAAACTCCGACCACTCGGGGATCCTCCGCGGCCGCCTTTTCAATCATCGACCAAGTCGCGTCTCGGCTTCCATCATCTGCTAAGACAATCTCATGAGGTCCTCCGGGAAGCGAATCGAGCACTTGGAGCGATCGACGAAGCAACTCATTAACAATCGACTCCTCGTTGTAAACAGGAACGGCAATCGAAATCATGGGCGCGTCGTTCACTCCTTGGGTTTCCCTTTAAAATAGACCAAGTTCCAGAGGTCGAATCCCAACAGGCTAATCGGATACGCTTCAAAGACAATAGATTCGAAGTGCCGCTCAAAAATGTCCCGCCAGCATGATAACAATCGTGGGTAATCTCCTCGATCATTCGCTGCCAACCATCTTGGGATTCCGCGCTTTAATGGCATGACCAAATCAATGATATGAACGTGACCATCGGGTGTGAGCAGGGGGCCAATTCGCCCAAGAATCCGATTCGTTTCGTCATCGGTCAAGTGATGAAGGAGGCTATTGAGTAGCACGAAATCGAATCGCTCACTTGGATTCGCTTCGAAGGTGCAAACATCTTGAACGACAAAATGCCGTCCGAATCGGCGCGTTGCGTACTCGATGTAGCTTGGGTTGATGTCGAATCCAGTGTAATCACACGTCTTGAAGTACAAACAGTTTGTCCCGGGGCCGCAACCAACGTCCAAGACTCTTCGGATTCTGGAAAAATCATTGTGACGGAGCAGTGGACCTATCTTTGCGTCGGCAAATGGAGCTTGCCAAAGCCGATAAGCCGTTGTGTTTTCCATCAAGCCACTGAACTTCTTCAACATGAGCAAATTTCGTTTTTCCAAACAAACATTTCATTCACGCCAAATGACACTAAATGTCGGCGTTGCCATGGCTGCACGCTCAGGATAAAGCCAGAAGTGTTTGCCTGCTGGGAAATGCGAGTGCAACTGCAAAAGGAATTCTTCACTCGGCGGTCCAGAAAACTCCCCCATCCAACGAATCACCACAAGGTTTATTTCCTGTGCTTTAAGCATCTTAACCTGCCGTTCAACACGTCCCACCGGATCCGACTCGAAATCGGAGTCGAAGAAGTCGTAAAACGTTCTGGTGGGGTTGCGACAATCCGACAAAAAATAGATTTCCGGACAATCGCTGGTCGCATAGATGAATGAACCTGGCTTGGCATGCCGAGATATTTCGTCGACTACGTTCGCGTAAAGCCGCGACTCAATCGCGGGTACCGTCAAACTCGCGCGAGGTGACTTCATTGTCGCCGTCTCGTCAATATGCACATACGACACGCCGATCGATCGGACGTAGCCACGATTCAACCAAACAACAGCGAACACGAGGTAGACGACTAGGGTGCCTAGCTGCAAATAGCGAAGTGAGTGAGGAATAAGCGTTGTGACATGAGAGGCTGCCAGCAAGACCAATGGTGCGACGTAGCAGAAGTAGACTCCAAAAGAGTACGGATACTGCAGCAGGCTGACAGTTGACGTTATTGCCAACACGACAAAAAGAGTTTGCCTTTGCACGCTCGTGAGGTCAGAACGCGTCACCAGCATCCACGAGCCAATCAAAGTGACAAGCGGTACGATTGGACGTGCGGAGTACCAGATCGCCGAATAACCTGACGGCGTTCCGGCGATGACAATCATAAGGAAACATGCAATGGCTGCGACGGAAACGAAGATGGGGCCCCGCCAGACGGATTCCGATTTTGCACGGAC
>JANOBM010000223.1:0-3164 GCA_031411655.1 Planctomycetaceae bacterium
CGTTTGGCTAACGTCGTCAAAACGAATCGTGTCGGCCAGTCAGCGAACTTCTCCAAGTGGACATACCGCACCTTCATCAAGCTGTAACTACTTACCTGAAGGTCCATCACTGCCTTTTTTCCCAGGCTTGCCGCCCTGACTTGGTTTTGGACCCTGACTTGACTTGGGACCCTGACTTGACTTGGGACCCTGACTTGGTTTCGGACCTAGACTTGGTTTCGGACCTTTGGGTACCAAGGGGGCAACTTCACCGCTAGGATTGGAACCGGGGCCCTTCCCTGTAGCGTTGCCCTTTTTGCCCTGAGGTTGACCGACTGGCGGCGACGCTTGTCCCGGAGCAGTGCGCATCTTTGGAACCGAAGGTTGCGCCTGAGGTTTTGGACCATTGCGAGGACCATCAGGTACCTTGCCCGCTCCAGCACTGGGGTTGTTTTCACCTACGTTGCCATCTGGCGTGCGCGGTACCTTGATACTTCGCTCACGCGGCGGAAATGACGGTACATTCTTGGGCCGCGACAGCCTCAGCTCGTCCTGCCGGTCTATCCCCGATGCGTCTTTATTACCCTTTTGTGAGGCATCAGTGGGCCGCTTCGCTGATGAAGATTCATCCCGACCTCGAGCATCAGGCTTTTTGTCCCCGTCATTATCAGCGTTGACTTGTTCTCCGTCCGTCTTGCCAAAGCCGGCAGTTCCGGTAGGGGCTTTGCCCGCGGCTCCGTTCTTCTTGGGAGCATTCCCCTGGGCATCCGGTTTTCCATTTTTAGCCACGCCAGAATTGTCGCTGCGCACGCGCCCGCCGATAGCCGAAGGTGCGCGTTTCGGGATTTGAAGTTTGCCCCGTTGCTCGTTCGCTATCTCTAACTTTCCGTTACCCTTTGCCTTGTCGCCGTTTTTAACTTTTTCACCGTTGTCAACCTGAAGCTCTCCAGTGGCGGACTCGCCCTCTAGTTTCGCTCGGTCACGTTCCAACTTACGCAATGGTTTCGTCTCTTCACTTGCGTTTTCTACCTCGGCCTGACTCAGTCGCCGGAACTGAAGCCCCTCATCGTTCGAGTTCACTAGGTTCTCCAACGAATTGCCAATCGCAGCGAGGTGCAGAATCGTGGGGTCTAAATCGGCATTTCGGTTCGTTAACAAGAATTGTCGCTGTGCAGAAATAGTCCGCTGAGGGCGATACTGAGCGTTCTTTGCAATGAGCTGATGCTGGTTTAATACCCAATTAAGAAATTGTGTACCTCCAAAACCGGCGCCACCTAGAAAGCTGCCTGACGCTCGATGAGAGTAACTTGAATAGAACGGATCATAGTGCCGAGTTCCATGGTAATGAGTTGCCCATGGGTGATAATGGTTCGCATACTGCGGACCGTAATAGTCGCCATAATAATATTGTGAGTTATTGGAGCGAACGAAGAGGTTGGCAAACAAAGCTAACCCTGTGTTAATCGAATAGCGAGGGCGATACGAAAACTGAGTATGTCGATAGATCGGCTGCTGGTAATAGACAGGCGAAAACATCACCCCTCGGTAGGGAACGTCATAGTCCCAGTGACCTCGCTGATAAACACAGCCGCGCGGAGTCCAAACGTAACGAGTGGGCGTCCAGACCCAGTTTTCCTGCACTGCTGACCAGTATCCAGGCTGCCATTGATAATCATTGTTCTGATGAACCCAACAACCTGGGATGTAGAAGAAATCTTCACCCGGTGAAGGTGACGAAGGACCTTGCTCGAGCGACGCCGGCGGAGTAGGTAGGTACACAACTTCAGCGACGTCATCCCCGGTCCAGAAACCATTTACATACTGGTAACCATTGGCCGCTGGATGCCAATATCCTGGAACCCACTGCTGGCCAGGCGGCAAATCTCGCCAAACACCACTGATCCAGATGAAATCGGATCGCTCCTCATCCCATGCCCAATAACCTGGAATCCAGACGACTTGATCGCCTTCAGGCATGTAAACTGGCGGCAGCTCATTGATTGGATCTGGTGGCTGCTCCGCGATAATTGGCATCGCTTCCGGGTCCGCCTGGTATGGTTCCGCAAAGGCTTCGTGCATAGGGCCACGCGTCAGATACTCAACTCCTTGGTCCTGATCGCTTGTAGAACTATCTGTTACTTCTAAACCACTATCTGATTGATTATCAGCCACGTCGGGAGGTGGCTGGGGGGGCTGCGAAAAGGCACTAAAGCCCAATACGCTCAGCGACAGTACACCTGCTAACGATGCAAGCGATCTCAATCGACGAGTAAATAACGCATATCTCATTTCGTATCCTGCTTTGTCACGATGTGGAAAAACGAAGCGGTGCTTACACTTCGTGGAAGCGTAAACACAATCGCAAACGCCGTTCCGTTTACTGACGCCGTGACAGCCTTCGGCAAGCATGATGGCCCGCCGTTAATGCGTTCTTGCCGATCCGGCGTGCAGCGCGGCGGGTCGTGCTTAATAAAGAAGTCGGTGCCCATAGGTGAACTCGGTACCCATCGGCATTGGGCTTTGCTTGGCGATCACTCGACAATACGGCGGCGAGTAGGCTCCACTGCATTGTTGTGACCGGCGTGTTCTTCGGTTCCTACAGAGAAGTCCAACGCTAATCTTCCCCGCTTACTCACCCGAAGACACCGGGGACCGATACGCGGAAACCGCCTGAACTCTCAAGCACAGTGCAACACGGACAACGACAGTCCGGACCGCATGCAACGCATTCTCCGCCGGCTGCTCGCGCTGTTGATCGCGTGTGGAATGAGCATAAAACGTCCCCGAGAACTCGACCTTCGACTTCCACGGTGGGAACGTCCGATCGTGGCAGGCCTCATGGAGGCGAAGCCAGCGACTCGCTTCGGTGAACGTTTCCAGCGCTTTCAGACGCGACTTTGAGCAAGTGACCAGCATGCCGAAAAAACGCGAGCCCCAACTGGTTGAAGTAGCTACTGGGGCGATTTTCAACTCGCGGATAACAGCGACACGACAGAACAAGGCGTTAGCCCAGTCTCTCGAGTAACAACGTCAGGAGCCGGACGAGCCGTTCCACCACCAGCGTCCGGCATCGCTAGCGGGTTTCCGGTCACGAATTTCAGCAAGTTCGGGAGCCGTTACCTGTTTTGAAACCACTTCGAAGGCATTTACGTCCACGCCGCCCGACGCGGTCACCACCCAGCCAA